>JANQJC010000107.1 GCA_028281825.1 Flavobacteriales bacterium
TTTAATCACTTCTTCAGACGGAAATGTAATGGTGACTGGTGTTGGTGGAGGAGGTGCAAACAGTTCATTCAGAAATCACGGGATATATGTCAGTAACTCAGGGGAGATAAATGCAGGAGGCGATGGCACTGTCACCATTGATGGTTCAGCAGGAATTGGTAATGGCGATTCAGGTAGTGAAGGAAACAATTGTGGTATAAGAATAGAACAAAACGGTTTGGTGACCTCATCCGGTGGTGATGTATCAGTTACAGGTCTTGGAGGCGGTAGTCTGGGAGTGATAGGTGGAGCTAATCAAGGAGTACTCGTAAGAACCGGTGGAGCGATTACTGCGGGAGGAACGGGAAACATAAATGTAACAGGTACTGCAGGTGTGGACAATGGATACAATGATGGAATAAATGTGACTTCAGGTTCTGAAGTAAGTACTTCTGGCGGTAATGTGAGCATCAATGGCTATGGGGGAACTGTTGGTGATAATGGCGGTGATGGGGTTTTCTTGTATGGTGGTCATGTCACTTCATCCGGGGGTAACATAAATATAAATGGTACAGCAGGCGGTTATTTAGGAAGCCCTGGCTCGGGTGGTTTTGGTGTCGAGTTGTACAATGGGGTACTTGTTCAAACCGGGAATAATGGCTTCGTAAACATACAAGCAACGGGTAGCTTAAGCAGTGCTAATACTGCTGGATTTATCATGAGCACCAATAGTGAAATATCTACCGTGGATGGGAATATTGACATAAGTGGAATTGCCGGAAATGGAATTGGCCCCACTAATTATGGTACTTTTATTGGTGTCAATGCGTTTATTTCTTCAACGGGTGCTGGAGATGTTAATATAACAGGTGTTGCCGGAACGGAAGCGACTGGAAAACCGGGTATCCTATTGCAAAACAACAGCGCTATTTCAACCCACATCGGGGATATCTTCCTTTCAGGCACAGCAAGTCCAACGGACGTGAACCCTGCAGCTGATATTTGGGTGTACAATGGGCAATCTGCTATTCTATCTGATAGCGGCCGAGTTACGTTTCAAGCTTTAGAAAACGGTTTCAGACCGCAGACTGATTTTACAGAGGTGAGCGTATCTCCAGCAGATACAATTGGATTCACTACAGGATCAAAGCTCTTGGTAGAACTAAGTGGAACTGCGCCAAACTCGGGCTATACCCAATTTAATCTAGAAGGTAAAATAGATCTGAGTGGGGCTGAATTGGCTTTACACGTACCTTGGTATGTGCCCTCGCCTGGTGAAGAATATATCATCATAAACAATGATTCGAACGATGCGGTTATAGGGACTTTTACAG
Organism: Flavobacteriales bacterium; assembly: GCA_028281825.1. GTDB lineage: Bacteria > Bacteroidota > Bacteroidia > JANQJC01 > JANQJC01 > JANQJC01. The sequence continues at coordinate 1,314 of JANQJC010000107.1, forward strand.
GTTTGCCAGAGGGTGCCATAATAGATAGCGTTTTCACTGGTTGTGCACCATCTTTAAGTATTAGTTATATTGGAGGAGATGGAAATGATGTGGTACTCACAACCGTGGATGTGGAAGACCCCATCTTTACAAGCAGTCCTGCAGACACTTCAGTTTCAGCTTTATTCGACAATTGCTTCAACATAGTAAACTGGACGTCACCAACGGCAACGGATAACTGCCCGGACCCTATTTCAATTACCTCAAACTTTTCTCCGGGAAGTTTATTCCCAGTGGGAGTTACACAGGTAATATATCATGTGGAAGATGTTTCTGGGAACAGGGATACAGCTACTTTCAATGTTACGATAACTGATGACCAAAATCCCGAAATCACTGGATGTCCATCAAATATTGTCGTGAACAATGATGCGGGTGAATGTGGAGCCAACGTAAGCTGGACATCACCCACAGCGTCCGATAATTGTCCTGGAGTAAGTATGACAGCCAGTCATCTTCCCGGTGTCTTTTTTCCAGTTGGGACCACAACGGTTACCTACGTCGCAGAGGATCAATCAGGTAATTTGGGTACTTGCTCTTTTAATATTACGGTTATAGACAACGAAGTGCCACAAGCCATGTGCCAGGATTTGACGGTTTACCTCGATAGCACTGGAAGTGCATCTATTACTTCGGCTGAATTAGAATCTGGCAGTACAGACAATTGCGGTATTGCCAGCGTGATTGCCAGTGATACTACTTTTAATTGTGCCGAAGTTGGAGCCAACGCGATAACGGTAACGGTAACTGATGTTAACGGTAACTCCTCTTCTTGCAACGCTACCGTTACAGTTTTGGATAATACCAATCCGATAGCAATATGTCAAGATATAACGGTTGAATTAAATGGCAATGGTTTGGCCTCTATTCAAGCAACTCAAATCGATAACGGTAGTTCTGATGAATGTGGAATTGATTCCATGAGCGTATCTCCCAATAACTTTGATTGTTCCGATGTAGGACCCAATCAGGTAACCTTAACCGTTACCGATGTGAACGGAAATTCCTCTTCTTGCAACGCTACAGTTACTATTGAAGACAATATAGCACCAGTCGCTTTATGCAAGAATGTAACACTTCCTTTGAACTCAAATGGTAATGCTTTTGTCAGCTCGAGCAATCTGGATGACGGATCATACGATAATTGCTCCGTTACTTTTTCACTATCTCAGAACAGCTTTGACTGTAGTAATTTGGGTGACAATAATATTACGCTAACGGTTACCGATCCTGGTGGGAATTCAGATACATGTGTCTCTATTGTTACAATCGTAGATGAGGTTAGCCCAACGGCCTTGTGCCAGGATATTACCGTTCAGCTTGATACTAATGGTAGTGCTTCTATCTCAGCTGCTGATGTGGATGCAGGAAGCTGGGACGTTTGCGGCCCTATTGATACAATTTACCTTGATAACTACAATTTCAATTGTGGCGATGTAGGAGACAACCAGGTTCAACTAACAGTGATGGATGAGTATGGTAATGACGCCTCCTGCGCAGCTACCGTCGCAGTGATGGATACTGTATCTCCCATAGCTGTTTGTCAGGATATGACCATTTATTTAGATGCCAATGGCACGGCCTCAATTTCTGCTGGTGATATAGACAATGGCAGCAGTGACGCCTGTGGCATAGCATCTGTTTCTGTAGATCAGGAGAACTTTGATTGCGGGAATGTGGGACAAAACACTGTTACGCTGGCGGTAGAAGATAATAACGGGAATATTTCTAGTTGCACTTCCACAGTTACAGTGCTTGACACGATATCTCCAAATGCAGTTTGCCAAGATATTACAGTTGAGTTGAATGGTATTGGTCAGGCTTTTATTGAAGCAAGTGATATAGATTTTGGAAGTAGCGATGCCTGTGGCATTGACACCATTTACCTGGATCAATACGATTTTGATTGTTCAAATATTGGTGCAAATACGGTGACACTTACTGTTGTAAACGTAAACGGTAATAGCTCTTCCTGCGCAGCAACAATTACCGTGGAGGACAATGAGGCTCCATCCATTACCTGCCCCGCAAATATTTCAGTGAGTAGTGATACTGGCGAATGCAGTGCGGTGGTAAGTTTCAGCGCACCGGCAGCAAGTGATAACTGCGGGAACCCTACTGTTCTTCAGGTAGACAATACTGGTCTTGGCAGTGGTAGCACCTTCCCCGTGGGAACCACAACTTTGGAATATGAGGCAACGGATGACGAGGGAAACAGCAGCTCTTGCAGTTTTACCGTAACCGTTAACGACAACGAAGCTCCTGTGATTGATGTTCCCGACAACATAACGGTTTGCGCGGAAAACGGAAATGGGGCAACAGTGACTTTCACAGGACCTGATTACAGTGATAACTGTGGAATTTCTTCCACTTCACAAACTACTGGTCAAGCGAGTGGTAGTTTCTTCCAACTAGGGGTCACGACTAACAGTTACTCTGTAACAGATGAAAACGGAAACACCACTACGGCTTTCTTTACTGTTACGGTTATTCCAGGCCCTGAAGCGGCATTCATAGCAGAAGATGTTTGTTTTGGTAGTGAAGTTCAGTTCAATAATAACTCTACTCCCGGAATGGAATACAGTTGGGACTTTGACGATGGTAATATTTCTACCGAGGAGAGCCCAAGTCATTTGTATAACATGTCTGGAGTTTACAATGTTTCTTTGACAGTAACAGATACCAGCAATGGCTGTTTTGATACTTATAGCCAAAGTTTGGAGGTGTTTGGTGAATTGAGCTTATCGGCCTCCTCAACAGGACCCAGTTGCTACGGAGGAAATGATGGAACCATAGTTGTTTTAGCTAATGGAGCAGCACCATTCCAATACTCATTGAATAATGGGGTGCCTCAAGCCGACGATACTTTCACAGGACTCATAGCAGCAAACTACCTGGTAGAGGTTATTGATACCAACGGTTGTTCTAATGAAACAAATGTGGATGTAACAGAGCCTGATTCGATTTCATTTACGACCGTGGTTAATGCTGATGTGAATTGCCTCACCGATAATGACGGTAGCATTACCATTACTGCAAATGGTGGCACTGCTCCATACCTCTATAGCATTGATGGTGGAAACAACTTTAGTTCAGGAACCTTTAGCTTCTTAAGTGGTGGTGACCATTTAGTTGTTATCGAGGATAGCCAGGGATGCATCTACACGGGAACGGCTACTGTACCTGTTCAAATTCCTTTTCCCGTGGCTGACTTCAGCTTTTTGGCTAATGAGCTGACGGTAGAGTTCTCTGACCTGTCCCAAAATGCGGATACTTACTGGTGGGATTTTGACGATGGAAATACATCAACTGACCCTGAGCCCACGCATACTTACTTCGAGGATGGCGGTTATACCGTAACTCAGATTGTGGACAACGATTGTGGCTCAGATACCACTATGATTAGCTTGGGAGTACTCATGGGAACAAGTATTGGTGGCTTGCAAGAGAGTATCATTGTCAACTTGTACCCCAACCCAAACAATGGTCAATTCACAATCGACTTAGGCACTATGACAGAAGGCTTAACCCTGACCATAAGGAACGCCTTAGGCCAACTGATTTCCACACAATATTATGATAGGGTAAAACTTATTGAGGCTGAGATTGTAGGGGAAACCGGCTTGTATATGCTTGGGCTTAGAACAAAGGATGGAAGGTCTGGATTATTTAAAGTAGTGATGGAATAAAAATAGTTCTATAGATAGCTTCGTTAGCTTCTTTTCTGGGGTTTTATGAAGTTTTATTGGCACTCAAACCTACTGTTTCAGTATTAATCTTTCTATGGAACCAATAAAGATAAGGTCAATAATACAAGTGGGATAACAGCACCAATAGCATTACCATCAGCCCTGCCCAGAATTTCTGGGTGGGGTTTTCTTTTAAGCCAGTATTGGAAGAACGAAAAACTGCTCCCTCAGAACATAATACGGCTGTTTCAGAACATAAATTTCATCAATCGGAGAGATGGTAGCAACTTTATGTCAATAATCTGTAAACCATTAATCATGAAAGTATTTTACCTATTTATCACTCTTTCCGTTTACTGTACCTCGATTCACGCCCAATGGGTACAGGTCGGCTCATCCATTGATGGAACAGAGGAGAATGAATTATTTGGAACCGCAGTTAGTTTATCTGCTAATGCGAGCCGGCTAGCTATCGGAGCACGAGGTAGTGATATCGTGCAGAACGGGCAAGAGATAGGTCGTGCGGTGGTGTATGAATGGAATGGAAGCGCATGGAATCAGTTGGGCACCGACTTGATTGGAGAAAGTGATTTCGATGAATTCGGAGAAGCAATCGCCTTGTCAGCAAATGGGAACCGAGTAGTTGTAGGAGCCTATAAGAATGAAAGTCCAGGCTATTTTTCTGGTCAGGTTCGAGTGTATGAATGGGGTGGAACGGACTGGATTCAGATGGGAGATAGTATAGATGGTGCAGGGGCAGGAGACTATTTTGGTGGGACAGTATCCATTTCTGCAGATGGTAGTCGAATTGCCGTAGGGGCGGAAAGACATGGGAGTGCATTCTTTTTTGGAGGACACGCAAGAATGTTTGAGTGGGATGGAAGCAGTTGGGTACAAATGGGAAGTACACTTTATGGAACTGCAGAACAAGACTTTTTCGGTGGGTCTGTGGCCATGTCATCTGACGGTAGTAGAGTTGCTATTGGAGCTTATAAACATGATGGAGTTGCTGGAGCTGATGCAGGACTTGTTAGGGTTTATGATTATAATGGCACTGACTGGAATTTGGTTGGAGCCGATATTGAGGGAATTTCTGGAAACAACCAAGCTGGATACGCAGTTTCTCTTTCTTCCGATGGGAGTAAGGTTGCTATTGGAGCACCTAACGCTACCAACGGTGTAGGTCAGATTCGGGTTATGGAATGGGATGGAAATTCTTGGGAACAGATGGGAAACACAATAGCCGGACAAGCTTCAGGTGAGTTCTTTGGCTACCAGCACATCCAGCTTTCCGGGAATGGAGATCGTGTGGTTGCTGGTGCTATTTATAATTCGGAGGTAGCACAATGGTCAGGCGAAGCGAGAGTGTTTGAATGGAATGGAACAGGCTGGTCGCAAATTGGTGCAGATATAAGCGGTATTGCAGCTCAAGAGCAAGTTGGACATGGGGTCTCAATATCAGCTGATGGAAACACTATTGCAGTTGGGGCTCCAAGAGGAGCAAACTTCTATGGAAGTGTTCAGGTTCTGGAAATCAGCCAAATAACAAACTTGAATGACTATAAGGTTAACTGGTTCAGCTTGTATCCAAACCCGACTTCAACGGTGCTGAGCATCTCTTCGGATAAACCCTCTTACACATTTTCCTTACATGATATGACTGGGAAATTGATACTGGAACAGAAAATTTCGACCAACAAGTATCAATTAAATTTGTCTGACTTGCCAATAGGCGTTTATGCTTTGAGATTTGAAACCGAAAATGGAATTATAGAGACGCACCATTTGGTAAAACAGTAGTGTTTTTATGGAGCAGTGCTTAGTATATTAAAGTTTTTCCTTTCCGGAATTTTCGGACGAGTATTTTCCATATATCAATTTCAGGAAGAGCATAGAGCATAAAAACGCCCTGTTCAGGGTATATATTACTTCGAAATGTTAGTTTTTTTAGTAGCCCCTCTGGTCGGTCATTACAGGCTCAAATCATAACTAAAAGATAATTTTAGTAGAGGCTTACCTTTTTATTAGTCTATTTAATCATTACTCAAGAACTCTTCTCACCTACAAAGTAGTCGCTCTTATCCTTAAATAGAACGTTAAAAGTAGTTAGACTACCATAAATTCTGGTAATATATTGCTGAAGGTTCACCTTCTCCCCATCACTCAACTTCTTGTTGCTGTTCACATTTTGCTCCAACACACGCAACCTATCCCTTAACATCACTATTTTATGGAAAAAAGTCTCAATAGGGATTTCCTTGCCTTTCAAGTCAGGGTCAGCAGGTTGAAGAATCATCGTTCCTCCACTCCATTTATCTCCTAGTTCTGCAAGTTCACCAACATCGTTCCATTGACGCAACACTTTAATCAGCGCACGTTCAATTTCACTCACTTCGTACGGGCCACTTTCTTCTATCTCCTCATCACCAAGTACTTCAAGTCCAGCAAATTTTCGGGATACATCTACCCTACCCCTTGAATCAAATTTGATTGCATAAGTATACTCCTCTACCCGCTCTACAACACCTTCACCATACTGCGGATGCCTTACCTTAGTACCAACACTTAACCTTTCCATTGAGTTGCGTTATTTACGCACCATAATCAGTAACCAAAGATTCTTTGTAAGCCGCTAGTGGATCGTAATCATCATCCTCTATCTGAAACTTCTCAACCAGTTTATCTACATAATCAAGCTTCTCCCAGGTAAAAGTATCAAATGTCTTCTCAACATCTTTCCCCTTCACTTTCACGGTAACAGTCTTTTGTCCTGCTTCTCTACCCATGTGGCCATAGGCTGCTGTTTCAGAGTAAATAGGGTTTCTTAAGCCAAGCCTTTCAATGATAGCATAAGGCCTCATATCAAACACCTCTTTCACGATATCAGCTATTTCGCTATCCTTCATTTTCTTACCCTGGTTGTTTCTCACCTTTGAGGTTCCGTAAGTGTTCACAAATATTCCAATTGGCTCAGCCACGCCGATAGCGTATGAAACCTGAACCAAAACTTCTTTAGCAACACCAGCAGCCACAAGGTTTTTAGCAATATGCCTTGAAGCATAAGCTGCCGAACGGTCAACTTTTGATGGGTCTTTTCCTGAGAAAGCTCCACCACCGTGAGCTCCTTTACCACCGTAAGTATCCACGATAATCTTTCTTCCTGTTAAACCAACATCACCGTGTGGACCACCAATAACGAACTTCCCAGTAGGATTCACGTGGAAGTTGATAGTCTTGCGATAGCTACGGCCAAATAATTTTCTCACTTTCTTAGGCAACTTTCGGATAACCCTTGGCATCAAGTATTCAATCACATCCTCCTTTATTTTTGCCAACATCACTTTTTCTTCAGCAAAATCATCGTGCTGCGTTGAAACAACTATGGTATGCACCCTATTAGGCCTTCCCCTGTCATTATACTCAATAGTAACCTGAGATTTAGCATCTGGCCTTAAGTATTTCATTTTCTTACCTTCTCTTCTAATCCTGGCAAGCTCAAGCAAAATTTCATGCGCAATCTCTAATGAAACTGGCATATAGTTGTCTGTTTCATCCGAAGCGTAACCAAACATCATACCCTGGTCACCAGCACCTTGCTCTTCTGGTTTCTTGCGCTCCACACCTTGATTGATATCTGGTGATTGCTCATGCAAGGCAGTTAGTATACCGCATGAGTTCGCATCAAACATATATTCTGACTTGGTATAACCTATTCTATTAATCACATCACGAGTCACTTTCTGTACATCAACATAGGCTTCTGACTTCACCTCACCACCTACTACAACCAAACCAGTTGTACAAAACGTTTCACACGCTACTTTTGAGTTAGGGTCTTGCCTCAAAAATTCATCAAGAATAGCATCTGATATCTGATCTGACACTTTATCCGGATGTCCCTCGGATACTGATTCTGAAGTAAAATAATATGGCATTTTATACTCTTTTTTTGTTTAACAATTTAAAATATGAATGCGAGGCACAAAGAAAATAATATTTTATGATTGGAAGTACCCCTTTCTAATTATTTTTTGTCAACTCCCGAAAAATATCCTCAAGACGTTGCTCTTCTTTACTTAGGGTTAGTATAGACAGTTTTTGTTCCACCGCATATTGAAATATCGTTGATCTCAAATCTTCTTTAGATGATGATATTAATCTCCATTTTTTATCTCCCACTTTTTCAACATTATCAATACCCGGTATTTTCTCAAATACCTTTTTCTCAACCTCATTCTCCACTTCAATAGTAAAAACCTGTTGACCACTAGCCTTAGCTTGTAAATCTCTCGTATTGCTATCGGCCACTATTTTTCCTTTATTAATAATAATTACTCTATCACTAATAGCTTCTACCTCCTGCATGATGTGTGTTGAGAACAATACGGTTTTCTCTTTGCCCAAGTCTTTTATCAGTGCTCTAATGTCCACCAACTGGTTCGGGTCAAGCCCCGAAGTTGGCTCATCTAATATCAATACTTCAGGGTCGTGTATCATGGCCTGTGCAAGCCCAACCCTTTGCCTATAGCCCTTTGATAACGCCCCTATTAATTTGTGTTGTTCAGGCCCAAGCCCGGTTTTCCCAATCATTTCAGCTACTCTTGCTTTTTTATTGGGCACCTTACACATACCAGCCACAAATTCTAGGTATTCCTTCACATACATATCCAGGTAAAGTGGGTTATGTTCCGGTAGGTAACCTACCCTCTCCCTCACCTTAATGGAGTTTTCCTCAACGTCGTAACCACTCACCTTAGCACTTCCTTCAGTAGGTGGCAAATAGCAAGTCACTATTTTCATCATGGTAGACTTACCTGCCCCATTAGGCCCTAAAAAGCCTATTACTTCACCTGATTTGATGGAAAACGAAACGTTGTCCAATGCTTTTTGCCCTCCATAAATCTTGGTTATATTATTTACTTCTATTGACATCTAATTATTTATCTGCTGTAAAAATAACGCTTTGTGCTTACAAGAAATTATAGATTTTTGTATTTGTGAAAGGAATTGTTGCAAAATCGACAGGTAGCTGGTATGAAGTATGGCTGGGGAATGGTGAAATGGTTAATGCACGCATTCGTGGGCAATTTCGCCTAAAAGGCATTAAAAGTACCAACCCAGTTGCTGTGGGCGACCATGTAGAGCTCCTAAAAAGCTCTGAAAATGAAGATTACGTAATCACTGAAATACACGATAGAAAAAACTATGTCATCCGTAAGGCCACCAATCTGAGCAAGCAATCGCATGTTATTGCAGCCAACCTTGACCAGGCTATCGTTATAGCAACTTTAGTTCAGCCTAGAACTTCTCTTGGCTTTATTGACCGTTTCCTATGCACATGTGAAGCCTATGACGTTCCAGCAGCAATCATTTTCAATAAACTTGACCTGTACAATGATAAGCAGTTGACACAACTAAAGGAATATGAGGCGCTATACAACAACATAGGCTACACCTGCTTTAGCGTTTCGGCTACCGAGAGCACCAACCTCACGCGACTGAAAAAATTCATGAAAGACAAGGTTAATCTTGTTTCTGGGCACTCCGGTGTGGGCAAATCCACCTTGGTAAATGCTATTGATAGCAAACTTGACCTGAGAGTAGGCAGCATTTCTGATTACCACGAAAAAGGCAAACACACCACCACATTTGCTGAAATGTTTGAACTAGAGTTTGGCGGCTTTATTATCGATACGCCAGGCATCAAAGAGTTTGGTATGGTAAATATGGAGCCTGAAGAAATATCACATTATTTTCCCGAAATGATGCAACGCTTGCAGGACTGTAAATTTTATAACTGCACCCATGTAAACGAACCAGGTTGCGCAGTATTAAAAGCCCTTGAAGCTGGCGAGATAGCCCTCAGCAGATACCAGAATTATCTGAGCATTTTAGAAACCCTGTAAAAAGAAAAGGCTACCAATTTGGTAGCCTTTTTATAAATCACTTTTAGTAAACACTTATTTACTTTGACTCTATACCTAAAAGCTCTACTTCAAATATTAAAGTCTCATTAGGTCCTATCATACCACCAGCACCACGCTCACCATAAGCAAGGTTTGATGGAATATAAAATTTGTACTTAGCGCCAACTGACATCAATTGAATACCTTCTTGCCATCCTGGTATTACACCACCAAGCTCGAAAGAAAACGGTTTTCCACGCTCAACTGAGCTATCGAATACGGTACCATCAAGCAATGTTCCGTGATAGTGAGCTTCAACCACATCCTCTGCAGTAGGTTTAGGGCCTTCGCCTTCCTTAATCACTTCATATTGAAGACCACTTGCAGTTGTTGTCACGCATTCTTTCATCTTATTTTTTTCTAAGAAAGCTTTTCCTTTATCCAAGCTCTCTTTAGATTGCTGCTTGCCAAGTCCTTCAAAGTAGGTATTAATAACTCCTTGTGCTTCTTCTTTGGTTATTTTCAAATCACCATCTTCTAAGGCACTCCTTAAACCATCTTCAAAGGCAACGGTATTTAAGCTATCTACTTTTGACTGTTTAAGATTGGCTCCTATACTCACACCCATTGCATAACTCACTGAGTCTAAATCAGACTTAAGCTCTACTTCTGTCTTTTTACCTGTTGAGCATGCAGCCATAAAAAGTACAGATGCACTTCCTAATATTAATAGCGACTTCTTCATTTGTCTATTTATGTTTATTATTTGTCGATTGAAATTAACTCTACTTCAAAAACAAGGGTTGAGTATGGACCAATTTTAGGGCCACTGCCCCTCTCACCATAAGCAAGGTTATATGGTAAATACAATTTCCATTTTGACCCTACAGGCATCAACTGAAGGGCTTCAGTCCACCCGGCAATTACACCCGAAACTGGGAACTGAATAGGCTCACCACGATCCACTGAACTATCGAATACGGTTCCATCAAGCAATGTTCCGTGATAATGAGTAGTTACCTTATCAGATATCGTTGGCTTCTCTCCCTCGCCCATTTTTATCACTTCATACTGTAAGCCACTGGCAGTAGTTGTCACACCATCACGTTTTCCGTTTTCTTCTAAAAACTTAGCGCCTTCAGCTTTCATTTTTTCTGATTGAGCAGCCCTAAGCTTGGTGAAGTAAGCATTTATAATTTGATTGGCTTGCGCCTCAGGAATTTGTGAGCCACCCTTAAACACATCCTCAAATCCTTTTTTAAAAGCATCTGAATTGTATTCAGTCATACCTTCTTTCATCAAATTACCAGCCACACTTGCACCAAGTGCATAGCTCACGCTATCAATTTCATTCTTCATTTTCACTTGCCCAAAAACATAGGGACTTATTATTGTTAGTATTAAAACTGTGATTATTCTATTCATATCAAAAACTTTGGGCTGGCGAATATAAAACAAATATTACCCTGAGGGAAATTTTTTAAAAAACAATCTCCTCAAGACAAAAATTAAATGAAATACACTGTGATTATTATTTGTACCTAGCGTTTAATAACTGCTAATTGATACTTCAGTCCGTAGTTTTGAAAAACCCAGTTTTCCAAATCACGCAACTCGCTCTCAGTAAGGTACTTTATAGATTTAAACAACTCCTTTTTAAATAGCCTAAGGTCAAAACTCACCTTTCTCAGAATGGTTTTGGTATACTCCAACATCTTTTCCATCTTCTTCATTGCTTAGTTTTTGGATTACTAATAAACGAAAAAATACCATGATATTATTGCCTAAAACATGGTTTTAATACTTATTAACAATTATTTACTCAGATAGTTTTGATAATTGGTCAGAAATAGCTTGATCGCCCGGCAAATATTCACTTGCGAAATTCAATACCACCTTGGCAGAATCGGCAAACTCGTTTTGCACTAATAAATCAGAGAACATCACTACAGATTGGGAAAAAGCTGGCCTCACAATATCATCTGGCACATAATCCATCTCCATTCCTTTAACGGCTGCCTTTATGTTTCTCTCAGCCTCAAAATTGTTATTGTTGTGTGCATCACATATTCCTCTCATATACAATATCCCATCATCCATAGGAAATATTTCTACCAAATACTTATAGGTATAAGTCGCTTTCCTGTAATCTTCTTCTTTCATAAGATCCATACAACGCTGTATGCCTTCTTTCTTGAGAGTGGTTAGATAGTCCATATTCGCGTCCTTCAAACCCTCCTCATCATACTTGATAAACTTGGCTGCATTTTTCAACGCATCTTTAAATGGGTCCTTATAATACTCAATAATCTTCGGATCCTCAGAGTGAGAAATCTCGTACCAACCCATTGAAGCCCACAGATAAAGCTCCGCATTCTTACGATCTTTGTATATCTTGGCATCTGCCTTATAGGTTATATCTTCATATTTCTCTTTTTCCCACAACTTGAGGAATTTATCTTCTTTTCCATCCACCACCTGGGAAAAACTTACACTATTGAACAGCACACACGCCATCGCTAAAAAGAAATTCTTTCTCATTTTAAAATTTAATAGTAAAAGATTTGGTTTCCGCTAATCTAAGACATTCGGGGCAAACACGCATGTTAATTGCCAAAAGTTTTTATTAACATCTTTTCAAAGCATCTTTGTTTGAATCAAAAAGAGGCACCACAAAGGCACCCCTTCCTAAACTCTATATTTCAGATTCTACTATTCTCCAACTATTCCGTCGAAATGGAACTCAACGGTCCAATGACCCAAAACACGGTTGTTATTTAAGAATACATAAAACTTCAATCTTTTTCCAGCTCCATCTTTCTTCTCAATAGCCAAAAACTTCTTAAACTCAGTATCTTCAAGATAGATATCGTTAGTCTTATCTTTCTCTGTAAAAGTAAAGTTATCTCCCACGCACTCTTGAACAGCGGCTTTCACTTCCTCATACTTTTTTGACAATGGCCCGGGAGCAAAATTGTTCTTACCAATGAAACACTCACACTCTGGGTAATAACCCGCGTCTTCTGATGCATTAATATAACATTCGGCGCCCTCAAGGCTTACAGTAGATACATTAAAAGGCCTCTCCTTACCCGATATCACTCTTGTCGTTTCTTCACCTCTCAATGAGTCAAAAGATTTCCTGGCTGCATCGATGATTTTTTTCAGGTTCTCGCAGAAATTATCATCAACAGGTATAACCACCTTGGTTGGCTCCTTAGCTTCATCATCTCCCACCGCTAATACTGGAGCTAGTAGCCCAAGAATAAGAAATGCCGATAGAATACTCTTTTTCATGGTATGTGTTTTTTGTTAGTGGTGATAAAAATATTAATTATTATCTATTTGCAGCAAAAAACACACCGAAAGATTAACGAGGCATTACTCCAAATTGAGTAAATACTTTGTCCTTTTGAGCGCTAAGTCATAATCTGGTTTAATACTTAAGGCATGGGTGTACTCAGCTTTTGCTTTTTTTTCATCACCCATAGCCTCGTAACACAAGCCACGCATATATATGGCCTGGTAGTATTGCGGATCACACTTCACTGCATCTTCAAAATGCTTTAATGCCTGCTCATTCACCCTCAAGTACTCATAATGTATGTATCCCAGATTGTAGTGAGCATACTTATAGTTTGGGTCAACTTGAATAGCTTGATTATAGGCCTTAATAGCTTTATTGAGCGAATCTACTCCTTGGTAATAAAGCCCCATATCATAATAAACCATTGGATTCTCCGGTTGAATATTGGCCGCATTCTCCAGATAAGCTATAGCTAATTTATTCTTCTTTGCCGTATATAAGATACCTAAGTTTAGGTATGCTTTAAAATGGCGTTGGTTGTTTTCTACAGTCTGTTGTAAATTTACTATCGCCTTGGCAGTGTCCTGCATATCCAAAAAATTCACAGCCCTTAGAAAATATGCACTCGCATTTCTTGAATCCTGTTCTAATACCTTATTGGCATATTCAAGTGATGAACGATAATCCTTGTCGTAGAGTTTGAATTCACTCAATTTTAGTAAGGCATCTACATTATTAGGATTCAATTGAAGGCTTTTATTCAAAGCCTTCTCACACTTGGGTAATGCCTTCATGTACAAGTAAGCATCAGCAAGTGTCACATAATAAGCGGAGTTTAATGAATCTATCTCAATGGCTTTACTTACATCCACCATTGCCTCGTTGTATCTCCCCTGGTCAAGAAGATAGTTGGCCCTTCTAAAGTAAGGATCAGCTACGTCAGGGTCAGCCTCAATTTCCGCATTGAGCTTAGCCAGTCCAGGTTCAACTTGCTCCAGATTGGTAGCAGTCTGCTCTCCCTTCTTCGGGTCTTTACAACTATACCACCCAACAAGAGCCGCACAAAACAATAAAAGAAATGCTTTATTCATTAACTGCTTCATGCTCCACCTCAGAATTAGTAAGCGCCGCCCTTATCTTACTTTCCAGTTCTTCCATTACCTCTGGGTTATCTTCCAAGAGTTGCTTTACGGCATCCCTACCCTGCCCCAGCTTGGTCTCATCATAACTAAACCAGGAGCCGCTTTTCTTAACGATGTTTAGCTCTACACCAAGGTCGATTATCTCACCCGTTTTCGATATACCTTGTCCGTACATGATGTCAAATTCAGCCTTGCGGAATGGGGGAGCCACCTTGTTCTTCACTACCTTAACCCTCACCCTATTACCTGAAACATCATCAGAGTCTTTAATCTGGCTTATCCTACGGATATCTAACCTTACTGAAGCATAAAACTTCAAAGCGTTACCACCAGTAGTTGTTTCTGGGTTACCAAACATCACTCCAATCTTTTCTCTCAATTGATTGATGAATATACAACAGCAGCCAGTTTTGCTTATAGTTGCAGTCAACTTTCTGAGAGCTTGTGACATCAACCTCGCCTGGAGACCCATTTTTGAGTCACCCATTTCACCTTCAATCTCACTCTTAGGGGTGAGTGCTGCAACCGAATCTATTACAATTATATCAATCGCACCAGAACGAATAAGGTTTTCAGCAATTTCTAAAGCTTGCTCTCCATTGTCAGGCTGTGAGATTAAAAGGTTTTCAATGTCAACACCCAGTTTCTCAGCATAGTACCTGTCAAAAGCGTGCTCGGCATCAATAATGGCTGCAATACCACCTTGCTTCTGTGCTTCAGCAATAGCATGCAAAGCCAATGTAGTTTTACCTGATGACTCAGGACCGTATATTTCAATTATCCTACCTCTTGGAAAACCGCCAATACCAATAGCAGAATCGAGAGTAATGGAACCGGTTGAAATGGCACCAGTTGTTACTACCGGTGTATCACCCAGACGCATAATTGAGCCTTTTCCATATGATTTTTCAAGCCTTTCAAGTGTAGTTTGCAGTGCCTTTAGCTTTTGCGCTTCCTGTTGTTTTTCCTTTGCCATGATACTTAATTATTAAAAATGTTTTATTTCAGTATTTGTTCAGTATGAGTTTTTGTTTTAACCTTTTCGATAATCTCTTCAATTATTCCCTCTTCTGAGATAACAAATGTAGTGCGTATAATGCCCATAAATTCCCTACCCATGAATTTTTTTAATCCCCAAACCCCATAGTCATTGATAACCTTCATATCCGTATCAGCTATCAAAGGAAAAGGCAAATCAAACTTCTTGATAAAATTTTGGTGCTTTTTCTCAGTATCGGCGCTCACACCTATCACTACATATCCTTGTTTTAATAACTCTTGGTAGTTATCCCTCAAATTACATGCTTGATTAGTGCAACCCGGTGTATTATCCTTCGGGTAGAAGTAAAGTACTACTTTTTTTCCTTTAAACTGCTCTAAAGTAATTTCTTCTCCATTTTCGTTCTTCGCCTTTATTTTTGGTGCTTTATCCCCTACTTTCAGTTTCATTGAAATTTTATTTTGAAATAATTATCGGCAAATATATGACAATTTTTTCGTCAAGCAATTTTTTATACAAATAATTCAAAAATATGCTTTGGTTCCAAATCAACTTTACCCGAATATATACAAATGCAAAACGCCCCCACCTTATAAAGGCAAGGGCGCTTCTCAAAAAAATCAACCCAATTGATGATTACATAGGATGTGAGTGGAATGTCTCCGTAGTTTCAGCTTCATTATCACTACCATCCGTTGCAACTGCCTTAATTGTAAAGTCAGTGTGTTGGCCACCATTATCAAGAATTATAGTCCCATCATAGCTATATGTTTTACCATCTGTATCGTGATCGTGATTATGGAATACCTCATCACCATCTGCATCACGTGTTATAGTTGTAACTACCCCATGCAACTCGGTATCATCAGTTGCTTCTATCTTATACTGCACAGTATCACTATTGTGATAAGCACCATTGTGCATAGGGGTAATCAAAGTAATTGTAACTGTTGGTTTTGTAGTATCGCCTTCATCTTCTTTTTTGCAGGCTAATACTGTCATTGCTAAAGCCAATAATGTTATGATTGTTAATTTTGTTGTTTTCATTGTATTAATGTTTTAAAAAGTTTGTTTAATTAAAGTGATAAGCTATTCCGCTTACAATTCTAAATTTGTTGTTTAACTGATATCCTGTCAGCTTTTCATATGCTGGCACTTGCCCCGTTACACTGATTTTCAGCTTATTGATAAACACGTCCAAGCCAACTGAACCAAACAGTACCGCACCACCGGTATTCAGGTAGTCTCGTTTATTTATCTGATCCATTCTGGCGGTTTCCAAATAAAATCCAGCATTGGGGATAAATGATAACTTGTCTCGCTTTATCCAATAGAATCCATGCGCTGACGCATTAAGCCTATTAGCAAAATGAAAGCCATTTTTGTTTGTACCATTTATCTTATATGAAACATCTGCACTAATACCTAATTTTTTACGCCTGCCTGAGTATGTCGCGGTAATGAGGTAGTCTAGACTACCAGTACCTGTTTGTGAGTGCGGCTCTATTTCGCCGTTATTCTCAGCCTTATTATAACTACCTGTTGGGAGCTTTATACCACCACCAGCAAATAATTGCCTGGCTCGGTTATTCTCCGTATCATCCTTAAAAAGTATGCGGTACTGGGCTATAAGCATGGCATCACCCAAACCTTCAAAGGTTTTCAAGCTTTCACCTTCGTATAACCTATTGCTCACGTAGGGCAAAACTACGTACAACTGCACTTTTTGATGTGGGTAGTATCGGGCGTATAAGTCCAGGGTATTATAATGGTCATTTGAAGTTCCCTGGTTTTCATGGTGGTGAACTTCACCATCGCCATGAAAGTGTGGAACGTTACCACTAAAAAACCTGTACCGCCATCTTAGACCAATAGCATTGCTCTCAACCTGTGGCTGCACACCCATATAACACCCGCATAAATCACATGCGGCCGACGATAAACTCATGAGCAGGCATATAAAGCCTATCCATGTCCTCATTTCATTCTATTGATATTGCGCAATATGCGCTGTAAAACATTGGTATCAGGACGTCACCAAAAGTGACGCATCTTGGTGATACTATACCAATTGAGGCGGTGGCGTTGGTGGGGTGAAACCTAATGATTCTGCAGCTTCACTATAGGTAAAGAATTGTGCATGTTTCTCACTCTTGATAAAAGATACAATTTTAACCTCGTGAATTATCTCTACTAATCTTATTCTGTGAAACTCGCTTGTTTGGCCTTTAGCTTCATCATCTTTGGTCTCAGCCATTTCTTTCATCATATGGCATTTACCATTACACTGTAGCTCTGGTTTGTTCTTATTCTCACACAGCACTTGAGAATAAAACTCGTAATTCACTTGGTAGTCTACAAAAACAAAAGCAGCCCTCATGCTGAATGCCACATAAACCAGGGCAAACAGGAGACAGATAATATTTAACTTTTGTTTTGTCATTAGATTCTGCGATGCAAATATACTACAATTAACGAGCGAAGCGCCCAAAAACAACAGCACTTATCAACGAGAACACGCCACCACCAATCATGGAAAACATCAAGGTAGATGTAGCCTGAATAAACGGGGAGAAAAACTGCCTGATACCTTCCTCTGCTTCTTTTATTTCCTTCTCTGTAGCTTGTGAGCTTTCCATAAATTCAACATTCTGCCTGATTACTTCAGCTACTATTTCATAATCGATAAACTTAAAGTAGATGTAGGTAAAAACAGCAACTATCACAGCTGCAATGCCCACTACCTTGATTCCCGACTTAAAAGCATCCTGAAATAGAAAAATGTCACCTTCATTATTCAGTTTACTCACAAACACGCCTATTGGCACAGCCAGAAACACTATGCCCAATTCAATGATATCTACTTGCCTAAAAGCAATTGACCCAAGTATTTCGGTAAAATAGTGCAAAAGCCTTGGCACACAGGCTAAAATCCCCGCCACAAATCCTATTACAAATGGAGTTTTCAAAAATGGAAATTGAAGGTGAGCGTCAAAGTTAAAAATCACAGATTAAATCCTAACGATTAAGTAAAGATTAAAAGTCTTGTAGCTACTTGGTCGCTTGTCGATTATCTTTTTATATTTGAAACGCAGCCTAGCAATTCCCGTTCACCATACATGAACTTTTCTACACTTAAGACAAATGCCCAGTAAGACAGTTGCCATACAACTGTTATTCCTTTTTTTTACAATGGGCTTTGCATACAACCCTGCCCTTGCCAATAACGATTCAGAACAAAAGCCTGAGACAAAAAGCACTGACGGAATAGGTTCCAGAGAAGCTGACCTTGAGTACTACGAGACTTTTAGGTGTATGACCATTCGCAATATAACCATCAGGCTCCTCAAACCAGGTGGCACCAGTTTGGATTTAGCCAAATTGGATACAGTAGCTGAGAAAAAACTTTTCATCAACAAAATTCATTCTTCCAGCAATCAAAAAATAGTTCAAAACCTTCTTCTATTTCAAGAGGGAGACATGCTTGAACCTGAAAAAGTCCTGGACTACATCAGGGTATTAAGAGAAAAAGGTGCCTACAACGATGCAATGGTTTTTGTTGAACCAATTGAAGGTACTGGGCAAGTTGACCTCCACGTATATGTGCAGGAGAAATTTGTACTGGGTCTCGGTGGTGGACTTGAATCCAATGCTGCTTATGCCAAAATAAGTTTTAGCAACTTTTTGAACCTGGGACATAGGGTTTCTATTGCGGGCCAGTTTAACTACGATCTTGAAAATCCATTTACACTGCGGGGCAAGTACAAGATTGAGAATGTATTCAATAGCCGCATTGATGTTGTTTCCAAGTATTGGTTTGATAAGAAATATAAGGAAATAGGGCTTGAAGCCGAAAAGGAATTCCAATCCCTTACAGACCCATGGGCTGGGCGACTGGAAACTTATTGGAATTTCAACCGAGTGGATGTAGAAGAACAAAACCTAAGAAACCAAACCCTGAACTTCAATTATCAAGATATATGGATAGCCCGTGCAATGAACCCGAACTTTATTAGCAGAAAAGCACAATACACGAGGTTAATTACATCCATACGAGCTTATAGAAAAGTCTATAGTGCAACTCCATACACAGAAAACCTTGACCAGTTTAAGAACAATGGCTATGTGCTAGGTAGCATTGGTATCGCCAATCTCGACTATTATGAAAACAGGGGGATATACTACCTCAATAGAAGCGAATACCTTCCGAAAGGATTGAATTTCGCGTTGATAGGAGGTTTCAACTACCAGCAGGTATATCGCGAACACATGTATACTGGATTTAGGGTTAATTACGGACATTTTTTTAAGAAAATCGGCTACATATTCACTCAGCTCTCAAATGGTAACTACATTAATAGAGAAGGATATGATAAAGGTGTGGTGAAGCTTGATTTACAATACTTCACACCCCAAATTAGAATTGGCAATTATCAGATTAGACAGTTTGTTAATGTATCCAGTAAACTTGGCTTCAACAGACCGAAAGATCAAGCTTTTAAGTTTTACGAAGAAGATGGCGTTAGAGGGTTAAAATCTGAAAGCCTTATTGGTATGAAAGGTATTGCCTTAAACCTCGAAACGACCGTTACTAACCCTTTTAAAGTCGCCGGCTTCCGCTCTCAAATGTTTGTTTTCTCCAATCTGGCAATGGTTGGTAAAAGAGACCATATACAAACCCTTGTAACAAGTGCTGTGCACAAAGGAGTGGGCATTGGACTAAGGCTTGCACATAAAAAGTTGGGCATCAATTTCGTTGAGTTCTCATTCACCTACTACCCGAATAGCTATAGTGATTATCGCTTTTATGATTATTGGTTAGATACCGACAATCAGAGAGAGATAGACAACTATAACCTATATTCACCTCAAGTTATCCAAGCTGAATAAGCTTTTCTCGGTCATGTATACTGCATTTCTCCTGAGAAAAATGTATTTTTACCCTTAAGAACGGCTTATTTATATCTATTAAATTACTTTACTCACAATGAGAAATTTCCTATTTCTGCTATTGGGAATGGCTATGTATTTATCCAATGGCATTGCCTCCAATGACCTTTTTAACAGCTATGATAAGAATGAAGTAAGGTTTATCAAAAACTCAAAAAAACTTTCTGATGAAGCTTATCAAAGCCAATTACGAAATCTAGAAAACTGGCAACAGTTTGTTGAAGAAAACGGTACATGGTATGTAGTTTTCAACGAAGAGAACGCCAAGCCTCATAGAGCATTTGGCAAACCTATTCCTGTTTTTGGAGTGGATGCACAAGCCCAAGCTGAATACTTTATCAACAACAAATTGGCCTCTTTTAATATACCGACCGATGAGTTGGTTTTCTTGGCTGCCGCAAACTCTGGTAATTACCAGTACGTGCGTTTTGGGCAACGACACGAGGGTTTGAAGTTATTGAACACCACTCTTACTGTTCAACTCACGCCTGATGGTAAAGTAGTTGCTTTTGGTGCTGACGTGTACCATAATATTGAACTTAACTTAACTCCAAGTATCTCTTCAAGTGCGGCATTGAATGCGGCATCTTCAAACATACAAGAACAAATAACTACCAGCAGTGTTCAGGATGGGCTCAGGATATTGCCAATCCCTGGTCATAAGGAAACTAAGTTTAAACTGGTATATGAGTGCATGGTGGAAACTATGAATGAGGTTAACATTCCAGCTAGGTACTATACTCTTGTTGATGCACATACAGGCGAAGTGCTTTATAGGCAAAATCAAGTCAGGCATATTGATTGCAATCACAGGAAGCATTTACCAACTCCACCAGCGGGCGGTGCAGATGTAACTGTAACGGCTGATGTTTATCCAACTAACTCTTATGACGCTGTTGAATCAAGGCCATTGGCTTATCTTCAAGTAAGTTCTGGCGGTAATAACTATACTGATATCAATGGGCAACTAAATAGCCTGGCTGCAGGAACAGCAACCTTTTCATTAGAAGGTAGTTGGTGTGAAATAAGAACATCTGGTTCTACCCCATTTTTTACTGCCACCCTTGTGAATGGAGCCAATAACATATCTTTCAACAGTGATGCTTCAATACGGGAGAGGTCTGCCTATCACTCTGTGAATGTGGTTCATGATTACATGAAGAGCAAACTTCCTTCATTTACTGGATTGGATATATCACTTCCAACTAATATCGACGTATCAGGAAATTGCAATGCATTTTACAATGGCAGTTCAATCAATTTTTATCCTTCTGGCAATGATTGTAATCCTAGTTCAACAGTAGCAGATGTAGTCTATCATGAATACGGGCATGGTATTAATGACCACTTTTACCAAAGCATAAGTTCTAACTTTGGTAATGGGGCTATGCATGAAGGTTATGCAGATATTTGGGCACTTGGTATTACTGAAAATCCAATATTGGGAAGGGGTTTTTATTCTATCAATCAAAATGGGATAAGGAGATATGATATTGACCCTAAAATATATCCTCAAGACTTGGTAGGTGAAGTACACGCCGATGGTGAAATTATTGCTGGTGCATGGTGGGATTTAGGGCAGAACTTCAGCGATATTCAACAAATGATGGACCTTTTTATTGAGGTATACTATGCCGGCATCACTGGCCCAAATGGGAACGAAGGGCAGTTATATACAGACGTGTTGATTGAAACACTTTTAGCAGATGATGCATTAGCCAATGGCGGTGATAATGATATCACCAATGGCACTCCAAATGATTTGGATATAGTAGATGCATTTGCAAGGCATGGTATTACACTTTTGTCTAACGCCACTTTGAATCATATACCTATAGAAACGTCTAATGCTGACCAGAGTATAAGTATTGAGGCCGATATCACCCTGCAATATGCTTGGGCACTGGAAGACGCTAAAGTATTCTACAAAATTAACAGAAACGGTTCCTGGAATGATGTAGTGTTAAACAACACAAGTGGCAATAGTTATTCAGCTGCTATCCCGGCACAAGTAAGCGGAACATTAATCTCATACTACGTTGCCCTGGAAGAGTCAGGTGGTATTCTTTCTTCAGTGCAACCAATATCCGCTAACCTTGCCGACCCTAACCTGCCTTACTACATTTTGGTTGATTTCAACTTGCTACATCGTGAGGACTTTGATACCCAACAAGGCAACTGGACAGAAGGTTTACCTTCAGATAATGCGACTACGGGAGAATGGGTAATAGATGTACCTATTGGTTCATATTACGACAATACAGAAGTAGTACAGCCTAATGAACAACACACCCTCGGCGGTGTGGCTTGCGCTGTAACAGGCAATGCAGCCAATACTTCAGCAGGCTTGGGTGACAATGATGTTGATGATGGGGAAACAACTCTCGTTACTCCATCATTTGACCTTACTGATTATGAAAATCCATTATTCGTATATTGGCGTTGGTTTACTAATGACCCACCAACAAGTGCAAATCCAGGTAATGATCCATGGGAAGTAGAAATAAGTGGCGATGGTAATACTTGGACAAGGGTTGAACGGACTTATACTTCTGACAGAAGTTGGAGACGCTTTG
The DNA here is from genome assembly GCA_028281825.1 of Flavobacteriales bacterium. GTDB lineage: Bacteria > Bacteroidota > Bacteroidia > JANQJC01 > JANQJC01 > JANQJC01. The sequence goes on from JANQJC010000107.1 coordinate 23,923, forward strand.
CATTCAGAGTATTAGATTACCTGCCATCACTAACTGCTAATACCCAAATCCGATTTATTGCTGAAGACAGTTTAATATTCAACCAGGGGCTTGACTTTGACGGTGGCAGCTTGGTGGAAGCTGCAATTGATGATTTGGAGCTTTATGAAATAGCCAAACCAGAAGGTATTGATGAAACTGCAATTAAATACCTGGATGTATATCCTAACCCTTCAAATAGGGATTTTAATTTGACTTTTGGTTTAACCACTTCTCAGGAAGTGACTGTAGAGTTGCATAATACTGTAGGACAACTTGTATACTCCAAAGCACTTGGTTCTCAACCACCCGGGTCAAATAGTTTGGTTATATCTACTGAGGAATTAAGGGCTGGCATTTACATGATGAACTTGAAAACTGAATCGGGTATAATCACCAAAAGGCTTAGCCTGATAAAGTAACCTGAATAAAGTTTAGAAAAGGAAGGCAAATGCCTTCCTTTTCTTTTAGTGATTGGTTTAACGATATACTAATCCCAAATTTTTAGTTTTGTGGCAAAATAAATGGGGATGGAATATTTATCAGATAGGATATTATCGCTTTCTGAATCGCAAACAATAGCGATGAGCAGGTTAAGCAGGGAACTCAAGGAAAAAGGGATTGATGTGATTAGCTTGAGTTTAGGTGAACCTGATTTTGATACTCCAGGCCATATCAAAGAAGCCGCAAAAAAAGCTATTGACGAGAACTATACTCATTACCCTCCGGTAGCTGGTTATGCTAGCTTACGTATAGCTATCTCGCAAAAACTCAAAAGAGAGAACAATCTTGATTATACTCCTGAACAAATTGTAGTATCAACTGGTGCCAAGCAATCTATTGCTAATGTGGTATTGAGTACAATCAACCCCGGTGATGAAGTAATTATCCCTACTCCCTATTGGGTAAGTTATTTGGAGATAGTTAAACTGGCAGAAGGCAAGCCTGTGTTCGTCAATTCAGGTATTGAAACCGATTTTAAAATTTCAGCACAGCAATTGGAGAATGCCATTACAGATAAGACCAGGTTGATTATGTACAGTTCTCCCAGTAACCCTACTGGCTCACTTTATTCAAGAGAAGAACTAAAAGCCTTTGCTGAAGTATTGGCCAAGCACCCACAGGTGTTGATATTATCCGATGAAATATATGAACATATCAATTTTGAAGGCAAGCATGAAAGCATAGCCCAATTTGATGAAATCAGAGACCGAGTAATTGTTGTGAATGGTGTATCTAAAGGTTACGCAATGACTGGCTGGAGGCTTGGATATATAGCCGCACCAATAGCCATCGCAAAAGCCTGTGATAAAATGCAAGGGCAAATAACCTCCGGTACTTCTACTATCTCACAAATGGCATCTATTGCCGCTGTAAACTCCGAAAAGTCAGTTACTCAGGCTATGACCAGTGTTTTCAAAAAACGCCGCGATTTGGTGCTTAGCTTACTGAAAGACGTGGAAGGAGTAAATACCAACTTGCCTAATGGTGCTTTCTATATTTTTCCTGAAGTATCTTATTTTTTCGGCAAGTCAAATGGTGAAACCACTATCAATAATGCCACTGATTTGTGTATGTACTTGCTGAATAAAGGTCATGTAGGTGTAGTTCCAGGAGAAGCTTTTGGAGCGCCAGGCTATATTAGGATATCCTACGCCGCTTCTGAAGAAATTCTTCGCGAGGCAATAAGCAGAATGAAAACAGCGTTAGACGCACTGAAATAAAGAACATTGGCAGACATCAACCACATATTTGAATCATTCAACGGCCTCAATATACTCGTCATAGGCGACGTTATGATTGATTCATACATCTGGGGCAGAGTGGATAGAATATCTCCTGAAGCACCTGTACCTGTAGTTGTACTGAAGAAGAGAGAAGAAAGATTGGGTGGTGCTGGAAACGTTATCTTAAATATCAAAGCACTAGGAGCAAATCCAATTATCTGCTCCTATATTGGCGCTGATGATAATGGCAAACGCTTCCTCGAGATATTAGACGAAGAAGGTATTTCTAAAGAAGGTCTGCTTCAAAGCAATCATCGCCCAACAACGGTAAAAACACGCATTATTGGCAACAACCATCAAATGCTGCGTGTGGACGAAGAAACCGAAGAAGATATTGACCAATCGGAAGAAACGGCCCTGTTGGAACGTATAAAAAGCTTAACGCAAAAGAAAAAAATAGCCGCTGTCGTGTTCCAGGATTACAATAAAGGGGTTATCTCCGAGAGCCTTATAGAAAGCGTGGTTAATCATTGCAAAAGCATTGATATCCCAGTAATAGCCGACCCTAAGAAAAAGAACTTTCTGGCTTACAAGAATATAACCCTCTTTAAACCGAATTTAAAAGAATTAACAGAAGGGCTCCATTTGGATAAAGCCCCAGAAAGCAAAGAAGACTTGGATAATGCAGCAACTGAATTGCAAAACCAACTCTCCAACAAAATCACACTTATCACGCTTTCTGACAAAGGAATATACTACAATGAAAACGGAAACAGCACTATTGTCACAGGCGAAAAAATTGATGTATCTGATGTATCTGGAGCGGGTGATACTGTAATTAGCATAGTTGCTGCTTGTGTCGCTTTAAATGTTGACCTTGATACTACCTCCAAATTGGCGAACCTTGCTGGAGGACAAGTGTGCGAGAAAGTGGGTGTAGTGCCAGTTGATAAAACCCTTCTATTGGAGAAAGCCCTCAAACTTTCGTAGGAATTAACAATTGACTGTTAATTCAAAAATATCTCCTCCCAAGTTTCGTTGAATAGTATCACTACATTTGAATTATGGAAAGAGTGAAAGCTATATTTGAGACTGCGAAGCCTTATCTGAGGAACAAGTACATCATTACTGGCCTTGCTTTCTTTATATGGATGATGTTTTTTGACAACAACAATTTCATTTCTCAATACGGCAGCCGTAATAAATTGGCATTGCTTAAAGCTGATAAGAAATACTATCAAAAAGAGATTGCCGAGAACTCTGAAAGTCTGGAAGACCTTATAACCAACAAACAAACATTGGAAAAATTTGCCCGCGAAAAATACCTCATGAAAAAACCGAGTGAGGATATTTTCATTTTGGTTGAAGAGTAATCACTTCCTTCCTTTCGCTTAATCTTAGTACCTTTCGCGCCTTAATTCTATTGCTATGGAACTTCTAAAGCAACTTTGCGCCATCCAATCACCCTCAGGAAGTGAAAGGGTCATTTCAGGGTTCATACTTGATTATATCAAAAAAGAAAGTAAAAACTGGAAGGTAAAACCTATTATACATCATGGAGTTGGCTTTCAAGATTGCATAGTACTAGTATTTGGAAAACCTCGTACCACTATTTTTGCCCACATGGATTCCATTGGCTTCTCAGTGAGATATGGCAGGGAACTGGTAAAAATTGGCGGGCCAAGAGTAAAGTCAGGCTACAAGCTGGTTGGCAAAGACAGCAAAGGTGATATAGAATGCAAACTTGGAGTAACCAAAGAGATTGACCTCAAATACACCTACAAGCGTGAACTGGATAGAGGCACCACGCTGACCTTTAAGCCTAATTTTCGTGAAACAAAAAATTTTATCCAATGCTGTTATATGGACAATCGACTGGGTTGTTGGAATGCATTGCAAGTTGCCAAAACATTAGAAAATGGTATCATCTGTTTTTCTACATATGAAGAACACGGTGGTGGCTCAGTAGGCTTTCTCACTCGGTTTATCTATGAGCAATATCATGTGACCCAAGCCCTAATCTCTGACATCACTTGGGTAACTGAAGGCGTGAAAACTGGCAAAGGTGTGGCAGTTTCAATGCGTGATTCTGGTATACCGAGAAGGTCTTACATTGAAAGGATTATTGACATAGCTCGTAAAAGTAAAGTCCCATTTCAACTTGAAGTTGAAGGCTCAGGCGGTAGTGATGGCAATCAAATACAGGCATCCCCTTACCCAGTGGATTGGTGCTTTATAGGTGCTCCAGAGCAAAACGTACACACTCCTGATGAAAAAGTGCACAAAGCTGACATACAAGCTATGACTGACTTGTACAAAGTTTTAATGAAAGAACTATAATTATTGGTAAAAAGGCTTAAGGGCATTCACAAACTCTTCAGGCACGCGCACTGGCCGACCGCTCGTCTTATTCATAAACACCAATGTCGTCTCTGCTGTATTGAGTAACTCGCCTTTCTCATTTCGGGTTTCATAAGTAAATCTCACTCGTAATTCAGGCAATTCTGGGATAGTCACCTTTATTTCCAAAAGCTCGTCGTATAAACCTGGTTTTTTATAGTCAATATTGAGATTGAGCACAGGCATCACAATTCCTACATCTTCATACTTGCGGTATAGCACACCAATATTGCGTAAGGCTTCCACACGAGCCACTTCAAAGTAGGTTGCGTAGTTGCCATAATACACAAAACCCATCCTGTCAGTCTCAGAATAGCGGGTACGGATATTAACGATGTGGGAATACATGCTGGCAGTGAAAATAGGCAATTTTATGAATTACCTACTTTAGTTCTTCTTGCAGCATTGCGTCAAATAGCTCTGGTAAACTCAAACCATATTCCCTGGCCTGTTGCGGCACAATACTCTCTTCTGATAAGCCAGGAGTGGTGTTGGCTTCTATCACGTATGGGATATCATTTTCAATGATAAAATCAATACGAGCGAGGCTTTTCAAGCCTATGGTTTTATATATCAACTTCGTAGTTTCCTGAACCTTTTGGGTTAATTCATCAGAAATACGGGCTGGAGTAATCTCATCCGACATCCCTTCATACTTAGCACTAAAATCAAAGAAACCACTTTGACTTTTAGTGACTATTTCAGTTAAGGGTAAGGTAGTCAGTTTTCCATTGATATATAAAACACCGCAAGTAACTTCGGTACCTTTTACAAATCTCTCTACCAATACATGGGTATCATGTTCTAAGGCTTTGGTTATGGCTGGGGCAAGTTCTGATTCGCTAGTCACCTTAGACACGCCAAAACTAGAACCTCCATTATTAGGCTTTACAAAACAAGGCAATCCCACTTTATCAAGCACTTCACTTAGTGGAAGTTCAAACCCTTTATGGATTACCATACTTGGGGCTACATTCACTCCTTCCACTTTTCTCAAGAATTGATTACAAATACCTTTATTAAAAGTCAAGGCAGAAGCCAGCACCCCTGCTGATGTATAAGGGACACCTAATAAGTCAAAATATCCTTGCAACTTACCATCTTCACCCGGAGTACCATGTATAGCATTGAAAACAGCATCAAACTTAATCTTGTCTCCATTATAGTCAACAGAAAAGTCATTCTTATCTATAAGGTAGTTAGTCTCTCCATCCACTAATGCCCACTGGCTTTTATCGATATGCACCAAATAAGGTTCGTACTTCTCTTTATCTAAATATTTGTGCACCACCTTGGCGCTTTTGAATGATATCACCCTCTCGTGAGAGTCCCCACCCGTGATAACCGCAATCTTCTTTTTCATTGCCTAGAATCTTTGATAACAAATGTAGGTGGGAATTTCCCCATTTGGGAAGGGTATAACAGGATTTTTTGAACGTTATTATTAACAGTTTTATACCGTCTTTACAAAGTAGTCCCAGATAGGGCCCTTTGGCGGATTGGCCACTATTTTTATTGGCTCCTTCTTAACTGGATGTTCAAAAGAAATACTCCTGGCGTGTAAGTGTATAGAAGCATCTTTATTACTTCTATCGAAACCATACTTCAAATCTCCTTTGATTGGACAACCAATAGCCGCCAACTGAACACGTATCTGGTGATGCCTACCTGTTTTGGGCTTCACCTCCAATAAATGATAGTTATCCGATGAGTTGATTAACTGATAATCCAATTCACTTTTTAAGGCACCTTCTTTTTCACTAGCAGTTACAAACGACTTATTTTTTTGTTGGTTCTTTTTAAGATAATCAACAAGAGTTCCCGCTTCCTTTTCTGGCCTGTTCTTCACCACTGCCCAATATACCTTTTCAATATCACGTCCCTTGAATAATTCATTCATTCGCACAAGCGCTTTTGATGTACGGGCAAATATTATGATACCACTCACTGGCCTATCTATTCTGTGGATTACCCCCAGAAAGACTTCGCCAGGTTTCTCATATCTAACCTTGATGTATTCTTTAACTATTTCACTAAGGGGCTTATCGCCAGTTTTATCACCCTGCACAATATCAGAAGGGCGCTTATTAACTGCAATAAGATGATTGTCTTCGTAGAGTACTTCTAGCTGGTCGGGGGCCATATTAGCAATTAGTATTGCTCTTTCTCATTAGGGAAGTCACCTGAGCGTACATCAGTGACATATTGCTCGATGGCACCTTTTATCTCTGTATACAAGTCTAAGTACCTTCTTAGGAAACGTGGACTAAACTCTTTATTGATACCTAACATGTCGTGCAATACCAATACCTGGCCATCAGCGCCACCACCCGCTCCAATACCTATAATTGGTATAGCTAATTCACTTGCCACCTTGGCAGTCAACTCAGCAGGCACTTTCTCGATTACGATGGCAAAACAACCGGCTTCCTGCAAAATATGGGCATCCTCAATCAACCTCTCAGCTTCTTCTTCTTCTCGGGCACGAACGGTGTAAGTACCAAATTTGTAAATGGATTGTGGCGTTAATCCCAAATGACCCATTACTGGGATGCCAGCTGATAATATTCTTTCAATAGACTCACGAATTTCCCTACCACCTTCCATCTTAACTGCATGGGCACCTGACTCTTTCATTATCCTAATGGCAGAAGTAAGCGCCTCTTTTGAATTACCTTGATAAGAGCCAAAGGGTAAATCAACCACCACTAATGCCCTCTCCACTGCACGTATAACAGCAGATGCATGATATATCATTTGATCAAGCGTAATTGGTAATGTTGTTTCATGCCCTGCCATTACGTTCGAGGCTGAATCACCCACCAATATCACATCAATACCAGCTTTATCTACTATACCTGCCAATGAAAAATCATAAGCAGTAAGCATTGAAATTTTTTCATTATTGCGCTTCATCTCCTGAAGTACATGGGTAGTTACCCTCTTTACATTATTATGGACAGACATTAGTTCTCTCTTTTTACAGCCGTTCTTACCCTTCTCGGTTCAGGCTTAACAACTTGTTTTGATATTTCTATTGAAGGCTGATCCTCGTACTCTTCAGGACTTTTAGGCTTGCTTAAAGTTTGTATTTGATCCGTTAAATCAGTAGCATCCCATTCTTCAGTTGTAACCCCTTTAGTTGGTTTTGCATCCACACCTTCTATGGCTTCTGCCTCTGTAGTTGCACTTGCACTACCCTTTAATATTTGAATTGATTCTTCTGTAGGTTCTTCCTTCTTGGGTAACTCTGGCTTTGGTTGTTCCTTTGGCTTGTTTTTAAGCTCCTTCTCTTTGTCTTTTATCGCCTGTTCAAGTAGTTTCAACTTAAAGTCTTGAAAGTTGGCGTGTATAGTTTTAATAGAATCGTTCAAAAATTCTATTTCACCTTGCAATTCCTGGTTTTTCTTAATCTCATCTTTTAGCGATTGGGATAAGGTTAAGAACACATCTTCATCCATATCAGTCAGCACTTCATTCTTATACTGCTTCAACTGCTGGTTTTCTACTTCAAGCAACTCCACACTTTGGCTAGCTATTTCAAGCCTTTCTTCTAACAATCCGATGATTTGGTCAGCTTCAGCCTTTATTTGGTCAACGTTGACTTCGGCTAGCTCTCGTTTAAGCTCAAGGTTCTCTTTGGATAACTTCATTATCCTCTCTTCAGGTGTAAGTTCCTTTTCAACCGGACCTAATGACTCGGCATCAACTGAAGTAGTATATACATAAAAGTAATCTACCTTGGCTTTTGCTGAAGGACCTATAATCAAACCAAGACGACCAGGTCCGTATTCTTCAGGCACATTAAACGAAGTAAGAAACTCTCCATTGATATAGAAATCACACTGTGTTCCAAAAACCTTGATGTCTACTTTGTTTAACTCCTTATTACTGATAGCCTTTGATTTCACCCATCCAGCTGAAGCCTTATCACCCGTTACATACTTATAGTACGCACCCACCATCTCTTTCACACGATACTCCCTGTCCTTATTAATTTCAAAAACCACAGCTCCTTTTCCTTCATCTTGTATCAAGAAAATAACCCCTATGGTCTGCTCCTTGCTTTCAGCAGGGCCTAAAATCAAAGCAGTCTTAATATTGAATCGGGTAAGATTATTCGGCCACTTAGCCATAATGGCATAGGCACTTGCTGGATTTTGGCGTGTCAAGAAATACTGTCCCTTGTCAAGAATAAAGAGATTCTCATAGCTGGTCGGGTATTGCCAAATATCATTTTGCTCATTGAAATCCTCACCCAGTACAGCCTCAGAATAACTCTGGGTAATCAGGTTTTGAGCAAGCGATGCTTGACAAAACACAATAAAAAGTAGTAAGAATAGTTGCTTCATAAACTAAGGTCCGTTGGCAAATCTACAAAATAAGCTTAGTTCAACGGCAACAAATAGCCAAAGGTTCAGTTCTACTAATGCATAAATCAGACTTGTAACTATTCATAGATTTTAAATCCTTCAAATCATCTTATTTGACTATTTTTGGGGCCTCATGAAAAAATTACTCTACCTGTTTGCCATAGTTTTAGCCTTATCAGGTTGCGAAACCGATATTGATGTAATTGGTGAATACAAAGACATTACCGTAGTTTACGGCCTGTTAAACCAGAACAACGCAGAACATACATTAAGAATACAGAAAGCATTTTTGGGTCAGGCTTCAGCAATTGAAATGTCGAAATATGCCGACTCGATTTATTACGATACTACTAAGATTGATGTGAGACTGGTGGATAGTGATAATAATGAATACCTTTTTAGTCCTGTATTGGTAGAAAAAAAGGATAGCGGCGGTTTTTATTATGGTGAGAAGGAAGTACTATATCGCTCAACTGCCAGCCTAAATGCCAATAGAGAATACTTATTGGTGGTAACTAAAGCCAATGATACAGCAACAGTAACTGCTTCTACCCCACTTATTCAAGAATTTAATGTTTCTAAACCAAGTGCTAGTGGTGGTTCTATCAACTTCTTGTTGAGTGCTAATAACTATTCTACTTATAACGTTTTGTATAATACCGCTGTTAACGCTATCAGCCATAAGTTAACGGTGCGTTTTTACTACAGAGAGTATAATGTGGCAACGCCAAACGATAAAGAATTAAAGTGGATTGACTGGGTACAGTCTGAATTTGTTGCACCAGATGACGATGGCGGTGATCCTGTTCAGTTAAACCTAAACGGTGAGGATTTCTTTCGTTTCTTGAGGAACAATCTTGATGTTAACCCCAATATTGAACGAATGATTGGCAAGGGAGATACACTTAATCCTGATGCCTTAGACCATCTTGATTTCATCTTTGAACTAGGCGGTCGAGAATTATATAATTATATCGACCTTAACGAACCTTCGCTGGGAGTTGCACAGGACAAACCTCCATATACCAATGTCACTAATGGATTAGGTGTTTTTTCTTGCCGCTTTGATAAAGTAATTGCCCAAAAAACACTTAACATACCTTCAATAAACGAATTGAAAGGCGGCCAATACACAGCCGACTTAAATTTCGTTCAGGAAAGCGACTGATAGATAGTGCTATTTATGTCGTTTTGTCACCTTTTTGTCAGTTATCTTACTGCATGTCATATTATATGTGTCAATTTTGCCTCAAATGCGAACTTTTTCGCAATGGCATAATGATTGACATCTATTAGGTCGAAAACTGAATAACTTGATTTAAACTAAAACTAAGAACAATGGGTAAAATTATTGGAATAGACTTGGGAACTACCAACTCCTGTGTTGCAGTGATGGAGGGTAACGAACCAGTTGTAATTCCCAACAGCGAAGGTAGAAGAACCACACCTTCTATCGTAGCTTTTTTGGATAAAGGAGAAAGGAAAGTGGGTGACCCTGCTAAAAGACAAGCTATCACCAACCCACAACGTACTATAGCATCTATAAAGCGTTTCATGGGTGAAACCTGGGATAAAGTACAAACTGAAGTTGGAAGAGTTCCTTATAAAGTAGTGAAAGGTGACAACAATACACCTCGCGTAGAAATTGACGACAGAAGCTATACTCCTCAAGAGATATCAGCAATGGTGCTTCAAAAAATGAAGAAAACCGCTGAAGATTATCTAGGACAAGAAGTTATAGAAGCAGTGATTACCGTACCTGCTTACTTTAGCGACTCACAAAGACAAGCCACAAAAGAAGCTGGTGAAATTGCAGGTTTGACTGTTAAAAGGATTATTAACGAGCCAACAGCAGCGTCACTTGCATACGGATTGGATAAGAAAACACAAGACCAAAAAATCGCGGTATTTGACCTTGGGGGTGGTACTTTCGACGTATCTATCCTTGAGCTAGGTGACGGTGTGTTTGAGGTAAAATCGACTAACGGTGATACCCACCTTGGTGGTGACGACTTTGATGAAGTAATCATCAACTGGTTGGCTGATGAGTTCCAAAAAGATGAAAACATCGACTTGAGGAAAGACCCAATGGCACTTCAACGTTTGAAAGAAGCTGCTGAGAAAGCTAAAATTGAACTTTCAAGCTCTACTTCAACTGAGATTAACTTGCCATATATCATGCCAGTTGACGGCATACCAAAGCACTTGGTAAAAACACTTAGCCGTGCACAATTCGAGAGTTTGGCTGACAACCTGATACAACGCACTTTGGAGCCATGCAAAAAAGCATTGAGCGATGCAGGCATGAGTACCTCTGAGATTGACGAAGTAATCCTGGTGGGTGGCTCAACAAGAATACCAGCTATCCAGAAGGTGGTTGAAGACTTCTTCGGTAAGAAACCTTCAAAAGGTGTAAACCCAGATGAGGTTGTAGCTATTGGTGCTGCTATACAAGGTGGTGTGTTAACCGGTGAAGTGAAAGATGTACTTCTTTTAGATGTAACTCCGCTATCATTGGGTATCGAAACTTATGGAAACGTGTTTACCAAACTAATAGAAGCTAACACAACCATCCCAACTAAGAAGTCAGAGACTTTCTCGACTGCTGCCGATAATCAGCCCTCGGTTGAGATACACGTACTGCAAGGTGAAAGGCCAATGGCCAAGGACAACAAAACCATTGGCAAGTTCCACTTAGATGGAATACCACCAGCGCCGAGAGGTGTGCCTCAAATCGAGGTGACTTTTGATATCGATGCTAACGGTATACTAAGCGTATCAGCTAAGGATAAAGCGACTGGTAAATCACAACAAATTCGTATCGAGGCTTCTTCGGGCTTAACAGACGAGGAAATCGAAAAGATGAAACGCGAAGCTGAAGAGAACGCTGAAAGCGATCAAAAAGCGAAAGAAAGGGCGGATAAATTGAATAGCGCTGATGCCATGATATTCCAAACTGAGAAGCAGTTGAAAGAATATGGTGACAAGTTACCAGAAGATAAAAAAGGAACTATCGAAAGTGCTCTAGCGGATTTGAAAAAAGCCCATGAGGCACAAGACCTAGACCAAATCGATAAGACCTTAGAAGCTATCAACGCTGCATGGCAGGCTGCCAGCCAGGATATGTACAACGCTTCTCAGGAAGCAGGAGGTGGTGCACAACCAGGCGGTGACGCTGGCGCAGCTAACGGAACTCAAAATGCAACTGATGGCGAAGTAACCGACGTTGATTTTGAAGAAGTTACTGATAGCAACGGCGATAAAAAGTAAGTTTAACTAGCTTACACCCATATAACTCCTGCCCAAAATTCGGGCGGGAGTTTTTGTTTCCATCAAATTGGGTTATTCACCAAAACCATAATTAGCTGATTTTCAATATCAAATCGGTTAATAAACTGTTCATAAGCCTGTGTAAACGTTGTGTAAAACAACGGGCTAAAAAATTTGGCAGATGATGCCCTACCCTATACTTTTGACAATGTCAAGTGAGAGATAAAAGGTCGGTTCTTCGGAGCTGGACACTCTCGGAAAACCCGCAAGGGAGTTCTTTAAAAGATTGTCAAAGTCAAATCAAAGCAAATCCGCAGGTTTGTTTTGTGAGGTGCACCGCTAGGGGGAAGATTTCTTCGGAAAAGGATAACCTGAATGTGCGTCAAAAATGAAACTGGTACGCCAGAGCCAAAGGAGACTTAACCACAATAACTGTAGCTTGACAGTCACATGAGGGCCACGGCCAGCATGGGGCAAAACCGGAAGTTTTTCGCAAGAAAAGTTTCCGGTTTTCTGTTTTAGGGCTTTTCCTTTTCACCCTTCACTCCTAAACCCTAGAGAAACCGAATTCACACAATACCTTAATCCCGTTGGTTGTGGACCATCATTAAACACATGCCCTAAGTGTCCTCCACAATTCGCACAAAGTATCTCAGTACGAATCATTCCATAACTTTTATCCAACTTTTCAATTATTTTACCATTATCAATACCTTGATAAAAACTTGGCCAACCACAGTGTGAGTCAAACTTTGAGTCAGAGGCGAAAAGCTCTTCCCCACAACCCGCGCAAGTGTACACTCCTTTCTCAAAGTGCATGTTATATTCCCCAGAAAAAGCCCTTTCGGTGCCTTTCTCACGCAAAACCCTGCACTGTTCGGGGCTTAATACCTCTTTCCACTCTTCTTCTGTTCTTTCTACTTTATCTGCCATGCGCTTTAAAAGATTAATCTTAGTTTTGTTGCTGAAACATAACAAAAAATATCAGTATGAGTTTTGAGATAACAGGAAAATTGATTGAAAAGTTTGATACTAACAGGATATCCGAGTCTTTCCAAAAAAGAGAGTTTGTAATTGAAACAAGTGAAGACAAGGGTGACAGAACCTTTACAGAACAGATAAAATTTCAATTGACACAAGATAGATGCTCATTAATTGAGAACTATAATATCAACGACCAGATAAAAATCAACTTTGACATCAAAGGGCGCCGTTGGGAAAAAGAAGGAAGGGTAAACTATTTCACCAATCTAGAGGCTTGGAGAATTGAAGCCGTTGGTGCGACTCAAAACACACCACCGCCAATGGATAACATGCCTGAACCTGCCCCATTTCCCGATGATGCTGGTGATGATGACCTGCCATTTTAATTCATATATTTAGGGAAACTAAATTCCCTTATATGAAACATATTAGCATCGCTTGTTTGGCTTTTGTATTTGTTAGTTTAAACTGGGCACCTGTTTCTGTTTCCCACACCAAAGCAGTTGAAGTAGATGATAATTGCGAATGGGAGGGTATTCCATTACACGGTAAAGTTCAATTTGTGGATGCCTTTCCAGACATCAAGATACAATATGTAGATGCCTTTGGTGACATAAATGTAAAGTTTGTGGATGCCTTCCCTGATGATTGTGGTGAATGGCAGGAAGTGGATGCTTTCCCTGATTTTAAAGTTCAGGTTGTTGATGCATTTCCAGATGTAAAGGTACAGTTAGTAGATGCATTTCCTGGCATCGACTAATCTTCTTTTCCCTTTAACTTATTCCAGGTTTTATACAGGGTTTCTTGTTCAGGCCTGTCGGCGGGCATTTCCCTCAATGGCTCGCAAGGCTTCAGAGTCTCATATAGTTCTTTAGGTAGGGCCTGGTAAAGTTGGGTGCCTTGAGTTTTCCAGGCAATCATTTCATCGCTCACGTCCTTTACAATTTTTGCTGGATTGCCAACCACCACCTTTCTGCCTGGAATAATGGTATCTGCCGGAATAAAAGTTAAGGCTCCAACGATACACTCATCTCCAATCTCTACATTATCCATCACAACAGCATTCATACCCACCAATGTGTTTCTGCCCACAATACTACCATGTATAATAGCTCCATGGCCAATGTGAGCGCTTTTCTTCAGCCTTACAGTCACCCCAGGAAACATGTGAACAGTGCAGTTCTCCTGAACATTGCAACCATCCTCTATCACTATACCACCCCAATCTCCGCGGATAGCTGCGCCAGGCCCAATGTATACATCCTTACCAATAATCACATTACCCGTTACCGTTGCATTAGGATGAATAAAGGCGCTTTCGTGTATTACAGGCTTGAAACCTTTAAACTCAAATATATTAGCCATTATTTCTTCGCTTCCCTTATTTTCTCTAACAACTTCTCCGTTTCACTATAATCTTCTTCAGCAGCCATTGCCAACCCAATAGCCTTATTGGCCGCTTGCTCTGCATCGGTATATGTTCCTAGCTTGAATAGTAGAGCTGCTCGAGTATCTACATTATAGTAATTCTCGTCTATACTTATAGACTTAGTAATCCAGGATAGTGCCTTTTTCAACAATTGCTTATCATCAACATTCTCATAAAAAAACCAAGCGTATTTGTTATACTCTTGCCAGCCCTCTGGTGGAAACATATCCATATAGGCACTCACAGAAACTGCATACTTTTTAATGTCATCCGTTACCTGGTAATAAAACATATAAGCCTTCATTTCCAATTCCTTTGCTCTGCTATAGTCTGATGATTTTATCTTTTCTAAAAAACTTTCAAAGGCTTTTATATCAATCTGGTAACCATCAGTTGTTTTGGTTGCCAGGCTCTTGTAAGACTTTTCATAGAGGGAGTAAATGGTTTTATCTACCTTCTCCTCACCTACCAATTCTTCAACTTTGCCTTTATTCGCTTGAAGGAATTGAAAAGAAGTGTGGTCTATTGAGGGTAGATATCTTAGCAGTAGTTTAGCTCCACCCTCACTTAAGAGTTCATCTTCGGTGCTATTCTCTAAAAATACGGCTGCCACCTTATCAGTTGACTCGCCAGCGTCATCCAGAGCATTGAGATAAGTAGTCATGAACTTAGACGACCTTTCACCATTGGCAAAACGCTCGTTTAGTTTACTTAATCTCATTTCAGGATTAAGGGCATTTTTACCTACCTGGATAAATTCCTTTGCCTCTCTACCCCCCAAAGCCTTATAAACTATTTCACCTGATGGCTGTATATATAGGAAAGTAGGATAAGCATTCACACCATATTTCTTAGCTAACTCAACGCCTTCACCCTTCTCCATATCTATCTTCGCACACACGAAATTCTCATTGTAAAATTTCCCAACTTCCTCTTGAGTAAATACTTCCCTTGCCATCCATTTGCACGGTCCACACCAAGAGGCATAAGCATCCAAAAAGACCAATTTGTTTTCAGCTTTGGCCTTGCCGATTATCTGTTCCCAATTGGTTTCCTCAAACTTAATACCTTGAGCAAGAGATTGTATTGGTAGAGTGAGTAAAAGTGTAAAAAGCAAAGCTTTGTTTTTTTTCATTTCTTTGGATATTTTGATGGTGAATTTACCACAATTTTAGCATTTACTGCCTTTGACTAACTTAGCGCTTTCGTAAAAAGCAATTCATGGAACTCTCAGAAATTACTGGCTACCTAGACAGCGTTGCCCCGCCTGATTATCAGGAAAGCTATGATAATGCAGGACTAATAGTTGGCAATGTCAACATGGAAATCACTTCAGCTTTGATTTGCCTTGACTCAACGGAAGATGTTATAGATGAAGCTATAAGAAAGGGATGTAACCTGGTGATAGCGCATCACCCGATAGTTTTTAGTGGCTTGAAAAAATTCAATGGCAAAAACTATGTAGAACGTGTCGTGATGAAAGCTATTAAGAATGACGTTGCCATATATGCCTCACACACCAATTTGGATAATGTGATTGGTGGGGTGAACAGCAAAATTGCCGAGAAGTTGGGAATAACCAATCCAAGGATATTAGCCCCAAAAAAAGGCCTACTTCGAAAATTAGTCACTTTTGCCCCTACCAACCATGCTGAAAAGTTGCGTCAAGCTATTTTTGATGCTGGCGCTGGAAACATTGGCGACTATGATGAATGTAGTTTTAATACCACAGGCACCGGCACTTTTAGAGGTTCTGACAATACCAATCCTTATGTGGGCGACAAGGGGGAACAACATCACGAGAAAGAAGTTAGAATAGAAACTGTATATCCAAGCGTTAAAGAAAAAGCTATACTTAAAGCACTTTTTAATGCTCACCCTTACGAAGAAGTAGCCTATGATATTTACCCGCTTGAAAACGAACTGCAACAAGTAGGTTCAGGCATGATAGGTGAACTGGAAAACCCTATGGATGAAATGGAATTTTTGGCAATGGTGAAAGCCAACTTTGAAGCTAGATGTATCAGGCATACAAAACCACTTGAAAAGCCTGTAAAAAAAGTAGCTTTTTGTGGTGGTTCAGGTAGTTTTCTTTTACGATATGCAATGCACCAAAAAGCTGATATATTTATTACCGGAGACTACAAATACCACCAGTTTTTTGACGCTGAAGACAGGATTGTAATTGCAGATATCGGACACTACGAAAGTGAACAATATACTTCTGAGTTGTTTCGCGATATATTAAACAAAAAATTTCCTAACTTTGCAACCCATTTGTCGGAAGTGAGTACAAACCCAATTTATTACCTCTAAAAATAATCCATTTAACATGGCCAAGAAAGATCTTATTAGTTTAAGTGTAGAAGAGAAACTTACAGCGCTGTATAACCTACAGCAAGTTGATTCAAAAATAGACAAGATCAGGCAAATACGTGGTGAACTTCCTTTAGAAGTTCAAGACCTTGAAGATGATGTAGAAGGACTTGAGACACGTATCCAAAAATATACTGATGAAGTAAACGGTCTTGAGGACGGTATCGTTGAGCGCAAGAATGTAATGAAAGATGCGCTTGCCCAAATCAAGAAATACGAGGAGCAGCAAAACAACGTTAGGAACAATCGCGAGTTTGAGTCATTGAACAAAGAGATTGAGTTCCAACAACTAGAAATTCAATTATCTGAGAAAAAGATTAAGGAATTTAAAGCCAACATTGAGCAAAAAAACGAGATAATAGAAGTAGCTAAGAACGAACTGGACGAAAGGAAAAAGGACCTTGAGGCTAAGAAAGCTGAGCTAGATGATATCATTGCTGAAACTCAAAAAGAAGAAGATGGCCTGCAAAAAGACTCTAAAAAGGCTGAAGGCCAGATTGAGGAACGCCTTTTGATTGCTTACAAAAGGATTAGGGAAAATGCCAGAAATGGTTTGGCAGTAGTAACTATCCAGAGAGACTCTTGCGGTGGGTGCTTTAATAAAATTCCGCCTCAAAGGCAATTGGATATAAGAATGAGGAAAAAGGTAATCGTATGCGAGCATTGCGGTCGTATATTGGTTGACCCAGAGATTGACCCTAACTACGTGAAGCCAGAACCAGTAGAAGAGAAACCGAAAAAGCGCACGCTGAGAACAAGAAAAAAAGCGACGGCTAAATAATAAACTAATTTATCATGAGAAGGGATTTCAGATGAAATCCCTTTTTTTGTGTCTTGATGAAATATCTTATTCCCATTTTATTGTTTTTTTTAGGGCATCAAGCCAAGGGTAGTCAATACAATTTCAATGAAAATTGCCGACAAGCTTATGTCCATATTCTAAACCTCAATTTTGAAAAGGGTGAAACTCTAATAAAAAAGGAAAAGGCCAATAATCCGGATAATCTTATCATCCCCTACCTTGAAAACTACATTGACTTCCTAACCATAGTGATAGGAGAAGATGAAAATGAGTTTGATAAAAGAAAGGAAAACAAACCAAAACGCTTATCAGTACTTGGAAAAGGAGATGAATCTTCACCTTATTATTGGTTTACGCAGGCTGAAGTACAGTTACAATGGGCTTTTTCTCGTATACGATTTGGAGAATACCTCACTGCCGCAAAAGAAATTAACCGAGCCTATAAGTTATTGGAAGAGAACGAAAGAAAGTTCCCCGAATTTGCTTTGAACAAAAAAGGCTTGGGATTGCTGCATGCCTTAATTGGAACTATACCCGACAATTATAAGTGGGCAGTGCAAGTATTTGGCATTGACGGAAGTATTACTCAAGGCGTGAATGAACTTACTTACCTGCTTCAACAAACCCAGGTAAAACCTGAGCTAGCCCACTTGCAACCCGAAGTGCTTTTCTTCTTGACCTTTATCGAATTAAACTTTGCAAAGGATGAAGAAAAAATAAACAAACTATATAATATGATAAACGCTAAGGAGAATACCAACCCATTGATTGTTTTTTCCAAAGCCAGTATACTAAAGAATTTAAACAAAAATGACCAAGCCATTAAAGTACTTGAAGGTTATAAAAATGAAGGGAGCAGCTTTCATTTCTACTATCTCGATTTTCTGATTGGAGAGACTAAGTTACATCGACTTGATAGGGATGCCTATCTATATTTTGTGGAGTACCTAAGAAATTTTAAAGGCAATAGCTATGTGAAAGCTGCCTACCAAAAACTGGCCTGGCATTACTTATTAAATGGCAATACTGAAGCTTATCATCAAAACATGAAGCTGGCAAAAGAACGCGGTAGTGATATGCTGGATGAAGACAAACAAGCACTGAAAGAAGCAGAGAACACAGAAGTTCCAAATGTACGGTTATTAAAAGCCAGATTACTGTTTGATGGGGGGTATTACCCAAAAGCACTGGATGTTCTGCTTGATGAAAATCTATCTAAAGAACTAAAAACCAAAGATGAAGAAGTAGAACTTACTTACAGGTTAGCACGCATTTACCACGAATGGGGCAAGATAGATAAAGCACTATCTTACTATGAGCTTACCATAAGTAATGGTGCTAAACTTACCTCATACTTTGCAGCTAACTCAGCCTTACAAATGGGACTAATTTATGAGCAACAAGAAAAGTGGAAAAAGGCAGAGTTGCTTTTCAAACAATCAACCAGCTTTAAGAACAAGGAATACAAGAACAGTATTGAACAGAAAGCCAAGGCTGGCCTTCAACGCATTAAGGGAAAATAACTACTCTTCGTGCATTTTCTTATATACTTGCTCTTGCTTTTTGGAATGACGTTCTAAAATACCGTCAACGTCTTCTATATTTGGTTTCTTGGCAATTATCTCCTTATTCTCATCAAGAATTAAGAACACTGGGGTAGATAAAATGTCGTAATAATCCCTGAATTTTGATTTCAAAAATGGATCCCAAAGGTTCATCCAATCATAATTATGCTCTGGGTCAGCAAAATATTTGTCAATATCCTCAATCTTATTGATAGTACATACTGCATAAGTCTTAACATCATATTTATCCTTATTAGCCTTATACCATTCATATAGCTTTGGTGTGAATTTTTTACAATGCCCACAGGTTGGGTCCCAAAAATATAAGAAGGTATACTTGGCTTTCAAGCTATGCAAGCTTATACTCTCTGTGTTAAAGTTTTTCGTGTCTAACAACGGCATTGTGATGTCAGGAGCAATTTTACCCAGCAACAAAGGCTCTATCTTGTTTACCCTGTCCAATATTTTTTGCAATTGCTCCTCCTCTGTCCAGATGGCTTTTCCAGTCTTGTAGTAGTTGTTTACCATATGTACATATATGGCGTCAAAGCCCATAATTTTTGATTTGGCATACTTGTTTGTAACTGAAATCACAACGTACTTAAACACTTCAAAATTTGGTTCAGCCATTTCGCATAGTAAATCAGCAGCAACGCGCAGTGAGTCAGGAGATTGTACATTTACCTTATCCAGGTAATTCATAATTTTTGAATGCAGCACGGGCGTCCTCAACATTCTATCATCTGAAAAATCAATATTATCGAAGTAATGCTTCTTATAATATCGCCATCTATATTCTTGCTCAGCTTCCTTCAATTCTTCATCACTCAATTCAACCCCTTCCTCTTTAACATATTCAGGAATTTCTACTTCTTTTTGGGCTTTCACCACCTTTGGGAAAAATAAATCAGTGTTTTTGTTAATGTAATTATCTTGAAGTTCCTTTACCTCCTTATCAAGAGCCTTTAATTTTTCTTTCACCTTCCTGGCCTCTGTGGAATCTCCAGCTTCTTCCAATTCTTCCACTTTCTTTTTAAGTGGTTCTGCTTCCTTACCTTTTTTTGATAAAAACTGGATATACTCAAAAAACTTTTCATTCTCTTTTGAGCCTTTAAATTTAGCTTTCTCTACGTACTCACTTTTTTCAGTTTCAAAAGAGAAATGTTGGTCATCAGAGACAATAATTTCGAAATAGGACTTGTCTGGGTCAACTATCAAGTAGATACCACCAGGTAGGGCCGTATCTCCAGCAAAAACAAAACTGCCATTGTCATCCATCCTCACTGTATCCTTAATGTATTGCTTATCGCCATAGTGATATGCCAAATACACATCATCATTCGCCCGACCCTTAAGTGTACCTTCTATCGCATAACCTTTTTTATCTTGTGAATAAGATGTGAAAGTTATGAGAGCTGTTAGGCAAATCGTAAATAAACCCCTCATTATCTAATATGTTATTAATGAATTTTAGATTGACCGAAAGCAAATTTACATAATTAAGCTCCCGAAAAAAGTTAATGAAACGTTAAAAGCCTAAGGTCTTCTTTTTTTCTTATTTTAGCCCGATTCCTTATCGTATAAAGAGGAGTAAAATGCCATTTTTTCAGCTATTAAATGCCACTGATATTGTAACTACGCTTGAGAAAAACGAGATAGTTAACTTTTTGTACAACAATATAGAAGGAAGTCCTGAGCATAGTAAAGAGGTTATTTTAAAATGTATTGAGTATGCTTTAAGTAAGTTTCCTCATCAAGGGGGCTTTTTGGTTTTAGCCAAGGAAGGGCATGAGATATTGGGAGCTGTTGTTGTCAACAAAACCAATATGGAAGACTACATACCAGAAAACGTGCTGGTATACCTGGCAGTGAAAAAAGATAGCAGAAAACAAGGTTTTGGAACAGCCTTAATTCAAAAAGCAATTGAATACACCAAAGGCGGACTCGCTACTCACCTTCCGCCAGACAATATATACCAAGGGCTTTTTGAAAAGCTGGGTTTTGCATATAAGTATAAAGAGTTTAGGCTCAATAAATAGCTTATTCTATAAAGCCGTATTTTCTCTTTACCTTTTCACCGATAGGTATTTTTTGCCCATACTCATCAATCCTCACAAATACAACCTGTGTAGATGTTACCACTTCTTCTTCACCTGTATAGACATTAATCCTTTTTGCAAGCATATCCAAGCTTATTGATGTATTGCCTATAGTGTTTACTTTACCATAAATCCTTATGGTATTACCGACTTTTACCGGACGCTCAAACAATATCTCCGTCATCTTTCGGGTAACCATGTTTGGTGTTAAACAAACCTGGTTGGCCATTGCCACTGCTGCCTCGTCAATCCATGATAACATGATACCACCAAACAAGTTACCATGCACTCCTACATCCTTTGTCATACAAACATGGGTCGCAATCAATTCCATTCTTTCAATTTTGAGGCTAAATTAACCAATCCATATTTAGGATATGGCATCTATCGATTATATTAGAGATTAATTGTATAGTTATGGAATTAAGGCATCATTGCCAAACCCAATAGCAAAACAGATTCAATAGAAGTAACACCCAAAGGCAATTTAAAAGTAAAAGTTCCAACTGTGGATGGTAAAGCCAACTTACCTTGTAAAGTATATCTCTAAAAAGCTAGGTATACCCAAATCCACAGTAACACTGCTGAAAGGACATACCAACCCACATAAAAAGCTTGAAATTGAAATGGAAGAAAGAGATACGAAAAGACTATTAGGAATTTAGAATATCTTAGGCATATTCCTTGGTCCATTGAAGTTATAACAGTTTCTTGCCCTCTTGCTAGCCATTCTTGACTTGCTATTACCCAAACTGGTTAACTCAATAATAAGCGCTATCTCATGTGAACCACCTGATGAACCTGATAACCTGGAAAGAGTGAGGTCATAACTATATCCAATCTGGTAGTTGAAACCGCTATTATTAGTTCCCTTTAAGCCAAAATTAAATACGGCAGCATCTGTTCTATCTACCTTAAAGAAAGGCCCTTCATTTCTATACCACACCCCAAACATAACTGGAGTTCTTAATACGAATGCACCTATATTAAAAGTGGATAATGGACGCTGATGCTCATACATAATATTGGGCGAAATGAAAGTTAAGTTTCTTGCCCTGCGCTTGCTTAACGGTATAATTGCTGAGTAATGAACGTTAAATTTACGAGGTAAGCCTTCATTCCTATCCAGCAGAGACTCGTTGGGTTCTGTAACATGCTTAACGGCAGCACCCAGTGTATTGCTAATAAGCTTTCTACTTTTTCTACGCTTGATGTTAAAGCGCGTCATCACACCAAAGTCAAAATCAAAAAATCCCGTTTGTAAATTATCAGGCGGTTGCGCAGATGATTGATAAATAGCGCCATATACCGGGTCTAGCTGGTCACTAAAAACAAACCTACTCCAGTCAATTCGCTTGGTGATATAGTTGGCTTGAATACCTGCATGTATATCCCACATCCTTGGCACAACTGTGAGTCTATATGAATACATTGCACCGTAGGTATTAGTTTTTAAAGCTCCCTCACCTTCCCCTCTTGAAGTAATTAAAGCTCCAAAACCACCCGCAGCAGCAAATGAACTAAAATCAATAGTAGCGCTAAAGGTTGAAAAATCTCCGGGAACTGCCGTAAATAAGTTTCTGTAATTAAGAGTAGTTCTAAAACCTCTATCTGCACCAGCAAATGCTGGGTTAAAGTATATCTTGTTTGCGTAGTATTGAGAAAATGTAGGATCTTGAGCAAATGCTGAGACCACCGAGAATAAAGAAATAGCTACTAAAAGTATACGTTTAAACATGCTAAAAAGCTTTTTCGCGAACACAGCCTTATACTGTGAAAACGTAATTCGGTTACAATATTCGGCGTTTTTTATCTATACGCCAATTTATTGCAAATGGATGCTAGTACCTAAATCCGAAAGTCACAAGCACTGTGCTTTCACTATTCTTAACTGAGGCTGGATTGACATAGGTGGGGTCATACAAATACAGGTCTCCAGAAGTCTTTTCGAGCATATAAGCTACATCAACCGAGAAACCCCTATCCCTTACCCCTATCCCAAATGAATATATAGGGTTGTCCGTATTAATATCAGGTTTGCGCGGGTCACCCAAAAGTTGGCAACCGCCTCTAAAGCTTACCACATTGTAGCGCCACTCTGTACCGAGACGTATATTACCTACCGAAGTAAAGGTGTTATTGATAGCATTATTCTCAGTGATGAAAACATTACTGGGTGAAATTGACCTTAACCTGGACCTTGAGTAATCAACATATTCGTAATCAGCACTGATAAAACCCATTTTACCAAAAATGATAGCAAGGCTGCCAATTGCCCTATATGGGGTTGTTAATTCATAATCAAAGAAGCCATTATCAGATGAAGCGCCCAGAGACACTCCATAGGCAGTTGTATTCATATCACTATCCCAGTTATCTTGCATTTGGAAGAATGTTGGAGTATGAATAGCGGCACCCAACCTTAACCAGTCTGCCGCCCGATATATCATCCCTAGCTTAAAGTTATACCCATTACCACGGGTACTTAAGTTTTGGGTGTACTCAAAATTACTGAAATTAGGAATACTGTCATTTTCATCTTTCTCTGAGTATTCCCATCTCTGGTCATACCTAATGTTAGGAAAGCCTATAGTGGCCCCTAAATACAATCTATTGCTATAATTAGCCCCGAATGACAGGTTTATCTCACCCATTGAGCCCCTCGTAGTTCTCTCCAAGCGTTGGATTTGCCCATATTTACTCACTACACTAGCATAATCATCTACAGCACCTGGTACGGTATCAATAAGGTAAGTTTGCCATGCAAGGCTAGCTCCAAAAGGGTGTTCGGCTCCTAAATCCTCATAATGGATGCCATTTGCCTGACTTACGAATATGTCGGCAAGCGAACTGGTTTGGTTTACTCCTTCAATTAGTTGCCTATTGTGAAAGCTGTTGGTCCTGGTGTAACCAATACCAAAATTGGTGGATAACCAACCATGTGTTGTATTCTTTTTGCTTATTCTGGTAGCTACAAAACCTGCATTGGCAAAATTAAAATTAAGCTTCCAATCGTCAGCTGAAGTGCCATTGTATTCAGCATTAGTGCTGGTTGCTACAATAGATGGCGTGAAGGTAAACTCAGATTTACGATAAATGGCTATCCCTGCCGGATTGGTACTTAATGTAGTAAAGTCGCCACCGAGGGCACCAAAAGCACCACCAACTGCAGAGTACCTTGCTGTGCCTATTGGAGAAAGATTTGAATACCTCAAAGCATCATTCTGGTCTTGTGCTTGCGTTCCCAGCCATAGGAACAGCGAAACAAGAATTCCAATCCCCTTTTTCAATGTCATATCAATTTGATTTTAATATGAGAAAGTGTACCCGAAAAATTCGGGTACACTTTTCTTCAAAGAACTTTACGGCCTTCCTGACCTTGATGACCCTCTAGAACCACCTCTGCTCGGTACACTTCTCGAACCTCCTGATGGCCTGCTAAAGCTTCCGCCTCTGCTTGGCGCACTTCTGTTGATTGAGCCACCGCTGTTCCTGCTACCACCGCTTCTATTAGGCCTAACCTGCGGTGTTCTATAACTAGGTTTAGAATTTGAGTTATTCGGCCTGCTATAGTTTGGTGCAGGGCGGCTTTGTGGCCTACTATTGTAATTGTTACCACTGTTATTCCTACTCGGCGACTGAGTCCTAGGCCTTGTATACACACCACTACTCCTATCTACATTAGGGCGAGTGCTGATGTTTGGTCTTTGCCGCACCTGCCTTTCTGGTTGCTTATAGGTTTGTGGCCTTTGTGTTTGCTGACGCTGAGTTTGAGTTTGTGGCCTCTTATACTCAGGCCTGGTCACATTTGTGTTTGACCTGGATTGAGTCTCAGGACGCCTATAAGTATTCGAGCTGGTATTTGGCCTTGTGTAGTTTGTACTTGGCCTGCTACTTGAACTCGTACTTGGTCTAGCGTAATTATTCTCTGGCCTTGTGGAATACCTGTCAGCAGAAGAAGTACCTGGTTTAGTTGACTGGGTAGGTCTTGTAGAGCTAGTATTTGGCCTACTATAACTATCAATACTCGGCTTACTGCTTGTGCTCGGTTTAGCCTGACTGGTACCTGCATTACTCCTTTGAATAGTACTTGCACTATTAGAAGGTTTGGTACTACCCTGATTAGACTTACCTTGCAACGTACTGGCATTTACCCTATCCACATTACCCTTACTAGAAGAATGTGCAAAACCGTCTAAATTACTACTGCTTCTGTCCCTAGATATAAGGCCTTTTGAATTAAGACTGGTAAGACCATTCTGCTCCCTATACATTTGTGTAAAGTTAGCATGTGAGTTTGGGTTATTGTTTGAGTTACCAGCTGTCAAAGTGGATGTTCTTTGACCATAGTAGAAACCACTGTTACCATCTAATGTGTTATAATAATGGGCTGTATTTCTTCCATTCCAATAGCCGTCATTATATCCATTCCAATAACCCTGGTTGTAACCATTCCAAAAGCCATTATTAAAGCCACCACCCCAGCCCCAATAATTGCCAAATCCAGGGCAACCCCAATATGCAGCTGAGTAGTAACCCCATGGGTCGTAGAAACCAAATGGCCTGTTCCAATTCCAGTTTGACCATCCCCAGCCCCAACCCCAGTTTAAAGAAGCTGACCATGGGCTTGGCCTCCACCAGTGATAACCAAGGTAAATACTACTACCCCATAGAAAAGGATCATACGTATACCAAAAAGGATCGGTGAAATAAGTATCATAAAATCCAAAACCGAATACAGGGCGATGAAATCTTCTTATTCTTGCAGAATATGAATAGTCATAATAATCATCGTAATAATTATTATTATTAATGTGGGTATCACCATTACCATCAATATACTGTTCACTTGCAGAATAGTTTTCGTCGTAATATTCTTCTTCTAATCTTTGTTCTTGTTGGTATGTTTGCCCTTCTTCCACATACTCACGTTGAGCATAGTCTGTAGAGCTAGGTTGTTGGTTGGTTGCATCAGCTGGGTATTCACTAGCCGAACTGTAGATGTCGTCGTCAGCATAATTGCTTGCATAATAAGACGATGAACAGCTGGTTAAAAATAACGCGAATGCTGTCATTAATTTGATTATTGCATCCATTTTTAGCCCTCCTTTCATTTTGTAAAGTTACGTTTATAATCCATTAGAGTGTTTAATTTTTAATTTTGCCACTCAGACATTTATAAAGAAGCAAATACCATACCAAAAAATGAGCAAAGACTTTCCAACAAGAGAAGAAAACTATTCAGAATGGTACAACCATATAGCCCGAAAAGCTGACCTGGCGGAGAATTCTGCAGTAAGAGGCTGCATGGTGATTAAACCCTATGGTTTTGCCATTTGGGAAAAAATGCAAGCCACGCTTGATAAAATGTTTAAAGATACTGGACATAGTAATGCTTACTTTCCACTTTTCATACCAAAATCTTTTTTTAGCAGGGAAGCCAACCACGTAGAAGGTTTTGCAAAGGAGTGTGCTGTTGTAACTCACTATCGCCTAAAAAATGATGAAGAAGGCAAAGGAATTGTGGTGGATGAAAGCGCTAAACTAGAGGAAGAGCTTATTGTACGCCCTACCTCAGAAACCATTATTTGGGATACTTATAGAAATTGGATACAATCATACAGAGACTTGCCAATTTTGGTGAACCAATGGGCCAATGTAGTGAGATGGGAAATGCGCACAAGGCTATTCCTAAGGACCGCTGAGTTCCTATGGCAAGAAGGGCACACTGCACACGCCACACAGGAAGAAGCAGAGCAGGAAGCACGCACCATGCTGGATGTATATGCCCAGTTTGCTGAAGAATGGATGGCTGTACCTGTGTTAAAAGGGGTAAAAACTGCCAACGAAAGATTTGCAGGGGCTGTTGATACTTATTGCATAGAAGCCTTGATGCAGGATGGAAAAGCGCTACAAGCAGGTACTTCTCACTTCTTAGGACAAAATTTCGCAAAGGCGTTTGATGTAAAATTTACCACCAAAGAAGGTAAGCAAGAACATGTGTGGGCTACTTCATGGGGGGTATCTACTCGATTGATGGGTGCCCTGATTATGGCTCATAGCGATGATGATGGTTTGGTATTGCCTCCAAAACTAGCACCAATACAGGTGGTGATTGTACCGATTTACAAGAACGAGGAGCAATTGAACAATATCTCTGAGGTGGCTATACAGATAAAAGCTGATTTGGAAAAAGAAGGTATAAGGGTGAAATACGATGATAGGGATACGCACAAACCAGGTTGGAAATTCTCTGAGTATGAATTTAAAGGTGTACCAGTGCGTATAGCCATTGGGCCAAGAGACCTTGAAAATGGCACTGTGGAAGTAGCGCGCAGAGATACCAAGGAGAAGCAAACCTATCAGCAGACAGATATTGTACATAAGGTGGAGCACTTACTGGAAAACATTCAGAAGAACCTTTATGATAGAGCTGTTTCATATAGGGAGGAAAATACCCGTCAAGTAGATAGTTGGGAGGAATTCAAAGATGTGATAGAAAATAAAGGTGGTTTTGTATTAGCACATTGGGATGGCACTTCAGAAACGGAAAACAAAATAAAAGCCGAAACCAAAGCAACTATCAGGCTTATTCCGCTTAACAATAAACAAGAGGGTGGCAAATGCGTTTATACCGGAAACCCTTCTACCCAAAGAGTAATATTTGCTAAATCTTATTAAATTTATTTCATGGAAAAGACCGATTCCCGTGAATTAATCCTGAAGACGCTGGCCGATAAAGCCTGCACTAAAATGGATATTTACAATAAGACCAAGGAAACCTTTAGCAAATTCAAAGTTCACCTGAAAGAGATTGCCGAAGAACTACAAGGTAAAATGGGCAAGGTAGATGAGTGTATCATTATCGAATATAAGGATAATGGCGACTATGAGGCTGAAATAAGATTTGCGGGTGATGTGCTTATATTCCACATGCATACTGATATTTTTGACTTTGATAAGAGTCATGGTATTTGGAAATCATCATATGTGAATGAAGAGAATCGCCTATCTTACTGCGGGATGATTAACGTATATAATTTTTTGGCCAACTCATTGCAATACGATAGGCAAAATGATATTGGCTACATGATTGCCCGTATTTTCATAAATAAAGAGCAACACTTTTTTGTGGAAGGAAAAAGGCAACTGGGTTTCCTATACAACAACTTTGCAAAATCAATAATTGATGATAAGGCCATTGTATCCATCATTGAGTCAGCAATACTCTACTGCCTTGACTTTGACTTGCTTACTCCACCCTATGACCAAGTGAAAGAAGTACGTGTAGCTGAAATGAAGGAGATTAGTAGTAAAACACCTATCAAAACTGGTAAGAGACTAGGTTTTCGCTTTCAAGCTGATGATGATTCGATAGGTTGATTTTTAGCTGAATATTTTTCAAAGTGTTTGGTGATATTTAAAAATTATTTAATTTTGCAACCTCTTTGAAAATTTGATTTTTCATCCGGCCCGTTCGTCTAGGGGTTAGGACGCCAGGTTTTCATCCTGGTAACAGGGGTTCGATTCCCCTACGGGCTACGAAAAAAGCCGCTCAATTTGAGCGGCTTTTCCGATTCTGCTATACGCTAACAGCTAATAGCTTATACAGTTAATTAGCCTTGATAATAAAATTAACCGAGTAGAAAGGCGGCATGTTATTGTGCGCTTGACCACCACCCCTTGCTTCCGATTCATAAGTGCGGGAAGAACTTGAACCACCATTTAGGTCTGAATAGTCGTTACCACTACCCTGCTCTTCTGCCTCTCTAAAGGTTATAGTTACATCATGGGTATGCGATGGCATTTCATCAATCGTTAACGTCACTTCTTCTTCACCACCTGTGCCTTTTAAGGGGTATGGTGTTTCACCAACGTTTACAATAGGCTTAGCACCCAATGGAAAACGCCCTTTAAGATTAGGAGTGTTTGTGCCACCAAGCAAGGTTTGTAACTCAGGGTAAGTACCTCCATCAAAAGACTGCCCACCACAGAATAGCCACCCATCTGGTATATTATCATCCTCACCTACATACATTACAATTGTGCCAACTGGCATTGCGGGTGAAGTTTGCCAACTGGCTACTCCATTAGCATTACTGGTTAGTACCTTGCCATCACCTTGGGTGCCATCTTGTATGCGCACAGTACCATTCACGTGCAGTTTAGTGGTAGGAGAAGTAGTATTTATACCCACATTAGCGTTAAACACCAATAGGTCATTATCAAACTCACCGTAAATAAGTGCATTATCCTTGTCTGCGGCGCTATTCTCTATGAACAGCCTGTGTGAACCAGCACGCTGCTTACCTGCACGAAAACCCAAATAAACGTTATTACTACCTCCTGCATCCCAACCAGCCTCGAAACCAAGGGCCGTATTGTTAGCATCGGCACTTCCACCCCAATCAAGTGCATTTGCCCCGACAGCAGTATTATTGTTACCGGTTTGGTTTTCAAATAAGGCAAACTTGCCCACCGCCACGTTCTCATCACCTGTGGTGTTTTTCGCAGAAGCTGATTTACCTAAGCCTGTATTATAATTTCCTGTAGTATTATTAGAAAGTGAATAAGCACCCATTGCCGTATTCTCAGTACCACTTGTATTTGTCTCGCCTGACTCAAAGCCAATAAACACGTTTCTATTTGAGGTGAAATCATCTACAAGACCTGCCTTTTCACCTATTATTATAGAGCCACCTGTGTTTCTTACATCTATTCTTCCCCCGTCCAATCTCATACCGCCAACTAAGTGTAGCTTATCGGCAGGTGCAGAAGTGCCTATACCCACATTGCCGCTAACGGCAGCATACATATTTGTGTCATTTACTGTCCAATCCAAATCAGCAGTATCAGCACTCACCTGATAAGTGCCGTCTGAGAAGAAAATGGTATCTACATTGCTAACGTTTACTGTTCCATTTGCACTCACTGGCGAAATGATGTAACCAGTGTCGCAGTCGAGTTTGTAGGTACGGAAGCGGACATCATTGCCGCTACCGATAAATGATTCACCGGGATAAGGGTCAAAACTATACAACCTGATGGCAAACGAAGAAGATGAGGATACCAACTCAAACGTGTATGAGTTTCCTGCAGTGATAGGTATAGATGAAGTCAGTTCTATCAATTGCCATCCCGAACTCTGTGAACCCACAGCCCCTGTATATAATTGGGTTCCTCCAGTGCCTTCACCATCATATATGTTTAATGTACCACCAGGGAAACCACTTGAGCTAAAAAAGATAGCAATTCCGCCAAGGTCAACATCAGATGTAGGGATAACCTCTTGCCAGATGGCAGTTGTTACAAGTTCCGATGGCGGTGTATTCGCACTATTATCTATATCAAGAAACAGCGCCAGTTCACAGGGGGTATATATTCCGTTAGTTGCATCCAAACTTTGTAAAGGCTGCCATGTAGCAGTACCATTGGCATCGCTGGTCATCACGTACCCAGCAGCTTGGTTGCCATCTACCATGCGGATGTTTCCTGCTACATGTAGCTTGTCTTCTGGTGAACTAGTGCCTATACCCACATTGGCATTTAATGCTAGTATATCGTTATCAAACTCGCCATAAATAAGAGCATTATTTTTATCAGCAGCACTGTTCTCTATAAACAGTTGATTAGAACCTGACTTGGCTTTACCTGCCCTGTAACCAAGAAAAACGTTACTGCTACCCTCTATATTATAACCAGCCTCATAGCCAAGGGCGGTATTGTTAGCATCCGCATTTCCTCCCCAATCAAGTGCATTTGCCCCAATCGCTGTATTATTATCGCCAGTCTCGTTTTCATATAATGCAAATCTACCTACCGCTACGTTCTCATCACCTGTAGTGTTTCTTCCAGAAGCTGACCTACCCAAAGCAGTATTGTGATTACCAGAAGTATTCTTAGAAAGTGAATGTGGTCCAATTGCCGCATTCTCTTTACCGCTTATATTTGTCTCACCAGACTCATAGCCAATAAATACGTTTCTGTTAGTGCTAAAGTCATCAACCAGCCCAGCCTTTTCACCTATTATTACAGAGCCACCTGTGTTTCTTACATCAATTCTTCCCCCGTCTAATCTCATGTCTCCCACCAGGTGTAATTTATCTGCAGGGGCGCTTGTTCCCACACCCACATTGGCAGCATTACCCAGCACAACACTATTGTTGGCCGTTACGGATGCATTAGCACCAATGGCCGTGGCGTTCTCCAATGTAGCGTTTCCCGAAGCATTATAACCTATATAGGTATTATCGAAACCAGTAGTGTTACTTTTACCAGCATCAGTACCAATAAAAGCATTTCTATTACCTGTGGTATTAAAGCCTGCATCACGGCCTACTAGCGTATTGTCTTTACCATCGCCAAGATTGAAACCTGCATTGGTACCTAAGGCAATATTGTTCAAGCCTGTAGTACTGTTGTAACCAGCATTTAAGCCACCATAAAAGTTATTGCTACCTGTAGTATTAAAATGTCCTGCACGATATCCCAAAAACATGTTACCATCACCTGTTGTATTTCTCAAACCTGCACGGTAACCGATAAATGAGTTATTACTGCCTGTAGTATTCACCCTACCAGCCCTGTTACCGATAAAGTTGTTGTTCACTCCACTTGTAAGCGCATTACCAGCCTGTTCACCTTGCATCATGTTTCGGTTAACATCAAGCTTTAAGGCTCGCTCACCGCCAATTTTTATCTCGTTACCTTGGCTTAGATTAATGCTTCCATTTACATCCAGTTTTTCAGATGGTGCGGTAGTGCCTATACCTATCTTACTACTGATATTAAACAATGTTGAACTTGCCTCCCACTCTTGCCCATTGCTTCTGATTGTTTGCCCACTTGTGCCACTAAAGGGTATGTCCCTGTATTGGTCGGCGTTTTCTATATCAATTGCTTTACCGGCTGTCTCAGCATAAAAGGCATAGGGAACACTCAATAACTGCGAAGTACCCATAAACTGGAAATGCCCATTATTATCAGCATCCAGTTCAATTGATACAAAGTGGTCAGCACTGCTCCAGTCAATGTCATTCATTTCACCTACTATGGCATTACCCTCACCTATCTTAATAGCAAAAAGACCAAAAGCATTAGTAGTTACCGTCTGCTCTTCAGCATAAGTAGGGTTATTAATATCCTCCGCCGAAAGAATACTTAAACGAAGATTTACTGTTTTATTCACCAAAGTTTGTCCATTAGCATCGCGAACCACACCCTGATAGTTCATTTTTTTGGGCGCCTGGGCAAAACAGTTTACAGTCAGTAATTGGCAATTGGCAATCACAAGGGCTAGTAGAAGTAGTTTTTTCATTGATTATGATTTGGTTATCAGCGAGGGTAAATTTAAGCTCAATAGATTTGATAAAGCAGACAAATTTCTTATATAAAACTATCTCCATAAAGATTAATAATCTTTTAATACGTTGATTTTCAAATCATTAAAATAGATTGTATTATGAGTTCAAAACGTATGTTAAATCTTTGGTAACACCATTTATTGCTTACTTTAGCCTTCAATGAAAAGCAATACCGCACTAGAAGTTTATAATCTTATACACAGCCTTAGCCCTACTGAAAAGTCATATTTCAGGAAGAGCCTTACCAAGCGTAGCGACGGCAAACTGGGTGACATTTTTGATATTTTCAATAAGCGAACAACATTTGAAGAAGAGCCTATTCGGAATGAACTAAAGCGTTCTTATACCAATCCTACGGATGCATGCACCAAGCTTAGCCAAGCCATCTTAAGGTCGATGGTTAATTACCATGCACAGGGCAACACCACTTATGAGCTAAACCAATTGCTATCTCAAATTCAATTTTCCTATAGCAAAGAACAGTTGTTAACCTGTGAGCGCCTAGTGAACAAAGGCCTTAGCCTTGCCAATAAGAATAATCAATATGCATATATATATCTATTTTGGGAATGGAAGACAAGATTACCTGTCTCTGGATATGATGCCCACAAGAAACTATATGAAACTGCTTTTGAGGAAATGAAAACTGCGTCTTCAATGCAGTTGAGTTTTGCTCAACTACTAGCTTTGCAAAGAGGTGTTGAACGTTTCTCCAGATGGAAACCTATTTCAAAAGAAGGGCTCCAGGATTTATGGAATATACTCATCAATGAAACAGCAAACCCTGCGTCTTATACTGAGCCTGCTCCCAGGGGTCTTACCTTACAGGCCAATACTTTAATAGCTGGCATCAACTTTGAAATCGGTAACTGGGAATATTCCTATGAATGCCTGAATAAGCATATAGAAAGTTTTGGACCTCCTGATAAATTGCCTGATAAACCATTCAGAAATTGGTTAGCATCGATTAATAATGCTATGGGAGTTTCTATTCTACTTTACAGGAAAAAAGACTATGAGGCAAAAAGAAAGCTTCTGGTAAAGGTGCTGAAGAATAAAAAGCTTGAAAACCAACCCAGAGTATGGGAAAACCTAACTCATCATGACACCAATCATAAAGTATTTAACGGTGAGTATCAGGAGGCAATCAAAGAACTAAAAAAACGTGTAAATCAAACCCAAGAAGGTGTTACGCATGTAGTTTATGAAAAGGAGACATTAATGCATGCCCTATCAGTGGCCAGATTCATGCAAGGTGACTGTAAAGGTGTGATTGCCGACTGTAATGAGATATTAGCGAGCAAAGAAAATCCTAACGACCGCATTATCATCCATACCACCAAGTGGGTAGAGCTATTGAGTGTTTACCTGTTGGAGTATTCTTCACTTTTCCCGAATAAGGTACTATCCATGAAGCGCTACCTGAAAAAATTGAATACAGGCTTTGATTGGGAACTGGATATTATTAAAACCCTGCAAAACACTTTTGAGAAGCCTGAAGCTGAGAAGCAAAAAGCGTTTAAAGCCTTTTATTTGAAGCTGAAAGAACACCAAAATGAACTTCGAGTGGCTATACGTAATTTTGATATGCTACTTTGGATAGAAGCCATGAACTATGGAAAAAGCCTTGGTGAATTAACAGTGGAGAGATATAATCAAGAATAGCTAAAACTTGACTATGAGTTTGACGTTGAGTTGCCGTGCTGTGAGGAAGTTAGGCACAGCATATTGACGGTTGTTTACATCAGTTACCCAAAGGTAAGAGATGGTGTTACTTACCTGCAGCAGGTTAAATACCTCCATACTTATCCATGCGGATTTGAGGTGTTTGAATGGACTTTTTTCTTTCATCTTTGCCCTTGCTTTCTCATTCAATATTTCATAAGAAAAACCAATATCAACCCTTCTATAAGGTGGTATGCGCAACGTATCTTTATATCGCTCAAAAGAGGGCGGGCCGAAGGGTAGCCCTGTACCAAGTAAAAGATTCAAGTGCATTTTGAGTGATGGAACCCTTGGCACATAGTCCTGAAAGAATATACCCAAGTTCACCCTTTGGTCTGTTGGGCGGGGAATGTAGCCCGGTTCAATGCGGACGCTATCTGTTATTACATTATTCTCTGTAAAATTGGCAATAATCTCCTCTCCATCACTGTTAAAATACTTATAAAAGAAATCGTTCTCTATGTCTTCACGTGTTTGCATCACTGAAAGGCTAAACCAGCTTTCTACCCCCTTCACAAACTCACCATTCACTTTCATATCAATACCAGCAGCATAGCCGTGAGCAATGTTGTCTGCATAGTACCTAATGCGCACATTGTCAATCTCATAAGGAATCAAATCCTCCAGATGTTTGTAATAGATTTCACCAACATACTTGAATGGCCTGCCCCAAGCCATAAAGTTGTAGTCTGCACCTAGCACAGCGTGATAGGATTTTTGGGCTTTCACATTGCGATTGATGTTGCCATTTAGATCGCGCAACTCGCGGTAGAATGGTGGCTGGTGATAGGCTCCACCAGATACCCTGAAAAGAAAATCTCTTTTCCACTTGGGCTTGAAAGAATAGGTTATTCTTGGACTTACAATTAATTCCTTGTTCAAGTCCCAATAGTTGGCACGTATACCAGCGGTGAGCGCATGTTCAGTGCTATCACCATAAAAGAACCAGCCATGCTGGAAATATGCGCTGTAACGGTTTGAGTTTAAGTTGATGGTAGTCTTAACTACATCACGAAGTTGTATCTCACCAGATGGTGCTTGTGGAATAGAATAACCGGCAGAGTCAATCATGTTCCATTCGCTCAACTCATCATCTATCATTTCGCGCTGGTATTTTACCCCCCAAGCCATGCTTCTATTCTCTTCTGTGAAGGTACCCTTGTGCACTGCATTGGCAACAATTGCATTCAAATAGTTACGCGCGTGATTGAGATAGCCCCCTACTCCAATATCAGCCTTAGCCTTACCTAAGTCATCTGAGCCAAAATTGTTTTCAAGCTCCTGCAAGCGATAAGCGCCCTCCACATCAAAAGTTTCTGACTCAAATGAATTGAAACCCGAGGTGATAAACTTTAACTTTAGCTTTTTATCATCACTCAAGTAATTAAAGCTAAATGCACCAAGACCTGTCTCGAAACTGTTTACTTCTTGTCCATCAAAAAACACTTGCAACTGTAAAGCGCTGTTAATAGTACCAAATTGGGTAAGCCTATCTTCAGGGATAAAAGTGTACTTATTGCGTGAATAATGCACTAAAGTGGTCCACTCCCAATTAGGGCTTAGCCTGTAATTGAGCATAGTCTGGGCATCTGTAAAGTTGGGAAAATACTGTCCTTGGGTATCCAAACTACCCAGCACATACCTGTTAGTCCTATGGCGGGCACCGAATAGATAGTTGAACCTCAGATTTTTAGAAACACCCTCAAAATGCAATGCCCCACCCAAAAGACTGGCAGTAGCCGTACCACCAAATTCTTTAGGTTTTTTGTAAGTGATATCAAGCACTGACGACATCTTATCACCGTACTTAGCCTCAAAACCTCCGGCGGAGAACTTAATCGATTCAATCAAGTCAATATTAGGGAAGCTTAAACCCTCTTGCTGCCCTGAACGCACTAAAAATGGCCGATATATCTGGATGTCATTCACATACACCAAGTTCTCGTCATAGTTACCGCCACGCACATTGTACTGGGTACTTAACTCATTATTGGAGGAAACTCCACTTAAAGTCTTCAGAATACTGCTGATATCATTATTGGGTGTTGGCAGTACCGTAACGTTTATCGGGTCAATGTTTACGATATCGTTATGCCTTGAACGCTTATCTTCCACTACAACAGCCTGCATCACCAAGGGCTTTAGTGTTAAGTTTACTTCCTTTTTTTGCCCTGGATTCAACTTTACCCAAATAGTGTCTTTTTGGTAAGACAGGTAGGCATAAACCACCATTAGCCTTTTGTTGGCTGGCATCTCAAACTCATAACGTCCCTGGGTATTAGAAGTATTACCAATTTCTTCACTTGGGATGCCAACTGCAACCCCTTCCATCGGCTCGCCATTTTCATTCTTCACTTTACCAAACAAAGTACCTGTACCTTGAGCATTAGCAGCTAAAGCCCCTAACAGGATGGCGCATAAGAAGAATAGAAGATGCTTGTAAAACCTCATTATAGTTTTAAAACAACAGCTAATTAGCAATTTTGAGTGAGGTAGAATTGTTTCTATAGGCTTGCTGCTGATTTAAGGCGGGTAAATTTAATAATCCCTATGTTTTATTTATCCTTTTTAAAGTCTCCGTCTCTCCATGCCTGAATGAATTTTGACCAAGCGATAGGATTAAATATGTTTTGCGGTGGCAACTGACCAGAATAGTATAGCCGATGGTATTGCTGTTGCATGTAGTTTTTATAGTTCATGCTGCCATCCATAGCTATCATCTCAGCCCTTTGCGCCATATCAGCTTTATCTAGATTGTGCAGGGCGCGGGTCATATCGTCCATTGGCACATCATAGTTCATAAAAGCTATTTTGAATTGATTCCAAGTAGGCAATGGCCTCACCGTTACCGTACCTAATGCAACTGTGTCTTTTTGCAAAATTTTAATCAAAGAATAGCTATTAGAAGAAAGGCTGTCTGGCAGTATAAATTCAGATTTTTTATACCCTACTGATGAGAATATCACCGTATCACTGGGTTGCGCGACAAAAGAGAAATAACCGTAAAAGTCACTAATGGTACCCCTGCGTGAACCTTTGATGATAATGCTGGAAAACGGTACAGGCGATAGGCTATCATTAGCCAACACCACACCAGAGAATTGTATTAGGTTTTTCTCCTGAGCTTTTCCTTCAAAAACGCCAACCGCAAGTAGTATAAATAGTATTGAAAGTATTTTTTTCATCTATATTTTTTCAATGAAGAACACCTTACAAACGTTCTTCTTGTGAAATATTGTCTAATCGGGTTTGTAATGCCTTTAATAGATTCTCCACCAATGCCTCATTCTCATTACTTGGGAAATCCAAATACTCATGTGCCCTATCAATCCCTTGCAAAAGCTCATTCTCATCAAAGGGTCCCTTCATTTCTTCAATTACCGTTAAGGCCTCCATACTCACACTAAACTCCTCCTCAATCACCAATTCCACAAAAAAAGGAAGAAAACCACTGTAATCTATCTTTGCTTCCCAACAAGTTGATACAAAGAAAGCCTTTTCTTCGGCAAAGTCGGGGTCATTGATTATCTCTGTTACAGCTACAGCACTCTTTTGGTCTTTCAAATCAGTGAACACCTTGCGGATGCCGCTTTTCACCTGTTCATGCTGTGAGGATGTCAATAGTTTTGCCAATACTGGCAAGATAGTCTCATCCCCCATTTTCCGTACATCCTCAACTGCCTTTAAGGCGATGCTCTCTTCTTCCGACTTGAGACTTTTAACTAATTGATTGAATTCTTCCTTTTTCAACTCTGTGATATCTTAGGCCAATAAAGCATGCAAAAGTAAGCAATCAATTCCTTCCACCGAATATAGAACTGCCAACTCTTACCATTGTACTTCCTCCTTTTACAGCTAATAGGTAATCACCCGACATGCCCATGGATATCTCTTTAAAGTCATCCTTACCGCTAAAGTACTGGGTTTTTAGCTCATTAAAAATAGCCTTGAGGCACTGAAATTCCTTACTTACAGCTTGTTCATCATCAGTAAAAGTAGCCATTCCCATCACACCCATGATGTTTATGTGGGCAAGTTCTTTGTACTCTACAGAGTCCAGCATTTCTTTGGCTTCCTTCATGTCTAGCCCAAACTTGGTTTCTTCTTCGGCTATATGAAATTGCATTAAGCAGTTCATTATCCTTTTCTGCTTTCGCCCTTCCTTGTCTATTGCCTTTAGCAGCCTGAAACTATCCACCCCATGAATCAGATGCACGAAAGGGGCAATATATTTCACCTTATTGCGCTGCAAATGGCCTATCATGTGCCATTCGATATCTTTTGGCAGAGCTTCGTGCTTAGCCACCAACTCCTGCACCTTGTTTTCACCAAATACTCTATGCCCCGTGTTATAAGCCTGCATGATATCCTCATTAGGTTTTGTTTTGGATACGGCTACCAACTTCACCCCCTCTGGCAATTGGGCTTTTATACTCTCTAGATTCTCACTAATTGACATGTGGCAAATTTAGCCATTAGCTTTAAGCTTTTAGCGATTAGCGGAGATTAGTTGCTGACCAACTCGTTTGCGAGCCTGTGTATTATGCGTTTAACTTCACTATTTTCCCAGGTTCAAAATCTTGTGTCTTTGCCCACAATAGTGTATCTATATTTGCATGTATACGTTATTTTATTTTTCGAATAACGTCGTACTTTTAAGAATTTACAGAAACATCTGGTATATCAATAGAAACAGCCCAGTGAAGCCAATTGCAGCTAGAACAAAAGTACGCCAAAAGAAGTAGCCATTCTTTTTATGGTAGCTTGCTGAAAGATAAGCTAGCAAAAGGATTGCTACGGCTGCCATGTATATCATTGCTTTACTTCACTCTCAATTTTTGATGCTGCCCAATTCCATACTTCCCAGGTTTCATCACCAAAGTGATGGTAGATGTGCATAAAGGCAGGTTGGTATTGGGTTTGATAAGCATCGTCGGTTATGATGCCTTTTTCCTTGTTCAGCATTAGTTTGGTGTTGTAGTAGTCGCTGATAAAGTTCCACTTCTTGCTAAGCGTTGGGTGGTTCTGTAAGCCCTGTTCCCACGCGGTTGTTATCAATGTTCCCTGGTCACGGGTCTTCCACTCTGGGTATTGCCAAATCTCTATTGACTTATGATGCCAGCTATCCATGAAGTCATAACTATTGTCATCAAACAAAAAGACACCTCCATTCCAATGTTGCCAATTCTTCTCACCTACTACCACACCAAAGGTTTCCGCTATTTGCTTTTGCAAGTGGCTGCATTCGTCTTGCCAAATGTTTTCACCCTCCTGGTTCTCCCAAATTTGGCTCCATCTATTGTATCTGAAGCCCGTCTCTTTCTCTATGGCTTTCACATTTACCTCATACATCACTTCAGTGCTTTGGGCATCTTTCCAAACCCGTTTTTTCTTATCGAAAGAAAATTCATCATCTAACCTGAAAGTGCCAATAGAACTGAAATACCTTACAGCAGTCCAAACCTTTTTCATCGAGCTTTGGGCTATGATGGTAAATTTCTTTTTCAGTTTTTCAGCTTTAGCTAATATTTCAGGGTCTGTTATTTGGCGGTTTCTGTCGTGCTTGTCCATTGCTTTTTCCCACACATCGCGGTCTTGCTTCCATTTTTCCGTGCATCCGCAGTTTACTGCATAGGCACTAAACTTCTGCACTTTGCAATGGTCTGGTGCAAAAGTGATGGGTGAAACATACTCCTCAAAAATCTGGTCGCATTCAGCAGAGATGGCTAGTATATCTGTATCCAGATAGCAATAGCGTTCTCCTTTGGGCATTATCTTGTGTAGCCCGGTTTTCAGGTAAATGCTTGCCTGATGGTTATCGTAGCTGGAATTCGTTTCTACATCTATGATATCATCATGTTCAATAGGCCCCTCATTGCGTTTGCTTTCGGTAACAACTACAATGCGATTCTTTGAGTATTTTTTGAGGTAGGGTAATGAAAAGTTAAGGGTATCAATGTGTTCTTTGCCGCCACATACCACAAATACAAAAACGCCCTTACCTTTATTTTGCGCCATAGAGACTACAAAGATAGCTGTTAATTACTTCTCATCGTTTCAGTGAAACCATTAGCATAAAGATGTTGTATAATCATGATGATAACAAATAATTGAAATTATGAGCGTGAGGAGAATTTTACCGTTATTGTTTGCAGGACTAACTGTTATTTCTGCCTGCAAAAAAGATGATAATGACGATAATAACAACAATAGTAACTCGAATGAAATAAATATCAATTCCTACCCCCTGTTTTCAGGAATGATTGATGGCGTAAAGATTGAATACCTCTCAACCGATGGGCATAGTATCGGTTTTGGTGTCGACCAGTCAATAGATACCGTGAATAATCAAACAGCAGCCATATATCATTCTTCACTCAACACCCTGGCTGATGATACTGTCAAATTGTTCACTGTGAGGATAGGTACTCTCAACTTCCCGAATGGCTCATTACAGGAAAATCAATTCGCAAATTTCTTTTTTACCGGAAGCTATCCTTTCACATTAGATGCCGATGAAGGAATAGAAATCAACTGGAGGGACGATGACGGTAACATTTGGTCTACTTCTAATGGCACTGCCAATCAATCAGGCAGCTCATTTACAATTGCCAACAAAGCTGTTGACGAAGACCTGGAAGGACAAGGCTTTTATGCTGTGAAAATTAAGGCTGATTTCAACTGTAAACTCTATGATGAAAGCGGTAATTCCAAAACCATCAGTGATGCCAGCTATGTAGGCTATTTCGTAAAGTATTAACCTATTGCTTTTAATCTACTCAACAAGGGTGGGTGTGAATAGTTGATAAACACGTACAAAGGATGTGGCCTCAGATTCGATAGATTATTCGCTGACAGTTTCTTCAAGGCATCTTTCAATGCTTCCCCCTTGTATGTAGTTGCTGCGTAGTTATCCGCTTCAAACTCATTCTTGCGTGACAGCATATTCATCAGTATACCAGTAACTGTTGAAATAGGACTGTACAACATGCCAAAAGCCACCAAACCCAAATGAAAGCTTGGCTCCACCCCACCTAGGGCTTGCGATAACACTGGATTACCAATGAACAGGGATAGAATAAACAACACCAATCCCGTTTGAAGGATAGAAATAGCTATACTCACTATGATGTGCTTTTTCTTATAATGGCCTATTTCGTGGGCAAGCACTGCCACTAGCTCTTCAGTGGTGTGTTGTTCTATTAAGGTATCATACAACACAATTTTCTTCTTAGGCCCCAAACCTGTAAAATATGCATTTGACTTACCTGAACGCTTGGAACCGTCAATCACAAAAATGTTGTTCAGTTTAAAATCTACTTTGCTGGCATATTCTTCAATAGCTGTTCGCAACTCCCCTTCTTGCAAAGGGGTCAGCTTATTGAATATAGGTACTATAATAGAGCCGTAGAACATCGTCATGATAAGCATAAAAAAAGCCACCAAACCCCACGCATACAACCAAAAGTCCTCTGTTGTAGTTTCATAAACCGACACGATAAGAGATATGAGTAGTGCCCCAATAATTCCGCCCAACAAATAACCTTTCAGCTTATCAATTATGAAGGTGCTTATCGTCATTTTGTTGAAGCCAAATTTTTCTTCAATCACAAAAATACTGTACAACTGAAAGGGAATTCCTAAGATATCAGAGGCTACTGCCAATACACCAAAAAACAGCAAGGTGGTAGTGATGGGGTCACCATTAGTGAAAGTCCTTACCCATTGGTCAAGCATGCCAAAACCACCAAAGATGAGCATAAAGAGCATTAGCAGAAAGCTGAAAGTGCCTGTGATAATTCCAAAGCGGGTGTTTACGCTTTCATACTCCTGGGTTTTGAGATACTTCTCTTCATCAAAAGTATCTTTCAATTCTTTAGGCAGGGGGCCTTTATTGCTTATGGAGTTCAGGTAGGTCAATATCCTACCAAAGACATAGTCAAATAAAAGAATAGCGATGATTATATAAAGTACAGCTTGTGGTGACATCAGTAGTTTTTCACCAATTCCCTAATTTTCTTTCTCACCTCATCATTCACTGGCACCAGTGGCAATCGCACTTTTTCTTTGCAGATACCCAAAGCATTTAGGGAAGCTTTTACCCCTCCTGGATTACCATCAGCAAAGTGCCATTGCATAATGTCAAATAATTTGTATTGCAACTCTCTTGCTCCTCTCATTTTACCTTTAAGTGCACGGCGCACCATTTCTGAGAAATCTTCAGGGAAGGCATTAGCAGTAACGGATATTACTCCATCACCACCAGCTGCAACAATGGGCAATGTTAAAGTATCATCCCCTGAAATGACCAAGAATCTCCTAGGCTTGTTTTTGATGATTTCCATGCATTGCTCCAGATTACCTGAGGCTTCCTTAACAGCAATGATGTTATCGAAATCATTTGCCAATCTTAGAGTGGTTTCAGCAGTAATGTTTGAGCTGGTTCTTCCTGGAACATTATATAAAATAACAGGCACGGGGCTTGCTCCAGCAATCATCTTATAGTGCTCATATATCCCACCTTGTGAGGGCTTATTATAATATGGCGAAACAGAGAGTATGGCATCGATGCCTTCAAAGTTTTGTTCTGCGATGCTGTTTAAAACACTTTGTGTGCTATTGCCACCCATCCCTAAAACAATTGGTACACGCCCTTCAGCTGCATCTATGACAGCATTAACAACGGCATTCTTCTCATCCTTGCTTAAGGTAACCGACTCACCAGTAGTGCCAAGAACAACCAAGTACTCCACCTTACCATCTATCAGGTGATTAACCAGTTTGTCCAAACATTTAAAATCAATACTTCCATCCTCTCGAAAAGGAGTGACAATAGCTACTCCCGTGCCTTTAAACTGCTTCATTTAGTGGTCTATTTATAATCGTTAGGTAATGTTTCATTTGTCCAATAAGATACTTTAGCGTTTTTCCTTCTTCCACCAATAGCATCATATCATATAAGTCTTGTTTATCTTCTTGATATTTTCCTACTTTAAATTTTGCATTTGAAGTTGCTACCGCAAATTGCATGGGCAATTTATCTTCCTCACTCAAGTCTATCAATATATCAAATTCTTGTTGTATAAAACTATCTGCATCTGGGCTATTGGGTTTAAAATACCAATTTAGTCCAGCTTTTTGAAAGTAAGAATATACATTGGTGTGTTTCAG
The DNA here is from genome assembly GCA_028281825.1 of Flavobacteriales bacterium. Lineage (GTDB taxonomy): Bacteria > Bacteroidota > Bacteroidia > JANQJC01 > JANQJC01 > JANQJC01. The sequence continues at coordinate 67,225 of JANQJC010000107.1, forward strand.
AAATCCCATTATCTCCTTGCTCTCTACATAACCCAGGGCTTTTACATGCTTGCCTTGGTCATGCAAGTAATCCACAAAATAATGGATATGCCCAAATTGAGATTCATCCTTTACTTCATAGATAATGCCTACTGTTCGGGCATCAGCAATATTGTAGACCTTAGTTTTCCTGTCTGACTTCCTGAGAAGTGAAGACAGCATTAAGACTCCTATTTTGCTCTTTATTTGGTCTAAAATGTTCACTGCTTTCGTCTTTTAACCTTGCTAAGAATCAAGCATAGTTTTAAATTCGTCCTCACTCACAATTTTCACCCCCAATTTTTCGGCCTTTTCTTTTTTAGCCGGCCCCATATTCTCACCAGCCACAAGATAGTCAGTTTTAGAAGATACAGAACCAATATTCTTTCCACCGTTCTGCTCAATGACTTCTTTGATACCATCTCTTGAGAAGCCATTAAATACCCCACTCACAACAAAACTTAAGCCTGCAAATTTATCACTTGCTTGCGATTGTTGGTCATCACTGAGCTCAAATTGCAGGCCTTTTTCTTTTAATCGGCTAATTATCTCCACATTTCGCTCATCACTAAAATACTGAATAATGCTCTCTGCAATTCTGCCGCCTATTTCATCAACGGTGATTAATTCATCATAATTTGCTGCAATCAGGGCATCAATACCCTTAAAATGGCGCGCCAGTTTTTTGGCAACCGTTTCACCCACATACCTTATACCCAAGGCGAATAGCACCCTCTCAAAAGGAATACTTTTTGAGGCTTCAATCCCAGTCAAAAGGTTATTCACAGATTTCTCTGCCATTCTTTCTAACGGGAGTAATTGCTCTTTTTGCAAATCATATATATCAGCAACGCTCTTCAATAATCCCGCCTCAAAAAGCTGCTCTACCGTTTCACTACCCATACCATCAATATCCATTGCCTTACGGCCAATGAAATGCTCCATTCTACCCTTTATTTGAGGTGGGCATGCCATATCATTGATACAGAAATGCTGGGCTTCTCCTTCTCGTCTTACCAGTTCTGCGCCGCATTCAGGGCAATGGGTAATATATTCTACCGGAGTGCTATCGGGTTTTCTTTTGGTTAAATCAACACCAACTACCTTTGGGATGATTTCTCCACCTTTTTCAACAAATACTGTATCGCCCACCCTTAAATCCAACTTGGCAATTTGGTCTGCATTGTGCAATGATGCCCGCTTGACAGTTGTACCGGCCAAAAGCACAGGTTCCAAGTTTGCCACAGGAGTAATGGCGCCTGTTCTTCCTACCTGATAGGTAATTTCATTCAAGGTAGTAGCAGCCTGCTCAGCTTTAAACTTATAAGCAATGGCCCATCTTGGCGACTTGGCTGTAAAACCCAGATTGTTCTGCAACCGGAAGGAGTTTACTTTAATCACTACCCCATCAGTCTCAAAAGGCAACTCATGGCGTTTGTTATCCCAATAATCCAAATAAGCGAATATCTCATCAATACTCTTACAAGTTTTGGTGTAAGGCGAAATCTTAAAGCCCCAATCTTTGCATTTGCTTATCGCATCGTAATGGTTTTCAAAAGACAGGTCTTCACCCAACACACCATATACGAAGCAATCTAAGCTACGCGAGGCCACCACGGCCGAATCTTGCATTTTCAGGGTACCCGAAGTTGTGTTTCGCGGGTTAGCAAGTAGTGCTTCTCCAATTTCTTCTCTTTCCTTATTCAGTTTGGCAAAAGCCTCTAGTGGCATAAATACCTCGCAGCGCACCTCAAAATCTTCCGGATAATCGTTTCCTTTTAACCTTAAAGGTATACTGCGTATGGTTTTTACATTGGTCGTGATGTCATCCCCTTTAGTACCATCACCCCGGGTAACACCTAACACCAACTTACCTTTTTTATAGGTCAGCCCCATAGCAACACCATCATACTTTAGCTCACACACATACTCAAAGTCATCACCCACCTGCCTCTTTATCCTATTCTCAAAATCCAATAACTCTTCACGAGAATAGCTGTTGGCTAATGACATCATAGGGTAACGATGCACCACAGTCTCAAACTCCTTGGTTACCATGCCGCCTACCCTTTGCGAGGGGCTATCAGGTGATAAGAATTGAGGAAACTCTTTCTCCAACTTGATAAGCTCCTCTAAAAGCATATCAAAGTCATAATCGCTGATGCTTGGGGTATCCAATACATAATAACGATAGTTGTGTTCTTCAAGGTCGTGGCTCAGTCGGTCAATTCTGGCCTTAGCTTCCTGTGGTGTCATTCCTGCTGTTTATTTTGCCTCTTTTCTTGTCTTTGCTCTTTTCGTTGTTGCCGCCCTTCCTTCCAGGCTGCTTTCTCGGCTTCTACCTGTTCCCTCTTAAAAAGCGATTTATAAATACCTCCCAAAAATAGTTTAACTTTTATAACGTAAAAAGGGGCACTCAAACTTTGGCGCACATTGCGATTAGGTGCTATCACAAAACGATAACCAACACCCGAACCGACACCTAACCAATAAAACAACTTGTAGTGCCCACCCACACTGGGCGCTAACACGCTCACATCACCTGCTCGCCTTTGGCCTAATACATTATGCACAGTTGAAATAGTATCAATAATGCCTGTACCCCTGCCAAATGGCAATGATGCCACCGCTTCCCACTTAAAATCCTCATAAATCACATACTCAAGAAACAGAGTAGTATAGGCAAACTTTAATGATTGAAGCAATACATCATTTGGCCTGATTTCTTGTGGTAAATCAACAAACCCTCTTAAACCATACCAGCCCAAACCAACCCGATACCTATTAAACATCTCCAGACCAAAACGAAAGCCAAACATTCTAGCTTGCTGGTTTAGCAAAACGGAATTGCGGCTATCAAAACTGAACAGTAACTTTAAATCACTAAAAAGACCTTCTTTCTTTTTGGCAGTGTCTATATTAAAGTACTCCATCACTGATGGCCTCTCAAAACGACTCGCTCCAACAGAGTACTGCAGGCCAAAAGGCTTGTTTTCTTGCGCCATTAAAATATATGGCACACACAAAAGCAGAGTTAATACGAAGTGTTTCATTTGCTGCATCTCAGCATTCTGTCTTTATCTCTCAGGTCTTTTTTTAACTCACAAGTGGAGAAGCCAAAGCTACTACACAACTCTATCAAAGATTGTCCAAGCTTTTCATTCAGTTCAAAATAAATGTTTCCTCCATCCTTTAGGTGAGTTTGTGCAAACTTTAAAATATGCTGGTAAAAAACCAAAGGGCTGTCTTCTTTCACAAATAAGGCAATCTCAGGCTCATAGCCTAATACATTTTTCTCCATCAATTCCTTCTCACTTTCCAGCACATAAGGCGGGTTACTGACTATTATATCATATTTACCCAGCCTCTCCCACTCATTCTCATCACTTATGTCCAATTGAGTAAACTCCACTTCCGTTTTGTTCAAATCAGCATTTTTCTTGGCCACTTCTAAAGCTTCTTGTGATATATCTATCGCTTTAACCCTGCTATGTGATATATTCATTTTCAACGAAACTGGAATACATCCACTGCCAGTGCCTATATCAAATATGTCTAGGTTCTCGTTTTCATGTGATTTGATTATCCAATCCACCAACTCCTCCGTTTCCGGTCTTGGGATTAAGACTGCCTTATTCACCTTAAAGTTTAATCCGTAGAACTCGGTTTCACCCAGAATGTATTGTATTGGCTCAGACTGCTTTAGTCGCTTTACTACCCTTATAAAACTGAGTAATTCAGATTCACTTAATCGTTCATTACCTTTTATTATCAACGCAGAACGGGTAAAACCTTTATAATGGTTGAAGGAGAGAAAAGCGAAAGAATCCACTTCTTGCTTTGGATATATAGCATCCAGTTGCAGGTGGAAATACTCCACTACAGACTTGACAGTATTATCAGGCACTTTCATTCCCATAAAGCGGGGTAAAAATACCAAAATACCCCACTAGCATTGAATAAGGGAAAAAGTATCTTTGCAACCCAATGAGCAGAAAGTTAAAAGATAAGATAGTAGAGAACATCAGCATTATTGATATTGCTGTGAAAGGGAAGTCAATAGGCAAAGTAGACAATATGGTATACTTCGTTGCTGATACCGTACCTGGTGATGTGGTGGATGTAAAAATAACACGCAAGAAGGCTAACTTCAGGGAAGGTAGGCCTGTTAAATTTCATCAGTATTCAGAATACCGTGTAGACCCCACTTGCGAGCACTTTGGTGTGTGTGGTGGCTGTAAATGGCAAAACATCGACTACAAGCAACAGCTTTTTTATAAGGAGAAGCACGTACGCGACAACCTTGAACGAATAGCCAAAGTTGAGATACCAGAAGTAAACCCTATTCTTCATTCAGCAAATACGTTAAACTATAGAAATAAACTTGAGTTTGCATTCTCAGAGCGGGGTTGGTTGACATATGAGCAAATACAAACAGGTGAGCGAATTGAAAACAGGAATGCCCTTGGTTTCCACCTACCAGGCCGCTTTGATAGAATTATAGATGTAAACAAATGCCATTTGCAACCATATCCCAGTAATGCCATTAGGTTAGAAACTAAGAAGTTTGCAGCTGAAAATGATATGGCATTTTTCAATATCAGGGAACAAGAAGGTTTTTTACGGCAATTGGTAATACGCACTTCGGGTACCGGAGAAGTAATGGTTATTGTCATCTTCTTTTATGAGGATAAGGAGAAACGAGAGCTTTTGCTGAATCATTTGGGTGAAAAGTTCCCAGAAATAACCTCGCTGACTTATATCATCAACCCTAAGAAGAATGACACTTTCTCTGATTTGGATGTTCATATCTATAAAGGGAAAGACCACATTATAGAAGAAATGGAAGGCCTGCAGTTTATGGTTGGGCCAAAATCGTTCTATCAAACTAACTCAGAACAGGCTTATGAATTATATAAAGTAGCCAGAGAGTATGCCCAAATTACCCAAGAAGATATTGTGTATGATTTATATACGGGTACTGGTACTATTGCCTGTTTTGTGGCACCACAGGCTAAAAAAGTGGTAGGTATAGAGTATATAGAAGAAGCTATTGAGGATGCAAAGAAAAATGCCCAGCATAACCAATTGGACAATACTACCTTTTATGCCGGTGACATGAAAGATGTGTTGACCACTGAATTTGCAGAGAAGAATGGTAAACCCGATGTGATTATCACTGACCCACCGCGTGCAGGTATGCATCAGGATGTAGTGGAAAAAATAATTGAACTTTCTCCTAAAAGGGTTGTTTATGTAAGTTGTAATCCCTCAACGCAAGCAAGGGATATTGAAATATTGGGAGGGCATTACAACGTTAAGACAATACAACCCGTTGACATGTTCCCACAGACGCATCATGTAGAGAACATCATTTTACTGGAGAAAAAATGAGCAACCTGAAACTTGACAAAGAATTTTGGAATAACCGCTACAAAACTGGTGAAACGGGTTGGGACATCGGCTACCCTTCTACCCCAATAAAGGAGTACATAGACCAGCTTGGGGATAAAAGCCTGAGAATACTTATTCCTGGTTGTGGCAAGGCTTATGAAGCCGAATACCTTTATCAGCAAGGATTTAAGAATGTGTACCTTATAGACTTGTCAGAACTTGCATTTGAGGAGTTCAAAAATCGAGTGCCCAATTTCCCGACTGAGCATTTGATAGTAGGGAACTTTTTTGACCATGAGAACCAATATGACCTCATTATTGAACAAACTTTCTTTTGTGCTATCGACCCTAATTTGAGAAGTAAGTATGTTAAGAAGGTGAAAGAGTTGCTTAAACCAAAAGGAAAATTAGCAGGGTTATTGTTTGACACTGAACTTAATGAAGACCACCCTCCATTTGGCGGAAGCCAGAAAGAATATCAAGACTTGTTCTCTCCCCACTTTTCGATAAAAACAATGCAGAAAGCACACAACTCTATAGAGCCAAGAGCAGAAAGAGAAGTCTTTGTTATCTTTAGTAACGATAGATAGCACGACAGGGCAATGTCGTTCGTCGATTAAATCCAACTTTTTCTCTTGTATCCGTACAACTTTTTGATAATCAATAAGGTATTGTGCGAATCGTGAAAAAATTACTTACACTAGGTTTTGTTGCTATAATTTCTCTTGCGGCAATGGCAAGCGAAGCGATTGATTTACTCGAGCAAAAGTTGGATTCACGTCTAAAAAACGAGCTTAGAGACACTACCACCATTGATTTGCTCAAAGAGCTTTCTCACCATTATTTTTCCACTCAACCGCTGAAGGGTATTGAGTATGCACAATTGGCTATGACTATTGCCAAAGAAAACAATGATGCTGAAAAGAAAGGGGATATCTTCAATTACTTTGGTAATTTTTATAGAGACCAAGGCTTGATTGACCTAGCGCTTGAAGCTCACCTTAACTCTTTGGAGATAAGCGAACAAATTGGCGATACACTAAGACTAGTGTTTGCCTTAAATGACCTGGGTAATATCTATTACGACCAAAAGAACTGGGAGACTGCCCTGAAGCATTACACCAGAGCTGCTGATTTGGCCAAAAATATTGGAAGTACGGATGCTTTACCTGTTTCATACAATAACATTGGCTTAGTGATGCATAGCATGGGTGATTACGAAATGGCTTTTGCTTATTTCGCAAAAGCACTAAAGTATAGGGAAATGCAAAATAAGCCCGAGTTAATAGGCCACTCCTTTAATTACATAGGTATGGTATACCGAACTCAAGGCAATTACAGGTTGGCTACTGAGTATTTTGGCAAAGCCTTAAAAAACTTCAAAGAGATTAATAGTGAAATGCGTATTGGTGATACCTACCTAAATATTGGTATAAACTATGCCATGCAAGAAGACTACGAGATAGCCATAGAGTGTTTTTCAAAAGCTCAAGGCTATTATGAAAATATTGAGCATAAAATTGAGCTTACTAATTGCTTTAAAGTAAGAGCTAAATATGAACTTGAAATGGGTAAAGCTGGTGATGCTCAAAAAAATCTGGTTTCAGCTCTTGAACTTTGCGATAAGCATGGTTTTAGGGGCCTAAAAAAACAGGTACTTTACTTACTTTCCAAAGCTGAAGAAGAATTAGGTAATTATAAATCTGCGCTTGGGTATTATCAAGCTTACACAGAGTTGAAAGACTCCCTATCGAGCACAGAAGTAGCTAACAAAACAGCCCGCATGGAGGCCGCTTATTCTTTCCGCCAGAAAGAAAAAGAACATGTGCTCGCCCAAAAAGAAAGTGAAGTACGAGAAGAAAAACTGATTGCCCAGCGTTTGAGGCTTAAGTTTTTAATTACCGTATTATCGGGTGCGTTGGTAGTGGCCCTGCTTATAGCTGCCCTGAGGTTGAAACCAAAAAGGCGCAAGAAAATCATCTCAGACCTAAAGACGAAAGTAGCTAGCTTACTCCACTAATTAAGCTTTTGCACTTTTCTGGTATATGGGTCTTATAAGTCCCCAATTTTCCTATTTTTGACGCTCTTGAAAACTCAAGCCAATGAGTGAAAAAAATATACACGTTACCTCAGAAATAGGAACCCTAAAAAGGCTGCTTATTCATAGCCCTGACGCGGGAATTGGGAAAATTGCCCCCCGGTTGAAGGACGAGCTGCTATATGATGATATAGTATACCTTGATAAAATGCGTGAAGAGTATGACGAATACCTCCAAGTATTGCTTTGGTTTCTAGACCCTGATATATTAAAAAACAGGAAAGATAAAAGCAGAGAATACTTTCAACCATCGGGTGAAAAGTATTTTCAATCTGATAAAGTTATTGATGTTGAAAGCCTTTTAGTAAAGGTGCTCAAGAATGAAAAGGTAAAAGCCCTTTTGGTGGCTTCGACCTGTGCATTCGAAGACCTGGACTTTGATACTCAAAACTTGCTTTTGACACTTGACCCCTACAAGCTAGCCAAAGTATTGATATCAGGTGCAATGGAAATAGACAATGGTGAGGATGAACTCTTCTTATTTGGGCCAGTACCTAACCTTATTTTCACAAGAGATGTAGGTACTGTTATCAACGACCATTTATTATTGAATAAATTTGCGCAAGAGGCCCGTTCAAGGGAAGCTTTGCTTATCAAATATATAGTTTACTACGAGCTTTTTGGCGAATACTATGACCCTGAAAGCAATACTTTTACAGATAAGGTGATTGAACTGAGCGATGATGAAGCTCGTTTTAGGACAGATGAGCCTAGCTATGTGACCATAGAGGGAGGCGATGTGATGATGGTAAGCCCCAAGCACTTATTTGTTGGAGCCAGTGAACGCACCTCAAAAAAGGCGATAGAAAAACTGATCGAAGTTTTATTTGACAAGAACTTGGTAGACAAAGTATCAGTAATTGCCATACCACCAAAGAGGTCTTACATGCATATTGATACCATCTTTACACAGGTAAAGAAAGACCTTTGGATTTTATTCGGGCAGTTTTCAAAACAAGTAATTGCTCCTGATGCTTACAAGAATGGAATCACTGGCACACTTACCGAAGCTGAAACTTCGTTGCAAATCAAAATCACGCAGTTCCAAAGGGTTGCAGACGGAGACAGCTATTCTGTTCGCCACAGAGGCATCCCCTACCTTGATGACTTATTTAATGAAGTGAGCAAAGAAATGGGTTGTGATGGCTGCGATATTATTTTGAGCGCTGGTGGTGAATTTCCTTACAACGAAAGAGAACAATGGACCGACTCATGCAACTTTTTGGCTTTGAGAGACGGGGTAATCGTGGGTTATGACAGGAATACAATGACTGCTGAAGAATTCAAAAAGAAAGGCTTTAATGTTATCAAGTCTGGTGATTTTATCAAGGAAATGGAAAGCGGTAAAGCGTTTAGTGAGGTAATTACTGGTGATACACTTATTCTATTGCCATCATCAGAACTATCGCGAGCCAGAGGTGGAACGCATTGTATGAGTATGCCATTGCTACGTGACTGAAATGGAGAAACAAATTACTTCAACCATAATGATGATAAAGCCCGTTGGTTTTAGGTACAACGAGCAAACCGCCATTAATAATCATTATCAAAGAGTAGTGAAGGGGCTTGACCCTACTGATGCACAGCTTAAAGCACTGGAGGAGTTCAATGCCTTTGCCGATAAACTGAAGGCTAAAAAGCTTGATGTAATAGTTTTTGAAGATTCACTTTATCCTGATACACCTGATTCCATATTCCCAAACAACTGGGTATCATTTCACGAAGATGGCACGGTGGTTATTTATCCTATGTATGCGGCTAACCGCAGGCCTGAGAGAAGACAAGATATTATTGAAGCGCTTGAAACAGAATATAACTTTGAAGTCGAGAAAATTGTTGACCTCAGTTATTTTGAAGAAGCCAATATGTTTCTTGAAGGTACAGGAAGCCTTGTTTTAGATAGACAGAATAAATTAGCTTACGCTTGTTTATCACCAAGGACACACAACGAAGTAGTTGATAAATTTTGTGAGGAAATGGGCTACACGGCCATTACTTTTAATGCCAGTCAATCAATCAATGATAAATTATCTCCCATTTACCATACCAATGTGATGATGTGTATTGCTGAAGAATTGGCTGTTGTTTGCTCCGAAAGTATCAGGGATGAAATAGAAAGAAGCAGGGTGTTGGATAGTCTTAGAAATAATGGCAAAGCGATAATTGATATAAGCGAAGAGCAAAAAAACTTTTTTGCCGGCAATATGTTGCAAACAGTATCGCTAAAGGGTGATAAACTCATGATAATGTCAAGCCAGGCTTATCAAGCCTTGAATGAAAACCAAAAAACTAAAATAAAAGCGACCAATAAAATAATCCATAGCCGACTTGATGTTATCGAGGCATGTGGCGGGGGAAGCGCTCGCTGCATGATGGCCGAAATATTTTTACCAAAAAGATGAGAAACGCTTACATCGAGTTAATCCAACAAACTTTTGACTTTCCGCAGGAAGGCTTTGAGGTACAAGACGATATGCTACACTTTAATGGTATCCCTTTGATGGACGTTATTGAGCAGTATGGAACACCTTTGAGGTTAACATATCTCCCAAAGATATCTGAGCAAATTGCCGAAGCTAAAACGCTGTTTGGTAATGCCATGAAAGAGAACAAGTACAATGGTGAATACTATTACTGCTACTGTACCAAGAGTTCTCACTTTTCATTCGTCATGGATGAAGTGTTGAAAAACGATGTACACATTGAAACATCATCGGCATATGATATCGAAATAGTGCGTAAGCTGCATGAAAAGGGTAAGTTAACCAAAGACCATTACATTGTATGCAATGGGTATAAGCGCACAGCATACAAAGAAAAAATAGCTCGACTCATCAATGATGGCTTTACGAATACCATTCCAGTTCTCGACAATTTAAAAGAGCTTGATTCTTACAAAGAACTAGGAGTTAAAAAAGCTAAATTAGGTATCCGCATTGCCTCTGAAGAAGAGCCTGATTTTCAGTTTTATACGTCAAGGCTAGGTATCAGGTATAGAGATATAGTTGATTATTACAAAAACGATATACAAGGCGACGACAGGTTTGAGCTCAAGATGCTCCACTTTTTCATTAATACAGGTATAGAGGATACTGCTTATTACTGGAGTGAACTGTATAAATGCCTTAATGTGTACGTAGAGTTGAAAAAGATTTGCCCCGAGTTGAATTCGCTGAATATTGGTGGTGGGTTTCCAATTAAAAACTCATTGGCTGCTGACTACGACTACGAGTATATGGTGAATGAGATTGTAAACCAGATAAAGACTGTATGCGAAAGGCATAATGTTCCTGAACCTAATATTTTTACCGAATTTGGTTCTTTTACTGTTGGAGAAAGCGGGGCAATTATCTACGAAGTGATTGACCAAAAAATGCAAAATGACAGGGAGCTGTGGTATATGATTGATAGTTCATTCATCACTACCTTGCCTGATACGTGGGGTATTAATGGCCGTTTTATACTACTGGCTGTTAACAACTGGAACAAAGAATACCGCAGGGTAAACCTTGGCGGACTTACCTGTGACAGTTTGGATTACTATAATTCAGAATCGCACATTAACCAGGTGTTTTTGCCCAAAGTGAAAAGTGGTGAGCGATTATTTATTGGATTTTTCAATACTGGTGCTTACCAAAGCTCTTTGGGTGGATATGGAGGTATTCAGCATTGTTTGATACCAGCACCAAGGCATGTGATAATAGATAAAGACGAGAATGGTAATTTCAATAGCCGGGTATTTGCTGAAGAACAAAGTCATGAGTCCATGTTAAAAATATTGGGTTATGATTCCTAAAACTTTTCTAGGTATTTTTCGTAATATTCAACGCGAGAATTACTGACGAATATTGTTAGGAATCAATAATATAAAAACAGCCTACCACTCCTCATGAAACTACGGCCTCTATTCCTTTTGCTAATAGGTATTGTGCTTATATCGTGCAATAGTTCCAGCAACAAAAAGGGTCTTACTCAAGGTATAATTGAATACAAAATCATTTATCCAAACATGGATGAAAATGATATCATGTTGGCCAGCATGATGCCTAAGAGTATGAAGATGAAGTTTAAGGACAATAACACGGTGAGTGAATTGAAAACAGGAGCTGGTGTTTTCCAAACCAAATTTATCAACCAGAGCAAAGAGAAAAAGCTTATCCACTTGGTGAAAATGGTGAACAGCAAATATGGTTTAATACTCGACTCAGCAGAAATTTATGACAGTTATGCCAAAAAAGTGGATGGCATGCGTATAGAGAAAACACAGGAAACCAAGGAAATAGCAGGTTATAAGTGTTACAGGGCCAAAGTAACGTTTAACCACCCTGAGAATAACTTTGATATTTACTACACCAACGATATCAAAATAAAAAGCCCTAATTGGTGTACTCCCTTCCATGAAATTGATGGAGTATTGATGGAGTACCAGCTGGAGAACTACAATATCCTTATGCGTCTAACGGCGGAGAATGTGAGTGAACAAGATATTGAAGAAAGTGAGTTTAAGATGCCTGATGATTACGAAGAGATAAGCCAAGATGAAATGGAAGAGAAATTCCTTGATTTCTAATCACCCCTCTCCTTTTATTACCCTTTTTAATTCTTAATGCAGGCACCAGTCCATTCAGCAGTATTGGCAGAACCGCTATTTTGATTGCTGGCCGAAACGTTTATCCATGTCCAACCACTTAAACATTGGCGGATACCCGTTACTGGAGATCTCATCATAATGAGGCAAGGTGCACCAACATTATTATGGTTGGCTGCATTGTAGATACAAATACCACCCCAATCACCTGACTGAGCGCCACTAGCTTGTTTCCAATCGTTGATATCTTCACTGAAATACCAAAACTGATGATAGTCCGTATCATACACCAACAATCCATCATGAGGATTTGGGATATTATCTCTCTGGATGGTGTTCATGGTAGGTATCAAAAGCCCCCTTGTATTTGAAGCTATATGCATTATTGAACTTGCATCAGGAGTAGTAGTTCCAACACCCACATTATTTGATTGAGCATTGACAATTAATGTACCCGCGAAAAACAGAACTATAAAAGAGTAAAACTTAATCATATTAAATAGGCATTATTGATTCATAAGGGAGCTTCAAAAATAGTCTTTTTTAGCTTCTAAGAAAGCAAATCACATTCTTTTTGGGCTGCATTACCTAATGAGTGTCACCGCTCCCCAGTATCGACGCTGCTTGCCAAAAACATCCCTAAAGTAAATGTAGTAAATGAATACGCCTTGTTCAGCTTCACTACCTCCCAAGCGCTTTCCGTCCCAACCTATATCTTCTCCGTGGTCGTTGTAAACCAGGTTGCTCCACCTGTCAAACACTTGCATCCTGTAGGTAGTAAAACCTACTCCCTTTGGCTTAAAGATATCATTTATATCGTCATCATCAGGTGTAAATGCATCGGGGATGTATACTGTAAACTCAGGCTGAATGACTATTCTGTCACTGGCTTCATCCCAGCAGCCAAAATTGTTTTCAACCCGCATGGTAACGAAATAGATACCAGTATCGGGATATTCATGACTTGGCTCGCTTAATGTTGAGTTGGTACTATCGCCAAACTCCCAATGCCAAATGGTTGCGCCAGTCGACTGGTCTTCAAAATCAACAACGGGATAAATAAGATTTCCGATGATAGGCTCTGCATCAAACCCAGCTTTGGGAACAGGATGTATGGTGATGTAATCATCTATCACTAGAGAATCAGTGCAACCTTTCTTAGAGGTGGCAATCAAGCTAACTGTATAAGTACCTGCACTATCATAAATAAGGGCTGGACTAATAAAGTTGGTTGTTTCCCCATTGCCGAAATCCCATTGCCAGCTTGAGCTATTAAAACCTCCCTCAGAAATAGTGGTATTGTTGGTAAAGTTCACCGTTGTGGGGTTGCACCCTTCTAATGTATCAGCTTCAAAATCAACGTCTGGTAAAGGGTTTACGGTTATCACAATATCTTTCACAACTGTTGGTGAACCACAGTTATCTGTTACTGTAATGGTATAAGTAGTTGTAGTATCTGGAGATACAACAAATGGCCCTGGAGTGGATTGTCCTGTGCTCCATGCATAGGTGTAATTAGAATTACTACCGCTTGCTTGTGCATTGATTTGCACTGAGTCACCCTCGCATATGCTAGCATCAGGTGTGGTGTTTACACTTAACATTGGAAGCACCAATACCTGTGTTGTATCCGTAGCAGAACGGCAACCATTGACATCACTGGCATAAACTGTATATTGAGTAGTAACATTTGGGCTTACTGTGAGTGAAGCGCCTACAAAACCATTATTCCAATGATAACTGTAAGGGCTGACGCCTCCATTGGCACTAGCTGATAGTGTTGTGTTTGAACCAAAGCAGATATTTACATTACCACTAGCAACTACAGACAGTTGTGTTGGTTCTGAAATGGTAGTTGATGCAGTAGCCGTGCAACCATTTGCATCAGTCACAGTAACTGAGTTGGTGCCCACTGTTAAAGTAGTTTCAGTCATGGCTGTGCCGCCGTTACTCCAAGAATAGGTGTAAGGGAACACCCCACCAGTTGCACTAGCTGTGGCTTTACCGTCTTGTTCACCAAAGCAGGATATGTCTTCTACATTGGTAAGATTAACAGAAAGCACAGAGGGCTCATTTACGGCAGCAGTAACGGTTGAAGTACAACTATTGGCATCAGTAACTGTTACTGTATATGTTCCTGCCGGCAAGTTTGATATTTGGGCTGATTGCTGGTTATTACTCCAGGTATAGGTATAACCTGTTCCAGGTGTTCCACCAGCGGCAGTGGCTGTAATGCTTCCATCGTTTCCACCATTGCAGCTTACATTGGTTCCAGCACTTATACTTCCAATTAAGGTGTCTGGTTCGTTAAGAACTGTATCAACTGTTGCTGTGCAGCCATTGGCATCTGTAACTGTGCATGTGTATACCCCTGGTTCTAAGTTAATTGCTTGGGCTGTATTATCACCGCTTGACCATGCATAGGTGTAATTTGTTGTACCACCACTCCCCTGTGCTGTTGCGCTTGCGTCATCCGCGCCATAGCAGGAAGCATCAGTGGCCACGCTAATTGATGCCGTTAATAAAGTTGGTTCGTTAATTGTGACTGTTTCTGTTGCAGTACAGCCATTGACATCAGTTACAGTAACAGTAGGCGTACCAGCGGGCAGCATCACTGCAATGGCATTACTTTCTCCATTTGACCATTGGAAAGTATAAGGGGACATTCCTCCTGAGCCACTGGCTGTTGCAGAACCATCATTACCCGCATTACAACCCACATCGTTATTAAAAGTGACAGAAGCAACAAGAGCAGTCGGTTCAGCTAAGGTTACTGTTTGCGTAACTGTGCAAGCGCCAGCGTCGGTTACAGTCACCGTATGTGTGCCTGCCGTCATTCCGGTGGCTGCTGCATCAGTTTGTCCATCACTCCAAGCATAAGTATAAGGCGCAGTGCCACCAAAGCCTTCTGCAGTGGCAGTTCCATCATCAGCACCATTACAAGTAAGGTCAGTACTTGCTGTAATGCTGGCAGAGAATACAGGAGGTTGACTTAAAGTAAAATCTTGAGAAGTAGTGCACGAATTGGCATCAGTAACAGTAACGGTATAGGTACCTGCGGCAAAGCCATTACCGATGGAGTCCGCATCACCACCTGTCCAATTATAGGAATAACCAGGTGTGCCGCCTGTGGTGCTGATGATTACTTCACCATCACTACCACCATTACAACTAGGTTCAGTGCTTGATACTGTTCCGATGCTTATCACAGATGGTTCATCAATAGTTACGTTTGTAGTGGCTACACAGCTGTTATTCCAACTTGCGTATACCGTATAAGCACCTGGAGCAAGCCCATTAAAGTCAGGCGATGCTTGATAATTTGTCCCGTCAGTAGAGTATTCGTATTGACCGATACCACCAATACCTGAAGCCGTGATGGTACCGTCCGTTCCTCCATTACACAAGGCATCGGTAAAGTTTGCGGTGACCAAAATTGGCTCTATTAATGGAACATTAGCGTTGGGGTTACTCCCAGTGGTAGGCCCATTCACCGGTGTACCATCATAAGTGGCGTTACCTTGGGCATTCACATAGTTACCTTCAAATTGATAATACCCGACCAGGCCCGGCTGTGTGCCTGGTGCCAAAAGTGGTGTATTCATGTTACCTTCTATCTGGGTTTGGGTTCTGGCGGTATTCCAAATCCTTACTTCATCTATATACCCATTAAAAAGTTCAGTACTGCTTTGGCTTTGAGCTCCTATAGCTGTTAAATAATCATTTTGAAAAAGTGTGCCTGTAGCTGCTAAGCTGTTTACCAAACAACCATTTACGTAGTACCTAGCCTCTGCCCCATCGTAAACCGCGGCTATATGGTAAACCTCATTGGCATTGTAGGTAAAACCGCTTGTTAAGAAAAAGAAACCATCTGAGGTAGTAAACTCGAAGCTACCCATCCTAAGCAAATAATTAGAATTTGGAGGACCTGTGTGCTTAGAAACTATATTTCCTGTTGCCACCTGTGAAGAAACCAGTGCTTCAACGGTAACTGTGGTGCCAGTAATATCAAGGTCGCCAACAGTTACATAATCAGCGGCGGCGGGAGATGTATTTAACCAGTTTTGGGCATCGGCATCATAAGGCATTACAAAAAGCAAAAGGACTATTAACGCCCCTATGCTGATTGAAAGAAAATTATAAAATCTTGCCATTGCTCTAAAACGGTGCAAAGATAAGATATTTACCGCTCGAAATCTTAAACACCCAACTCCTGTTATGCTGATTTATCAACAAATGTAACGCAAACAGAAGCACGTTATTAGAAGATGAAAGGTTGGGTAAAAGTAAAAGGTTTAGCTAACTGACATGAATTCAAACTCCACATCAACCACTTCTTCAAAAGCTTTTCCATCATCTAGTTGGTCGGGGTCATCATCGTGGTAATACCAAATAATCTTTACTTGTTTGCCATTTTCCTTCAACTCGGCAAGGTGATTGAATATCTCCATCAATCGTACGTAGGTACCCGTATTGTAGTATTCAAGGTTAATATCCAGTTCTATCATGCCTTCCACTCTCTCAAGGTGCTCTTGCAACCATTCCAACACCTGAACATAGAACTTCAAGGAATTTTCGGGCATAGACCTTCCGCTAATCTCAAACTGACGTTGTTCAAGATCAAATACAACCCTGGGGGTGCTGGCTGTCGGTTGTAGCGTTAACTTGCTCATTCCCTTTTAAGTAACGCTAATATAAAACAGCTTTTTCATCAAAACCAAAAAGTATCGATTGATAACCAACAAGCATCGGTTAATAACATTCAGGGAAGAAAAAACTGGAGCCGAAGAAAACCACTAATGGGCTTGAACAGTAAGGTAGGTAAGATATAATCTCCGGCCCCAGTTAATACGCACCTCTTTGAATGCAATATTATAGTTGCCAGATTAAACACATCCTTTCTAAAAGTTATTAAATCATGAACATAAGTTAACTTCCAATAAAATCAATAGCTTCAGCTACTCAACTATGAAAAACTTTTCAGTAAATTGATTAATCGGGCAATAAACAGCAACCTGATAATGTTTTAAATATAATAGAAACCCAAAAATCCTGAGATATGGCTCCCTGATGTACTTTTTCATTTTCTAAAACACACAGCCATGAAACGCATCAGCCTTACCACCCTAGCATTGGTTTGCTTATTATCGGCCTATGGCCAGGAGAATCTCGGAATAGCCAATAGCAATTACGCAGGAACAAACGGGATTTACATTAACCCCTCATCTATTGTTGATTCAAAAGTTTTTCTGGATATCAACCTGATTGGCGCATCTGCTTTTTTGCATAATGACTATGTATACCTTTCTAAAAACGATTTCTACTTCCCCAGAGACATCGGGAAAGCTTTCCCTGAACCCTTGGATAAATATAATGGCAGCAGAAAGTATGGCTATATTGATTTAGCTGCCCATGCTCCCGCCTTCACCTTATCCATTGGTGACCATGGCTTTGGCTTTCATGCTGACTTACGTAGCGTCACTGGTGCATACAGAGTGCCACAATCGGTGGCTAAATTTGCTTTTGAAGGGCTTGCCTATAGTCCCCAACACCTGACTGAGTTTGACGAAAATAACTTCTTTGGTAATTCGATGACCTTTGCTGAATTTGGGTTGAGCTATGGCTTTATTTTCAAAAAACTGCGCAAAGAGCTATGGACGGTTGGCATTACCGGTAAATACCTCGTGGGTATAGCAGGTGCTGGCTTTGACTCAAGGCAGGCACAATTTGAAGTGCTGGATGGTGAGGATATGGTGGTTTACAATTTCGATGGTGAAATGGGCTATGCCCAGGGTTGGAATAGTGGCAGGGGTATAGGTGCTGATATTGGCTTTACCTATAAGCGCATGCTGGAAGACGTAACCCATTATAGCCCACATACCAAAAGCGGTGGATGCCGCACTGCTGACTATAAGTGGAAATTTGGGGCATCATTGCTGGATGTAGGAAGGATTAGGTTTAATCGCAATGCTACCCACCAGGAATACAGCACGGCCAGCACTACCTGGGAGAGCTATGACACAACTGCCTTATCTGATGTAAACTCAACAGGTGACGCTGTTTCGGGGCAGTTTGTAGAAGGTGTGGATGTGGTAACTACCAATCAATACAATTCTTGGTTACCTATGGCTGGTTCCATCCAGTTTGATTATAACCTGGGTAAGAATTTTTACCTGAACTCAACAATTATACAAGGCTTTCGTCTACCTGGTATGCTTACCTCTATGAGGCCTAATGTGATTTCAGTAACCCCGCGGTATGAGAGGATGCGCTTTGAGGTGGCTATGCCAGTTTCACTGGTGCATTTTCAATACCCCCAATTTGGTTTGATGTTAAGGCTGAACAACTTGGTGATTGGTACAGACAGGTTAAGCACTTATCTATTCAGGTGGGATGTATACGGTGCAGATATTTACTTCAACCTTAAGATACCTATTTTTAGAAATCCCGCCTGCAATAACAGAACCAAGAGCACCCGCAGCAGTGCCCCTAAGAGCAAAAAGGGTGGCAAAAAGAAAAAGGTGAACAGCGCTAATGATTGCCCTGCATATGGCATCAACTATTGATATAGTCTTGGGTAAGGTATGTGAAGCAAATAAAATTTGCTCAAAATGGTTAAACCATAAGAGTAAAAAGTTGTTTTGCATACCTTTAGCCCAATGCAAAAACTGCTCAACTTTCTGTCGCGACCTGCTGATATTACCCAATTGGTATATTTCAGGTTGGCCTTTGGGGGCTTGATGTCTTGGGAAGTTATCAGGTATTTTATCTACGGTAAAATCCATAAATACTTTATTGCACCAGAGTATAACTTTCACTTCTACAATCTGGATTTCATTAAGCCCTTGCCTGGAGTTGGGATGTATCTGGTTTTTGGTGTTATTGGTATTTGTGCCTTGTTGGTAGCTTTGGGTTTATTTTACAAGGTGGCTGCCATTGGTTTGTTTGTGTCTTTCACTTACATGTTTTTACTAGACCAAACGCGGTATCTCAATCACTTTTACTTGATTTCCCTCATTTGCTTTTTGATGATATTCGTTCCAGCGAATAAGGATTTCTCCCTGGACTGCCTCAGAAAACCACAAATAAGGCAGGAAAAGACATTTGCTTGGCACAAGTATATCATCATGTTCCAGTTATCTATCGCTTACTTTTTTGGCGGCATAGCCAAGCTTAACCCCGACTGGTTGCAAGGTGAGCCAATAAGGATGTGGCTGGCACATCGGCTTGACTTTCCAATTATCGGCCAATACTTTACAGAAGAATGGATGGTATATTTCTTTGTGTATAGCGGCTTGTTGTTTGATTTACTGATAGTTCCCCTCCTATTATGGAAAAAAACCAGATGGCCTGCTTTCATTGCAGTTGCTTTTTTCCATTTGATGAATGACCAACTCTTTTTGATTGGTATATTCCCATGGTTTATGCTGTTTAGCACCGCTATTATTTTCTTCGACTTTTTGCCTCCTTTTTGGCGCAAATGGAAAGCTTTTAATGAAAACTATGTGCCCCGTAATCAACTTAGCAAGCTCTCTACCTATCTCTTACTGGGATATGTATTGATTCAGATACTATTACCCTTCAGGCATTGGCTTTACCCGGGTAATGTAAGTTGGACAGAAGAAGGGCACAAGTTTGCATGGCATATGAAACTGAGAAGCAAAATTGCCCATACCCGCTTTTTTATTGAAGACAAATTTGACCACCGGAAAAAAGAGATAAGCCCCAGTTACTTTTTGAATGAGAGCCAAATGAGAAAAATGGCAGGGCATCCTGAAATGATTATCCAGTTTGCCCACTATCTGGAGAAAAAGCTAGCTGAAGATGGTATCAGAAACATTGAGATAAAGACAATCAGCTATGCTTCACTCAATGGGCGAAAAATGCAGCTACTGGTTGATTCAACTATTGATTTGGCCGCACAAAAGAATACCACTTTTAAGCCTTACAACTGGGTATTACCCCTCACTACGCCACTGAAACAAGAGTAATTACTCTACTACTAGCTTGCTTACCTTGCTACCTTCTTTGAATACCAATCTCGCGAAATACAAGCCTTTGGCCTGACCTGCCAAATCTATAGAGAAATTACCTGTTACCACTTCATTAGGAGATTGAGTTTCAACCAATCTACCGAATGAGTCCAGGATTTCAACATATTGCACCTGAGAGGTTGTACTATTGTATGCTATGTTAAATTGCCCTGAAGATGGGTTGGGATAAACTTCAACTTGTATATTGCTCAAATCATAAGCATTAACCCCAGCGGGAAAGTCAGCAATCAAAGGATTTCTTGTAGTTTCGAGTATGGAGCGAATGATATCTATCTGTCCCTCTGTGAGCATGTTCATGCATGCTTCATCGCTATAGTCCATGTAATTCTCAATCATGTCCTTGAAATCAGTAGGGCTATCAGTGCATGAGTTTTTGTTCAAATTGCATTCTTGTTGTGAGGCACTAGCTGAAAATGGGGTATCATCGATACCATCATCTTCACTACAGCCACCATCGCCCCAAATATGGCGCAGACCTAAATAGTGTCCTACTTCGTGAGTGCATGTCCTCCCCCTGTCGGTAACAGATAAAAGGCCGCTTGCCGATGGATTGTTTCTGCCAAACACCTCATAGTGTACTACTACACCCTCAAGGGTGCTATCAGCAGCTTCTTGACCAGACGGCCAATTAGGTGCACCCACTGGTGGATAAGCGAAACCCAAAATAAATGGGGAACCAAAAATAGAGAAGTCTCCCACCCATATATTCAGGTATCTGCTTGGTGGCCATCCATCTTTACCACCCGCAGATGAGCTTTTAATATCGTCCTGATTAAAGGCATCCATAAAACTACTCCTGTTGGTTTGAGTTCTGGTGATACCAGTCGTCCAGTTTCCATCAGGGTCTACATTTGCCAAGTAAAACTCTATGCCTGCATCTCCAGCTACTGGTTTAAACTCAGCCCTGGTAAGGTTAGTATCGGGGTTCATCCTGCGGTAATCCTCATTCAATACATCTATCTGGTTGTATATTAAACTATCGTGCAAATTCTCAGTGGCATTGTTGTATAAAACATGAACTACCACTGGTATTCTATAGATGTTTTGCCCACCGTTTTTACTCTGAGCTTGCTCCTTCGCCATGTTAAAGGTTTGCTGAACAGCTTCAAGATAACCAGGATTAGCCATCTCTCTTTTTTGCATAGCTTCAACAGTATAGCAACGGTTTACTTCCTGTGCACTTACCGAGAGACCTACACTCATTAGTAAAAGTAGAACTACATTTTTCATATTTATCTGTTTAGTCTAAGGTGCTGATAAGCTCCTTCATTATTAATGTCATTTTAGGTTCAGCCTCGCTGGCAACCGCTATCACATCCTCCAAAGATACTTCAACTATTTTACCTTCAACTCCAAGGTCGGTTACAATTGAGATAGCAAAGCATTTGAGTCCCATGTGCCTTGCCACCATTATCTCAGGTACGGTGGACATACCCACGGCATCGGCACCAATTATTTTGATGAGTTTGTACTCTGCCGGTGTTTCCAAACAAGGGCCTGTTACCGAGGCATACACACCATGCACCACTCTTATGTTGTGTTTAGCCGCTATATCATTAGCCCTTGATATTAGCTCCTTATCATAGGTTTTGCTCATGTCGGGAAAGCGCGGGCCTAACTCTTCAATGTTTGGGCCAATCAGAGGATTAGTTGGTAGCAGCAAACTAATATGGTCATTAAGTATCATCAAGTCACCAATCTCGAAAGTATCATTCACCCCGCCGCTGGCATTTGAAACAATCAAATACTGGATACCCAAAAACTTCATCACCCTCACAGGAAAAGCCACCTTTTGCATAGAGTAACCTTCATAATAGTGAAAGCGCCCTTGCATGGCAACTACCTTTTTACCGCCAAGCGTTCCAAATATCAGTTTACCGCTGTGGCTCTCTACCGTGGATACAGGGAAGTTAGGTATTTGGTCATAAGAGAGCTCGAACTCAATTTCAATCTCATTCACCAAACCACCCAGGCCAGTACCCAATATAATACCCGCCAAAGGCTCGAAACCGTTGGTTTTACTTTTGATGTATTCAGCTGTTTCCTTAATCTCCTGCAACATAATTGTTTATCAGGTTATTGAACTTTTTTTCTTCCACCTCACCAATAAATGTGGTGACAATAGGAATATAATAAACCGGAACTTCATGTAATCCTACTGAACGGAGCCTTGCTGCATCCTTCTCCGTAGTGATAACTGCTTTTTTGGCAGTTGCAATTATAGAGTTTTTTTGGCGGATGTGATTGACATCATTCTGACTAAAACTGTGATGATCTGGGTACCTGATATGCTCTTTCATATTAAAATGAGTACTCACATAATCTACTAATGGTGAAGGGTTTGCGATTCCTGTAACCAAAATTACAACCGTGTTTTTTGAAAGTTCACTTGCCTTGCCTCCCTCAAGTGGTATTGGTTTGCCGTACTTAATTCCTGTAAAAAACACTTGTTGATTGGCAGACGGCTTTAACTTTTGAGTAATCTTCTTTTTTTGGGCATCACTTATATCCATAGGGCATTTGGAAAGGACGATTACATCCGCCCTGTACTTGCCCGAAACTGGCTCACGCAAATTACCAGCAGGTAGCAACAAGGCATCATCATAAAAAGGTGATGAGTAGGGTGTAATAAGTATTGATAGGCCCGCCTTTACCTTTCGGTGTTGAAAGGCATCATCTAATAATATTACATCGGGGTTAACCTCCTTCCTTAAACTGTTAATGCCATGCTCCCTATCAGGCTCAATGGCCACTGTAACTTCTGGGTGTTTGAGTTTGATTTGCAATGGCTCATCCCCTACTTCAGAAGCCAATGAGTTCTCATTAACGAGAGTAAATGACTTATTGCTACCTCCATAGCCCCTGCTGAGTGTAGCCACTTTGTAGCTGGGCTTAAGAAGGCTAACGAGGTATTCAATTTGCGGGGTTTTGCCAGTACCTCCTGTGGACAGGTTACCTACGGTTATAATGGGTAAATCAAACTCGGCTGATGAGAATATCCCCCAATCAAAAAGCTTGTTTCTTATAATTACACCCAAACCGTAGAGCAATGAAAAAGGCCAAAGCAAATACCTGCGCATGGGCTAAAGATATTACTTGTTTGGGGATTCACCACCAGGTGGTGGAGTATTAGGTATTAAGTATTAAGATACCCAAAGTAGTTTGTAGATTGTGGGGGAAACCTGCAATATAATGTTCTACTCGCCCTAACCTGCTATTTACACCCTATCCTTCCTCTCAAGAGGAAGATACCACAATAAGTCTTCCCTTGATTGAGAGAAGGTTTAGAAGGGTATTAATGGATTACAAAAAATGGACATAAAAAAAAGCGGAGACCATTTCTTGCGAAATGCTCCCCGCTTCGCTTTGCAATAACCGTAGCTAACACAAAGCACCAAACTATACTATTAAAATTGTCTTTTTTGTTGAATGGTTGCCCACCCAACTCATTTGACTTCATCCTATTCTCACAACAACCCGTAGGCTGCCTGGTAGTTCTTTAAGGGTTTATTTCACTTTTTCTTTCAAAAAAACTTTCTCCACCCTCACTTACCTGCTATTTCACCGAAATGAAATAGCTTTTTCAGATGTTGCCTCACTCAGCATACCTAAGCAGTATTGCTTCGTTTCGACTTTTAACATTAAGTAAAGAACTTCTCTTACGAGCTTCTTTAAGTTGCTGTCCTTTATCAGAACATCTTAATAGCTCTTGTTTGGTGATACCAAAAGTATATGAGTGCCCTAATTCTCACAAGTTTTTTTACTTGTACTTATTCACATTATATCACCACGTAATTCACAATTTTATTAACACATGAAATACCTAATAATAAAGGGATTTTCACCTTTAATTAACAGGTGTTGATAAGTCGGATTTTTGGAGCCCGTTAATTTACCCTGTTTAAAATACGTGTTGCCTCAATAATTTTCTAAATTCGACCACCATTATTTCTAACAATTATCTGAATGAAGGGCATATTTGGCAAAATTCTACTCTTTGCTATCACCTTGGCGATATGCCTGGTAATTGCTGAATTTGCTTTTAGGTGGATGCTTTTTGGAGGTAGTAGCGTGTTTGAGCACCTGAGAAACCCCAGGCATTTTAGCGCAGTATATAATGAAACCGACTTCGAGGCTTTTCCTGATGATTTTTGGAAACTGACCTATTATTTTCAGACAGATGCCCGCCCACCAGATAACCCACATCCCTATTTAGGGTGGATTGGCAACTTTAATGGAGAAAGCCTGGTGCATTGGGATGAGAGCAAAGTGGAACACAGAAGGCCCATATTACTGTATGGTAACTCATTTACCCAGTGTGTGCTTAATACTCCTTGTTTTCAGGATATCCTAAATGCTGATACCGTTTTTACAAAGGATAATTATTTACTGAACTATGGTGTAGGTGGCTACGGTGTGGGGCAAATGACCCTATTGATGGATAGCACCATTCACCGTTTTGAGAATCCCTATGTATTCCTGGCGATAATGCCTATGGACTTAGACAGAACTATCCTCTCTTTCCGCATCGGGCAAAAACCACAATTTGATATTGAGAATGGTGAACTGGTAATAAAAGGGTTACCCATAGACCCCGACCCTGAGAATTGGATAAAGGACAATCCTCCTGAAATAACCTCATACATAGCCAGAAGATTGAAAATGAAAGGTTATGAAGCCAGAGAAGAAAACCCACCGGGCTTGGATGAATTCAAGCAAAAGATAATGGATGTAAACACCAAGGTGATTAGCCAAGAGGTGGAAAAACTTAAAAGGAGCAATACTCCTTTTGCTGTTATCATATTCAACACGCTCAATTTTGATAAGAGAAACTGGAGAAATGAATATTTGTATCGTTTGATGAATAAATTGGATGCTCCATACATTATTACCGAAGACCTCGCCAATGCCGATGAACTGGTTACGGCCGAAATGATGGACAAGTATATTATCCCGGGTGATGGGCACCCTAATGAAGCCTATAACCGCTTGGTTTCTGCCGAAATCAAAAAGTATGTATTGGACACTACTGGAACTTATGCTACTGACCAACTGGCTCTGAATAAACAAAACACCACTACAAAACAGTTACGTTATTACGAAAGGGAAATTCAAAGAAGTGAGCCTTGGTTTAACCAGGTAAAGGAAAAGGCAGAGAAAGAGGGAAAAACAGTTGAGGAAATGCTAAGATTGGATGCAATATACCTTTATAAAGAGTACCTGAAAAAACATCACCTGCCGATACCTGAGGATTTGGAATAGTTATTTTCATGATATTGAGATACCGGGTTCCTCCTGCACTCCGCCCGGTAACGAAATGTGTTCGCGGGTGAAGACCCGTGATTTCCTGATACCTTACCTCGGAAACACCCTTCCCAAATTCAGCACAAAGTTGCTTTGTGCTGGCAATTTCCCTCGAGGGAAATTACCGAACATGTATTAATTCTAAAGAAATTGATAAAGAAAAGGTGTTAAAAAAAAACTACCCCACTTCTTTCGGGTACCACACAAAGTATTTCTTCTCAGCTTTGGAGAGGGCTGAAACACTAACCTGGTTGGCTACTTCGGTTACGTCTACTACTTTGCCGTTTTTCAGTAGAAGTCCAATTTTATCGCTTTGGGGGTTGTAGCCTTTATTAATGAGTTCATCATGAAAGATGAAAAACCCTGCTTCTTCTTTGGTGAGGTGGTAGTGCTCTTCCACCTTCTTTTTCAGTCCTTCTAAATAGCTGAAATCAAAAGGTTTGTTTTGCAGTTCAACACGGAAGAGTTTCCTATTAACCATTCTGCTGCATAGCTCAGAAAGGACTTTATCTTCATGGCCTACCCACATTTTGATAGAAGCCATGATATCCACATCATCCATTTGTGAGAAGCACTCCAAGGCACTTGGGTCGTTCATGAAGGTAGCCTTGTCGACATCCTCGTATAGGAATTTGTGCAAGGCATTTGTTGCAAAGAGTTCGCCGCCGTTGCCGGAAATGAATTTTGCCCGCTCAATGATTTTGATGATGAGCGTCTCCGCGCTGATAGCTGTTTTGTGCAAGTAGACCTGCCAGTACATCAGCCTGCGGGCAATGATGAATTTTTCAATAGAATAGATACCCTTTTCTTCAATCACCAGTTCATCATCTACTATATTGAGCATTTTGATAATGCGGTCGGTGCTGATGACACCTTCAGAAACACCTGTGTAGAAGCTATCCCTCTTAAGGTAGTCCATCCTATCCATATCCAATTGACTGGAAACCAGTTGGTTCAGGAACCTTTTTTTGTATTGGTTCTTGAAGATTTTGATGGCTAGGGTAAGCTTACCGTCAAACTCCTCATTGAGTTTGGTCATGATTAACTCTGAGATTTCCTCGTGCTTGATGCCTTTTATAATGGTATGCTCTAAAGCATGGGAAAAAGGCCCGTGGCCAATGTCGTGTAATAAAATAGCAATGGTAACGGCTTCGGCCTCTTCATTGGTTATTTCATGGCCTTTGCCTTTTAGCTCTTCGATGGCTAATCGCATCAGGTGCATGGCACCCAAAGCGTGGTGAAACCTGGTGTGCAGGGCACCGGGGTATACCAAATGGGTCAGGCCCAATTGCTTTATTCTCCTAAGCCTTTGGAAGTATGGGTGTTCTATCAGGTCAAAAATGAGGTCTGAAGGCAGGCTCATGAACCCATAGATTGGGTCATTTAAAATTTTTCGTTTGTTGTAATAATTCTCCCCCGCCTTGCGTTGAATAATCGTAACTTTGAACACTCATATCACCATGCCTACCAGACACGGTGCCGCAAAGTAATATAAAGGTTTTAAACCCTCAAAACTTCAGGCGTTTTCCTGTGTTTATTGTTTGGTGATGAGTTTTATTTTAAACCCAAAACGCAGAAAATGGACAAAATCAAAATTTTATGGGCCGATGATGAGATAGATTTGTTGAAGCCCCACATATTATTCCTTCAAGAAAAAAACTACGACGTAACTACTGCCACCAATGGCGATGATGCTCTCGACCTGTTTGAGAGTGACAATTTTGATATCGTTTTTTTAGATGAAAACATGCCCGGCATGAGTGGACTTGAAACCCTGGGTAAAATCAAGAATACCAAAAACCAGGTACCGGTGATTATGATTACCAAGAGCGAGGAAGAGTTTATCATGGAGGAAGCTATTGGTTCTAAAATATCTGATTACCTTATTAAGCCTGTGAACCCTAACCAGATACTGCTTTCTATCAAGAAGAATTTGGATAATAAAAGGTTGGTGAGCGAAAAAACCACTTCAGACTACCAACAGGAGTTTCGCGAGATTGGAATGACCCTGGGCGACAGGCTGGATGTGAACCAGTGGAAGGAAGTATATAAGAAGTTGGTGTATTGGGAACTGGAGTTGGAGAACTCTAAGAATGAAAGCATGAGTGAGATACTAAACATGCAAAAGACTGAGGCCAACCAACAATTCTCCAAGTTTGTAGAGAAGAATTACGTGGATTGGGTATCAGGAAAATCAGAGGATGCCCCAGTGATGTCTCACACGCTTTTCAAAAAAAAGGTAGCACCAGAGTTGAGTGCTGATACCACCTTTCTTATTGTGATTGACAACTTGCGCTATGATCAATGGAAGGTGATACAACCGATTATTAGTGAGAGGTTTAGGGTGGAGAAAGAAGAGCTATACTACTCTATCTTGCCTACTGCAACGCAGTATGCGCGTAATGCACTGTTTGCAGGGTTGATGCCACTAGAGATTGAAAGGCGTTTCCCTAACCTGTGGCTGAACGACGATGATGAAGGCGGCAAGAATATGCATGAGGAAGAGTTTATGGCTGACCAGTTGAAGCGCCTGGGCAAGGATGGTAAGATGTCTTACAATAAAATCACCAACCACGCTGCGGGTAGAAAGCTGGCTGATAACATGAGTAACCTAATGTCGAACTCATTGAACGTAATTGTCTACAACTTCGTGGATATGCTTTCTCACGCCAGGACCGATATGGAAGTGATTCGTGAGTTGGCGGATGATGAAGCTGCTTACCGCTCCTTAACACTTTCATGGTTTGAACATTCGCCATTGAAGGATATGATGGATGTGATTGCCGATAAGAAAGCCAAGATGATTATCACTACCGACCACGGTACTATCCGTGTAAAGAACCCATCAAAGGTGATTGGTGACAGGAATACCAATACCAACCTGCGCTACAAGCAAGGCAAAAACCTAAACTACGAGGCCAAAGAGGTATTGGAAGTTCGCAACCCTCACGATGCCTATTTGCCTAAGGTGAACGTGAGCCAAACTTACATCTTTGCCAAAGAGGATATGTTCTTTGCCTACCCTAATAATTACAACCATTACGTGAATTATTACAGGGATACTTTCCAGCATGGCGGTATATCGCTGGAGGAAATGATTATACCTATTATCACACTCAAGGCTAAGTAGTTATCAATGGAAAAAACCATTGTTTGCGCCGCGCCAGAAGAAATGGGTGGCATAGCCCAGGAGATACTCAACACCCATCCCAATGAGAGATTCTTTATCTTTCATGGGGGCTTGGGTGCTGGTAAAACCACGCTCATCAAGCATCTATGTGCTAAGCTGGATGTGATTGATAATGTGAACAGCCCCACCTTTGCCCTGCTGAACGAATATTTGACTGATGGCGGTGCTTCTATTTATCACTTCGATTTCTATCGCATCAATGAAGAGCGAGAAGCCATAGACATGGGAGCTTTGGAGTATTTCGATTCTGGGGACTACTGCTTTGTGGAATGGCCTGAAAAAGTAGAAAGCTTGCTTCCAGATGATTATGTGGTGGTGGATATAGAAACCATCCCCAAAGGTAGGGAAGTGAAGTTTTATAAAAACAGTTAGTAGGCATATGAAGACCATACAAGTCCTTTTGGCTCTTCTTCTTGTTGGCCCTACCTTCTTAGGTTATACTCAAAACAACGGCAGTAAAACTTTTGTTGGAGGCTTCACACTTGAAGAAGAAAAAGACTTGCTGAAAATCATCAACTTCTTTGAAGAGCAAATGTGCGGTACTGAGGGTGGTTATAAAGCTTGTTTCGATTCACTATTCTCAAGTATAATAAAGGATGGAGTGAATCCATTACTGGCTCAAATCAATTTTGAAGAGCTAAATACGCTATACGGCAGTTTTGAAACTGATTTATTTGATGACATTTTTTGTTTTAGTTGGTCTTTGAATATTGAAGATTCTATTTATCACAAATCTATCTGCCCAAGATATAATGGTAAATACTGGCAATTAATAAAAGAGCTAAGTACCAGAAATCAGGCACTCGAGGAGTATTTTCAAATAGTTGAGATATTTCAAGACATTGATAGATCTGGTGAGTTTGAAAGAATAATACGTCGGCACCGTCAATCTTTTGACTTAAATGACCCTAATATTCAATTATTGATTTCTATGAACTTCTTATTACATGTTGACCAAATTGTTAGAAATGAACTCTGGGATGATAATGACCCACGGAGTTGTTTAAAATAATTTTTCCCTCTCAACCCACGTCTTTGCGAGTCCACCTAAGGCAGGCATGGCAATATCAAATTCAATTTAATCACAGAGGACACCAAGAAGGCACAGAGTTTTCCAAACACCCCCTACAACTTATATAGTATATCCTAAATTCAGGTTTCATTCACCCCTCACGGGGTGAATGCTGACAAGGCTTGTTTTGAAGGACTTGGAGTAAGGGGGTGTTAGTGAGGAGATTGCTTCGCCGTTCCTCCTCGCAATGACGGAATCTTTCCCAAATCGGTAGAGAAAAAACCAAACCCATAAATTTTCATCCAATATTATCCCCCGAATTAGGGCTTTTTGTTAAACTTCAATAACTTTGCATAATTGGTGTGAATACCTACTATTAAAACTGCTGACCTGATGAAACCTGAAAAAACTGGTATTGTTTCCCTGACCGCCGCTGGGCTTTTGCCACAAGAAGAAACCCTTGAAGTAGGTGCGCAACAAAAACAACTGTTTATTGGCTTACCCAAGGAAACACTTCATCAGGAAAACAGGATTGCACTAACACCAGAGGCAGTGGCCCTTTTAACTGCTAATGGACACGATGTAGTAGTGGAAACCAATGCAGGCGTAGGCGCTAACTTTCAGGATAAAGATTATAGTGAGGCTGGTGCCAAGATAGCCTACGATACCAAAGAGGTATAGCAAGCGGAAATGATTTTGAAAATAGCTCCTCCTTCATTGGAAGAAATGGAGATGATGAAGCCTCGCCAAATGCTCATCTCGGCGCTGCAAATCACTGTGCAGCCTGAGAATTTTTTAAAGACATTGATTTCAAAAAAGGCTACTGCCATTGCTTTTGACTTTATTCGCGATAAAGAAGGCGTTTACCCATTTGTGAGGACGATGAGTGAGATAGCGGGAAGTACGTCGGTACTTATAGCCGCTGAGTACCTGAGCAACGTGAACAAGGGCAAAGGCCTGATGATGGGCGGTGTATGTGGTATCCCTCCTACAGAGGTGGTGATATTGGGTGCGGGCACTGTTGGTGAATACGCCGCAAGGGCTGCCCTTGGATTAGGTGCATCAGTTAAGGTGTTCGACAACTCCAAATACAAGTTAAGCAGGTTGCAGAATGATGTGGGACAGAGGGTTTACACTTCTGTTATTCAACCTAAGATACTGGCTGAAACACTCAAATCTGCAGATGTTGTAATCGGCGCCATTCGCTCTTCGAGTGGTGCTTCACCCTGTATGGTTACGGAAAACATGGTGAGCGAAATGAAAACTGGCTCTGTGGTGGTAGATGTGTGTATTGACCAGGGCGGCTGCTTCGAGACATCCAAAGTTACCAGCCATAACGACCCCGTGTTTACCAAATATGGCGTTATCCATTACTGTGTGCCGAACATTGCTTCGCGTGTGGCACAAACTGCCTCACATGCCTTGAGTAATATCTTTGCTCCGCTTATTCTTGAGATTGGTGAAGCTGGTGGTTTTGAAACCAAAATGAGAAATGAGTTTGGTTTGCGCAATGGGGTTTATCTTTATAATGGAATCCTTACTAACAAGCATTTAGGCGAGCGTTTCAATATTCCTTATAAGGACTTGAACCTGTTAATGGCGGCGTTTTAAAATGAGTTTGGCCCGCAGATTTCTATTCTATTTTATTGGCATTGGGCTGGGTATTATATTCGTGTACCTGGTAGTACTCCGCGGCAGGGATTGGCCTGCATGGCTGCCCCAAGGCGCTTTGATTGAGGAAGTGCTCAGAAAACCCCGAGAAATAAACCCTAACAGCGACTGCCCCCCTGAGGCGTTAGGCATTGATAGCCTTCAGCTTAGCCGCATGATAAAAAGCGCTAGTGTTGATTTCAAGCGCAGCGAAGTACAAAAAGAGCCTTGTCGCCTTTATTACCTCAATACTGAATGGAGTGAAAAGAACTATGAAATTACTGTTTCGGTTTGTGACTCTAGTATTGTGGTGGAGTGTGTGAGAGTGGAGGGGTAGTTTATTAAACTTTTTGCTTTTGTATTGCCTAACATTCTGAATTACCTTGCATTTAAGGTATAATTATTACAACAATCATTGCTATTATCCTCAATTCTTTTTTAGCAAAGGTAGAACTAAGCTACTACCGCCCAGCAGAATTTGTAATTCTGTTTTATACTCCACTGTGAACCTATCACACCCTTTCCCAGCCTTCCCCTTCCCGAAATTCTTCGGGACAGGCAAGGGGAAGGAGTATTTACTATACTTTTTGTTTGATAAACACACCCCCT
The DNA here is from genome assembly GCA_028281825.1 of Flavobacteriales bacterium. Lineage (GTDB taxonomy): Bacteria > Bacteroidota > Bacteroidia > JANQJC01 > JANQJC01 > JANQJC01. Next base: position 99,142 of record JANQJC010000107.1, read on the forward strand.
TAGCCTGAGTCCTTCAAAACAAGCCTTGTCAGCATTCACCCCTCGAGGGGTGGATGGGAAACAAGTTGGGATTATATATAGTTTGAGAGGGGTGTTAAAGGATAGCGGTTCTTCTTTATGTGACAGAGATTGCTTCTCCGCTTGGGGTGAATCGCAATGATGGTATATGTTTGTTATACTTTTTGCTTGACCAAAAAGTAAACAAAAAGTCAAGGTTGCCTGAAATTGCTTGCTAGTGGCAAAATCAATCATCCATTAGACGCAAAATCTTGCGTCTCTACAGAATTAATAATATTTAAAATATTGATTTCCAATTAGTTATTGAAATAAAACAATAATATTGTACTCCCTTTTTCAACAGTATGCACCTGTAAATAACAAGCTAAAAAAACGCAAAAAAGGCCAAAAAACGCGTTTGTCGACACCCCCGAGGGACTCACGGAAAATCTTGGTCGACGAATAACATCGTATATTATTCTTCAAGGGTTATTACCCAGTCATCGGCATTTACCAGTGTGCCTTCTTTCAGGTGTATTTTTTTCACTTTGGTTTCAATTGGAGATGTGATGGTGGTTTCCATTTTCATGGCTTCAATCACAAACATGGGTTGGTTTTTGGCTACCTCCTGCCCTTCCGTCACGAAAATCTTTGATAGCAGACCTTGCAGGGGGGCACCCACTTGGTTAGGGTCGTTTTTATCTGCTTTTGGGTTATCTGCTTTTTTAATGTTCAGTGATTTGTCTTGAACTTCGATATTGCGGGTTTGCCCATTCAGCCTAAAGAATACCATCCTCATGCCATGCTCGTCGGCGCCACTGACTGACAGCAGGCGTACGATGATATCCTTCCCTTCCCCAATGTGGACAAAGGTTTCCTCGCGAGGCTCCATACCGTAGAAGAAATTTCGGGTAGGTATTTTTGATAAGTCGCCAAACTCCTGCTTGTAGCTGTAATAATCTTCAAAAACTTTCGGATAGAACTTGTAAGAAAGGAAATCAGTAAAGTCTAGTGAGGTATCATACTTTTTTAGAAAAGCTTCAAACTCAGTGTGGAAATCAACTGGTTCCAAGTGCTCGTTAGGCCTTTCTGTATAGGGTTTTATATCCTTCAATACTATTTTCTGCAACTCCTCTGGAAACCCACCTGGGGGCTGGCCTATATCCCCTTTGAAGTAAGCCTGCACCGACTCGGGAAAAGAGATGACCTCCCCTTTCTCCATTACGTCGTCAATAGTCAAGCCATTGGATACCAGATACATCGCCATATCACCCACCACCTTTGAACTAGGGGTTACCTTTACTACATCACCAAACAACTTGTTTACAGCAGCGTAGGTTTCCTTGATTTCCTCAAATTTATCAGCCAATCCCAGCGCTATGGCTTGTGGCTTTAGGTTGGAGTACTGCCCACCTGGTATCTCGTTCTCAAACACTTCGGCTGTACTGGCTTTCAAGCCCGATTCAAATGGATAGTAATACTCCCTCACATTCTCAAAGTAAGTCGAGAACTTATTGAGTTTCTTGATATCTATCTTATTCTCCCTTTCATGGAATTTCAGCATCTCCACCACAGAGTTGAAGTTGGGTTGGGAAGTCAATCCTGACAGACCACCCAGAGCTACATCCACGACATCCACCCCTTTCTCAATAGCCTTCAAGTAGGTTGCTGGTTGCAATGCTGAAGTATCGTGAGTATGCAAATGAATAGGCAGGTCAACCGTCTCTTTCAAGGCTGGGATAAGTATCTCCGCAGCATAGGGCTTCAATAAACCAGCCATATCTTTGATGGCAAGAATATGAGCACCCGCATTCTCCATATCCTTGGCCAGTTGCAGGTAATACTCTAGTGTATACTTGGTCTTGGAGCCGTCCAGTATATCACCAGTGTAGCAAATGGACGCTTCAGCAAGTGCACCAGTGTTTTTCCTTACGAAATCAATACATGGAGCTACTCCTTTCATCCAGTTGAGTGAATCGAAAATACGGAAAATATCAATTCCTGTTTCCCATGATTTCTCCACAAATTTCTCAATCAGGTTATCGGGATAAGCAGTATAGCCAACACCATTAGAGCCACGAATCAGCATTTGCAATAGGATGTTTGGCACTGCCTTGCGTATCTGTGCCAACCTATCCCAGGGGTCTTCATGCAAAAAGCGAAGGCATACATCAAAAGTAGCCCCACCCCAAACTTCCATGCTGAATACCTGAGGATGGTTCTTGGCATAGCTTTCAGCTACTTTCAGCATATCCAAAGTACGCATCCTTGTAGCCAACAACGACTGATGTGCATCCCTGAAAGTAGTGTCAGTATATTGTATCTCCTTTTCGTTCTTCAGCCACTCTACAAATCCCTCAGTGCCCATATCGGTGAGCATATCCTTAGTCCCCTTTGGATATGGTTCAAACTTCTTATACTCAGGTACAATAGGCGTCACGAAAACTTTATTCCTATCAATAAACTTTACGTCAGGGTTTCCATTCACAGTTACTTCTCCCAGGTAGCGCATGATTTTGGTTCCCCTGTCCCTTCCCTTTCGGAATTTAAACAACTCAGGATGCTCTTGTAAAAAGTTCACCGTTGCCCCACCTTTTTTGAATACCTCATGATTAACGATATTCTCAAGGAACTTTACATTATGCTTTACACCCCTGATTCGGAATTCTTGCAATGAACGTGTCATCTTACGAGCTGCGCCATCTAACGTACGCGACTTGGCAGTTACCTTAGCCAACAGGCTATCAAAAAATGGACTCACCTGAACGCCAGGGTATACACTACCCACATCCAGCCTGATTCCAAAACCCGAAGCTGTACGGAATGCTATCACAGTTCCATAATCAGGTTTGAACTCATTCTCAGGGTCCTCAGCAGTAATCCGGCATTGGATGGCATGCCCCGTCATTGAAACTGAACTTTGGTTTGGTATGGCAATCTCATCCTCATGAAGCAAGAAACCCCTCGCAATGCGCACTTGTAGCTTCACGATATCAATTCCAGTAACTTCTTCAGTCACAGTATGTTCCACCTGTATACGTGGGTTGACCTCGATAAAGTAAATGTTGTTTTCACGGTCAACCAAAAACTCAACCGTACCTACGTTATTATAGTTAACTGACTTAACCAGATTGACGGCGTAGTCATACAGTTTCTCTTTCACAGCCTGGTCAAGCCCAAAAGCAGGAGCTACCTCTACCACCTTCTGAAACCTACGTTGTACGGAACAATCCCTTTCAAATAGATGAACCGTATTCCCTTCATTATCAGCTACTATCTGAACTTCTATATGCTTAGGGTTCTCAACAAATTTTTCAATGAATACCGTATCATCACCAAATGCATTTTTGGCTTCCCGTTTGGCTTCATTAAAGGCGTTTTCCAGTTGTTCCTCCTCACGGATAACACGCATTCCCCTTCCACCACCGCCTGCGGCAGCTTTCAACATTATGGGGTATCCAATCCTTTTAGCCTCTTCGATGGCTATGGATACATCCGTTAATGGTTTCTCATTACTCTCAATTATTGGGATATTGGCAGCCTTGGCAATCTCCTTGGCAGAAACCTTATCTCCCAGCTTGGCCATCACCTCTGGGCGTGGACCAATCCATACTATACCATTCTCCTCACACTTGCGGGCAAATTCCACATTTTCTGATAAGAAACCATAACCTGGGTGGATAGCATCTACATTTTTCTCCTTAGCTAAGGCTATAATCTCATCAATATCCAAATAAGGCTTTAACGGGTCATTATCGTGCCCAACCTGGTATGATTCGTCAGCTTTATATCTATGTAGTGAATAACGATCCTCATAAGTATAAATCGCTACTGTGCGCATTTTCAGTTCAACACAGGCCCTTAAAACCCTAATAGCTATCTCCCCGCGGTTAGCGACTAAAACCTTGTTTATTTTCCTCATTGAAAAACGGAATTGGTAGTAGATATGTCAGTATGGACAAATGTATCTTTTTACTGGGCAAGTTACAAGTTGAAATACAGTATTAAGTACAAAGTATTAGGTATTAAGACTAAAACCTTGAAAGGGTTTCAAAGTTTTGAATTATTGCAATCCCCCTGTGAACCCTGTGCCTTCTTTGAGCACTCTGTGGTTTAATAAATGAGATCGCTTCCCCAAAAGCATTCGGGGCTCCTCGCAATAACGTATTCCGTGCCCCATCAGCTAATCCGCTAATCATCTCATCAGCTAATTAATATAAATAGATCACGGGTCTCCATTCTCACTCCGCCCGCGAACGCCCCTAGCTGCGCTTTGCCTTCTGACTTCTAGCTTCTGTCTCCTGTTACTTGACTTCTGTCTCCTGTTACTTGACTTCTGTCTCCTGTTACTTACTCTTCCCCAATGCTTGCTCAATATCGCTAATGATATCAGCAATATTCTCCAAGCCAACGGAAATACGCACCAAACCCGGAGTAATCCCCACAGCTTGCCTTTCTTCTTCTGAAAGCTTAGCATGTGTTGTAGAAGCTGGATGAGTCGCAATAGTCCTACTGTCACCCAAGTTGGCAGTCAATGAGCACATAGTGAGGTTATCTAAGAAACGCTTACCTTGTTCCAAGCCACCTTTCACTTCAAAGGTAATCAGTCCACCACCCTTTTTCATTTGCTTTTGTGCAATGTCATATTGTGGGTGAGACATCAAGCCAGGATAGCGTACATTCTGCACCTCTGGGTGATGCTCCAGACAGTTGGCCAGTGTAAGGGCATTCTCGCAATGCCTGTCTAGCCTCACTTCTAAGGTTTCCAAACTCTTACTTAATACCCATGCATTGAAAGGGGAAATAGCAGGGCCGGTAGAACGACAGAAAGTATAAATCTCATCAATCAACTCTTGCTTACCAACAACCACACCGCCCATCACACGGCCTTGCCCATCCATCCACTTGGTGCCAGAGTGGGTAACCAAATGAGCACCAAACTCAATGGGTTTCTGTAGCAATGGAGTCGCAAAACAGTTATCTACATTCAGGATGAGATTATGCTTCTCAGCCAACTTGCCTAACCACTCCAAATCAATGATATCAAGCCCGGGATTAGAAGGCGTCTCAACGAATATCATCTTTGTATTGGGCTTTATCTCAGCCTCCCAGGTCTCTGGTTTGTTGGCATCTACATAAGTATGAGTAATACCAAATCTTGGGAAAATTTTAGTGAAGAGCGTATGTGTTGAACCAAAGATAGAGCGGCAAGCCAGCACATGATCGCCATTGCCAACAATGGCGGCTATACTGGCGTACACGGTAGCCATACCAGTAGCAGTAGCAAATCCTGCTTCAGCCCCTTCCAGGCTGCACATTTTGTCAATAAGCTCTTGCGCATTCGGGTTACTGAAACGGCTATAGATAAAGCCTTCTTCTTCATCCGCAAACACGGCACGCATTTGCTCTGCATTGTCGTAACAGAAGCTTGAAGTAAGATATAAGGGAACGCTGTGCTCCCTAAACTTGGTTTGTTCTGCTTGTATCCTTACGGTATCCGTTTGCGGTTTCTTTTGGCTCATTGCAATTGATTATGTGAACCGCAAAAATACCTATTCCCCGTTAATACTGAAACTCCAAGTAATTTTTGCTGTTTTTTCTAATAATTTGGTAACAGAACAGTACTTCTCCGCAGACAGTGTAATTGCTTTCTCCACCTTCTCATTATCCAACTCACCTTGCAATAAATACTTGATATGGATATTAGTAAACAGCGATGGCACTTTGCCTTCTTCCCTCTCGGCAGTTACTTCCACATCATAATCCACAACATCTTGCTTCATCTTTCGCAAGATGCTCAACACATCAATAGAGGTACAACCCGCTAAAGCCATTAATACCACTTGCATCGGGCGTGCAGCAAGGTTCTCACCACCTATACTTTCTGAGCCGTCCATCCTGATTGAATTACCGTCTTCATTGGTGGCTTCCATCAGGAAGTTCTCATTTATTCTCTTCAGGTTTATTTTCATCTTGTTTCAGTTTGGATTACAAAGAAAAGAAATCTTGCCTCTGGAAGTGTATGAACCACGTCATTGCATGGATTAATAATTATTACTCCTGAATCACAGGCACGTCACTAATCAACCTCCAGGCACCCTCATTATCCCTTACCAAAGTGATAAGTGATACAAAAGTCATTTTGGTGCCAGCAAAGGTTACTCGCGCACTTGCGGTATTACCATTCACAACTATATTCTCAATGGTCAACTTGCGAGTATCACCCCCAAATTCCTTTGTTCTTATCTTCTCTATATATGCAGCTCTTGGCATCACAGCAACTTCAGTACTGCCAAAGAGCCTGTTCATTACCACCCTATAGTTATCATCCAGGTGTTTTTCTAATTCGCTTACATCATTGGTATCCCCGGCTTTGGAGAAGGCTGTAATGGTTTGTTTAACTGCTTCCATGTCATTTGTTTGTGAATAAAGATTTACACTAAATAAAATGCCAGCTATGGCTGTTAAGATTAGCTTTTTCATGATTTTGATTTTTATAGTTTAACTTAAGATTACTCATCTAATATCAATAGTTGATATATCAATTATTTATTCAAAAAATTTTAACTCATATTCTTTTGTATTCTTAAAAGCATGGAACTGAGTGTTTCCAACTCTTTCTTGGTAAAACCCTTGGTGCTTAACTCCCTATGCTCATTTACTATCTTCATATGTTTGTCTATAAACTTCTGCCCACTCTTGGTCAGAACAACATTATATTGCCTCCTGTTTCCTTCCACTTGCGTTCTCTCTACGTATCCTTTCTTTTCCAAAAGGTCTAATGTTCTAGTAATGGATGCAGGGTCTCTCAGTGATTTATCAGCCAACTCTTTCTGCGATAACTGTCCCGTCCCCTGTATTATCTTTAACAATACCCACTGATCAATAGTGATGCCCAGCCCCACTTTGTCAAACTCCCTTTGCGAATAGAGTTTAGAAACCTTGCTGGTCTTGTCTATCTGAAATAATATCAGGTCTTCTAAAGCGATTTCTTTCATTGATATATCAATTATTGATATTGCAAATATATAAATTATCTTTTATCTCCAACATCAGAAATCGATTAATTTATATTTGCCATCGCAAATGTCTGTACACAAATACATATCTGACAAGCCCTTCCCACTAGAAAATGGACAAACCCTACCCCAGGTAGAGATTGCCTATCATACCTATGGTACACCCAATACAGACCAAAGTAACGTGATATGGGTATGCCACGCCCTCACCGCCAATTCCGACCCTGTTGATTGGTGGCATGGCCTCTTTGGTGAAGGAAAGCTATTCGACCCTGGGGAATACTTTATCGTTTGTGCCAATATTTTAGGCTCCTGCTATGGTAGTAGTGGGCCTTTGACCATCAACCCCGCAACTGGAAAGCCTTACTACGCCAGTTTCCCTCAAGTTACTATCAGGGATATGGTAAAGGCGCACCAACTATTAAAAGAGCATCTAGGTATAAGCAAAATATACTTAGGCATTGGCGGTAGCATGGGTGGCTATCAATTGTTGGAATGGAGTTATCAAGAGCCTGAACTATTCAATAAGCTTTGTCTTTTAGTGACCAGCCCACAAGAATCAGCATGGGGTATTGCAGTTCATGAAACGCAACGCCTGGCCATTGAAGCCGACCCCACCTGGAATGACGACAGCCCCAATGCAGGCGCAGCTGGACTCAAAGCAGCCCGTGGAATTGGCATGCTCACCTATCGAAACTACCAAACCTTCAAAACCACCCAAACCGATAACGAAGAAAAACTGGAGGGCTTTCGTGCTGCATCATACATCAGCTATCAGGGTGATAAACTGGTAAAACGCTTCAATGCTCAAACTTATTGGATACTGAGCAAGGCAATGGATTCACACTACCTTTCTCGCAATCGCGGCAAGATAGAAGACGTGCTAGCCCAAATAAAACCTGAAACAGTTGTTATCGGCATTTCCAGCGATATCCTTTGCCCCCTTGACGAACAAAAATATCTGGCAGAACATATACCCAATGGAAAATTAGTAGAGATAGACTCACCTTACGGCCATGACGGTTTTTTGGTAGAGGCAGAGAAGATTGGTGAGGTGTTGAAGGTATTTATTTAAACATTAGCTTTTCTGATTTCTTCAAGTTCGCTTTCATCAAACCCTAGATTTTTTAGTGCCTCAATGATGAAATCTGTTTTTCGCTTAGAGTATTCCTCTCTCATCATACCATTTTCCTTTACCAAACTAGCTTTTAGTAATCCATATGCTTTTACCAGTTCTGCATCGTTCAGCAATGCGTCCCTAAACAGTAGGTGATTTTTCAACCCTAAGCTATCAGAATAGCATACATACAAATGGTGCTCCATCCATTTCACCTTTTCCTCAGTAATTGTTAAGTATCCCGAATTTTGTTTAAAAGCGAATCTGCCCTTTATACCAAGCTCACCTTGATAGGTGTATCCAAGGTTTTCCAGTTCTTTAGTTATTTCCGGAAGTACTCTTTTATCATCAATAATGATATCAATATCAAGAATAGGTTTCGCAATTAAACCAGGTACAGCAGTACTCCCCACATGTTGAATATCTACAT
>JANQJC010000003.1 GCA_028281825.1 Flavobacteriales bacterium
CCATGGCGGTTTATATGATGCTGATGGCCTGTAATTGTAACTCACAAAGGAATACAGAAATGACTGCTACTGCACACGATTATACCAATCACCTGGTGAATGAAACAAGCCCCTACCTGCTGCAACATGCTCACAATCCCGTGGATTGGTATCCCTGGGGTGATGAGGCTTTGCAGAAGGCCAAAGCTGAGAACAAACCTATGCTGATTAGTATTGGCTACTCTGCCTGCCACTGGTGCCATGTGATGGAGCGTGAAAGCTTTGAGGATACTGCCATTGCGCGCATTATGAATGAGAATTTTGTTTGCATCAAGGTGGATAGGGAAGAGCGCCCTGATATTGACCAGGTGTATATGAATGCGGTGCAACTGATGACGGGCCGTGGCGGTTGGCCGCTCAATTGTATTGCATTGCCCGATGGCAGGCCAGTTTACGGTGGTACCTATTTCCCGAAAGACCAATGGTTGACTGTCTTGAACAGCGTTTCCAACATCATCAAGAATGAACCGCAGAAAGCTGAGGATTATGCTACACGGCTTACCCAGGGCGTAAAGCAGAGTGACCTTATTCCGCTGAATACCGAAAAGGCTGAATTTACAGAAGCTGACCTGAAAGGGATTTACACTGCATGGTCTCGCCAGTTTGATAATAAAGAGGGTGGCCCCAACCGTGCGCCTAAGTTCCCATTGCCGAATAACTATGAGTTTTTGCTCCGCTATGCCCATTTGACGGACAATTCAGGGTTGAAAGATTATATCAATCTCACTCTGGAAAAAATGGCTTTTGGTGGTATCTACGACCAAATAGGTGGCGGTTTTGCAAGGTACTCTGTTGATGAACTATGGAAAGTCCCCCACTTTGAGAAGATGCTGTATGATAACGGTCAGTTGGTTTCCTTGTACTGCACGGCTTACAGGGCTACTGGCAAGGAACTCTACAAAGAGGTAGTTTACCAATCCCTCGAGTTTATTGAGCGGGAAATGACCTCACCTGAAGGGGCTTTCTATTCTGCGCTGGACGCGGATAGTGAGGGCGAGGAAGGTAAATTTTATGTGTGGAAAAAAGAAGAACTGGAAAATATTCTGGGTGCTGACTTTGAAGTGATACAAGCCTACTACAACGTGAATAATCAGGGACTTTGGGAGCATAGTAATTATATCCTGATACGTAATCAAGGGGATGAAGAATTTGCGAAAAAACATGATATGAGTAGGGAGGCTTTGAAAGAGTTAGTAAGAAATGCTAATGCCAAGTTGATGGAAGCCCGAAGTAAACGCATAAGACCGGGATTAGATGACAAGCAACTCACTTCGTGGAATGCCTTGATGGCAAAAGGCTATGCAGATGCCTATCGCACTTTTGGTGAGGCTCACTATTTGCAAGTTGCCAAGAAGAACCTGAATTTCATCCTCAATACTCAACGCCGCGATGATGGCGGCTTGTGGCATAGCCATAAAGAGGGAAGGTCTACCATCAACGGTTTTTTAGAGGACTACTGTTTTACTATTGAGGCGTTGGTTGCTATGTATGAAGCGACTTTCGAGGTGCAATGGCTGAATGAGGCCAAGGCATTGGCTAATTACAGCCTCGATAAATTTTATGATACTCAATCGGGCATGTTCTTTTTCAATTCGGTGAATGATGAGCAATTGATAGCCCGTAAAACGGAGGTGAATGATAACGTAATCCCTGCCAGCAATAGCAGCATGGCGAAGGGCTTGTTCTACCTGGGGCATTACTTTGATAACCAACACTATTTGGAGGTGTCCCAACAAATGCTGAATAACGTGAAACCACAAATGGCAGGTTATGGCTCTGGGTATAGCAATTGGGCAATATTGATGCTCCACCATGTTTATCCCTTCTATGAGATAGCCATAGCAGGTGAAGAAGCCCTCACCAAAAGAGCTGAACTGGAAAAAGAGTTTATCCCTAATTACCTATTGATAGGCACCACGCAAGAGGAAAACCTGCCGCTATTAGAGCACAAATACGTGGAAGGCACTACCAAGATTTACGTATGTGTAAATAAAGCCTGCCAAATGCCAGTTACAGAAGTGAGAGAAGCGATTGTGCAGGTGGAGTAACCACTTTGTTTAGATTTAAAACATTGCTATATTGGCAATTCATTTAAATCAAAGTATGTCCACTCCATCAGCAATAGTAGCAAGGCCCAAAAAACAAATTGTATATCTATTTGGAGCAGGAGCAAGTTACAATGCACTTCCTATCTATGCTGACTTTACAACGAGATTAACGGACTTTTGGAATTTCTTTATAGCTGAGCCTACCTTTAAACGGAGCCAAATTTATGTGCAAACATATCAGGAAATACTTAAATATGGCACTCCAGATACTTATGCTGCTGCATTGACGCTTCGCGGTGAAACAGAAAAATTAAATGTCCTAAAAACCTTTCTAACTCTTTTTTTTGCATATGAACAGTTTGATAAAAAGGGTCTGAGTAGGCCGCCGTTGAATCTGGTAGGAAGTAATAAAGAGCAGGAAGAAAGAAGGTTAATGGAAGATAGAATAAATAATACTTTAGATAATAGATATGTTTCCTTCTTGTGTACTGTATGTTTACATGACGATAAGGAAGAAGTATTATTTCCCGAAAACATGCATTTTCTAAGCTGGAATTATGACTCTCAATTTGAGTTGGCATACTCTAGAGTTTTTAATAAAACCGTCCCACTGCAAAATTTGCGTGAAGAAATGGGAATTGCGAGTTTAACCAACGATAAGAAAAAGTTTATAAGATTAAATGGCTCTGCTGACTTCAATGTGAAAAGTGTGGATGATAGTTGGTTTGATTTAAGTATTGATTCAATCCAAGAATGGAAAAATAGCCTGATACTAGTCAGTTCAGGTAAATCTAAAGAGACACTCATAAACTTTGGTTTTGATGTTTATGAAAGGAGTTTTAAAGATGATTCGGAAGAGGATATTTTCATCAGGAAAATAAGGTCAGAAGCTAGAAATCTTATTTCTTGCGCGGATATAATAGTAGTGGTTGGTTATTCCTTTCCTGATTTTAACAGGAGAATTGATAAAACCATGTTCGAATTAGTAAGGAATGATGTCAAAGTTTATGTTCAAGATAAAAACCCTGAGCAGATTATACAGAAATTAGATGGACTAAAAAGAGGGCTTCGTAATAAGGCTCACCCTATTACTAATACTGACCAATTCTGGATTCCCTATGAGTTTTGGGAATGATTTGTAGACTCTTCACTGCGTTCAGAGTGACATACTGAACTTTCTCAACTTTCCAACTTGGAACTTACTAACCTTCTGTCTCCTGGCTTCTGACTCCTGTCTTCTCTAAAACGAAAAATCCTACATTTGCTTTCTCAACCTAAAAACAAGCCTTTATGATTAATTCACAAATCATTAATGGAGATATTGCCTTGCTCAGTTTCAACATGACTGATGAGGCGATGAATATCTTGAACGACACGTCTATCAGCGCATTTCACGAAGCTTTTGAAAAAGCCGTTGCCGATGAGAATGTAAAGGGCATTGTGGTGAGTTCAGATAAGCCTGAGTTCATCGCGGGCGCTGACCTTAAAATGATAGCTAATGTAAAAAGCGCGAAAGAAATTTCCGAGAAAGCTAAAGCATTGCATCAACTGTATCGTCGCATGGAGACTTGCGGCAAGCCCATAGTGGCTGCCATCAACGGCACGGTACTAGGTGGTGGCTATGAGCTATGCTTAGCTTGTCATCACAGGATAGCCATCAACAACCCTAAGTTACAGGTGGGTTTGCCTGAAGTGCTTTTGGGCTTATTGCCTGGCGGTGGGGGTACCCAAAGGTTGCCCCGAATGATAGGTATTGCCAATGCCTTGCCGCTGTTGTTGGAAGGCCGTAAACTAAGTGCCTATAAGGCCTTAGCCGCTGGCATGGTCAACGAATTAGTAAAAGATAAAGAAGCCTTGATTAATAAAGCCGTCGAGTGGATAAATACCGTGGGTAAGTCGGTACAGCCTTGGGATGAGAAGGGCTTTAAGATACCTGGCGGTGGGGTGCACACGCCGATGGGTGTGCAGACCTTTATGGCAGGTTCGGCCTTGCTGCAAAGCAAAACCCAGGGTAACTACCCAGCCCCTACCGCTATCATGAATGCCGTTCAAGAGGGCCTTCAATTGCAGTTCGATAGGGCTTTGGAAGTAGAGATAAGATATTTTACCCAATGCGCTACTTCAGTGGTAGCCAAGAATATGATGCGCAGCCTGTTCTTTGCCATGAATGCCAATAAGGGCGGCAAGGACAGGCCAAAAGGCGTTGAAGTGCCTAGGGTAGAGAAAGTGGGTATCCTTGGTGCGGGTATGATGGGCGCTGGTATCGCTTATGTGTCGGCACTTGCAGGCATGGATGTGGTACTAAAAGACCGCAGTGTGGAAGATGCCGAAAAAGGGAAAGATTACAGTCGTAAACTATTAGGTGCTTTGGTAAGCAGGGGCAAAATGACCCAGGACGCTGCCGATGCCATCCTCGCCAAAATACAAACTACTGACGACCCTAATGCGGTGGCTGGCAGCCAAATGATTATTGAGGCCGTGTTCGAGGACAGGGCTTTAAAAGCTACTGTTACTAAAGAGTCGGAGGCGGTGTTGGAAGATAGCGCGGTGTTCGCTACCAATACATCTACCTTGCCGATTACTGGCTTGGCGGAGGCTTCAGTAAGGCCGGATAAGTTCATTGGCCTGCATTTCTTTAGCCCAGTGGATAAGATGCAATTGGTGGAAATCATCATGGGTGAGCAAAGCAGTGATTATGCCCTTGCCATGTGCATCGATTACGTGAAGCGCATCAAGAAGGTGCCAATCGTGGTGAATGACAGCCGTGGTTTTTATACTTCAAGGATTTTTACCACTTATGTGACTGAGGGAATGAACATGCTGGAAGAAGGTATCAATCCAAACTTGATTGAGCATGCAGGTAAGGGATGTGGCATGCCAGTGGGTCCACTGGCCGTGGCAGATGAAGTAAGCATAGAGTTGATGTATAAAGTGAGGAAGCAAACCGAGAAAGACTTGGGTGAAACAAGAGATACCGCCGATGCCCGTATTTCTAACCTGTTAGTAGAGAAGCTGGATAGGATAGGCAAGAAGGCAGGCAAGGGTTTTTATGAATACCCTGAAGGCGGCAAGAAGTACCTATGGCCTGGCTTGGCGGAGCATTTCCCATTGAAGGAAGAGCAGCCTGATATTGAACTATTGAAAAAGCGCCTATTGCACTATCAAGCCCTAAATGCCGCCAAGTGCCTGGAAGAGGGCGTATTGCGTTCAGCACAAGACGGTGATGTAGGTTCTATCCTTGGTTGGGGCTTCCCTCCATACACGGGCGGGGCGTTTTCTTACATAGATATGATAGGCGTGGAGCAATTCGTGAAAGACTGCGAGGAACTAGCTGCCACTTATGGTGAGCGCTTCAACCCTCCAACAATATTGAAAGAAATGGCTGCCAAAGGCGAGAGCTTTTTCGCGGCAAAAAAAGAAGTAGAAACAGCATAAGCATTGATTGAATAGATGAAGATCGATTTTATAGAAGAATTGAAATGGCGTGGGCTGCTGCACGACGTAATGCCTGGCACTCATGAGCAACTGAGCAAAGAGATGACAGCGGGCTATATCGGCTTTGACCCAACGGCTGACTCATTGCACATCGGTAGCTTGGTGCCCATCATGCTATTGGTGCATTTCCAAAGGGCGGGGCATAAGCCTTTTGCTTTGGTGGGGGGTGCAACGGGTATGATTGGCGACCCATCGGGTAAGTCTGCTGAGCGCAACCTATTGGATGAAGAAACCTTGAGGTACAACCAGGAGTGCACGAAGAAGCAGCTAGAGAAATTCCTTGATTTTGATTGTGGCGATAACTCAGCCGAAATCGTGAACAACTACGACTGGTTCAAGGATATGGACTTCCTTACTTTCCTGAGGGAAGTGGGTAAGCACATCACCGTATCCTATATGATGGCGAAAGACTCCGTGCAAAACCGCTTGGAGACAGGTATTTCATTCACAGAGTTTTCTTACCAATTAGTGCAAGGCTATGATTTCTACCACCTGAACAAGAACAAGAATTGTAAGATACAAATGGGTGGCTCCGACCAATGGGGCAATATCGTAACGGGTACCGAGCTTATCCGCAGGAAAGGCGGTGACGAAGCCTTTGCCTTGACGGCACCATTGGTAACCAAAGCAGACGGCGGCAAGTTCGGAAAGACGGAAAGCGGCAATGTGTGGTTGGATCCTAACCGTACTTCACCCTACCAGTTCTACCAATTCTGGATGAATGCTTCTGATGAAGATGCCAAGAGGTACATCCGCATATTCACACTATTGCCGCAAAGCGAGATAGTTGAAATAGAAGCTAGGCACGCAGAAGCGCCTCACACGAGAGAATTACAAAAAGCATTGGCGAAAGATATTACAGTGCGTGTGCACTCCGAAGCTGACTACGAAACAGCTGTTCAAGCTTCTGACATCCTATTTGGTAAGGGGACAGAAGAGACCCTGAAAGGCTTGTCAGAAAGCGACTTCTTATCCATTTTTGAGGGTGTGCCTCAATACCAGGTAAGCAAATCTGAACTGGAAGCAGGCATTGGTATTTTGGACTTCTTAGCTGAGAAAACCAAGGTATTCCAATCAAAGGGAGAAGCCCGTAGAATGGTGCAAGGGGGAGGAGTTTCTATCAACAAGAACAAGATAGAGACTATTGAAGATACCGTTACTGCTAATCATCTGATAAACGGCAAATACATCTTAGCGCAACAAGGCAGGAAAAAGTACTCGCTGATTGAAGTGAAGTAAGGAAGGAAAAGTTCTCTCCCTTTGGGGGAGAGTTAGAGAGGGGCTTTTTAGTCGTCGCTAAACTGTATCAACAACTTGCGGTAGTTTGAGAACATCTTGGATTTTGAGACAAAGCCAAGGTATTTTCCTTTGCTTACAACAGGTAAGTTCCATGCTCCTGTTTCGGTGAAGACAGCCATTACCTGTTCCATATTGTAGGTATCCTGAAGTAGTCCCGCCGGGGCATTCATAATTTGCTCCACGGTTATTTCATCGTACAGGTCAGCATTGAACATAATCTCCCTGATATCGTCCAGCAGCACAATACCCAGCAATTGCCCTTCTTTATTGACTACCGGGAAGATATTCCTCTTGGAGCGAGCTACCATTTTCACTAGTTCGCCTAAGGTCAAGTTGGGTCTCACCCTCAAAAAGTCTTTCTCAATCACATCTTTCAATGACATGAGAGTGAGCACAGCCTTGTCTTTATGGTGGGTAAGCAGTTGCCCTTTCTTAGCCAGTTTTTTGGTGTAGATGGAGTGCGTATCAAACGATTTGGAAGTCATATACGCGATGCTAGCCGTTATCATCAGTGGGACAATCAATTGATAGCCACTGGTCAATTCCGCAATCAGGAACATGGCGGTAAGTGGGGCATGCAGCACTCCTGCCGCCAGTCCTGCCATACCCACTAGGGTAAAATTGCTCTCAGAGATATGGAAAAAACTTTGAAGGGTATTGACCGACTTGGAGAAGAAGAAACCCGTCATAGCCCCCACAAATAGCGATGGCGCAAATATGCCACCAATACCCCCACTACCTATGGTGAGAGCGGCAGCAATCACCTTCACAAAAATGAGTGTAAACACAAACAGAAGAAGGAAACCGGTACTGCCTTCCCACAGCACAAAACGGCTGTTGTCCAATAGTTCATTACTTTGTCCGTAGAGTAGTGACTTAATAGATGCATAGCCTTCGCCAAACAAAGGCGGGAAAAGATAGATTAGTGCACCCAAGAGCAAGCCTCCAAGTACCACCTTTACATAGCTGTTTTTTAATCGCCCAAGCTTGCCTTCAATAAACATCTCCATCCTGCTGAAATAGACTGATATCAAGCCACAGGCAAGCCCAAGCAAAAGATAAAAAGGGGTATCACCCACCTGGAATTTATCTGTTATCTCAAACGAGAAAAGGATGCTTTCACCCATTAAAAGTTTTGCAGTTATAGTACCTGTCACCGAAGCTAAAAGCAGTGGCACTAGCGAAGCCGTGGTCAAGTCAAGCATCAGTACTTCTAAGGCGAATATCACCCCGGCAATAGGCGCATTGAATATAGCAGCGATAGCCCCCGATGCGCCACAGCCAATAAGCAAGATGACATACCTGTGGCTTAGCCTGAAAACCCTGGCAATATTAGACCCAATAGCGGCACCTGTAGACACTACAGGTGCCTCCAGCCCAACTGAGCCACCAAAGCCAACAGTTAAGGCACTACCTATTACCGCAGAGTACATCTTGTGTGGTTTTATCACTCCCTTTTTCTTTGAAATAGAGAAAAGGACACTACTAACACCAGCCCCGACTTTTTCTCTTATGGCCGTATTCATAAATACTACGGCCAGGAGTACTCCCATGATGGGTAAGCCGAAATAGAGCAGGTAATCAGAAGGGTTGGTGAAACTCTCAATAATCAACACCCTGATTTTGTGCGCGAAGATTTTTAGCACAGAGGCAGCTATACCAGCCACCAACCCAATAATGATACTCAAGATTAAAATGAGCGTACGGATGCTCATCTTTCTCATCCGCCATTTCAGTAATTTCTTTATGATGAGCTTGAGTTTCACGCGGCAAATGTAAGAGGCTTCATGTCTTTATACAACCATTAAATTACATCCCCTCACATCACTGTTGTCATACCTGCCAATCACCTCAAAGGTGTTCTTTCCCCGCATTACTCCGAGGTCTTTTGCAGCAATGAAGGAACAAGAATGAATATTCGCAAGGTCGATAATGTTTATACCACCTGTTTTATCCTTTGGCAGCAGTTTGAGTGGGTCATTGATGTCCCTTATCATCACCTTCATCCATGGGGGGCAGTTGAATAATCCGGCACCTCTTGAATAGGCCTGACTAAGCAATTCTGTCATGCCGTATTCAGAGTGAATGGCTTTTGTTTGAAAAGCTTTCTTGAGAATGTGGTGTAGTTCTATCCTTAATAGTTCTTTGCGTCTCCCTTTCATCCCTCCCGTTTCCATGATGATGGTATGAGATAAATCCTGCGGGAATTGCTCAGCCAAATCCAAAAGCGCAAAAGATACGCCTAGTAAAAGGCTTTTTTGCCCATTCTTGTTAAAGGCAGAGAGTTTTTCAGAGAGTTCTTTCAGGTTGTCTAGGTAAAATCCGCTCTCTTGGTGTCCACTTAATTGGATGAGTTTATTGACCATATAGATAAGTGAAGAACCCTTCCGCTCCAAATAGGAGGGAAGCAAGGCCATAATGCAATATTCATTCGGGTTTCCGTAGAATAATTCAAAGCCCTTTAAAAAACTGGTTTCATAAATGCTGGTGTCAGCTACATAATGCTGGCTGGTATCGCCCGTTGTGCCACTGCTGGTAAAGGTTACTTGGGCTGTTTGTCCCTCCGTTATCACCTGTTGTGTTTTAAAAAACTCAATAGGCAGAAAAGGAATTTGCCCTATGTTTTTAATGCTGGCAACATCAATTCTCAAGGCGTTTACAAACTCGCGATAAACCTGACAATGAGCATATTGAAACTGAAATACTTCCAAGGCAAATTGTTCAAAATCGGCACTTTGATTTGAACCAAGCTGAAAAATACGTTCAGGTGAAATTTCGGGACTGGGCATTAAACTATTTTCTGCTTTTGGTCGTTATTCAATTGCAATCCTAAAAAGATTTACCTTTGCTTTGTATGATGAATAATATTTCAAAAATAGGATTATTTGTTGCAGCATCATTTACATTGGTGCTTGGCGCCTGCTTGCCCAATAATAACTTTCCTGATGAGCCTGTGGTTGAGTTCAAGGAATTTGTAAAGATACCCGATGCGAATGGTGTTGACCAAACAGGCAAGCTAATTCTTGAGTTTACTGATGGCGACGGTGACGTTGGTTTGGGGCAAGGGGATACTTTTCCTCCTTATGACCCTGGTAGCCAATACTACTATAATTTTTTCACCAGGTATTATGAGAAGCAAAATGGTGAGTTTGTTGAAGTGGAACTGGACTTACCAAACTTTTTCCGCATTCCAGTATTGACGCCAATCGGCCAAAACAAAACACTGGAGGGTGAACTAGAAGTTGAGCTATTTATCAACAACCCATTCTCAGATTACGATACCATCAAGTTTGATGCTTGGATAGTTGACCTTGCATTGAATGAAAGTAACGTGGTTGAAACGGGTGAGATAGTTATCACCAAAGAATAGAAAGCTTACTCAACGTTGACACCGGTCACTGATTCAGAAACCCTGAATACGTGGTCCCCGATTTTTTCGTAGCTGGCCAGTAGGTCATTAAAGATAAAACCTGCGGGCGGCTTGATTTTGGCTTTCTCAATCTGCTCAAAGTTTGACTTACGGGCTGAATCGCGCTCTTTATTTATGAGCCCTTCAAGTTCTATAGCCTCTTTCATGCTCACCTCATCATGATTCATCTCTAGGTTGTTGTTCATATTCTCCATGGCAGCATCAACGGACTCGTATATCTTCTTTAAGGAGTTTCTTTGAGTCTGAGAAAACCATATCTTCTTCTCAAACTTACCTTCAAGGTTTTTAGCCATCTGGAAGGCAATATCACCAATACTTTCCAACTCATTCACCATATTAAGCATGCCACGCACACGCGCAGAAGAGTTGGCAGTAAGCTCAGACTTTGACAGTTGAGTAAGGTAATTTACTACTTCTGCTTCAATACGGTCTGTTATCTCCTCATACTTGGTTACTTTTTGTATCAGTTTGGCCTGCTTTTTCTTCTCTTTTTCATCCATTATTTCTTGCACAAACCTCACTTGCTTCCTCACGATTTTACCAAACTTTGCAATTTCTTTTTTGGCCTCAAGCAATGACAATTCAGGGGTTTGGGTGATGCCACGGCCAATAAATTCAAGGTGGAATTCTTCATCGTCACCTTTGGATGGCACCATCCAAATTACTGTTCTGGATATTAAATGAACAAACCAAATCAGCAAACCAGTATTGATGATATTAAACAGGGTATGGAATAGCGATAATTGAAGTTCTTCTTTATTTTCCGCCGTTGAACTTCCTATAGATAGCATAAACTCCTGGAATGGAACCCATAACACATCTACCAGGCGAATGAAAAGTGGAAATGCCAATATCATCCATATCACACCAAATATGTTGAAAATAAAGTGGGCTCTCGCAGCTCTTTTAGCATGTACATTGGCTACTAATGCCGCCAGGTTAGCGGTAATGGTAGTTCCAATGTTTTCCCCAAGTACCATCGCCGCCCCAACTTCAAAAGGTATCACTTTATTGAAGAGCAGCGTAAGCGTTAAGGCCATCGCAGCACTAGACGATTGCACAATAATAGTTAGTAGGGTGCCGACACCAACAAAAATAACGGTTGACAGGATACCCATGTCAGTATAGTTTGACAGGAAGTGTAAAAACTCTGGATTGCTGTTAAGGTCAGGCACAGCATCTTTTAATGCTTCTAGTCCCATAAACAAGAGGGCAAAGCCAATAGCAAACTCACCTATAGACCGCAATTTCTCCCTTTTGAAAAACAGCAAAGGAAACCCGATAGCTATGATAGGTAAGGCAAATGAGGCAATTTTTACTTTAAACCCAAGTATGGAGATAAGCCACGCAGTAACCGTTGTGCCTATATTGGCACCCATTATCACACCAATCGATTCTACCAATGATAACAGGCCCGCATTTACAAAACTCACTACCATTACCGTGGTAGCTGATGATGATTGGATTAGACTGGTGATAAGGAAGCCTGTAAATACACCTTTCAGGCGGTTAGAGGTCATTGCTCCCAATATCTGCCGCATGCGCGAGCCGGCAATTTTTTGAATGCCCTCGCTCATCACTTTCATGCCGTAAATAAAGAAGCCTAGCGCCCCTATGATGGTCAAAACCTGAGTAATCATGGTGTGGTTTTATGAAGCCAAAAGTAGTTATTCCTTCTCTGGAAAATGTTAACTAAATATTAAGTGTGTTAACAAGGAAGAACCATAAAAACCAGGAGGAAAAACAACTTATTTAAAGGGTAAACAGACCGGCTTGGCTTTGTTTTTCGCAGTTCATCGATTAGCGTTAGTTGAGATGGCAACTCAACACTTTGTGAAACCGTAGTTGTAGGAGAATTAGTGTGGGTATTTAAATAAAGGCAGAACATTTTGAATTTACCGTCGTAAGAAGCCCTGCCTAGTTGTCTAAAGATATCTAATGAATAAGCTCTACAATAACTTAATTTCAAGGTTTATATCGGTTGCAGGTAAAAGTGTATTGCTTTTAGTCATTGTGTTGGGTTCAACTCAAGCCCAATCACAGATTACCGTTGATGAAGCGGGTAATCAAGGTGATATAAATTCTTTGGTTAATGATGTTTTGATTGGTTCATGTGTGAACATCGAAAACATAACCTATTCTGGAACTTTTAGAGCTGCCGGTGAATTTGACAATGCCCTGACACCCATTGGCTTCGAAAGTGGGGTGTTGCTAACAACTGGTAGGGGTAATAATGCTATAGGCCCTAATGATGCGGGTAATGAAAGTACCAACAACAGCCTCAATGGCGATGCTGACTTAACGTCACTTTCAGGTGGAACTACCTATGACCGTACCATCCTTGAGTTTGACTTCTATCCATTATCAGATACTATCAGGTTTAGGTATGTATTTGCTTCTGAAGAGTATAGGGAATATGTAAATACCCAATACAATGATGTGTTCGGTTTCTTTATCAGTGGCCCAGGTATCAATGGTCCATACACCAATAATGCTGAAAACATTGCCTTAATACCGGGCACAACTACTCCAGTGGCTATTAATAACGTGAACAATGGTAATACCGGTGGTTGCCCCGGAACAGGTCCGTGTGAAAACTGTGCCTATTACCAAGACAATTGCGGTGGCACAGAAGTACAATACGATGCCTGGACAACCCCACTAACTGCAACTGCAGTAGTGCAAAAATGCCAACTTTACCATATCAAGCTAGCCATTGCTGACGTAGCCGACCGCGTTTATGATTCAGGGGTGTTTTTGGAGGCAAAGAGTTTTACAGCGGGTGATAGCTTAGGTATTGGTATCGGCTTTACTACTGTAAATGGTGGTTTATATGAAGGTTGTAATGATGGTTACTTTACTTTTTATCGCCTTGACCCTGCTACCATTGGTGATAGCCTTACTACTGACATCCTTGTCAGTGGTACTGCAACAATGGGAGTGGATTATGATAATATACCCAGTACCATTACGATTCCTGCTGGTGAAGATTCTGTGAACATCTTCATTAATGCCCTTTTAGACGGAGTTGTTGAAGGCAACGAGACCATTACTTTTGAGCTTGAAAACTTTGCTTGTGGTTGTACTGCGCCGCCAGCTGCCACACTGACTATATTTGACAACAATACATTCCTTACTGCTACATCAACAGGCACAGATACCATATGCCTTGGTGAAACGGCTACGCTTACGGCAACACCAGCAGGTAGTGTTGGCCCATATAGCGTAGTTTGGGATAATGGCGCAGGAACTGGAACATCAGTTAACGTTAGCCCAACTAATACAACTACCTATACTGCCACCATAGAAGATGTATGTGGTGGACAAACAGTAACCAGGCAAGAAACCATTACGGTATTGCGCCCTGATTTTATTTCAGTTGGTGGTAACAATCAATGCTTTGACGGTAACTCATTCAGCTTCTCTAACACAGGGGCCTCTGACCCAAGTTATACTCACTCATGGACATTTGGTGATGGAGGTACATCATCAGCTGAAAACCCAACGCACTCTTATGGCGCACCTGGTGTTTACACGGTTACGCACACATTAAACACAGGTTTTTGTACTACTTCTGCCACACTTGATGTAGAGGTATATGAAAACCCTAACCCAGTAATCAGCGACATTACTAATGTAACTTGCCCTGGTGGTGGCAACGGTACTGTAACAGTTACACCAGTTGGGGGCTTGTCTCCTTATACTTATTTCTGGACCCCTGGTGGTCAAACAACCCAGACTTCGATTAACTTGGGTGTTGGTATTCATACCGTAATTGTTACTGACGCTAATGGCTGCTCTGCCTCCAACTTTGGTGAAGTAATTCAAGATGATGATGTACCTCCAACAGCAGTATGTCAGGATATTACCGTTCAGTTGGATGCATCAGGTAATGCTAGCATCACAGCTGCACAAATAGATAATGGGTCATCTGATAATTGTGGTATTGCCTCAATGACGGTTGCACCCAGCACATTTAACTGTACTAATGTTGGCTCGAATACGGTAACACTTACTGTAACCGATACTGATGGTAATGTGAGTACTTGCACAGCTACAGTTACTGTAGAAGACAATATCGCACCAACGGCAGTTTGCCAAAATATCACTGTCCAATTAGATGCTTCAGGCAATGCCAGTATCACAGCTGCGCAAATAGATAATGGCTCAAGTGATGTATGTGGTATCGCCTCCCTAAGTGTAAGCCCTAACTCTTTCACTTGCGCTGATATAGGTAATAATACCGTGACACTTACTGTAACAGACAACAACGGAAACACGAACACCTGTACTGCAACGGTAACGGTTGAAGATAACGTAGCACCTGATGCTCAATGCCAGGGTATTGTGGTTCAGTTAGACCCTTCGGGCAACGCGAGTATCACAGCGGCTCAAATAGACAACGGAAGCAGCGATGCCTGTGGTATTGCATCTTTGAGCGTATCACCAAACACTTTTACCTGTGCTAATGTTGGTAGTAATACTGTTACCCTTACTGTAACTGATGTAAACGGCAACGTTTCAACTTGCTTTGGCAGTGTAACTGTTCAAGACACAGTAACTCCAGTAGCAGTATGTCAGGACATTACAGTTTCTCTTGACGCTTCAGGCAATGCCAGTATTACGGCTGCTCAAATAGACAATGGAAGTAGTGATAACTGTGCTGGTTTCTCTTTAAGCGTTACGCCAAATAGTTTTGATTGTGATGACTTAGGTGCACAAACCGTGACACTTACAATTACTGATGTAAGCGGCAATTCATCAAGTTGCACTGCCACCGTAACAATAGAAGATAACATTCCGGCCACTGCACAGTGCCAGGATATCACTGTTTATCTTGATGGTAGTGGAAATGCTAGTATAACGGCAACCGATGTAAACAATGGCACTTTTGATAATTGTGGACTGGCTTCAGGTAGTGTATCACCAAGCACCTTTAACTGTAATAATGTTGGTGCCAATACGGTTACCTTGACTGTTTTAGATGACGCAAACAACACATCAACGTGTAATGCTACAGTAACTGTTTTAGATACGATATCTCCAACAGCTATTTGTCAAAACCTTACACTTCAATTAGACGCATCAGGTAGTGTAAGTATTACTGCTAATGACATTGATAATGGTAGTAGCGATAACTGTGCTATTGCTTCATTGAGCTTAAGTCAAACGGTATTCACGTGTGCCGATGTGGGTAATAATACAGTGACACTGACTGTTACTGACGTTAATGGCAATGTAAGCACATGCTCAGCGACAGTTACCATTCAAGACAATGTAAATCCAACTGCTATTTGCCAAAACTTAACTATAGGTTTGGATGCATCAGGTAATGCTAGTATTACTGCTAATGATATCGATAATGGTAGTAGTGATAACTGTGGTATTGCATCTATGAGTGTATCGCCAAACACTTTCAACTGTACAAACATTGGCAACAATACGGTTACACTTACAGTAACTGACGTAAACGGTAATACCAGCACTTGTGCGGCAACGGTAACCATTCAGGACAATACAGTACCAACCGCTTTATGCCAGAATGTGACAGTTCCGCTTACTAGTGGTGGCAATGTGGTAGTTACAACCAATCATGTTGATAACGGCTCTTTCGATAACTGTGGTCTTAGTTCTTTAACGCTTACTCAAAACCTATTCACATGTGACGATATTGGGGCTAACCCCGTTACCCTTACAGTGACTGATATAAATGGAAACGTATCTAGCTGCAACGCTACAGTAACTATTGCAGATACCACTCCTCCGATACTTACCTGTGAGGATATTACTGTTCAGCTTAATTCATCTGGAACTATCTCTATTACTGCCGCTGAAGTAATCAATAGTAGCAATGACAACTGCGATATAGCCTCAAGTGTAGTTTCTCCAAGTAGTTTCACTTGTGCCGATATAGGCCCTAACACAGTAACTGTTACAGTAACTGACGTAAACGGTAATGTGTCAACTTGCACAGCCACAGTAACAGTGGAAGATGTAGAAGCTCCAACTGCACTATGCCAGGATATTACGGTTTCTTTGGATGCCTCTGGTAATGCGAGTATCACAGCTGCTCAAATAGATAATGGCAGTAGTGATAACTGTGGAATAGCCAGCATGAGTGTAAGCCCTAACAGCTTTACTTGTGGTAATGTGGGTAATAATGTGGTAACATTAACTGTGACGGATGTAAATGGCAATGTAAGTACATGTTCAGCCACGGTGACCATTGAAGATAACACACCGCCAACAGCTATTTGCCAGAACATAAGCGTTCCACTTACAGGTGGTGGCAATGTGGTAGTAACGTCTACACAGGTGAACAATGGCTCGTTCGATAATTGTGGGCTTAATTCCTTAACACTTTCTCAAAACCTATTCACATGTGCTGATATAGGTGACAATAATGTTACACTTACTGTAACAGATATTAATGGTAACTCATCAAGCTGTAATGCTATAATTACTATTGCAGATACCACTCCACCAATACTTACTTGTGAAGATATTACTATTCAGCTTAACGCTTCAGGAACTGCTTCTATCACAGCGGCTGACGTTATCAATAGCAGCAATGACAACTGTGGGATAGCCTCAAGCGTGGCTACACCAAATAACTTTACCTGTGCTGATGTAGGGGCTAATACCGTAACTGTAACAGTAACGGATGTAAACGGTAATGTGAGCACTTGTACAGCAACTGTAACAGTTCAAGATAATGTGGCTCCTACGGCATTATGCCAGAACCTTACTATTCCTTTGGACGCCTCCGGCAACGCGAGCATCACAGCTGCTCAGGTAGATAATGGTAGCAGTGATAATTGTTCAATAGCTAGCATGAGTGTGAGCCCTAATATTTTCACTTGCGCTAACGTGGGCAATAATACTGTGACGCTTACAGTAACCGATGTAAATGGTAATGTGAGTACTTGTAATGCTACAATTACCATAGTTGATAATACCAACCCAACGGCATTGTGCCAGAACCTAACGGTTCAACTGGATGCTTCTGGTAATGCCAGTATCACGGCGGCACAGATAGACAATGGCAGTAGCGATAATTGTGGAATAGCTAGCATGAGTGTAAGCCCTAACAGTTTCACTTGCGCTAATGTGGGTAATAACACGGTGACACTGACAGTTACTGATGTGAATGGCAATGTAAGTACCTGCACAGCCACAGTAACAGTTCAGGATAATATAGCCCCTACGGCTCTTTGCCAAAACCTTACTGTACCATTGGATGCTTCAGGAACGGCTTCTATCACAGCGGCACAGATAGACAATGGCAGTAGCGACAACTGTGGAATAGCCAGCATGAGTGTGAGCCCTAATAGTTTTACATGTGCCAATGTAGGTAACAACACGGTCACATTAACGATTGCTGATGTGAATGGTAATGTAAGCACTTGCACAGCTACGGTAACGATACAAGATACTGAGGCTCCAACCGCCTTGTGCCAGGACATCACCGTTCAGCTTAATGCTTCAGGAACGGCTTCTATCACAGCTGCGCAAATTGATAATGGCAGCAGCGATAACTGTGGAATAGCCAGCATGAGTGTAAGTCCAAATACTTTCAACTGCTCAAGTGTAGGAAATAGGACGGTGACATTAACAGTGACCGATGTGAACGGCAATGTTTCAACCTGCACGGCAACCGTAACCGTTGAAGATAATATCGCGCCAACTGCCATATGTCAGGATATTACTGTGCCATTGACAAATGGCGGTAATGTAATCATTACGGCAGCCAATGTTAATAATGGAAGTTTTGACAACTGTGCCATCAATTCACTTACTATTTCTCAAAACCTATTTACTTGCGCTGATGTAGGTGCAAATACTGTTACTTTAACGGTAACCGATGTGAACGGTAATGTATCAACTTGTACTTCTACAGTTACAGTAGTAGATACCACTCCACCGATACTTACCTGTGAAGATATCACCGTTCAGCTTAACGCTTCAGGAACTGTTTCTATTACGGCGGCTGATGTTATCAATAGCAGTAATGACAATTGTGGAATAGCCTCAAGTGTAGTTACGCCTAATAGTTTCACTTGTGCCAATGTAGGCCCTAATACAGTCACGGTAACAGTAACTGATGTAAATGGTAATGTAAGTACCTGCACGGCAACCGTAACCGTTGAAGATAATGTCGCTCCAACAGCGATATGTCAAAATATTACTATCCCACTAGATGCATCAGGTAATGCGAGCATCACAGCTGCACAGGTTGATAACGGCAGCAATGATAACTGCGGTATTGCCAGTATGAGTGTGAGCCCTAATGCTTTCACTTGTGCCAATGTGGGCAACAACACGGTGACACTTACGGTAACCGATGTCAATGGAAATGTAAGCACTTGTACTGCTACCGTGACAGTTCAGGACAACACTAACCCCAATGCTATTTGCCAAAACATCATCACTTATTTGGATGGCTCAGGCAATGCCAGTATCACTGCCGCACAAGTGAACAATGGCTCTAATGATAACTGCGGCGTAGCTAGCTTGAACGTTAGCCCAAGTACATTCAACTGCTCAAACGTTGGAAACAATACAGTTACACTTACTGTGACTGATGTAAATGGAAACGTTTCAACTTGTACTTCAATAGTTACTGTTGAAGATACTATTGCCCCGACAGCGGCTTGTAAGAACCTTACGGTAGAATTGGGTCCTGGCGGTGAAGTAGTAGTTACAGCAGCAGATGTAGATACTAACTCTACAGACAATTGCGCAATTGCCAGTATTCAATTGGATGGTGGTCAAGATTCATTGATATTCAATTGCTCAAATGTAGGCACCAACACGGTAACCCTAACAGTAACTGATGTTAATGGTAATGTAAGTAATTGTACAGCAACTATTACAGTTGAAGACAATGTGGCCACTCCACCAAGTGCAATATGTCAGGATATTACTATCTATTTGGATGGAGCAGGCCAGGCAACTATCACAGCTAACGATGTTGATGGTGGTAGTTCGGACAACTGTGGCGTGGCCAACCTAAGCGTCTCACAAACCGACTTTGACTGTAGCCATGTGGGTGCCAATACAGTAACGTTAACAGTAACAGACGTTAATGGAAACGTTTCAACTTGTGATGCTACAGTAACGGTAGTAGACACCACAAGCCCAACAGCATTGTGCCAGGATATCACCATCAACCTGAGTACGAGTGGTAGCGCTTCAATTGTTGCTACGCAGGTAGACGATGGTTCAACAGATAATTGTGGTATCGCTAATATGAGCGTGTCACCGGCTACTTTCAACTGTTCAAATGTAGGCCCTAACACGGTTACATTGACAGTAACCGATGTGAATGGTAATGTGAGTACTTGTCAGTCGGTAGTAACAGTAGAAGACAATATCAATCCTACTGCCATTTGTCAAGACCTGACTATCCAGTTGGATGCCAATGGTGAGACCATTGTGACTGCATTGGAAGTAGATAACGGAAGTTTCGATAACTGTGGTATCGCTAGCATAGAGTTAGATGGCAATGCTGATACTCTTAACTTTGATTGCCCGAATGTGGGCACCAATACCGTAACCCTGACAGTAACCGATGTAAACGGTAATGTTTCAACTTGTACAGCAACTATCACCGTAGAAGATACGGTTGCACCGACTGCAATCTGCCAGAACCTGACTATCCAGTTGGATGCCAATGGTGAGACCATTGTAACTGCATTGGAAGTAGATAACGGAAGTTTCGATAACTGCGGTATCGCTAGCATAGAGTTGGATGGCAACTCCGATACATTGGGCTTTGATTGCTCAAATGTGGGTACCAATACCGTAACCCTGACAGTAACCGATGTAAACGGTAATGTTTCAACTTGTACAGCAACCATTACCGTAGAAGATACCGTGTCACCGACTGCAATCTGCCAGAACCTGACTATCCAGTTGGATGCCAATGGTGAGACCATTGTGACAGCATTGGAAGTAGATAACGGAAGCTTTGATAATTGTGGTATCGCTAGTATAGAGTTAGATGGCAACTCCGATACATTGAACTTTGATTGCTCGAATGTGGGTACCAATACCGTAACCCTGACAGTAACCGATGTAAACGGCAACGTAAGCACATGTACAGCAACTATCACAGTGCAAGATACAGTAGCTCCAACGGCAATCTGCCAGAACCTGACTATCCAGTTGGAT
>JANQJC010000016.1 GCA_028281825.1 Flavobacteriales bacterium
GCCACAGGAGCTTTGCCCCCAATCTTTTGCAGTAATTCTTCACACTTACCCAACAATTCATCTTGGCTGGTTACGTAGTTCACCAATCCTAACTGAAGGGCTTCTTCAGCACCTATCATATCAGCGGTCATCAGCAGTTCAAAAGCCTTGCCTTTTCCAATCAACTGGATAAGCCTTTGGGTGCCACCATAGCCCGGTATCAGCCCCAGGTTAACCTCAGGTTGTCCAAACTTAGCATTATCACTGGCTACCCGAAAGTGGCATGCCATAGCCAATTCACACCCACCACCAAGAGCAAAGCCATTCACAGCAGCAATAATCGGCTTAGGGCTGGTTTCTATCATATCAAAAATCTCTTGCCCTCTTGCAGCCAGCATGCTTCCCGTTCTGGCATTCAATTCCTGAAACTCAGAAATATCTGCTCCGGCAACAAATGCTTTTGGTCCTGCACCTGTTATAATGGCACTCTTAATAGCATCGTTCTCCTTCACTTCAATCACTGCATTGCGGATGTCAGTTAATGTGTCTTTATTCAATGCATTAAGCTTGTCTGGGCGGTTTATGGTGATGGTAAAAATGCCATCTTCAAGGTTGGTTAAGATAGTTTCGTAACTCATAGCTTTATTGTTTTATCGGTGCTAATGTAAGAAAATGAGCAGCAATTAACAGTCGCGAAAAATATGCGTGATGTTACACTCTCACAAATGGAAAGATTTCTTTCATTTGAGAACACATTTGCCTGAATTATAATTCGTTACTTTGTAATCAATATGAAAAACATACTACTGATTGGCTCTGGAGGAAGAGAGAGCACCTTTGCATGGAAATTGAGTCAAAGTGAAGAGCTAAACCAGCTCTACATAACACCTGGCAACGCGGGCACTGGAGCATATGGGGTTAATCTGAATTTGGCAGTAGACGACTTTGAAGGCATAGGTAGTTTTGTGTTGGAGAATGGTATTCACATGGTAATTGTGGGGCCTGAAGCTCCATTGGTTGCAGGTATAAGTGATTATTTTGAAGCTCACCCAAGGTTAAAGTACATACCAGTAATAGGCCCAGCCAAGCAGGGAGCCATGCTGGAGGGGAGCAAGGACTTCTCCAAGCAGTTTATGATAAAACATAATATCCCGACCGCTGCTTATGGCACTTTCACTTCAGCAAGCCTGGCAGAAGGTATCGAGTTTTTAAAAAGATTAAAACCACCCTACGTATTAAAAGCAGATGGCCTGGCAGCCGGCAAGGGGGTATTGATATGCGACGAATTGGTGCAGGCAAGGCTTGAGCTATCATCAATGTTGATTGAGGAAAAATTTGGCGAAGCGAGCAGCAAGGTGGTTATTGAAGAGTTTTTGAATGGAATAGAGCTATCGGTATTTGTAATTACCGATGGAGATAACTACAAAATATTGCCTGCTGCTAAAGACTATAAACGCATTGGTGAAGGTGATACTGGTCTTAATACGGGCGGCATGGGTGCTATTTCTCCTGTTGTTTTTGCTGATGATGAGTTCATGCAAAAAGTGGAAGAGAGAATAGTGAAGCCTACTATAAATGGGCTGAAGCAAGATAAAATACCATATAGGGGCTTCATATTCATCGGCTTGATGAACGTTGGTGGCGAGCCTTTTGTGATTGAATACAACTGCCGCATGGGCGACCCCGAGACAGAAGTGGTATTGCCGAGGATTAAAAGCGACCTGGTAGAGGTAATGGAGGCAGTAGGTAATGGTTCTTTGGATGAGGTGGATTTGGAAATAGACCCAAGGTTTGCAACAACTGTAATGTTGGTGTCTGATGGCTATCCTGGTAAGTATGAAAAAGGCAAAGCGATAAAGAACCTGGATAAAGTGACAGAGAGCTTAGTATTTCATGCTGGCACCAAAAAGGATGAAAGTGGTCAGGTGCTTACCAATGGTGGCAGGGTGATTGCCCTCACTTCTTTTGGAGATACCATGCAAGAGGCGTTAGGTAAATCATTTAGAACTGCAGAAGTAGTAGACTTTGACGGTAAGTATTACCGTAAGGATATTGGCTTTGACCTTCAGGGCAAAGTACTCCAGAAATAGAATCTTAAGATAAAGATTATATCAGATAGGGTTATCTGGGCTGTTAGGTATCTCGTCTTTTTGGTACCTGAACATCAAGGCAATCCAAACAACAATACCAAAGCTTATCAAGGCGATAATCGAGTTATTGATTAATGTGCCCAATGTTGGGATAAAACCAAAAGTCCATTCAAATAAGTCCTTAAGAGGATATACTAACCAATCCATTTCTTTTGTTTTTTAGGGTGGGGCAAATATAAATAATGATACTTAAGCTGTAAAACTTTTTCTTTGTAAAGTTCTACAAGCTATTACTATTCATGCTCATTCGCTTTTTTAGGTCAGCCCAACCATTGCAACTCGTCAGCTTCATAGCGCTGTGTGTTGTAGTTTGGTTAGTGGGTTTTATGCATTTCGCCAGCTATCAATCAGGCATGCCTTTCTACATGAGCTTGGAATCTCTCCTCGATATAGACATAGTAAATCGCCTATTGGTTTTGCTGTTGTTGATAGGGCAAGCCCTATTAGTTAAAAACATAGCGGATAGCTACATCACACCAGTACGCAATTCAATGCTGCCACCCTTGGTTTTTTTGGTGTTGGCAACCAGCTTTGCCGATTGGTTTACACTAAAGCCTTATATGATAGCCAACTTATTGCTCCTGCTGTTACTGAGAAAGGTGCAGGTGTTTTACAGGCAAGAGAATATCCTTAGGCCTGCGTTTGATGCTGGCTTGTTGGTTGGTGTAATGTCCTTTTTTTATTTGTCGGCAGCCCCGTTTTTCATCCTGATATGGGTAGCACTGGCAACCTTTAGGCCTTTTAACTGGAGAGAATGGCTGGTGCCAGTTTTTGGGCTCATTTTTCCGTGGATGATAATCCTTACCATGTATTTCGTGTTCGACGGATTAGGCGAACTCTTCCAGGTGGTTATTCCTGAGAGCTTTGAAAAAGTAGATTTGCATTTAGGGAATTATAAGTTTTATCTCGTAGCATTGGGAGTGAGTTTTTTGCCGGCAATGTGGTTGTTTTTGGGAGCTTTGAATGGAGCCACCGTCAGGGTAAGCAAAATGCTCAACCTCATTTTTTGGATGAGCCTATTGGTTGTAGGAGTGTGGTTGCTATCGGGTATGCAATATGGCGCAGCCTACTTCTTATGTTTCCCTTTAGCCATAGTCCTCTCAAATCACTACCTTGCAATAAGAAGAAAATGGATAGCAGAACTACTTTTCTTGGTGCTACTGATATTGCAATACTATGAGCGCTTTAGCTAAAATATTCCTTCCATTGCTGTTAGTTGCAACTGTTTTTACAGCTTGTAAAAAAGAAGAGGAGATGTGCCGAATAGTCTATCAGGTAACTACACGCAATGGCCTTGAACTCGACTTTCGGGTATCATACACAGGCACCAATGGCGAAACCATGATTGAAGAGCACAAGGGCCCTATATGGACTTCAGAAGTAGTGGAAAGAGAAAGAGGTGATTATGTCTCCATAACCGTTGAAAGCGACGAAACCGAAGGCTCTTTTGATATCAACATCTTCAAGAATTCAGTGCCTTTCTTTCAAGGTGAAATGCACAACCCCAGCAACCCCGTTACTGTGGATGGTAATCTCTTGGATTTGTTTTAAGAAGCTGTGGAGTAGCGGCATATTAATAGCAAAGGACGGACAAATGATGCCAAGCTCCAGAGGAGCGACATATTTGTAGCAATAGGTTCACCCCCACCTATCAAAAAGGGCCGTAGGTGCGATATGTAAAACGTGTCAATACATGCCGCATCTACTATGCTTGATTTTCTGCCTGATATATTATTGCTGCAAATATTTGGCCTCGATGAGACCGTAGAGGAGTTAGAGGGTAGTTTTTTCTGTCACTCAAACCCCGAGCTTTTGGGGAAGATGTTCTGTTATACTTTTGCCAACTGCCAACTGCCAACTGCCAACTGATTAATACCCCAACTTTTCTCTCACCCTTCCAATTACATCTTGGGCCACCACTCTGGCTTTATCAGCACCCACTTTCAGTCGGTCTTCCAATTCATCAGGGTTATTTATAAAGTTGTTGTAGGCTTCACGCTCTGCGGCATACTTCCCAATCAACACTTCGTAGAGTGCCTGCTTGGCATGCCCATAGCCATAACCACCTTTTAGATAATTTTCGCGCATTTCAGCTACCTGCCCATCTTTGGCTACTAGTTTGTATAGTGCATATACATTGCACACATCTGGGTCTTTGGGTTCTTCAAGAGGGGTGCTATCAGTCACAATAGCCATCACTTGCTTACGCAACTTTTTATCAGGCAAAAAGATGTCAATAAAGTTGTTGTATGACTTACTCATCTTTTGTCCATCAGTACCTGGTACAACCATCACCTGCTCATCATAAAGTCCTTCAGGCACCACAAAAGTGTCTCCGTATTGGTGATTGAATGAGCTGGCAATATCGCGTGTCATTTCCAGGTGCTGTTGCTGGTCTTTGCCCACAGGCACAAAATTGGCATCGTAAAGTATGATATCGCACGCCATCAAGACAGGATAGGTAAAAAGCCCGGCATTCACATCAGCCAATCGCTCAGACTTATCTTTAAAAGAATGCGCATTCGCCAACATGGGATATGGCGTAAAGCAATTCATATACCAGGTTAGTTCAGCCACTTCATTTACATCAGACTGGCGGTAAAAAACATTCTTATCCGTATCAAAACCAAAGGCCAACCAGGCTGCGGCTACGCTCCTTACATTTTGCCTGCGCACTTCTGCATCTTTAATAGTGGTTAGGGAGTGCAGGTCAGCTATAAAAAAGAAAGACTCATTCTCAGGCTGCTCCGATAGTTTTATACCCGGAAGCATCGCTCCCAGTATGTTTCCAAGGTGTGGTGTTCCCGTGCTTTGTATGCCAGTTAGTATTCTTGCCATGTGGTTTTTGTGTTGCGCCACGAAATTAGGAAATAAAGCAAAAAGGTCATTTCTTGGTGGTAAATACTATTTCCCTACTTTTGGCAACTTGATGAAACGTTTAACACTTCCATTCCAGCTAGTCTGGCGCGTGCTTTTCTTCTTAAATGCATGCATCACCTTTGGTTTGCTGTACCCCTTGTTTGTGGTATTGCTTTCAAAACCACAGTGGTATAGGAAAGCGTTTAGGCTCAAAAAAGTATGGGCGAGATTGATACTGCACAATGTGGGTATCTTCTTTACCATAGAGAAAAAAGGCAGCTTTGGCGATGGCCCTTACGTGTATGCCCCCAACCATACTTCCTACCTGGATATCATTATCAGCTACCTGATTATCCCAACTTATTTCCATTATATGGGCAAGGTAGAGTTGACCCGTTGGTTCATGTTCAATATCTTTTTCAAGGGGATGAACATCCCAGTGCAACGTGGGCACCTGCGTAGCAGCTATAATGCCTATAACCGTGCTGCCGATGATGTAGACAAAGGGATTAGCATTGCTATCTTCCCTGAAGGGATGATACCTGATGATACGCCTAAACTGGCTCGTTTTAAGAATGGAGCATTCAAATTAGCTATCGAGAAGCAGGTGCCTATTGTACCAATCATATTCATCAATGGTTGGAAGATATTACCCGCAAACGATAATCGCCTAAATGGTGGGAGGCCGGGTTTTGTCCATTGCATTATTCTCGACCCCATTGAAACTAAAGGCATGACAGATGCCGATATGAGCACCCTGCGCGATAAAATGCACGCCATGATGGAGGGGGTGTTGAGGGAAAGAGAAAAGGATTATCCTGCCGCAGTAGCGTAATATTCCATTTACTATCTTTGCACCATGCAAATAGACAAGAAAACGGTTGATGAATTAGCCCAGTTGGCTCGCCTGGAGTATGATGACGAGTCAAAAACGGAAATGATTAACGACCTGAACAAGATATTGAAGTTTGTGGACAAGCTAAATGAGTTAGACACTGATAATGTGGAACCACTTATCTACATGACGGAAGAAACTAACCGTTGGCGTGAAGATGAAGTGAAAGTAACCATCACTCAAGATGAAGCGCTGAAAAACGCACCAAGGCACGACTCTGATTACTTCAAGTCACCCAAAGTGATTGAAAACCCAAATGAATAATTCTACCTCAATGAAGTCCTTCTCCCCGAGGAGAAGGATTTAGGATGAGGGCATTATAGAGCAAAAAAGCCATTCATTGAATGGCTTTTTTGTTGTTATAAGTTAGAAGACTCCCGATAGAGTTCATCCTCAAACATAAGAAATTAACAAAACTCTTCAAAGGCAGTTGCCAGGTTTTCTGCGATAATCTCAGCAGACCTGCCCTCTATATGGTGCCTCTCAATAAAATGCACCAATTTACCATCCTTAAAAAGCGCAATTGATGGTGATGACGGAGGGTAAGGCAACATATAATTCCTGGCATGTGCCGTAGCCTCTTTGTCAAAACCGGCAAAAACGGTAGTCAACCTATCCGGTTTCTTACCATTCTGCACTGCCATCTTCACTCCTGGCCTTGCCATGCCCGCAGCGCAACCACATACTGAGTTCACTACCACTAAGGTAGTACCTTCAGACTTGATAGCACCATCAACAGCTTCAGGGGTTAATAATTCTTCAAACCCAACCGAAGTCAGGTCTTGTTTCATGGGTATTACTATTTCTTCAGGATACATTTTCTTGTACTTTTAATTACACAGCAAAGGTAAGCAAATGGGCTTACATCAACTTTGGATAATAACCAAATGTCGGTTAAAATGTTCTGGATAATTTTTAGGTAATAAAAACATCCTTTCTTTGTAGCGACCATTTAAGCCAAAACAGCATGAAAAGTATCACCTTTGTTATCCACGGAAAGCTCAAGAAGCGCAAGGTAGTCCAAAGGCTGGAGGACTTTTTTGGTGGGGATTACAAGATGAAGATGTTGTTTTCAGAAGAGCCTGGTGAATCAGTTAGCTTGGCGAAAAACGCGGTAGCTCAGGGTACAGATTACCTGATTGCTGCGGGAGGCGATGGCACACTCAATGAAGTAGCCAACGGGCTGATGCAAAACATAGAACAAACCCGCAGCAGGGTGAGTTTAGGGATGATACCCGCTGGCAGCGGCAACGACTTCGCTAAAACTATGGGTGTGGAGAACGACCTTGAAGACCTAAAAAAAGCAATCAAACAGGATAACTATGTCTCCATTGACCTTGGCTTGATGAAATTTAAGTCACCAAAAGGGGAAGACACTCAGCGCTATTTCATCAACATAGCCGATATAGGTATTGGTGGCTTAATCGCACAAATACTGCACGAGTCACCAAAGGTATTAGGCCCTAACTTGAAATACATGATAGGCATTATTAGGGGCTTTTTAAAGTTCAAACACCTACCTATCAAGTTTACTTATGATGGAGGCGAATGGCAGGGCAATGCCATGAGTTTGTGCATGGCTAACGCTAAGTGGTTTGGCAGTGGAATGGGAATCGCTCCGCAAGCGGACCCAACCGATGGTAAGATGCAACTGGTACTGCTCGGTGAGGTAAAAATGATGGACTACATCAAGAACCTCTCAACCATCAAGAAATGCCAAAATGTGAAACATCCGGAAGTGAAATATCTTGATTCAGCCAATTGCACCATTGAGGCTCTTAGTGCCCCATGCCCTATTGACATGGACGGTGAATTTGTCGGCTATACTCCAGTTGTAATGGAAACCAAACCTGCTCATGTAAAGTTTTTAACCAACAAGAAGTTTTAAATACTAAAGGCCCTGTGTCTGCTTTGTGCCCCGTATTTAAAGAGATTCTTCACTGCGTTTAGAATGACAACAAACTCTCAATACTCATATCTGATATCTATTATCTCTTCCAAGAACTATTGATTGTCTCCACTGTTACAACTCTATGACGCGACCATTGATAAATTTGTAATAATGAATTGCAGCATCATTTTCTTTTTCGGAATTTTGACACTTCCCCTCTATTCGTGTTCAAATGGACATATAGGGGTAGGTAAACCTACTATTCAAACAGTTATGAGCGATGAAATAAACCAATCAGGTAAATTAGATACAGCCACTTTTGGCGCAGGATGTTTTTGGTGTGTAGAAGCAGTTTTTCAGGAGTTGAAAGGGGTAACCTCCGTCAAACCGGGCTATGCCGGGGGGCATGTAAAAAACCCTTCTTACAAAGAAGTATGTAATGGGACTACAGGTCATGCCGAAGTAGCCCAAATAGTGTTTGACCCCGAAGTGATAAGCTACGAGACTCTTTTAGATGTATTTTTCCATACGCATGATCCAACCACTATGAATAGGCAAGGGGCAGACGTAGGCACACAGTATCGCTCCGCTATCTTTTACCATAGTGAAGAACAAAAAGAGCAAGCAAAAGAAGCAAAAAGAGTAACTGACTTCTCAGGTTTGTGGAACGACCCAATTGTGACGGAGATAGTCCCCATCAGCAATTATAGTGATGCGGAAGACTATCATAATAACTACTTCCAAAACAATCCCAATCAGCCTTACTGCTCTGCTGTGATAAGGCCCAAAGTGGAGAAATTCAGGAAGAAATACGAGCATTTACTTAAGAAGTAAACCAAGATATCAGCTATTCAGTGGGTAAAGAACTATTTTTTGAATCCAGAACCTGCTGGTGTATTTCTGCAGCCCCAATTGGCCTCATAGTTTAATGGATAGAAAAACCAAGCCTCGACCTAGAATTCTCATTGTGTTGGGTCAATGACCATTGGCGCTTTGTCTTCGCTGCCACCGACAAACACTATTTTCGAGTTCTGCGATTCAGCCAGTCTCTGCAAGGCCTCAATTCTTCTAAGCTCAAGAATTTCTTTGGTTAGCCCTTCTGAACGAATCATCTGGGCATCTCTTTCGCCAGTGGCTTCAATCACTTTTCTTTCGGCCTCTCTTCGCTCTTGATCAATCACGTACTGCATTCTCATGGCTTGTTGCTCGGCTTCCAATCGACTTTCAATGGAACTGTAAAGCCCAGGCGGTAGTTGAATGGTTTTGAGAAGCACGGCTTCGATAAAAATCCCCTGTGGTTCCAGAATTTTATTCATAGTTATCGCAATCTCTGCCTCAATATCTGCGCGCTTTCCTGAGTGCATATCCTTGGCCATGTACTGTGCACAAACGTCCGCTGAAGATGAACGAAAGACGGAGCGAATAATCGGCTCGTAATTGCCTCCAATGTTTTCGATAAGCGTTGGCACAGATTCCTTTTCAATCTTGTAGAGGATTGAAATCTCTGAGTTGATGTTCAGCCCTTCTTTGCTTGGAAGGTTGAGTGACATTTCAAGGTTTACAGTTCTGATAGGTGTGCGGATAACCTTGGTTGCAAACGGGTTCACACCATGTGCGCCTTGCTCCATTACCTTTGGTTGTAGTTTGCCGAGCGTTCTTCTAACACCAACTTCTCCTGGTTTTATAATCACGCACCCTGAAAAGAAAACAATGCTGGATAGCACGGCAATTAAAATAGTTAGCTTTTTCATGACCTTAAGATTATAGTTTAACTTTCTGTTTAAATTGTATTACAATCGTTAATGATAACACTGCTATAATTAAAAAGTTTATTTTGTGCAGAGGCTCTCAGCTCATACCATTTTCCAAATTTTATAAGCGGGTGCTTTCTGTTGGGGGAAGGTTGTAAGACCAACAGAAAGCATTTCACTGGCTACCCGCCTGAATTTGCTCAAAGAACTAATTTATTGTGCATGAGTAGAGCCAGCAGCACCCACCGCGCCATGCCTATGAAGTAAGTAGGACCCTTCTAAATTGCATCAGTTAAATAAATCCTTTAAATTTGCATCCTTCTTTTTCTGGCCTCATAGTTCAATGGATAGAATAGAAGTTTCCTAAACTTTTGATCTAGGTTCGATTCCTAGTGAGGCTACAAAGCGGGTGTGAAAGCGGAGGCAATTACCCCGCTTTTTGTTTTTCCACTTTTCAGCGCTTATCTAACCCTAATACATACTTGTTAATTTGTTAACGGGGTTTATCGAATATGCCTTGTAAATCGTTGGTTAAAGGACTATTTTTGATATTCCTGAAATTTTCAGGCACTGACTAACCCAAGATTTAAATAGTAGCCGATGAGAAGTTTAATAAGAATTTTGTGTGCCCTCCTTGTCCTGGTATGGAGCGTAAAGACTGTATTTGGCGATAATGAAATATTCAATTACACGCCTGAAGGAAAAAACTACTACTCACTTTCCACTTCGCAAATTCTAATCAAGTTTAATAAAGACCTGACTTTTGAACAGAAACAAGCCATATTGGCTTCTGAGAAGGCAGTACTAGCCTTGAAGGACGAAGATGTACTCCCCGTGCCAGATGTAACCATCGCCAAAGTTCAAGGTTTGAACGAAGAAGCACTTTATGAGTTGCTGAAGCGTCTACAGGCCAATCCGTCAGTTCATTATGCCAATCCTTTTTTGGTGTACGAAGACGGTACCTTGCAAGGTATACAGGATAGGGTGGTAGTTAGATTGAAGTCAAGCAAAGACCTTCAAACCCTTAGAACTTATGCCAAGCGTTTCAATTTCTCAATAGTTGATTGGGATAACTATGACCCAAACATCTACATAATTCAAACCAACAAAAACTCGAAGGGCAATGCCTTGGAAGTGGCCAATGCACTTTATGAAACACAGGTATTTGACTGGGCGGAGCCTGATTTCTTGTTATTGCTAAAAAGGTTCAATACCAATGACACTTACCTAAACTACCAATGGTCGCTAAACAACACGGGTTCTGGTATACAATATAGTGGCACTGCTGGTGCTGATATGAATGTCTTCGATGCCTGGAATGTAACCAATGGTTCATCTTCTATCAAGGTAGCAATATTGGATGAAGGTGTGGATTTAACCCATCCCGACTTACTGGCCAATATGTTGGGCGGTTATGATGGCACAGGCCAGGGCAGTGGTGGCGCCCCTTCAGGTGATGATGCTCACGGTACTGCATGTGCGGGTATCGTTGCAGCCGTGGGCAACAACAACCAGGGTGTAGCTGGTGTGGCATACAACTGCAAGATAGTGCCTGTAAGGATAGCATACAGCAGCGGCAATAGCTGGGTAACTACCAACACTTGGATTGGTAACTCTATCAATTGGGCGTGGTCAAATGCAGGCGCTGATGTATTGAGCAATAGCTGGGGAGGCGGTGGAAATTCATCCACCATCAATAACGCTATTAGCGGCGCTGTGAATAGTGGTAGGGGCGGCTTAGGTGCACCAGTATTATTTGCCGCAGGCAATGATAATAGTTCGGTGAGCTACCCTGCCACGCGCACCAATACTATTGCAGTGGCATCAATGAGTATGTGCTATGAAAGAAAGAATCCATCGTCGTGTGATGGTGAAACTTGGTGGGGTTCAAACTACGGGACTAACCTTGATGTAGCTGCCCCCGGTGTGAAAATATATTCAACCGATATTTCAGGTTCTGATGGCTATTCAAGCGGCAACTATGTAGCTACTTTCAACGGTACTTCGAGTGCAACACCAAATGCGGCGGGAGTAATGGCATTGATATTATCGGCTAATCCTTCACTGACTGAAGCACAGGCTCGTTACGCTATGGAGTCGACTTGTAGAAAGGTAGGAGGCTATGCATACAATTCAAGTGTTTCGGGTCAGCCAAATGGCACTTGGTCAACATCATTGGGATATGGTTTGGTAGATGCCTATCAGGCGGTACTTTCAGTAGCTCCTCAAGTTCAGGATGATGCAGGTATTGCTGCAATCAACTCACCAACAGGCTCTATTTGTTCATCAACAATCAGCCCTTCAGTTACTTTAAACAACTATGGAACAAACACATTAAACACCGTTACCATCAACTACCAGGTGGATAACGGCACAATTAATACCTACAACTGGAGCGGTTCATTAGCAAGTACAAACAGCACTACTATTAGCCTGCCTTCAATGAATGTGTCTTCTGGCTCCCATACTTTTGATGCCTATACTTCAAACCCTAACGGTACAAGTGATAATAATAGTGGGAATGACGGTGCTTCATCTTCATTCACTTCAGGTTCCAACCCTGTAACTTTAACTATAGTTCTCGATAACTACGGCTCAGAAACCACTTGGGAAGTGAGGGATGGTTCCAGTCAGGTTGTGGCTTCAGGTGGGCCTTATTCTAATGGACAGAATGGCACAGTGGTTACTTCAAACTTCTGTTTGGCAGATGGCTGTTTTGACTTCATCATATATGACTCTTATGGTGATGGTATCTGCTGCGGATATGGTCAGGGCTCTTATGAATTGGTTGCGGACTTAACCAGCGACGTATTAGCATCAGGTGGCGCCTTTAATGATGATGAAACAACCAACTTCTGTGTACAATCTGTAATACCATTGAGCGCTTATATTGATGCAAGCAGCGATGTAAGTTGTAACGGTGGTAATGATGGTTCTGCTTCTGTTTTAGCAAGCGATGGAGAGTCTCCGTATTCCTACCTTTGGAGCAACGGTGGAACTGGTTCTTCTGTTTCAGGTTTAGCAGTCGGCACATACACAGTTACAGTAACGGATAACAGTTCCAACACAGCTACTGCAAGTGTTACCATTTCTGAGCCATCAGCTTTAAGCGTTGGCACTACTGGTTTTGATATAGCCTGTTTCACTGGAAACAATGGAGCAGTTAACTCATCGGTAACTGGTGGAGCGTTGCCTTATAGTTATGCATGGAGTGATGGAAGTACTTCTCAAAATATAAGCGGCTTATTTGCAGGAACATATACAGTAACTGTGACTGACGCTAATGGTTGTAATGCGACTGCTTCAGCCGCCATCACTGAGCCACCTGCTTTGGTAGCTATTGCTTCAGGCAGCAATGCTAACTGTAACGGCAGTAATGATGGTTCAGTTACATTGAATACTGTAGGAGGCAGCGGAGCTTATTCATATAATTGGAGTAATGGCAGCCAATCTCAAAACTTAAGTAATGTGGCGGCAGGTGCATACACAGTAACCGTAACTGATGGCAATGGGTGTACTGGGACAGCCTCGGCTAGTGTGAGTGAACCAGATGCCTTGGTGCCTTCTGTTTCAGCAACTGATGCTTCTTGTGGCGGCGTAAACAATGGCTCCGTTGATTTAGGTGTTGCTGGTGGCACAGGTGCTTATGCTTATGTCTGGAGTAATGGAGCAACGACTGAAGATATTTCAAACCTGGGCGAAGGAACATATACAGTGACTGTAACAGATGCCAACGGATGTGCAGCAACAACTTCGGCAGTTGTTGGTCAAACATCAACATTAGCGGCTACTGCTTTTTCAGTGAATATTAATTGCAATGGAGATGGTAATGGCGGCGTTTCAGTTAGTGTAATAGGCGGTACTCCAGGTTATAACTACCTGTGGAGTAATAGTGCAACGACTGATGATGTGTCTGGGCTTTCAGGTGGTACTTATACAGTTACTGTAACCGATGCAGTTGGTTGTACAACAACAGCTTCAGTAATAGTAGAAGAACCCACCGCACTTTCATTATCAGTTTCATCAGGCGATGTGAGTTGTAATGGTGGTTCTGATGGTTCAGCTTCCGTTTCAGTTTCAGGTGGAACCACCCCATATTTCTATAGCTGGAGCAATAGCAGTCCGGGAAGCAGCGCAACCAGCCTTTCTGCTGGCATCTATACAGTAACAGTTACCGATGGTAATTTCTGTACTGCAACAGCTTCAGTAACAATAGGTGAACCAAGCGCACTATCAGCATCGGCTTCTTCAAGTGATGTATCTTGTAATGGTGGCAACGATGGAGCACTTTCTGCTTCAGCTTCAGGGGGCACAGCACCTTACAGTTATCAATGGAGCAGTGGTGGCAGTAATGATAGCGTTTCGGGTGTATCAGCAGGCAATTATGGTGTAACTATCACTGACGCTAATGGTTGCACAGCAACAGCCTCAGCAGATGTAAGCGAGCCAGCAGCCTTAGCAGTTTCTGCTTCAGCGACTGATGCATCATGCAGCAGTGTAAACAACGGTTCAGTTGATTTGAGTGCAGCTGGCGGCACAGGCGCCTATACTTATACTTGGAGCAATGGCGCAACAACTGAAGATATGTCAAACCTCGGTGAAGGGGCATACACAGTTACCATTACAGATGCCAACGGTTGTACTGCCACAATTTCAGTTTCTGTTTCGGCTCAATACTCTTTATCAGTTTTGGCATCTTCGAATGATGTAAGTTGTAATGGTGGTTCTGATGGCTCACTTTCTGCTTCAGCATCTGGTGGAGCTGAACCTTATACTTACTTATGGAGTAATGGGGCTACCGATGCTAACTTAGCCAATGTAACTGCTGGCGTTTATACCCTAACGGCAACCGATACTAACGGATGTTCGGCTTCAGTTTTTACGGCCGTAAGTGAGCCAGCAACTCTTGAAATATTAATATCTAGTACTCCTGAAGGTTGCGATTTAGGAGATGGAACCGCACTTGCGATTGTATCTGGGGGTACAACTCCTTACAGTTATACCTGGGGCAATGGTGGAAATACACCTAATTTGGGCAACCTTGCAACGAACACTTACACGGTTACAGTAACAGATGCTAACGGCTGTACCATAGTTAGCTCTACGGAGGTTATATACGATTGTAGTGGTTGTGCTTACATCACTATTGATGAGAATGATTTTGAAACAGGCTGGGGAATTTGGAACGATGGCGGCAATGATTGTGCTTTAATCTCAAATAGTGCTGTTGCCAATAGTGGTACCAATGTGATACGACTAAGGGATAATTCGGGTGAGAACTCTTCCACGACTACAAACAGCTTAAATCTTACTAATTATAGTGAGGTAACAATTTCTTTCTCATATCTGCCATATAGCATGGATACCTGGCAAGAAGATTTTTGGCTGCAAATATCAACAGATGGTGGTTCCACATTCACAACTATAGAAGAGTGGAATGTAACCGATGAATTCGAAAATGATGTTCGTGAAAATGAACAGGTAATCATTTCCGGGCCTTTTACATCTAACACGCAATTCCGATTCCGCTGCGATGCCTCAGGAAACAATGATAGAATTTATCTGGATGACGTAATAATTACTGGATGCTATGAGAATCAGCCAAACCCTACCTGTGAAGATGGTATCCAAAATGGTGATGAAACGGGTGTTGACTGTGGTGGCTCCAACTGTTTGCCTTGTGCTACCAGTTGTGTATACACAGATATAAATA
The DNA here is from genome assembly GCA_028281825.1 of Flavobacteriales bacterium. Classification (GTDB taxonomy): domain Bacteria; phylum Bacteroidota; class Bacteroidia; order JANQJC01; family JANQJC01; genus JANQJC01. The sequence continues at coordinate 15,239 of JANQJC010000016.1, forward strand.
TCAATAACTTTGAAAGTGGTTTGGGTATTTGGAATGATGGTGGTTCTGATTGTGCTTTAGTGAGTAATTCATCATATTCAAATAGCGGTGTAGCATCTGTTCAGTTGAGAGATAATACTAGTACTTCAGTGCTTACTACCAATACGTTAGATTTAAGTGCCTATGAAGAATTAACAGTTGCTTTTTCTTACTTCCCAGTGAGCATGGATAATAGCAATGAAGACTTCTGGCTGCAGATTTCTACTGACGGCGGCTCTTCTTTTGCGACGTTTGAAGAGTGGAATAGAAATGATGAGTTTTTGAATAACCAGCGTTACAATGAGCAAGTAATTATTCCTGGGCCGTTTAGTGCAACTGCACAATTACGTTTCCGTTGCGATGCTTCTGGTAATAGCGATTGGGTATATATAGATGATGTTGCTATTACAGGGTGTTACAATGCAGATGCAAGGTTGGCAATAGTGCCTGACAATGAGCCTGTATTGGAAGAGGAAGAAAGTGTATTACCTATGATTTTTGTAGATGTGAAAGACGAGTTGAAAATGTATCCAAACCCAACAGTGGGTGAGGTGAACTTGATTTTTACATCAACAACTGAACAAAGGCTCAACTTGATTGTCAGCAATATGTTTGGTCAGGTTGTATATCAGGAGGGCAAAGCAATGAATGAAGGTGAAAACAGGATGAAACTTGATATGAGCCATATTGCTGATGGTGTATATGCAGTAAGCTTTATAGGTAGTGACACTAAGATTAGTCAAAGGTTAATTATCCAAAGGTAATTTAATAGATAAATAATTGCTGAGAGCCACTCCATTTGGAGTGGCTTTTTTATTTTTCTGAATGCATTAGTTTTGTATACCAACTCCAATCAATACCCAATGATAGATACATTTGAATTCTTTAAAAACAGGTACCCTTTTCTTACTGGGAGGGATTTGGAATTATTACTGGAAGAGTCACACATGGTTCACCTGAAGCCTGGGGAAATCTTTTTCAAAGAAGGAGATACGAACATGAGAACTGGCTTTGTACTGAGGGGAATATTACGAGGATATCATATTGAAAAAGGAAAAGAAGAAGAAACTACTGTGGTTTTCATCACCGAAGGACAGCCATGTACTTCATACCAATGGCTTTTAGGTCCTAACCCTTCACATGAAACCTTTGAGGCATTAGAACCTACCGTCTTAATGGTCAACAGTCTGGAAAGATTAGAAAAACTAAGGGAGGACAACATCAACATCCTTAGGCTTTACAGTTATACTCTTGAAGAAAAATTGATTGGTGCTATTGAGCGTATCCAGGACTTTACCATGAGAAACCCTGAAACACGATACTTGGCTCTAGTAAAAAGCAGACCTGAATTGCCCCAAAGAGTTCCCCAGAAGCACTTGGCATCCTATTTAGGGATTACTCAGCAGTCACTCTCAAGAATAAGGGCCAGAATTGTAAAAAAATAGGCTACTCATTAGTAGAAAATGCGACCTAATTGGTTGAATTTAATGCAAGCCTCCTTGCATTTTATCTTTCTTTGTATCCTATACTGATATAGGTTTCATTCTATTTGTTGCAATGATTAAAAAGATAACTTTTTTAGTAGGCCTGTTTTGTTTTTTGGGCACGATAAACCTACAGGCCCAATGTTTAACCAATACTGAATGGAAACAGATAATTCCCTCGGATAATCTTCCTGGGCAAGTTCAAACCATGCATTCCAATAATAACGTGGATGTGATTGAGTTCAAAGGCAAGTATTATGTAGGTTTCCGCACGGCTCCTAATCACTTTGCGTCAAAGAAAACCAGGATGTACGTTTTGAGTACTACTGATTTCACCAATTGGAGGGTAGAAAAAGAAATAGCCTTGGGAGCCGATGTGCGGGAGCCTCGCTTTTATAGAAGTAATGATACCCTGTTTTTCATGTTTTTTAAGGTCGGCAAAAAGAAAACAAAATTTGAGCCGAATGGCATCTTTCAAAGTCACCTTACCAACGGGAACTGGAGTGAGCTTAAAGAGTTGAATTTACCGCTGGGGTATGTGCCCTGGAGGATAAAAAAGCACGAGGGTTTATATTATCTTTCTTCCTACTCAGGTTGGAGTGAGTACAAAGTTGATGAGTCTTGTGAGTCTCGCTTTTTCATCAGCAGGGATGGTTACCAGTGGGATTCAATCAGTAAAGAGCCGCAAATATTACACCCCAGGGCTACCGCAGAAAATGCTTTTGTTTTTGTTGATAGCGGCGATGCCTGGGGTATTTCAAGACTGGAGTTTGATGGCTCTTATATATGGCGCGCAAAGAAAGGGGCATTGCATAAATGGCAAACGTGGTATTCAAAACACAAGTTTGATAGTCCCATTATGTTTACCCACAAAGGCAATATTTTTCTTATTGCCCGTCGCAATCTGGATGGGGATGGTACTTTTTACCGTAAAGAAAGCAAGTACAAAAAAAATCTGGTGCGCTATTCGTTTAAAAGGAAAACAACAGCAGTTTATTTGCTGGATACTTTGAGTAAGTCCCTTATTCATGTCAAAGACCTAAACAGCACCGGTGATTGTGCTTTTCCTGCGGTTGCACAGATAAATGATTCTACCTATTACGTTTTAAACTACTCCAGTGACATCACCAGGAGAAAGAAAAATTGGATTACAGGCCAATTGGGCAAGACTTATATTTACATGTCTATCTTCACTATTGGTGATTGCAAGCTTGAAGAATATGACAAGCTGCACCAATACTATTTCGAGTAGTTACTAGAGATAAAAGCTCTGCCCCAGACTGGGTATAACGATGTTGTGAAAGCCCTTATCATACAATCGTTCTTGCATTTGGTTAAGCGCATCTTGGTCGCCGTGCACTAAAAAGAATTGCTCCACAATTTGCGGATCCTGACAAGAAAGAAATTGTATGATTTCGTTATAATCAGCATGGGCACTAAAGAAATCAATGCGGTAAATATCAGCCTTTACAGGAAACTCTTGTCCAAAAATGCGAACGATGTTATCTCCTCGCAATATCCTTCCGCCCAGCGATGAAGGCTCGCAATAGCCGATAAACAATATGGAGTTGCGTTGGTTGGTAATGTTGTTTATCATGTGGTGCTTCACCCTTCCTGCATCAGCCATGCCTGAGGCTGAGATAATGATGCAAGGTTCCTTGAGTTCGTTGATAGCCTTTGATAGCTGGACTTCTCTTACGTACTCCAAACCATTGAAACCAAATGGGTCAGGATCTTTTTTCATAAATTCTATCATAGGCTCACTAAAGCAACCGGTGTGCTTTCTAAAAATGTCTGTTGCGTTTATGGCCAAGGGGCTATCCACAAACACTTTTACCTTAGGCAGCTTGTCTTTGAAAGCCAACTTATTGAGTGTGTATACCAACTCTTGAGTCTTACCAATACTAAAAGCAGGGATAATCAACTTGCCTTTTTTCACCACGCAAGTTTCCATTACAGCCTGCATAAGCGTCTCGTTTGCTTTATCTACAGTCTCATGAAGCTTGTCGCCGTACGTGCTTTCGCATATAATAGCATCAGCTTGAGGAAAAACTTGCGGCCTTCTTAAAATCTTATTGATATACCGGCCCACATCCCCTGAAAAGCAAATTCTCTTTTTCCTGTCACCTTCTGTGATTGTTAGATTAACAACGGCACTGCCCAATATATGGCCAGCATCTGTAAACATAACATCCATCTCATCATCTATACTAAATGGCTCATTATAAGGTACCGTTTCAAAATACTCCATGCATTTTTCAGCATCCTCTTTAGTATAGAGCGCTTCATATGGCTCTAGCCCTTCCCTAAGCCGCCTCTTGTTTATGTACAAAACATCTTGTTCTTGTATATATGCGCTGTCGAAGAGCATTATTTCGGCCAGGTCTCTTGTAGCAGGGGTGCAGATTATCCTTCCTGTAAACCCCTTTTTCACTAAGCTGGGGATGTTACCCGAATGGTCAATATGTGCATGGGATAACACAAGGTAGTCTACGTCTGAAGGCTCAAAGGGAAAACTTCGGTTCATGCGATGGCTTTCACCACCCCGCCCTTGAAAAAAACCACAGTCAAGCAGTAGCTTTTTGCCGTTTTTTAGCTCAATAAGGTGCTTGCTTCCAGTTACCTGCCCTGCAGCACCATGAAAGGTTATCTTCATTAAGAAAAGCTCCTATTTAAAAATCGTGTAGTACCAAAAGTGGTAATTTCACATGATTGGCTACTTGCTTTGTAACGCTCTTGTGGAAAAGCCTGTCAAAGAAACTCACTTTTCTTTCAACCATGGCAAGCATATCTACGGCGTTGTTGGAGATGTACTCATTAATACCTGCTTCAATATCATCATTCTCTAAAAAGGCGAATTCTAATGAAACTCCCTGAAAAAAGGCATTCAACTTCAAGCCTTCTATGGCTTCATCGGCATCAGTAGTTTCTCCTTTCTTCATTACGTTAAGTAGTGTAATGGTAGCTCCAAATTTCAAGGCAATTTCCTTTAGTGCAGTAAGCTTCGATACATCTTTGAGTGAGCCGTAATCAGCAGCAAATACGATGTTTTTTGGAATCTTGTACTCAGCACTCTCAGGGATTGCCAACACGGGAGCTATAGCTCGTTTAATTACTGCTGAAGTAACACTTCCTACAAATACTTCCATCAACCCACTGGAGCCTTTTGTTCCCATTACTATAAAATCAGCCGCCTGTTTTTTAGCAACCTTTTCTATCTCACTCACAGCCTCTCCCTGCGTTGATATACCTTCTACTTTGCTATCAGGGTTTTTTAGCTTCCCCCGCAGTTCATTAAGTTGCTTTTCAATGCCTTTTCTTGAGTCTTGTTCAATAATATCAGTAACGGATACCATCACCTCTGAAGTAGAGTAAGGCATTTCAAAAGAGTTGACAAGCACAAATCGGTATGCTTCTTCATCACTAAATATTGAAAAAGCATACTTAGCTGCGTTTTTCGCATTATCAGAAAAATCGGTTGGGAGAAGGATAGTCTTCATACACAGGGTGTCTTAATGGTTCATTGTTGATATTCGAAATAAATATACCACAAATAGTATTTATCTTTTTTGGGTTAATCATAAACGCATGTAAAATTCAAACACTTTAATGTTTTTTAATATGATAAATGTCATTATTTTGCCTGATGCTCATCATAGATTAAGCAAATTTCATAAATGATTTTTGTAAGTGAGATTAATCATTAAATAACACCCGTGAGCAAGGAAAACAAGCAAATAGCTGAAGTTTTAAAAACTATCGGCAATCCATTAAGGATAGGTATCATAAGGTTGCTTGAAATGAATGGGGAGATGTCAGTTACAGCCATGTGCAAGGCTCTCAAGGCTGAGCAATCGCTAACATCACATCATTTGAACAACCTTAGACAAAAGAATATCATAGCAAATCGCAGGAATGGTAAAGAAGTGATATACTCTTTAGCTTCTGATGCTACAGTAAAGTTACTAGATTCCGTCAAGGCAGACTTTTTATAACATCGCGTTTGCGAAGATTGCATTGAGGACACGGGAAAGTGAGCCAGTTTTTTCAGTTGTAAAATAAATTACTTAACTTACTGGTTACTAACCCCTTAAATCCTCTATTATGAACAGCAAGAAATTAATTGGTTTTGCAATCGCTTTCGTGTCTTTTGTTCTGCTTTTCAAGCCAGCCTTTATTGACATAGGAGAAATTAACCCCACGGTGCAACTCATGGCATACTTGGGTATGCTTGCTGGAGCTATTGTGGCTGGTGTTTTAACTAACGGTGGCGAAGAGAAAAGCCACTAAAGCTTAACCACACTTACTGTGTCCACAGCTTTTGCAGTTAAGGCATCCTTCTTCATATATCAATGCTGCATCGCCACATTCTGAACAAACGTTATCAACCGGGGTGGTGCCATCGGGGATGAATTTTTTCAAAGCCCTAACCACACCATTTTTCCAAGTGTTCAGTGATTCATCGTTCAGGTGAAGGTCTGACACCATGTCAACTGCAAACTGCAATGGCATACCATGTCGCAGCACGCCTGAGATTAACTTGGCATAGTTCCAGTATTCTGAGTCAAATGCACGAGATAAGCCACCTAGTATCATTTCGTAGCCATCCTTGTCCATATACTTAAAGTCGTAGCGAGAGCCGTTTTCATTCTTGCGTTTCAGTACCCAGCCTTTGTTTACATAACTTGGTATGTCGAATGAGTCTTCAGCTTTTCCGGTAAATATTTCGTAAGGCCTATCATTAAGTATTCCAACTACGGCAATCCACTTTTCTGAGTCATTCATAAAGCGCACTACTTCAGCTTCTAATTCTTCTGGCCTTTTTGGCGCGCGAGTTTCTTGAAACTCATTCACTTTACCTTCCTGTGCCTTCTTATTATCGCTATCAGATACCAATACACCTGAACGTGAGCCATCGCGATAGACAGTGATGCCTTTACAGCCACTTTCCCACCCCGTCTGGTATATCTGCCCAACCAAATCTTCAGTCACCTCATTAGGCACATTCACAGTTACACTAATGGAATGGTCCACCCATTGCTGTACTGAGCCTTGTAATTTTACTTTTTGCACCCAATCTACATCATTGGCAGTGGCTTTATCATATGGCGACTTAGCGATTACTTCCTTCAATTCTTCATCACCCATAGCCTTTACCTGCTCAAGGTCATAGCCATTCAATTGTAACCAAGTTGCAAAATGATGATGAAATACATGATACTCTTCCCATGAGTCACCCACTTCATCTACAAAGTCAACGCGGGCTTTTTGGTCATTAGGGTTTACCTTTTTGCGGCGCTTGTATGCAGGCATAAAAACTGGTTCCAATCCAGAAGTAGTCTGTGTCATTAAGCTGGTAGTGCCTGTAGGAGCAATAGTTAATAAAGCAATATTCCTACGGCCATACTTCAGCATGTCTTTATGTAACTCAGGGTCAGCCTTCGCAATTCTTTCTATAAAAGGGTTGTTCTCTTCCCTTGCCGGGTCAAACACTTTAAAAGGTCCCCTGTCTTTCGCCATCTCTACTGAAGAGCGGTAAGCTTCAATAGCAAGGTTCTTATGCACCTTGGTGCTAAAGAAAATAGATTCATCAGAGCCGTAACGCATACCCAATGCAGCCAGCATATCACCTTCAGCGGTAATGCCAACACCAGTCCTTCTACCTTCCAGGCATTTCGTCCTAATGTTTTGCCATAAGTTATGTTCCACCCTTTTCACTTCACTGGTTTCTGGGTCAGCATCTATTTTTTTTATGATTTCATCTATCTTCTCAATCTCCAGGTCAACTATGTCATCCATGATGCGTTGAGCTAGTCTCGCATGTTTTTTGAACAATGGAAAGTCGAATTGAGCATCGTTGGAGAATGGTTCTTTTACATACGAGAACAGGTTGATGGCCAACAAGCGACAACTGTCATAAGGACAAAGGGGTATCTCACCACAGGGGTTAGTGGATACGGTTTTGAAGCCTAAATCAGCATAGCGGTCAGGAATAGACTCATTAATAATGGTATCCCAGAAAAGTATTCCAGGCTCTGCAGATTGCCATGCATTGTGAACGATTTTTGCCCACAACTTTTGGGCATCTATTTCTTTCGTCACAGTTGGGTTAGCTGAGTCAACGGGAAACTGTTGCACATAAGGCTCTCCGCTAGCCACCGCTTTCATAAATTCATCATCTATCCTCACAGAAACATTGGCTCCTGTTACTTTAGTGCCATCCATCTTGGCATCGATAAACTTTTCTGCATCAGGGTGTTTGATAGAGATACTTAACATCAGGGCACCACGCCTACCGTCTTGTGCTACTTCGCGTGTAGAGTTAGAGTAACGCTCCATGAATGGCACCACACCAGTTGAAGTAAGTGCTGAGTTTTTAACTGGTGAGCCGGCAGGACGGATGTGCGATAAGTCATGCCCTACGCCCCCACGCCTTTTCATCAATTGCACCTGCTCTTCATCAATTTTCATGATGCCACCATAGGAGTCTGAGGTTCCATCATTACCAATTACAAAGCAATTGCTAAGCGATGCTATTTGATATTTATTGCCAATGCCTGTCATAGGCCCGCCTTGTGGCACTATGTACTTAAATCCCCTAAGCACATCAAAAATTTCTTCCTCACTCAAGGGGTTGGGATACTTAGCTTCAATACGGGCAATTTCTTTTGCCATGCGTCGATGCATGTCATCAGGAGTTAACTCAAAAATATTACCAAATGAATCTTTTAAAGCATACTTATTAATCCAAACACTGGCAGCTAATTCATCGCCATTGAAATACTTTTTGGATGCCTCAAAACACTCATCATAAGTGTAGGACTTTCTTCCGTTTGAACTTGGTTCGGCCACGTCGGTAGTTTTTTCTTCAGTTTCGGTCAGCATGGTAAATCTCCTGTTTAAAGATAAAAAAATGAACTATAAATCGCAGGTTTTATGCGGGATAGAGGGCGTATCCAACGACTTGCAATTTAGTAAAACTTAACGGCTTGCCACACCAAAAAGTGCAGAGTTATCAAATAGTTTTCAACGGGCAATTGTTCTTTACTTTAAAGTAAATTTGTGAATAAACTGTAAACCTATGTCAATAACATCTCAAACAGAATTAGAAGGAATGGAGCAGGTGAGTCAGGCTGTTGCCATTACCTTGAAAAAGATGCGTGAATACGCTGAATCCGGAATGTCAACCCAAGAGTTGGATGATTATGGTAGAGATATTCTAGAACATTTTGGAGCGAAGTCTGCTCCTAAAATGGCGTATAATTTTCCAGGATGGACATGCATAAGTGTAAATAATGAAATTGCCCATGGCATACCATCAATTAGCACCATTCTTAAAGAAGGTGATTTAGTAAATATTGATGTGTCAGCAGAATTAGATGGTTTTTGGGCAGATAATGGCGGCTCATTTGTATTAGGTGAAGATGCACACGGACATCAAACCCTAGTGGACGCGTCAAGGGGAATACTTCACAAGGCAATACACAATATTAAAGGAGGAGTAAAAATTGCTGAAATAGGAGGCTTGATAGAAAGGGAAGCCAAAAAAGCTGGCTTTAAAGTGATAAAGAACCTGGTAGGGCATGGAGTAGGCCGCAGCTTGCACGAAGAGCCTAATGAAATTCCTAACTTCAAGGATAGAAGTAATAAAAGCCGTTTCAGGAAAAATTCAGTGGTTGCTGTTGAGACTTTTATTTCAACTCAGGGAACCATTGCCTATCAGCAGAATGATGGTTGGACATTAAAGACCAATGATGGAAGCTATGTGGCCCAACATGAGCATACCATAATTATTACTGATGGCAGGCCGATTATCTTAACTGAAGCAAATGGGGTATGGGATTAATCAACAAACCCCTCCAAAACTTCTTCCAGTTCCCCTTCATGAAATTTCTTTTCGTAAAATTTTTCCTTACCTAATTTGCCATTGCGCACAATAGTGGCAGGTATGGCTCCACTCCAATCAGGGCTAAAAACAGGTATCCAGCTATTGGGTTTAGGCTCTGAGAAAAGCACAACTGTTGACTTCAATTGCTTTTCTTCAAGGTAGGGCATAAGGCGGGTAGCCATGTGTTTCTCACCATCCATACTGGCAAGGATAACTTTTACTTTTTTGTTTTTATAGTCTTCTGTTATTTGGTCGATGTAGGGTAGTTCTTCCACACATGGCACGCACCAGGTAGCCCAAAAATTAAGGATGTAAGTAGTGTCATTATCCTGGATATACATCTCCTGCAATTGCTTCAAACCCACCACAGGAACATCTTGCGAAAAACCCAAACAAGGTATAAACAACAATATTGAAAGTAGTTTTTTCATCTTCATTTTACACCCCCTCATTGAAAGTTATTTTGCTTTAACTAGGCTGTTCGTCCCCCTCAAGAGGGACGATATTCCAAAAGTACTGAATGCTCTTCAGAGAGAGGGTGTACTAAACAAACGCTAGCACTTCCTTGTACTCTTTGTCAAACTCAGCAAGTTGTTTTTGCCTTTCTGTATCGTCCCAGCCCAATAATTGGGCAAATGCTTCAGCAAAGATAGGAAGCTCAGCTTCCACATCCTGTATCTTGAAGTATAACCTTCCGGTTCTTCTTATCATGAAATCGCACAAATTTCCTGCCATTTCATAGTTTACAACATACCACGCTTCAGCAACATCAATCACGGTCTCTTTGTTCTCAGCTTGCTGGTAGATTTCATAAGCGCGTTTGATGATAACATCAGTATTACTGCCGTAGCGTCTAACCAGTGCAGCGATTTTCTTAGGGTTATTGCAAACCTGCTTGGCTTCATCAATCTTATTGTCAGTATATTCAGCAATCATTTTCCTCGATTGGAAATCACCACCCTCTAGTTTAATCTTGTCGGTAATACAGCTCTTACCTGAAACCAAATCAACCACTCTTTCAGCCATCTTACGATAGCCCGTAAGCTTACCGCCAGCAATGGAAATCAAGCCTGACTCTGAAATGAATATCTCGTCCTTTCTAGATAACTCAGATGGTGATTTTCCATCTTCATGTATCAACGGCCTTAGCCCACACCAAGATGAAATCACGTCACTTTCTTCTAGCGGCTCAATTTTGAAAAGCCTGTTCACAGCTGCAAGAAGGTAGTTGACATCATCCTTTGTCACTTTTGGTCTCTCTAATTGTTTTTTGTAATTGGTGTCGGTAGTTCCAATATAGGTTTGCCCTTCACGCGGGATGGTAAAAATCATCCGTCCATCACCCACATCAAAATACATGGCATTTTGAATGGGGAATTTTTCATGGGGTACTACCAAATGCACCCCCTTGGTATGATGTAAGCGCTTCCCCTCTAGTGAGTTGTCTTTCTCTCTGAGAGTATCTACCCATGGGCCAGCTGCATTCACTATCTTTTTGGCTTTTATTTCCATCTTGGTGCCACCCGTCAGGTCTTCGGCCATCACCGCAGTTACTTTATTTCCGTCATACACAAAGTTTTTAGCTTCCATGTAGTTTAGGCATAACGCTCCTTTTGAGGCGGCTGTTTTCATTACCTCTACGGTAAGCCGTGCGTCATCAGTTCTGTACTCTGTGTATGTAGCACTGCCAATAAGCTCGTCTTCCTTCAAAAGAGGCTCTAACTTCATCGTTTCCTCTTTCTTGAACATTTTTCTGCGCTCCTTGCGTTTTACCCCAGCCAGCCAATCATAAACATAAATACCAAACGAGGAAGAATACCATCCCAATGAACCGCCCTTGATAACAGGCAACACCATTTTCTCAGGGATTACCAGATGAGGGGCGTTACGGTATACAATTTCTCTCTCTTTGCCGACTTCACTCACCAGTTTAAATTCAAATTGCTTGAGGTAACGCAAGCCCCCATGTATCAATTTGGTAGAACGGCTGCTGGTGCCTGCAGCAAAATCCTGTTTTTCAATTAATGCAACTGAAAGTCCTCTGGTGGCTGCATCCAATGCAATGCCAGCTCCTGTAATACCCCCACCAATCACCAATAAGTCAAATTCGCTGGATGAAAGAAGGTCAATTGATTGAGGACGCTCTAAGGCTGAAAACACGGCAGTAAATATCTTGGCTATGATTTGAGGCTACGAAATAAGGAATATTTGCCCAAATGGCGTAAGGAAAAGAGAGGATGAATAGTGATTTAGGCCTCTTTTTTAGATGAAGTAGCCAATATCTTCTTTAAGTTGGGCCTCAAGCGACTCTTGTATATGTTGTTTTCTTTTTTCAAATTGCCTTTCCTGCGAGCTACTTGCTCTTCTTTAGGCAAGTGTATTATTTCCTGGCACTCAGGGGTGCAGCATCCTTCATATTTTTCAGAGCAACTCGGGCATTGTATAAAAAGTAAATGGCATTCAGCATTAGCGCAGTTGGTATGTGTATCGCAAGGCTCACCACATTGGTGGCAGGTGCTGATGATATCATCAGTAATGCGCTCACCTAAACGCTCATCAAACACAAAGTTCTTGCCTATATATTTTGACTCCAGTCCTTTCTCCTTTATCTGCTGGGCATAGGAAATGATACCACCGTGCAATTGGTTAACATCCGTGAAGCCATTGTGTTTCATCCATGCGCTGGCTTTCTCACAGCGTATACCGCCCGTGCAATACATTAAAACCTTATTGTCTTTTTTGTTGTCAAGAATTTTAACGACCTCCTGAAGCTCCTCTTTAAACGTGTCCACTTCAGGGCATATCGCACCAACAAAATGACCGACTTCACTCTCATAGTAGTTACGCATATCCACCACAATTGTATTTGGGTCTTCCAGCGCAGCGTTGAATTCTTCGGCAGAGAGGTGATTGCCCACATTAGTGACATCAAATGTATCGTCGTTGAGACCATCAGCCACGATTTTCTCACGGACCTTGATAGTGAGTTTGTAGAATGACTTGCCATCATCTTCTAACGCCATCTTCAAGGGCATATTTTGCAGATAGGTGATATTTTCCATTACAGCAATAAAGGCATCCCAATTATCTTCAGGAACACTCATCTGGGCATTGATGCCTTCGCGGGCCACATATATCCTGCCGAAGCAGTTTAGCTTGGCCAGCTCATAATATAAATGGTCACGGAAAAAAGCAGGGTTTTGGATAATAACATATCGGTAGAATGAAACCGTTGTGCGTTTGAACGGTTCTTCCATCAACTTCTTGCGAGCTTCTTCCTTGCTCAATTTATTATACAGGGTAATCATACTTTTCAGAAAAGAGGTGTAAATTTAGGGAAATCCAGTTTATTCAACCACTGACATTGGTCAGTATTCGGTAGACTGCGGGGTCCAGTTAGCGAATGTTGCCCAGTTATCACTACCGAAGGCTCCCTTGTATGACACTTGTTGAATAAATGGATCTTGAAGATTTCCATAACTATAATCCGTTCCAGACAATAAAGGAGAACCGCTTTGAGGTAAAAAGCTTGGCCCCTCAAGACTAAAAGGATTACTTAGCAATACATCACCGTTCAAGTTTAGTACAGTATTGGCATATGCAGTCGTATTGTACCATGCGGCTAGGTCGAAACTGCTACTTTGGTCAACTACAAAATCCAACGGGCAGCCAGCCAGCACACTGGTTCTCACTTGCAGGAAATCATTGGCTGCGTGGGTTTCAGTAATCATGCCACTAAGCTCCATACCAACGGGGAAACCAACAATTACAGAATTATACAATCGATGCTGCGTATTATTTTTGAATGAAAGACCTGCATTATACCCTGATGATGGCACAGTGCTTAACTCCGTTTTTGGGCCAATCAAAGTGACATTGGTAAATGATGGATTGGTGAATGGAGGCAGGTTACTCGTTCCATCATCATTATCCGATTCAATGCCGTTGGCGTTATCATACACATTGGCATTCGGGTCTCTCAAACCTACAGCGAATTGAACTACACCGTGAAAGGCATAATTACAATCAAAGTCATCATCTAATGGCCTGTATGATATCAAATGACCACTACTATTAAGGCCTCCCAGCCAAAGAAAAGAGTCATCACCAGAGTACGAGGCTTGCACAAAATCACAAACCGTTTGTTTTCCAACACCTGCTAGCGTAAGTGCGCCTAATTCCTGGTCGGTGCCAGTAACATGTCCGGCATATTCAATTCGTATGTTTCTTAAAAAGCCTGAACTTTCCTCAGGTTCCATTCCTCCGAACTCGGTTCCTGGTATATTGTTTACCAATCCACCACTTCCTGCGTTAAGGTTGGTAGGTGCGTTTCCGCAAATAATGATACCCCCCCAATCACCTGGGCTGCGGCTTCCGGGGTCTTGGTCTGATGTGAATATAACAGGTGTTTCTGTTGTGCCTTCGGCCAGTATTTGTGCCCCTTTTTGAACAATTAAGGTCCCATTGCTTGCCTTTTCGCCAAATACAACCACTCCTGTATCAATGCGTAATTGGGCGCCGCTTCTCACATACACATTACCTCTCAATATATAGTAGTAATCCCTATACCAAATGGTTGTATCGGTTATCTCACCTTCAACCAGGATGGAGCCTTTTTTATACTCACAAGTGCCATCGTCATAAGCTGCTTCTGGGTCGTAATTGGATGCCAAGGGATCTGTGCATCCATCCTTGTTTTCGTTTTTGGTACATGCTGCCAATAAAACAACTGCCAGAAATAAGGAAAATGGTAGGAGTCCTCTATTCATAGCTGTAAATATCGGAAGAATTTGGATAATCTTGTGATACAAGGAGCCTAGGTTAATCAGAAATTAACTGTAGTTAATTCTCACTTAAATCGCCCCAATGCGTATAGTCTGCTCCGCTGATTGGGTTAATACGGAAGCGTTTCTCACCTTCAAATTCAACGTGATAATCAGTCCAATCTGAACTAGACGTATGGCGCGGGTCAGGTTTATAATAATCTGTAGAGACTATTTGGGCACCACTGGCAAATGCAGCATTCATGGTTGAATAGTCTCCTGTTCTAGCTTCATCGGTATCTGAGTCAGCCCTTGTTCTTACGATATATCCTTGCTCCACAAGGTTATTTATTTCTGCTTGATCTCCTTTGGAGTTGTTCTTTATCACAAAGGCGGCTTCAGGCTCGCCTGGGCTTGAATATACAAACATAGCCCTGCCTTGTAGTGACGGGTGGCCGCTCTTGTAATGTGATACTGCAGCACCTTCCATTACAAGTAGAAATTTACCTCTTGATTCGCCCAATGTGGGCCAGCCATCTGTTAAGATAGCTTCTTCCAACGTAAAGTAAGTGCCTCTCACTTCATCAGGTGTGATTACCCGGTCAAGATTATTTCCAAAAACTGACTTGATTTCAGCATCGAGGGCATCGGCAGCTGCTGCATCAAAAGGGATTGCCTCAGTTAAATCAAACTGAGTGAGTACATCGGCCACGGTACTCGTTTTGCTCTCAATCAGTATGATAAAGGGAATATGTTTGGGATGCGCATCCGACCAGTTTTTTAGTTCGGTTAAAGCGCTCACGAAAGTATAGTGATGTGTTTGGTAGTCAAAATCGGGGATGTGAAGTACTTTAAAACCTGGTTGTTGAAGCTCTGCGATACCTGATTCTGCACTTTCGCCAACTAAAGGTAGGCCCTTGCGTTCGTAGTACTGGCCACCCTGAGGGTCATTATAAATGTCTATTTCCATGCTTCTGATGTTATAGTCATTCAACTGCACTGGAAAACTTTCGTGTGTGTAATCCCATCCATCAGGGTTGTATTGTGCAGGTAACAGAAAGGAAATGCCTTGAACAAAATCATAAATGGGCTGATAAGTTTTGGTGCGATAGCTGTTGTGGCTACCAATCATTTGTAGTTGATTGATTTTGAGCAAGTTGGTGGAGTCAAATGTTGCGGGTGGAGGCTCAGGAATGCTGTCATTTAATGTGTCCTGCAGGTCGCACACATTAGGGACTGCTGGTGTAAGGCTAGGGTCTTTTTTGCATGAGGTGATTGCAATAAGGCCTGCGAAGGCAATAACACTCAGGTGACTAATAGAAAAGCGCATATGTTTCGTTTAAAGGGCCTTGAATTTACAAAAAACACTTAACATTAAGTTAACATAATGATAATAAGTTGCTTCTTCAGATATATATTGAAGGGAATAGGGGTAAAAGCTCCGTTTGCTGAAGAAAGCGTGTAGTTGATTGAATAAATTTCAATCTGTCCTGCTTCTAAAGGTATTTGCAGTAAAATCAAAAAATGCAAGGTATGGAAGCAATATTTTCAATAGATAGCTATATAGGAAAGGGTATAGCACTATACAGTTTACAAGCCATTCGTTACCTCTTGTTTGCTGGAGCCGCATGGCTGCTTTTTTATCGCATTTATAAAAGCCAATGGCTTCATAAAAAAATACAGGAGCGTTTTCCAAAGCCAAAAGCGGTCCTTACAGAAATCAAATACTCTTTCTTATCACTGGTAATATTTTCATTCACTGGTATAGGGGTTTATTGGGCTACTGAGATGGGATGGACACAGGTGTATCCTGAAGCAGGTCAATATGGTTGGCTTTATTATGGAGTAAGTATCATATTGTGCATTGTATTGCATGACACCTATTTCTACTGGACACACAGGCTCATGCATGTAAAATGGATATTCCCATACGTACATAAAGTGCATCACTATTCTCATAATCCATCGCCCTGGGCTGCCTTTTCATTTCATCCCCTAGAGGCTATAATTGAAGCAGGGATTTTACCGCTAATTGTACTCATAATGCCAGTGCATATATCTGCGCTACTTATCTTTTTACTTTACATGACGGCCATGAATGTAATGGGCCATTTAGGTTTTGAGTTGTTCCCAAAGGGGTTCGTAAGGCATTGGCTTGGGGGGTGGTACAATACTTCAACCCACCACAATATGCACCATAGGTTTACCAAGTGCAACTATGGCTTATACTTTAACCTATGGGACAGGGTAATGGGAACCAACCATGCCAAGTACCACGAGACGTTTGAAAACGTCGCCTCAAAAGAAAGGGAAAAAGCTGCAGAAGTAACTCCTAGTCCAGTAAGAAGCGAATGAGGTCGTAAGTAGTGATGATGCCTTTTAACTCGCCGTTTTCTGTTACTGGTATCGCATGAAACATGTTTAACTCGAATAGGTCGGCTGCTTTTCTCAGCGTGTCAGTTGGCGCTACTGAAGCGGGGTTTTTAGTCATAATTTCACCCACTTCAAGGCTATCATAAATCACATTATTGATGCCTTCATTGTCAAAGGCTTCACCAGCTTCATACAAGGTAGCTCCCATGCTCAATCTCAGGAAATCAGTCATACTTATTATGCCTACCAAATTATTTCCATCAACTACAGGTAAGTGATGTAGCCTATGGCTTTCCAGCTTTTCTTTCACAGTTTTTAGGGTGTCTTTAGGGCCAACTGTTACCAGTTTGGTACTCATTATTTCTGAGATCACAGTATTGGATTTCATGATTATAAGGTTTTGATATTTAATACGTTACGAAGTAAGAGCTTTAAAGCAAGCCAAAGAATGACTTGTGTCATCTAAGCGTAAAAAAAGCCCACCTATTTGGGTGAGCTTTCTCAACTTTATACTTTATTCTTCTTACTTGGTGACTTGCAATTTACCCGACTTGACCTTTTCATTTCTTAAGAAAACTTCATACAAATAAATACCATTATCCAGGTGGCTTATTGGTATGCGCTTTCCTGGATTAAAGGTGGTAGTATAAACCAGTTTTCCTATCGCATCATAAATCATCAAGCTATAATTATTGCCTGGGCTTGGGGCGCTTATTGTAATGAAATCACTGGCAGGGTTAGGATAGGCAACTATATTGTCATTTTCCACTTCATCAGTTGAGATAGTAACTGAAGGAGGGATTAACGACCAGGTGAAATTCTTTGGATTGCCCAATGTATCAAAACTCAACTCGGCAACATTTAGCTTAGTTTCAAGGGCCAACCATGAGTAGGAAACACTAGTATCTCTTGTAACACTAAAAGTAGTCCACGAGCCGAAAGGTGGCGGAAATAGACGTATTAAAAGAGAATCATAAGAGTGTTCTACATGCTTTTGCCTTAAACAGTTGTAAGTGCCCACTGGGGTTGTTATGGTTCCCCAGGCATCAACTGTATCATAAACTGTCCCCTCATGAAAAAGCCAAACTGCATCTACACTAAAACTTGATCCGTCAGCTTGTGCATCAAAGGCATAAAAATCGGTATGAGTATCTCCGTAGGTCTTAGGGAAATTATGAAGCAAAAGAGTAGGGTTAAATATAGTCAAGATGTTATCTCCATTCATCAATAAGTCTCCTGCTGCACCATCAGTATACAAGCTGTTTGAGTTGGACGACATAAATATGTAAGCAGTATTATCATTGGTGTATGCCAGGTCCGAGTTAGGAAAATCTGAAGCATACGGCGTAGAGGCAACAGTTACCACAGTAGTTGTAGGGCTATTGTGCACCGTATTATTCAAAAAAGTCCAGCTTTGGTTGGGGCCAGATGGCCCAGGTTGATGACTGGTCAGTGTGTCCTGTGCACGTGGGATTACATCATTTAGTTGCGGCATGTGTGCTGCTGTGATAGTAATCTGGCATAACGCGGATAAACTAAACGATAAAGCCAGTAAAAGTGTAAAGGTGCGTTTCATAATATTAGTTTGGTTAGGCAACTAAAATAGGGATTATTTGATTTAGTACTAAGGATGGCGGGAATGAAACAATGCCCTGAAAGTTAAAAGATTAAATCATCTATCAAAATAAATCACTTATCGAACCTTTTCAATGTTTCATCGTATATCCCGAATATATAATGAAATATTATGGCTTACAGTAAGAAAGATGAGTTTAGTCAAGTAGATGTGCAAGTAGCAGGATTTGCCAAGTCTATGGCGCATCCAGCTCGAATTGCCATATTAAAACTACTGGCTGAAAAAACTACAAGCACCTGCGGTGAAATAGTGGATAGGCTTCCTTTATCCCAGGCTTCCGTTTCCCGTCATTTGGATGAACTAAAGATTGCCGGTTTAGTGATTGGCAAGCCTGAAGGTACCAAAATTTGTTATAGCGTGCATCAGGAAAACTGCAAAAAAGCAATGGACTTCTTTGGCGCAGTTTTCAGGTTGTCCAAACCTGAGTCAGATAGGGTAGATACGCCTTCCATTGCTGATGTGCTCATGTCAGGGCATAAGTACCGCGCCAACGAGGGAGTATCATATAGCAAGAGGTGGTAGTGCCATCATTTTTTGTTATCTGAATTCACTTCAAATTCCTCCATTAGTTCTATTCCGTAATTTCTTATCGTATCTATAATTTTAATAGAACGCATGCCGCGTTTGGTTATGGAATATTCCACTTTTGGTGGTACAACGGCATATACTTTTCTGTTTATAAAGCCTTCTTCTTCCAACTCTCTTAGTTGAGATGTGAGCATTTTATGAGTGATATGGGGGATATCTTTCTTTAATTCTCCATAACGCATTATCCGGTCTTTTAATCGCCAAAGAATTGGCATTTTCCAGGTTCCACCAATTCTGTCCATCGCAAATTCTACAGGGTTGTAGTATAGCTTTTTCTTGTACAAAAACTCAGGCATTTTTTAACTATTTGATAATCAGTATACTTTCTAAAAAGTGTGTATGGGTTATTTAGGTAAGTATATTGCCAAAGGTAGTATGATTATTGAAATTTGTCAAATCAAAAAACAAAAAAATGAAAAAGACATTACTGGCACTGGTTCTCGGTTCAATTATTCTTACTGGATGTGAATCTCAAGGACAATCTACAAATGACAAATCAATTAAAAACAAAAACGGTAAAATGGAAACACAAAAGCAAATTGTAGAAGTAAAAAATTATGTTCATCCACATGGCGCGCCTGCAAAAGGTAAAATACTAATGGTGGCAAGCAGCCCAACTGTTTCTGAACAAACAGGCTGGCCGATTGGCTTTTGGGCTGCTGAATTAACCCATCCCCTTAAGGTGTTTCAGGAAGCTGGCTATGAAGTTGAGTTGGTTTCTACTAATGGTGGACAGCTACAGATGGACGGCTACTCTGACCCTACGGATGCCAGTGGATATTCATCTCATGATATTATTTCGTTGGGCTATATGCAACAAGAATGGTTCAATAAAATGTTAAGTAATACCAAGAGGCTGAAAGAAGTAAGTGAAAATGAGTATGACGGAATATTCTTGGTTGGTGGCCAAGGCCCTATGTATACATACCGTGGCAACGAGGAGTTGGAAGAGCTTTTTGTTTCTTTTTATGAGGCAGGTAAACCAAGTGCGGCAGTGTGTCATTCAACTACCCTATTGCTTGGAGCAAAAAAATCAAACGGAGAATTGTTGGTAAAGGGCAAGACATGGACCGGGTTTGCAAACTCTGAAGAAGACTATGCTGACCAGGCTGTTGGAATGGCGATACAACCATATAGGATAGAGGATGAGGCTAAAAAAATAGAGGAAACCAATTTTAAGGTAGCAGACGCATTTTCTTCTTATGCCATAGCTGACGGTAATTTAATTACCGGCCAACAGCAAAATTCGGGGGCTGCGGCAGCTGAATTATTAGTCGGACAACTTTCAAAATAGTCACCACTTTGGGGCTTTAAGCTTCAGTAAAATGAAGAAACTATTAATCATATCCATTATTGCAATTTGGGCTGGTGTATCAGCATCAGCCCAAATACCGGTTGAAGTTTTTTCAGGTAATGAAAGAACCACCTTAGACATAATGTTTTTTAGGTTCTTCAAAAACAAAAATGGCGAAAACAGCCATTGGCTTTTTTTCAATCGTAATAGGGCTGGTGTTGATTATAGGATAACAAGTTCTAAGCATCTCCCTGTGTTTGGTTTTACCGAGGCTATCTCATACAATCATCCCAAATTCAAGGGTTTTGCTCCAGTTGCTGTGGCCCAAGTGTTAAGTTGGGGAGTGTATCCCAAAGCTGGGGTACAGTATGTGGCAATGAAAGAGAGTTTAACCATTTTCTCATGGATAGTGAGTGAAACATTAAGAAATCCTACAATTGATTTCTACGTGCTTTGCAGATATACACCACCATTGTCTGAGCATCTTAATTTGTTTTGCCAGATTGAAAGTCTGAATGCATTTTCAACTCCCTCTGAAGAAGGTAATACTTCTTTGGTTCAAAGGGCTAGGCTCGGACTAAAAATAAAAGAATGGCAGTTTGGTGCAGGGGCTGATTTTAGCCAGGCAAGCAGTTCAAGATATATCCTAAATAAAAACATAGGGGCTTTTTTAAGACATGAATTTTAATAGAAATGCTAGTAAAGAGAAATTTTAACCCAGTTAAGGTTTGGCAATACATCAAAGGTCAGATGACATGTATAATACTGTGGTCAGTAGCAGTTTGGTTGGTGTATTATTTAAGCGAAAACCAGAGCATGGCTATAAACTTTGCCCCAGTTGGGGTAATGGGTTCTGCCCTTGCTATTTTTGTGGCTTTCAGGAACAATTCGGCTTATGGGCGCTGGTGGGAGGCCAGACAACTTTGGGGTGGTATTGTTAATTCAAGCAGGGTGTTGGCAAGATTGGTTATTACTTTTACAGACAGCCATTCTCATCAAGAGAATTACAATAAAGAGCGAAGTAATGATTTTAAACATGATTTGGTTTATTTATGTATTGCCTGGGTTCATTCACTAAGACTACATTTAAGGGCACAAAATACCTGGGAAGAATTGAATCCCTTTTTTACTTCGAAAGAGGAATATAATGAACTGATAAACAGACAAAACAAGCCCACTTATTTACAACTGCTTATAGGTAATAGGATATACCAAGCTATGGCTGATGGCACTCTAGGTGGTTTTGATAGTTTTCAGATGGAAGGTCAGTTGTTAGCGTTGGCCAATTACCAGGGAGGGTGTGAACGTATTAAAAACACTCCCCTTCCCAAGCAATATGATTTTTTCACCAGGGTATTTATCGTTATCTTTTCTTTTTTGTTGCCTTTTGGGCTTTTAACTTTTTTTGCAGAAGCTAATTCATGGCTTATTATTCCAATTTCTATATTGGTTTCCGGAGTGTTTGTTATTATGGAGCGCACTGGTGCTGCAAATGAAAATCCTTTTGAGAATTTGATAACTGATGTGCCTTTAACAGCAATTTGTAATACTATTGAACGGGATTTGAAAGAAATGCTAGGTGATAAAAGCCTGCCTGAAAAATTAGAGCCAACTGAAGGTTACTTATTTTAGTTGAAAAAAATATAAAGAATGATATGAAAATAGCTGTAATTGGAACTGGAAATGTAGGTGGTGCACTGGCTACTAAATGGGCAAATTCAGGTCATACTATTTATTTGGGTGCTAATGACTTAGATAGCTTTAAAGGCAAAGAGTTGCTTAAAAACCAGAATACTACTGTTAATACAATCGCCGATGCAGTAGCCAATTCTGAAATAATTTTACTGGCAACTCCTGCGACTGTTGCGGTTGAGGTGACCAAATCTTTGGGAGACACTACTGGCAAGGTGATTATTGATGCGATGAACATTATAATGGGTAGGGGGCCAACTGGATATAGTAATACGGCTGATGCGGTCTTGGCAAACACACCAACTGCAGATGTGGTAAAATGTTTTAATACCACCGGATTTAATAATATGCTAAATCCTATGTATGGCTCTACTGCTATTGATGCTTTTGTAGCTGGCGATAGTGAGAGAGGTAAATCAATGGCAATTGCACTGGCTAAAGATGCAGGTTTCGGGGAGTGTTATGATATAGGAGGAAATGATAAATTTCAACTGATGGAACAATTCGCATGGTTTTGGATTAACCTGGCAATGTTTAAAGGCCAAGGTAGGGACATTGGTTTCAAATTGTTGAAGCGTTAAAGATATTTTTAGTCTAAAGCAATTAACTCACCTTCACCATTGCCATTTAGATTAATAGTGGAGGGGTTGCCTGCGTAGTGCACGTTGCCTATGTAGTTAATCTCAGCATTGAGGGTGTCTTGGGCATTTACATACATTTCACCAGTACCGCTATGTATTGCCCAGGCTTCATTGGCAATTAATCCATCACAATAGACAAAGCCGTTGCCTGTGGAGTAAGCATAGAAAAAGTTGGTATTGCCTATTAATTGCACATCACCTGGGCCAGTGTGATTTTTAGCGTGAACATAGTCTGCTTCCACTTGAAGCGAAATATTTGAATAGGACTCCCATAAATCAATTAACAAGGTGTCAGCAGATATAGTATTTGTACTGAAAATGTTACCTGTCCCATAACAGGTCAGTTCAGTCAGTTCAGTCAGGTTTATATAAACAGTAAACTGGTTTTTGAGGCTCCTTACCCAGTTGCAATCATTTTGGTTGCTAATTTTTAAAACTCCCTGTGACACTTCAGTTTTTATTTTTCCAATAAGCTTGCTTCCCGCTTCTATTCTAACTTCAGGTATAGAATCTTGGGTGATGTAAACGCTGACGTTATCATTCACTTCAATTTTATCAAAGTACGGCAAGTTTCTTGTTTCGGTGGTGGTGTCACCAGTGCCTTTAAAGCAATCTCCTATATCTTTTTTACAAGAAGCAAGTGTGACAAAAACAAGAAAGACCAGAGATAAACGCATGCTAATATACTGGCTGCTTTTCCAACAATTCCATTTCAAAAACCCGGGATAGGTATAGTTTGAGTTTTTGTTTCACATCTTCAATGTCCATTTCCTTACCAAGTTCTTTTTGCAGGGAAGTAACTCCTTTATTGTCTATGCCGCAAGGAACGATGTGACCAAAGTAATCCAGGTTGGTGTTTACATTGAGGGCAAAGCCATGCATGGTTACCCAACGGCTGGTGTGCACTCCAATAGCCAATATTTTTCGGGCTTTAACCGGGTCTTCAAAATCAAGCCATACACCAGTGTAGCCTTTCTCTCCGCGTACAGATTCGATACCGTATTCTTCTTTCAATAGCATAATTGCCGCATCTTCCATGTAGCGTAGAAACTTGTGGATATCACCAAAAAAGTTGTCCAAATCAAAAATGGGATAGCCTACTATTTGCCCAGGGCCATGGTAGGTCATATCACCACCACGATTGATTTGGTAAAATTCAGCGTGATTTTCATCTAAACCCTTTTCATCCAACAACAGATGTTTTTCATCCCCGCTTTTGCCTAGGGTATAAACATGGGGGTGTTCGCAGAAAAGGAGATGATTATTCGTTGGTGTGCGTTCTTCTTCAGGTAAATCCCTGTTTTCAAGCTTAAGGTCAATGATTTGATAAAAAAGCTTTTTCTGGTAATCCCAGCAGGTTTGATAATCAATCAAACCAAGGTCTTCAAAAAAAACTTTTTTGTTCTGTTCCATCACAGTTTAGCTAATTCACCTTTCAGGTGGTCTATCACTTTCACTTCTACGGCATCTACTCCTCTTTTGTCAGCCAAAAAGCAAGAAACCCAATCGCATAAGTGAATCAAGTAAAGTGATTTTTCTATTGCTGAATCTCCTTTTGAGAAAAGTTCAATGATATTGGGGGTGTACTTAGCAAATACGCCCTCATTGATTTCAATGCGGCTTTTCACACGCTCATAATCATCATCATTACGGAAAATAACTACAGCCAAATCATGGTTCTCATCACGCCAACCCACCAGCTCATTGTGGTTCATCTCGGGGATTACATGATGCCAGCAAAGTATTTTACTGTTTTCATTCAATTGCTGGCGGAAACGCACGGCTACACCTTCATACCCAGCGGGAGCATATAGAATGGGTAGCTTTTGGTGCAATTGCTCAGTTATGTTTTCAGCCTTTTGGATGATATCTTCTTTATCATTCTCAAGAAGGGTGATGGCTTTTTCCAGTTGTGCCTCAAAGCCACCAGAGATTATTTCAAAGTGATTGAGTACATAGAATAGTTGCGTCAAGGAATACCCCAAACAGGCACGTGGTGGCTTGCCTTCAGGGATAATAATATGGTCAAACCCCAGGGCTTGTGCTTTGTCAATCACCTTTCCGCCCGATGAAACACATACTATTTTGGCTCCCCTTTCAATGGCTATATCCATTGCGTTAAGGGTTTCCTCAGTATTGCCTGAATAGGATGATATTATTACCAGCGAATTCTCGTTGACATAGGCAGGTAAAAAGTAATCCTTGTTCACCAAAATAGGTACAGTAGCTTCCTTGGCGGTTAATTCAGCAGCGATAGTGCCACCAATGCCTGAACCACCCAAGCCTGATATTACTACATTTTTAATCTCATGGCTTGCTGCACTTAGGCTTGCTTTTCGGCCTATCTCAATGGCTTCCTTTAATTGTGATGGAAAGCTTTCAACTAATTCTTTCATAAGGATATTATAGTTGCAGACAAAGTTAAGGATTTCAAATTTTGTTTGCGCTATCCGAAGCATTCCAATAAATAGCTGTATAAAAGATTCTCAATACCTATCTTTGCGCAAAATTTGAGAAATGAGCAGAGAACTCAGCGAGCAAGAGCAAGTGAGGCGCGATGCCTTGCGGCAAATCAGGGATTTGGGTATTGACCCTTACCCCGCAGACCTATTTGATGTAGACAACTATGCCAAAAACATTAAGGACAACTATGAAGAAGGCAAGGAGGTAAGCATAGCTGGCCGCTTAATGAGTGTGCGTATCATGGGTAAGGCATCTTTTGCTGAGTTGCAAGACTCTTCAGGTAGGATACAATTGTATGTATCAAGGGATGATATTTGCCCTGGAGAGGACAAAACACTCTATAATTCTGTTTTCAAGAAGCTATTGCACATTGGTGATTATATCGGTGTAAAGGGTCATGTGTTTAAGACCCAAGTGGGTGAGACTTCAGTTCATGTTACTTCTTTGACCGTATTGAGTAAGACACTAAGGCCATTGCCAATCGTGAAAACTGATGCAGAAGGTAATGTGCACGACGCTTTTGTTGACCCTGAACTCCGCCATAGAATGAGGTATGTTGATTTGGTGGTGAATAAGGGAATCAAAGAAACATTCATTAAACGTACCCAATTGATGAACTCTATGCGTGAGTTTTTTAATGCTAAAGGGTATTTGGAGGTAGAGACCCCAATTTTGCAAGCAATTCCAGGTGGTGCCAATGCAAGGCCATTTGTTACGCATCATAATGCATTGGATGTGCCGATGTACTTGCGTATCGCCAATGAGCTTTACCTAAAAAGGTTGATTGTAGGTGGCTTTGATGGGGTTTATGAGTTCGCGAAGGATTTCCGTAACGAGGGGATGGACAGGACCCATAACCCTGAGTTTACAGTGATGGAAATATATGTAGCCTATAAAGACTACAATTGGATGATGGAATTCACCGAGCAGATGTTGGAAAAAGTGGCGATGGACTTGCATGGAAAAACAGAGGTGCAAGTAGGTGATAAAATCATTGATTTTAAAGCACCTTACCCAAGGGTAACTATGTATGATGCCATCAAAGAGCATACTGGCATTGATATTTCAGGCATGGGCGAGGATGAGCTAAGGGATGTTTGCAAGAAACTACACATTGATGTAGACGAGAGTTTCGGAAAAGGCAAATTGATAGACGAGATATTCGGCGAGAAATGTGAAGGCAACTATATTCAACCTACTTTTATTATTGATTACCCTATTGAGATGTCACCGCTTTGTAAAAGACATAGGACTAATCCTGAATTGACTGAGCGTTTTGAGTTAATGATAAACAGTAAGGAAATAGCCAATGCTTACTCAGAGTTGAATGACCCTATTGACCAAAGGGAGCGTTTTGAGGAGCAAATGCATTTGGCGGATAAAGGAGATGATGAAGCCATGCTTATAGACCAGGATTTCTTACGTGCATTGGAGTTTGGTATGCCGCCAACTTCAGGCATGGGCATAGGTATTGACAGGCTTACCATGCTAATGACTAATAATGATACGATACAGGAAGTGCTGTTCTTCCCACAGATGCGCCCAGAGAAAAAGGCTGAGCCTGTAAGTGAAGACTAGGCCATAAAAATTAACCCCATAAAAAAGCCCGGCCAATTTGGCCGGGCTTTTTTGGTTATCGGCAGTTGCGAAATTAACTGCCGTAGTTTTCAGCCACTTTATCCCAATTCACTACGTTCCAAAAAGCAGAGATATAATCAGGTCTGCGGTTTTGGTAGTTCAGGTAGTAAGCATGTTCCCAAACATCCAATCCTAAAATTGGAGTTCCGTTGCAACCAGCATCAACATCCATTAGTGGGTTGTCTTGGTTAGCAGTAGAGCAAACAGCTAGTTTGCCGCTATCATCTTTGCAAAGCCATGCCCAGCCAGAGCCAAATCTTGTAGCTGCAGCTGCGGCAAATTGCTCCTTGAAAGCATCAAATGAGCCAAAGTCGCGATTAATGGCATCACCCAAGGCTCCGCTTGGTGCGCCTCCACCATTTGGGGACATGACTTCCCAAAACAAGCAGTGGTTATAATAGCCGCCTCCATTGTTTCTAACAGCGCCTGAAGCCGAAGAAACATTAGCAAGAATGTCTTCAATCGATTTTCCTTCCAACTCTGTGCCCTCTATCGCCGTATTTAATTTTGAAGTATATCCATTATGATGCTTGGTATGGTGTATTTCCATTGTGCGGGCATCAATATGTGGTTCTAATGCGTCGTACGCATATGGTAAAGATGGTAATTCAAAAGCCATGATTTATTTTTTTAAATGGTTAGTAAACGGGTCAAATATATAACTCGGTTGTTGTTTATCAAACCGTTTTGCGGTTAAATTGTTTTGAATAATTTGTATTGATGAGGAATTCTCGTATCAATACTTAATTTACTTAAATTTGCATGTCCTTATGGCACGTAGTTATACAAAGTTTCTGCTATCATTCTGGATGTTAGTGTTGGTTGTTGCCAATGGTGCAGCTCAGAATATTTCAGGTGTGATAAATATATACACCCCCGTTACTGCCATTGATAGGTGTGAGAATACTATCACCGTTGGAAGTTCTGCCGGTTTTAATGTGGGTGATAGGGCTTTGATTATACAAATGAAAGGTGCCCAAATTGATCAAAGCAATACGGCTGCTTATGGGGACATAACCAGCTTGGGCTTTGCAGGTAATTATGAGATAGGCACTATAGCCACAATTACGGGTAATGATATCGTTTTTCAGAATGTGATGGTGAATGACTATGATGTAACTGGTTTGGTGCAACTGGTTAGGGTTCCCCAATATACAGATGTGACTATAAACGCTACCCTTACTTGCGACCCATGGAACGGTACGGTAGGAGGAGTCTTGATATTTGAGGCTTCAGGCACCGTTACCATGAACGCTGATATAGATGTGAGTGGGATGGGCTTCCGAGGAGGGAATAAATCATTGGAAGTATACAATGGTTGTTCTTCTATGGATTATTTCTATGACTATGCAAGTGGCTGGTCTGCGCAAAAGGGAGAAGGTATAACACCCAATGTGCCCAATGCTGATGCGGGAATGGGTAAACTAGCCAACGGTGGTGGTGGAGGTAACCATGTGAATGGCGGCGGTGGCGGCGGTGGAAATGGTGGCCTTGGTGGTAATGGTGGTAACCAATGGAATGGATGCCCTATTATTGATATAGGCGGGCGTGGTGGCTTAGCAATGACCTACAGCAATGCGGCAAGCAGGATATTCTTGGGCGGCGGCGGCGGTGGTGGCCATCAGAATGATGGAAGTAATTACGGTTCAGCTGGTACCAATGGTGGAGGTATTGTGCTTATTGATGCTGGTACTATAGCGGGCAATGGGCAGCAAATTATAAGTAACGGGCTTGACCAAACTTTTTTAGCTGGTAGTGACGGCTCTGGTGGTGGTGGCGCAGGAGGAACGATTTTATTAAGCACTGGTACAATTACAGGTACGCTCAATGCTAATGCCGTAGGTGGTGAAGGGGGAAGTTGCAGTACTACTGGGCATGGCACTGGCGCCGGTGGTGGTGGCGGTGCCATTTGGGTTTCACAGGGTTCGGTTCCCGGTAGTGTTACTACTTCAGTTGCTGGAGGACCTAATGGAACACTATCAGATAACACTTCTTACGGGGCACAGCCAGGGCAGCCTGGTACGGTGGTAACCAGTCTTACGGTTAATGAAGGTACTATAACTTTTACACCCAACCCAGCTCCAACGGTTTCAAATAATGGCCCTATCTGCCCTGGTTTGGAGGTGACTTTATCAGGTCCAGCTATTCCAGGTGCTACATATAGCTGGACAGGACCAAATGGTTTCACATCAACAGACCAAAACCCTAGCTTGCCAAATGCTTCAGAGGCGATGGAAGGAACTTACCAATTAATAGTTACGGTAATGGGTTGCCAAAGCCAGCCTGGCACTACTGACTTGGTAGTTAATCCAGTGCCGTACGTCAACTTTACAGCAACAACAGCATGTGTAAACACACCAACGGCCTTCACGGATGCATCAAATATCAGCAGTGGAAGCTTGGATACTTACTCCTGGAGTTTTGCCGGTTATGGCAGTTCGTCTGATGTTAATCCCACCTTTGCGTTTCCCGTTGCAGGTACCCATCAGATTAATTTAACCATATATTCGGATAATAATTGTCCTCATGACACGACTTTACCTGTAACTGTTGACCCAGCCCCATTGTCTGCATTTAGCGCCCCTGCGGTATGTGAGGGTAATCCTACAGTGTTTACTAATGGCACTTCGATTAGTCAAGGAACAATCACTTCAACTACATGGGATTTTGATGGCTTTGGAAACTCTAATCAAACTGACCCTAGCTTCACTTTTCCTGTTGCGGGTGCACATGATGTTCAATTGAGTTCAACATCAGACCAGGGCTGTGTGCATGACACCACAATAAGCATATTTGTGAATTATGCCCCAGATGTTGACTTTACATTTATGGATGGATGCTTGGGCACTGCCACTAACTTTACAGATGCAAGCTCTATCACCTTAGGCACATTAGTAAGCCGTGATTGGGATTTCAATGGTTATGGGTCTAACACCGGGTTAAATCCCACATTTAATTTTCCTATCGCCGGGGTGCATCCGGTAACTTTGGAAGTAACATCAAATAGCGGTTGTGTTCATGATACCACAATTGATGTTACAGTATATCCAAGGCCTCATGTAGAATTTACTGCAACTACTGTGTGTGAGGGGCAAACAACTGACTTTACTGACATATCTAATATTGCAACTGGCACCATTGCCAGCCTTGCCTGGGATTTTGCAGGAGAAGGAACAGATGTAGGTGCAAATCCATCATTTACATTTACCAACATTGGGCAATTGCCTGTGACACTAACAGCTACATCAGACCAAGGGTGTGTGCATGATACTACCATATATGTAACTGTTAATCCTACTCCCGTGGCAGACTTTGATTTTAATAATACCTGTCTGGGCTTACCAGCTTATTTTTGGAATCAATCTACTATAGCCCTTGGCGGAACTATTACCGATTGGAGTTGGAGCTTCGGAGACCCACCTACCAATGGCACATCAACCGATGAAAACCCAGTGTATACCTATGGCACAGATGGTAGCTTTTCAGTGATGCTTACAGTTTCTACCGCTAATGGTTGTTCAAGTGACACTACACAGGATATACTTGTGAATGTACCACCAACGGCAAACTTTACCTATAATGATGGATGTGAGGATACGCAGATAGCATTTACCAATACTAGTGTGAATGGCGGTGGTACTATCACAACGTATCAATGGGATTTCGGGGATTTTGCTAATATACCCGCCCTGCCTAACTCGACTAGTTCTTTGCCAAGCCCTAACTTCACCTATTTTACACCGGGGGTTTATGATGTTGACTTAACCGTGACAGATGACAATGGTTGCTATGGTGGATTGATACAACAGGTAATAATATACCCTAATCCAACTGCGTCATTCACCTTTGATACTGCCTGTACGGGCAATGCCACATCGTTTACTGATATGAGTACGGTCCTTGGCGATGTGGTAGACGAATGGCTGTGGGATTTTGATTATGCGGGCAATACATCTACTCAGCAAAACCCTGCCTTTTCTTACCCACAACCTGGATTTTACAGTGTAGAGCTTACAGCTACAACAACCAATGGATGTAGCCATTCAACTTTTAGGAATATTGCGGTTTATGCAACACCTGAAGCAGATTTTGATTTGGACAATGTGTGTTTGAATGACAGTACCTCATTTGTGAACCTGTCTGAAATTGATGCTGACAGCATAAGTTTGTTTATCTGGGATTTTGGTGATGCAACCTTCTCGAATGATAGTTCACCAACACATTTGTATGCTGCTGAAGATACCTATACGGTGCAGCTCATCGCCGAGTCTAATCAAGGCTGTGCAGATACAATTATAAAACAAGCCACGGTGTATCCATTGCCAATAGCCAATTTCTCTTTTGACCCAGATGAAGGTTGTAAGCCTTTAACGGTTAGCTTTACTGATGAGTCTACTATTTCTTCTGGTTCAATTACCAATTGGGGTTGGAATCTAGGTGCGGGTGTTACCTCACAGCGCTTCCCAACATTCACCTATACTAATGATGGCGTTTATGATATTAGTCTATATGTGGTCTCAACCTATGGTTGTAGGGACACCGTGACACAAACGGATGTGATTACTGTATTTCCGAAGCCTACGGCTAAGTTTGCTGCCACACCGCCTGTTGTTGATGTGATTTATCCATTTGTTGAGTTTGCCGATGAATCCATTGGAGCAACCACATTCGATTTTTCATTAGGTGACGGGGCTTCGTCCAGTCAAAGGAATTTTACCCATGAGTATCCTGATACAGGGCATTATACTGTGGTGGAAATCGTTGAGAATCAATATGGATGCCTTGATACAGCTGAGATGGTAGTAGTTGTTACGCCTACGTTTGCTTTTTATGTTCCGAATGCATTTACCCCGAATGATGACCAAATAAACGATGAGTTTTATGGAAATGGAGTGGGTATTATCGAATGGCGAATGAGGATATTTAATCGCTGGGGGGAGGAAATTTTTTGGACAATGGACTATCAAAATATTTTTTGGGATGGAACCCATATGAAAACGGGTGAGCCTGTGCAAAATGGAATATATCAATACGATATTGTAGTGAGGGATTACACTGGAGAGAATCACCGATATAAGGGAGATGTTAAACTGATAAGATAAACCAACCAATAACATGCTGGGAGACTACCAAAAGTTTTTACAAAAGGAATTACAATCAATTGAAGAAGCAGGACTATATAAGAGAGAAAGGATAATTACTAGTCCGCAAGGCGCCGAGATAAAGGTAAAAGGGAAAACGGTATTTAATTTCTGTGCTAATAACTACCTGGGGCTTTCATCACACCCGAAAGTGATTGAAGCTGCAAAGAGCGCATTAGATACCCATGGCTATGGCATGTCGTCGGTCAGGTTTATCTGTGGTACGCAGGATATCCATAAAACCCTGGAAGAAAAGATATCTTCATTTCTAGGAATGGAGGATACTATATTATATGCAGCCTGCTTTGATGCAAATGGGGGTGTATTTGAACCGCTTTTCGGCCCTGAAGATGCATTGATTTCGGATGAATTAAACCATGCCTCTATTATAGATGGTGTAAGGCTATGTAAAGCTGCCCGTTATCGTTACAAGCATAGCAATATGGCTGACCTGGAAGAGCAATTGAAGCAATCTCAAGTTCAACGCCATAGAATTATCATCACTGATGGTGTATTCAGTATGGATGGAGATATAGCCAAACTGGATAAGATATGTGACCTTGCCGAGCAATACAATGCCCTAGTGTTGGTAGACGATAGTCATGCAACGGGTTTTATCGGTAAAACCGGGCGCGGTAGTGCAGAGTATAATGGTGTGATGAGTAGGGTGGACATTATTACCAGTACTCTGGGTAAGGCATTAGGCGGTGCAATGGGAGGCTTCACCAGCGGTAAGAAAGAGATAATAGATATGTTGCGCCAACGCTCGAGGCCCTATTTGTTCTCTAACTCTTTGGCACCTTCGATAGTTGGCGCTGCTATCCAGGTTTTTGACCTATTAAGTTCCACTACGGAACTAAGAGACAAATTGGAAAGCCACACCCAATATTTTAAAAAAGGTATTCGCAAGGCGGGTTTTGATATTAAGGAGGGTGACTCACCAATTGTGCCCATCATGCTGTACGATGCTAAAGTCTCACAAATCTTCGCTGATAAACTGTTGCAAGAAGGCATATATGTAATAGGCTTTTTCTACCCCGTAGTTGCCAAGGGGCAAGCCCGGATAAGAGTGCAAATTTCAGCCGCCCATGAAACTGAGCATTTAGATAAGGCAGTAGCCGCTTTTGAGAAAATAGGTAAAGAGCTTGGAGTGGTTAAATAATTCCTTTCAGTTCCATTGCACAATTAGAAAATTAGTTTTAACTTTGCAGCCCCAAATTTTAGGGGAATAGGACATTTATAAACCACAATATTAACTGAAAGCTGTGGATACATTGAGTTATAAGACCGTTTCTGCTAACAAGGAAACTGCAAATAAAGAGTGGTTGGTGGTAGATGCTGAAGGCCAGGTTTTAGGCCGTTTAGCTTCTAAAGTTGCCAAGCTACTTCGTGGAAAGCACAAGACAAACTTCACCCCTCATGCTGATTGCGGTGATAACGTAATCGTTTTGAACGCTGAGAAGGTAAAACTTACAGGTGCTAAGTGGGAAGATAGAAACATTATCCACTACACAGGTTACCCAGGTGGGCAAAGGATTACCAATCCTGCTGAAGTATTGCGCAAACACCCTGAGAGGCTGATTGAGAAAGCAGTGAAAGGGATGTTGCCAAAAAATAAATTGGGTAGCCAACTTTACAGAAACCTATATGTGTATGTAGGTGGTGAGCATGGTCATGAAGGTCAACAACCAAAACAATTCGACATTAATTCTTTAAAATAATTTCATGGAAGTTATCAATACCTT
Source organism: Flavobacteriales bacterium (assembly GCA_028281825.1). Taxonomy (GTDB): domain Bacteria; phylum Bacteroidota; class Bacteroidia; order JANQJC01; family JANQJC01; genus JANQJC01. The sequence continues at coordinate 48,603 of JANQJC010000016.1, forward strand.
AGGTAGAAGGAAGACAGCTATCGCCCGTATATACATTAGCAAAGGAAAGGGCAATGTGGTTGTGAACAATAAAGACTATAAAGAGTTTTTTCCATCTCCGTTATTGCAGAAAACCTTAATGGATCCATTTGAAGTTGTGAGCGAAGCGGGCAACTTTGATGTTAAAGCCAATGTAAGGGGTGGTGGTATCAGCGGACAGGCTGAAGCTATTAGGCTTGCTATTTCAAGAGCTTTGGTTGAGTACAACGAAGAAAATCGCCCTGCTCTTAAGGCTAAAGGTTACCTAACCCGTGACCCAAGAATGGTTGAAAGAAAGAAATTTGGACAGAAGAAAGCAAGGAAACGCTTCCAGTTCAGCAAACGTTAATATTTTAGAAATCTTAGTAATATCTCAATGTCAGATAACAAAAAATTCGAGCAATTTCTAGACGCAGGTGTTCACTTCGGACACTTGAAAAGAAAGTGGAATCCAGCAATGTCGCCGTATATTTTCGCGGAGAAGAATGGCATCCACATCATTGACCTGAACAAAACTATCGCCAAGCTAGATGAAGCAGCTGCTGCTATGAAGCAAATCGCTAAGTCAGGAAAAAAGATACTTTTCATAGGTACCAAAAAGCAAGCTAAAAGCATTATTGCTGAGCATGCTGGTAGGGTGAATATGCCTTTTGTAGTGGAGCGTTGGCCAGGTGGAATGCTCACTAACTTTGCAACTATCCGCAAAGCGGTTAGAAAAATGGGAATGCTTGAAAAAATGTCGAATGACGGCACCATGGACAACGTTTCTAAGAAAGAAAGGTTGATGTTGGGGCGTCAGAAAGAGAAATTACAAAAAGATTTCGGTAGCATTGCCGACCTTAACAGGTTACCAGCAGCGTTATTTATCGTTGATATTTCAAAAGAGCACATCGCGGTTGCTGAAGCTCATAAGCTAAACATCCCAACATTTGGTGTGGTTGATACAAACTCAAACCCAAATGAAGTTGATTTTGCTATTCCTGCTAACGATGACGCAGCTAAGTCAATCGAGTTGGTTGTATCTTCCGTAGCTGATGCTATTACTGAAGGCTTGGCTGAGAGAAAGGCAAGTAAAGGCAAAGATGTGGAAGCCGCAGCCGAAGAAGTAGAAGGCAAGATGGATGAAGCATTGGAGAAAAAGACAAAGAAAAGAGAAGAAGAAAAAGCTTAATTATAACTATAGTTTAGTAAAGATTTAAAATGGCAATTACAGCAGCAGACGTAAATAAATTAAGACAACAGACAGGCGCAGGTATGATGGACTGCAAAAATGCACTTGTTGAAGCGAATGGTGATTTTGAAGCAGCAGTAGATATTTTAAGAAAGAAAGGCCAGAAAGTTGCGGCTAAGAGGTCTGACCGTGAAGCTTCAGAAGGATTAGTTATTGGCAAGACTACTGCAGATAGTTCTAGAGGAGTATTAGTAGTAGTAAACTGCGAAACAGATTTCGTTGCTAAGAACGATGCTTTTGGTGAATTTGCTAATAGTATTGTAGACTTAGCCATTGAGAAAAACCCAGCTAGCCTTGAAGAGCTTCTTGAGCTTGACCTTAATGGTAAATCAGTGACTGATGCCGTTACCAACGAAATAGGTAAGATAGGTGAGAAGATTGAAGTGTCTGGCTATGAGGTTGTAGAAGCTGCACATGTAGTTGCTTACAACCACCCAGGAAATAAGATAGCTTCAATAGTTGGATTGAATAAAGATGGTTTTGCTGAGATAGCAAAAGAAATGGCAATGCAAGTTGCAGCTATGGCTCCGGTAGCAGTTGATAAAGATGACGTGCCACAGAATGTAATCGACAAGGAATTGGAGATTGGCCGTGAGCTTGCTGCCCAAGAAGGCAAGCCGGCTGATATGCTTGACAAGATAGCTCAAGGTAAGTTAGGTAAGTTCTTTAAAGAAAGCACCTTGCTTAACCAAGCATTTATTCGAGAGAACAAGAAGAGCATCAGGCAATATTTACAAGAACAAGATAAAGAGTTGACAGTTACAGGGTTCAAAAGAATTTCACTCGCCAACTAAAAATAACGAGAATGGGGAATTATTTAATTCCCCATTTTTTTTGCCCGAACTAAAACAAAAGCTACCATATAACCACATGAAATACAATAGGATACTACTTAAGCTAAGCGGTGAAGCCCTTATGGGGGATCAACAATTTGGAATAGATAACAACCGAATTAGTCAATATGCACAGGATATTAAAGTTGCCGTTGATAATGGAGTTCAAGTAGGTGTTGTGATTGGTGGTGGAAATATATTTAGGGGAGTGCAAGCGTCTCAAGGTGGCATGGATAGGGTACAGGGTGACTACATGGGTATGTTGGCTACCGTAATTAACGGGATGGCGTTGCAAGCAGCTTTAGAGGCTATAGGGGTACAAACCAGGCTTCAAACAGCGATAAAGATGGAGGAAGTGGCCGAGCCTTTTATCAGGAGAAAAGCTATCAGGCATTTGGAAAAAGGGCGTGTAGTGATTTTCGGGGCTGGTACCGGCAATCCATATTTCACAACAGACTCAGCGGCTTCACTTAGGGCTATTGAGATTGAGGCGGACGTTATTCTTAAAGGTACTCGAGTAGATGGTATTTACTCCGCTGACCCAGAGAAAGATGCAAGTGCAGTTAAGTTTGATACCATCACTTTTAATGAGGTATATGAGCGCGGGCTGAATGTAATGGACCTTACAGCCTTTACACTTTGTAACGAGAATAAACTGCCGATTATCGTGTTTGACATGAACAAGCAAGGTAATCTTGCAAAGGTGCTCAATGGTGAGCGTATCGGCACACTGGTGGATGCCTAACAGCCACTATATCAACAAAAACATATTTTTTATACCTTTCGCCTCCTAAATCATAAAGGATATGGACGAAGAAGTAAAATTTGCTATCGATAGCGCCAAAGAGCAAATGGAAGGCGCAATCAAACATCTTGAAGTTGAATTGCAGAAAGTGAGGGCAGGTAAGGCAAGCCCAATGATGCTTGATAGTGTTGTAGTGGCTTACTATGGCACTAATCAACCCCTAAAGAATGTAGCGAACGTTAATACTTCAGATGCAAGAACATTGGTTGTTCAGCCTTTTGAGAAACAAATGTTGCAAGACATAGAGAAAGCTATAATTGATGCCAATCTGGGGCTCACTCCAGCCAACGATGGTAATTTGATACGTATTAATGTTCCGCCATTAACAGAGGAGCGTAGGAAAGAATTAGTGAAGCAATCACGTACTGAATTAGAGCATTGCAAGGTATCTATCAGGACGGCGAGGAAGGAGGCGAACGATTATATAAAAGACCTTGTGAAGAAGGGTCTTTCTGAAGATTTGGGAAAAGATGCAGAGAATGATGTGCAGGAACTAACCAATACATACACCACTAAGGCAGATAGACATCTAGAGCGGAAAGAAAGCGAAATTATGACCGTTTAATGGGCGATTGCGGAATATTCCTATCTTTGTATTGTAATAACACTTTAATATACTTATTAAGACCAACAACTTTTTGCAAATATTAATGTCTTCCATTTTGTATTTGCGAAGATTAATCCAATCCAATCTAAATCCCTAATTCTCACTTATAACATGAACATTTACGTAGGAAATCTCCACTATCATTTAGAGGAGTCACAATTGAAAGATGCTTTTAGCCAACACGGACAGGTTGAAAGCGTAAAAATTATCATTGACAAGTTTACAGGTCGCTCAAAAGGTTTTGGGTTTGTTGAAATGCCTAACGATGGTGAAGGACAAGCTGCAATCGATGCTCTTGACGGAACTGAATTGCAAGGTCGTACTATGAGGGTAAACGAAGCAAGGCCTCCAAAGCCCAGGGAAGAAAGAGCCCCAAGAAACGACTATTAATTAGCATATAGTAATTTTTGAAAGGAGCTTAGTGCTCCTTTTTTTATGCCTATTTCTCAACTGCCATTAAGCAATGGAGTAGGGTTGATATACCACATTTTCATGTGGGGTTGATGCTTACTATCGGCATTCCATGGATAAGGTATCATGGTGAGGATGGTGTAATGAAGGTGAGGTGACTTTCCAGCGGCATTGCCTGACGAGCCTACCGTACCAATTGTTGTACCTTTTTTTACAAAATCAAACGTTGAGACCTTGCTTTCTTTCAGGTGCGCATAATAATGCAATCTCCACTTTGGGCCTAAGACTAGCAACACCTTTCCGCCCCTACCCATAATTCCATTGAAAACCACCATACCATGTGTGGCTGAAAGCACGTTTTTACCTTCTCTCGCGAATATATCCACACCTTTATGCGTAACAGACTTACCCCATGGGTAATACCAAAATGATTCTTGATTATAATCACCTCGGGAGGCTCCTTCAACTGGCATTACATAAGATTGCGGTATCAATAGTCCGATTATGAATACTGTAAATATCAATGCCAGAAGCCAAAGGCTTATACGTTTTAATTTTCGTTTCATAGGTGTTATAAGAACAACGAAAATAAAAGTGGAATTATTTCACTGAGCGCAAGGCTTTTTTGATGCTTTCACTCCACTGGCCACCCACACGAACATATACTGCGGGTTTTCCAAGAGGTGCATCTACTAGTACCTGGTCACCACCATTAATAGTGCCACCTGTCCATACGCTCTCCCATTCACCCAATGGGAAATAACCTAAAACTTTATCCGTACCTTTTTCAACTACCGGATGTACCAATAGGTCTTCACCAACCAAAAAGGTGTACCATTGCTGAGAAAGATATTTAGGTGTATAGTTGTCAAGAAATGGGCTGCGCACTACGGGCAAACCTTTTTCGGCTGCTTCTTGGCCAAGATGTTTGAAGTAGCCTTTCAAGGCCAAATGCATTTTGCCCATTTTAGCAAAGAACTCCTGTCCCTCTGCATCATTATAAAATTGGTAATTTTTCTCTGGTTTCAAGCCTTCATGAGTGCGAAATACAGGAGTGAATACAGCCATTTCAGCCCAGCGATAGAAAAGTTCTCTGCTTCTCACATTTTTCCAAAAAGGAAGGGTAACAGTAGTATAACCACCGACATCGGAGTGGTTGAGAGCCATTCCGCTAAGCCCACTGGTTAGCAAACAGTTAATAGCTGATGGTAGACCATCGTTTTGGCCCCAGCTTACCATTTGGTCTCCAGCCCAAAACAGGGTGGAGTATTTGCTGGAATATCCAAACCCCGAGCGACTAAAGAAGACTATTTCATTCTCCTTACCGGTTTCTTGAATAGCCTCTCGATTTAGCCTAGCCCATTCCACGGGGTAGCGATTATGATAACTCATTGGGTTGGCGCCTGAATGCAGTTTAGCATCCATTGGAAGCCATTCCCCAAAATCAGCCATCCAGCCAGAGAAGCCGTTACCAATTAAGTTGGTCTTAATGATATTCTTGAGCCACTCAAAAGCTTCAGGATTGGTCAAGTCTACCAGGTAGGCTTTAAAACCACCTGTGGCCAACTCATAGTCTTCGCCTTTCTGATTTTTTACCAGGTAACCTTTACTTTTTGCTTCTTCAAACATAGGTCCTTCATCAGCCAGGAAAGAATTGATATAGGCCAAAACCTTCACCCCTTTAGCATTCATATCAGTATTAAACTGCTTAATGTTCGGATAGCTCTTTTCATCAGGAACCCACTTCCACCAGAGACGAGAACCAACGCGGGTTTTGCGTTTGCCTACCCAATCTTGTATCCAAATGGCCGTAATTGGGTTGCCCGCCTTAAGGGCATCATCTACTATTTTGGTTACTTTTTCTGTACCACCTTGCAGGCCCAGCCAGGTGCCATAAGCCCAGTCAGGTAGTTTTGGCATGCGGCCAGTTCGGGCGGTGTAACTTTCTAAAACTTGCTTTGGTTCTCCTTGCCAAATCCAACCATCGATTTTATCGTTCCAAACTTTTATTTCCACCATTTCGGGTTGGCTCAAATCGTATTCTAGGTATTCAGTGTTTTCTAAAAACATACCACGTTGACAGTCTGTCATGAAAAAGGGGATAGGCTTGTAGCTAGTATAAGCATTGCCAGCGGCTCCAGCCATTTTGGTAAGGCTGGTGATTTTTTTATCCCCCCTACCCAGGCCCTGTTCCTCACAAAAGATGGGGAATTTATGCCCGGTCAGGTTATAATAAGAGCCTTGCTCTCCGAAACCCAGGAAATTCTCATTTCTCCTTTTTTTAAACTTAAAGATAAGTCGATTGATTTTAGGGTCTGAGACCTTGGCATTGAAGTAAACCTCGTTATCCGCCCATTTGCTGACAAAAAATTCAAAGCGACAGTCGCAATTAGCCCCTTTTAGTTTACCGAAGAGCGTAAATCCATCTATACCTTCTTGCAGGCTGCTGATTTCGATATCCTTGCAGGTTCTAACCGTTTCATACTCAAAATCAAAAGCAGCCATTTTATATTTTACCCTGCCTTTACCTTCACTGGCTTCTAGAAATGATTTTACAGGCAATTCCATCACAGTGCCGTCCTTTAGGTTAATGGTAATAGTCTCATCTGATAGCATAACCGTAGGTAGCTGTCCCTCAGCATTTATGCCAAGCAAGAGAAAAGTAAAAATGGTAATGGCTCTTATCATCCCCACAAAAATGGTAAAATTCTGTAAGGTTTGTATAAGTATGTCGGCTTTGGATTTAATTATAGTGTATGCAGGAGATTAGTTTATATAAATCAAAACAAATTTTTAGATTTGCCTAAAAATTACAAAATCCTGAATGGGGAAGCAACAACATAGCAGTAAATCACTGGAGGAAGTGCATGGATCTGTAGATACTAGCAAAAAGAAAGGGCTGTGGAGAAAGTTGTTTGCTTTTCTTGGGCCTGCCTATCTGATTAGCGTGGGCTACATGGACCCAGGCAACTGGGCGACTGATATTGCAGGTGGTAGTCAATATGGGTATAAACTAATATGGGTACTGCTCATGTCCAACCTAATGGCATTATTGCTACAGAGTTTATGTGCAAGGTTGGGTATCGTGAGTGGGCGTGACTTAGCCCAGGCTTCAAAAGAGACTTACTCTCCGGTTGTAAATTTCATGCTGTATATCTTGGCCGAGATAGCCATAGCAGCTTGTGACCTGGCAGAAGTGCTAGGCATGGCGATAGGTTTACAACTGTTGTTTGATATCCCATTGATATGGGGTGTTTGTATCACAGTGCTCGATACTTTCCTTTTACTTTTCCTTATCAATCAAGGTATGCGAAAAATGGAGGCATTTATTCTTGCGTTAGTAGCAGTGATTGGAGTAGCCTTTGTGATTGAAATGGTATTGGCCGAGCCATCTATAAGTGGTATAGTTTCTGGCTTTAAGCCTTCTATTCCTGATAGTACGGCCCTTTATATCGCTATTGGTATTATTGGCGCAACTGTTATGCCACACAATTTGTATTTGCACTCATCATTGGTGCAAACACGCAAGTTTGAGAGGACGGAAAAAGCAATGCGCAAGGCTATCAAGTTCAATTTTATTGATACTGCTATCGCTCTTAATCTGGCTTTTTTTGTGAATGCCGCTATTCTTGTTTTGGCGGCTGCTACCTTTTTTAAACATGGCATGTATGAAGTAGCCGAAATTCAAGATGCTCATCACTTTTTGGAGTCGATACTAGGTACTAAGCTAGCGCCATTGATGTTTGCTATTGCGCTGATTGCAGCTGGACAGAGTTCTACTCTTACTGGTACATTGGCGGGGCAGATAGTGATGGAAGGGTACCTTAATTTAAGGATACAGCCTTGGTTGAGAAGAATGCTTACGCGATTGATTGCCATTGCTCCTGCCCTGTTTACCATCCTGGTGTTTGGTGAAGAGTCTACCAATGAGTTGTTGATATTGAGCCAGGTGGTTTTAAGCCTTCAATTGGGTTTTGCCATTATTCCACTCATACATTTTGTGAGTGATAAACAAAGGATGGGTGTTTTTGCCATTGGCACCGCTGTGAAGATTGGAGCATGGTTGAGTGCAGCCATTGTGGTGATACTCAATGCTAAGCTAGTATATGAAGAAATAGTTGGATGGCTGCAGGCATCATCTAATCCTACAGTTTTGTGGTTGACTGTTGTGCCAATATCTTTAGGTTTTGCATTTTTGCTGGTATGGATAACTTTCAGGCCATTTGTTTTGAAGTTCCTGAATAGGCCAATACAATTACCTCACGGTGGAGTGAACGAAGTGCAGACAGAAACTGTAAGACCCGAGTACAAGAAGATAGCTATGGCTATTGATTTCAGTAAGACTGATGATGCTATCTTGAACCATGCATTGGCTTTGGGTAAGGAGGACACGGAGTTTTTATTAGTCCATGTGGTAGAGACAGCAGGTGCCCACATGATGGGAGACGAAATAAAAGACTACGAAACTTCTGAAGATGGTAAAAACCTTGAGGAATATGCCGAAAGGTTGAGAGGAATGGGGTACAAGGCCTCGGTGAAAATTGGTTTTGGTAACCCTAAAAAGAGTATCCCTAAATTGGTAAATGAGTTTGATACCGACTTATTGGTGATGGGAGCCCATGGGCATAAAATCATTAAAGACCTTATATTCGGTACTACGGTAGATGCGGTGCGCCATGCGTTGGATATACCAGTACTGATAGTAAGAGGCTAGACTTCTACTTTAATGAGCTTTACCCCGTAAATTACTTCGGTGGGCCTTTCTTTTCCATTCACCGTTAAGCGCCTGACATCATCTGGGACGGTGATGTAAATAGTACCATTTCTCATAGTGTTTGGCAATAAGGATACGTCTATTTTGCCTTCTTCAACTAGTATATCTCCTACTTCGCTGCCTGGGAAAATGTGTATGCTGCTACCCGCCACTTGGTAAGGCTCTTCAGGGACTTGAAGGAAGCATCGGGATTGATAGCTTTCTAATTCGGTATTAGAGTGGCCTGTAATGAAACCCAACTCACGATAATAGTATTTGCCTCCAGGAAGTTTAGCCAAACGTTTTTTGCCTGAAAGGTTGGTAAATAGTATGTATTTGCTATTACCAATACTAAACTCAATTTCATATAAGTCGTCATTAGAGTAGGCTGAATGGACTGTCTTGTCTCTGTGTGGGAAAGCAGCTATGTATAGGTCTAGGGTCTCTTCATCGTACTCGGAGATGTTATCAGAAGTGAATACCAATCCACCAAAGAGGTGATTGATGAGAAAGAGCGTGTGCTTCTGATTGTCTTTTAGTTTATTCTTTTTCTTGCGAAGGATGAAAACATCAGGATCGTTCAGGAATACATTTCTATTCAAATGCCTGCGATGGATGCTATCTTTGATGGAACTCACGGTTGAAATACTCTCTCGCATATTGGCCATTTTGCCCGACTTTAACTCCCATCCAAGTCCCATGTCACAGCCAATGCGGCAGTAATCGACCTGCCCAAAGGAAGGCCCCAAAGGAACCCCACAGCCCAAGATAAGTTTATCTCCACACACTTCGTTTAAAAAGCGCATTACCTCGCTCATAACTTGCCCGCGGCTTTTGTTGTGTTGGGGAATGATAGCTGCTGCAAAAAGAAAGTCCAGCTTCACCATATCAAAACCCCAATCATTAAGAACGGTATTAAATACTTTTTTCAAATACTCCTTTACATTGGGGTTATAAAAATCCAGTGCATAGTAAGAGCCATGACTAATGCCACCCCAATTAGGGTTGAACCCTACCTTTACCGGGGTTTCTTCATCGTAGGTGAGTAACCAACCAGGGTTGTTTTTGAAAATATCTGATTTGTACTCGCAAATAAAAGGAGCCAACCATAAACCAGCTTTATAACCGTCGTCATGAACAGCATCAGCAATGGCTTTCATCCCGTTAGGGAATTTTTCATTGGCGTTGAGCCAATCGCCTACTGCGTTTTGAAAGCCATCATCTATCTGAAAGATATCAATAGGTATGCCTTTTTGTTTGAAAGCTTTCAGGTTGTCCAGCACTATTTTCTCACTGATATCAGTATAGTGGTAATACCAGCTTGTCCAGCCTGTTGTGGGTTTTACTCTGGGCTTGGGCCAGTTGCCATTCTGGTAGTAATAATCAAACACCTGTCTTTCTTCCGCTTCTGCTATAATCAGGTCAAAAGCATCATATTCTGTTTTAACCAAAACCGTTGCACAGTCTTTTCTGATACAAAGTAGGTTTTCGGGGGTTTTGTGCTCAATAATGGTATAGCCAGAATTTTCATTCAGAGAACCCACGAAAAAGAATTCCTTGTTTACTTTTCTCAGATAAGAATAGGTAAAGCCATGAAAGTAACCTGGCTCCTCTGTGTAGGGATAGAAGGTATAGTCACCATAATAGCTCATCATGGCCCAAACCAGCTTGCTTAGTTTCTCTATCTTTTCATCCAGCATATACTCTTTTGTTTCTGTCCATGACTGAAAACCGTTTACGAACACTTTCTCCCCATTCTTGTATCGCACATCGGTTTGCAGGGTAAGTTCTTTTATTTCAAATGGCTTAAGGGCTTTAAGTTTAACTTTTAGTCGGTAAGCATCCTTGCCTATATTATCTGCTATGCTCGTGATTTCTACATCTGCATTTTTTGCTGGCTCACCAGCTGTAAATACCAGTTCTGCTTTTTGCCCATTTACGGTATATACCAGTTTACCTTTGAAGTCATCAATGCCCATACCCTAATATCTATTAAATCGTTATATCTTTGAAACCCAACCAAAATAATAATTTTAGATTATGATAAAGAGTATAGTTGCAGTTTTATTGGCTGCAAGCAGCATGAGTGCTTTTGCACAAGAAAAGGCGGTTGAATATTGGGATGACGCTAAAAAGAAAAAAAAGTCTGAAGGTGTTTTGGAGAACGAATTGCGCCAGGGCAAATGGACAGAGTGGCACGAGAACGGCAAGAAAGCCAGCGAAGGAGAGTATAACATAGGAGAGAAGAATGGAAAGTGGACCACTTGGTTTGATAATGGAAAGGTGGAAAGCAAAGCGACTTACCTGGATGGAGAGATAGAGGGAGAGTATGTTTTTATGTATAAAAATGGCAATAAGAAAGAAATAGGTGAGAAGATGGATGGAGTGAATGTTGGTGAGTTTGAGTCATATTATGAGAATGAATATCCAAAGGAGAAAGGGAAGTACGTTGATGGGCAAAAGAATGGGGTGTGGATTACTTGGTATGAGAATGGAAATAAACAGTCTGCGATTACTTATAAAGATGGAATAATGGATGGAAGCTGGACTGTGGGTTATGATAATGGCCGTAAAGAGTGCGAAGGGGAATATGTTGTGGGTCAAAAGCATGGGAAGTTCACCTTTTACAATGATAAGGGAAGCAAAATAAAAGTGGAGAGTTATAAGTATGACGACTTAAAGTCAACCAGGACTTATAAACCTAGAGACTAAACATAAAAAACGAACCGATTATGAAAGCATTAAAATTTTTGGTAGGGGGGGTAATGGTATTACTCATAGCCTTTTGGCTGGTGGGTATATTTATTGATTCCGTAAAAACTGAGTATACGGTAACCATTGAAAAACCGATTGAAGATACCTATGATGCTTTTATGGATGTTGAGATATTGGATGATTGGCTGACAGGTTTTAAATCAATAGAGGTGATTAGTGAAAGTGGAGACCCCGACGGTGTGGGAAACAAGTATAAAATGATGTTTGAAGAAGGAGGTGAGTTGTATGAGTTTGAAGAGACGATAACTGGGGTAGAATGGGATGAGTATTTTTCTTTTGACCTGGATAGTAAATTTTTCTCTTCAAGCACTAGGATAGAGTTTGAGGATAAGGGGGATAAAACGCAAGTGACATCAACTACAACTACCGAGGGCAAAGGCTTTGTGTTCAAGTCGATGCTGCCATTTATGAAAAACTCTATGCAGCAGCGTGAGAAGGAGGATTACGATAAGCTTAAGGAAATAATAGAGACCCAATATTGAGTAAGATTGCCTAAATTTGCGGTATGAAAAGGATAGGACTTTTAGCATTGATGATGGTATTGGTTTTTGCGGGACAAGATGCTTTGGCGCAATGTTCTATGTGCCAGGCTGTTGTGGAAACCAATATGCATGATGGTGAACGGACCTTTGGCATGGGTCTCAATAATGCTATCCTTTACCTTATGACCGTACCCTATATTGCCCTTGGAGTAGTGGGTTACCTGATGTACAAGAAGCAGAAGGCGCACCAGCAATAGCTCTTAGGTCTTAGTTTTAGGATTATTATATCTCACCTACGGCGTTTTTTGTGTTTAGGCGGCTTTTTTGGTTACTAATATGCCGCTCCTCTGGAGCTTGAATTTTAACTTCTGTCTCCTGTAACTTATACTAACTTCTTAGCCACTGTAGCCTGAAATTCCTTTAGGTAGAACGGTTCGAAATAGGCAGTATCTACAAATTTCTTTTCCTTGTATAATTCCTGTGCCAGTTTGAACATGCCCGAAGCTGAAGGATAGAACTTATCCACAAAATAGGTATTTGGGCGACTGGCTAATATAGTCTTACATTTAGCCATGCCATCACCAAAGAAAAAGACAGGCCTTTCAGCTATGATTTCTTTGTAAGAATTTTCATCGATTATATCTGCTTGGGTGGCGCGATACTCATTCAGGGACAAATCATAAAAAGCGGCATACACTTCCATTCTTCGTGCATCTATCATAGGGCAGAATAGAAGATTGGGGTTTCTTTCAGCTACCAAAGCCACATGCTTGGTGTCTTTAATCAAGTTAGCCATTGATTTCAAAGTGTCTACTGCTATCAAGGGAATACCCAACGCGTAGCACAAGCCTTTGGCAGAAGCCACACCTATACGGAGGCCAGTATAAGACCCTGGGCCCTGGCTCACAGCCACTGCATTCAATTGTTGGGGTTTTATGCCGGCCTCATTGAGAACATCCTTGATATAAACCGCAAGTAGCTCAGCATGGGAGTACTTCTCGCCACCTTCAATTATTTCATCTCGGTTTTCACGAAGGACAATCACCTTGCCGCCATAGCCTAATGCTACGGAGCACACCTTTGTGGCTGTTTCTATGTTGAGTATATATGGCAAGGGAATTAATCTTTACCGAAACCTTTATAGAGTTCTTCTTCGTCTACTATCTCTAGATTGTCGTCCTCTTTCAATTCTTTGGAAACGGCAGTGTAGGGGCCAGTTACCACTTCTTCGCCTTTTTCGAGGCCTTCCAGCAGTTGTATGTACTCACTATCCTGGATACCAGTTTTCACTACTTTTCTCACAGCAGTACCGTTTTTATTCACAAAAACACATTCTTCAATTCTCTCTTTGTCTTTCTTTCCACTGTTAGCTTCCTGATATTCTTGCTCGTCTTCTTCCGTTTTTCGTTTTTCGTTTTTCCTTTCTTTGTCTTTGTCCTCATCCTTGTTTAAGTCGCGAGTGGTAACGGCTTGCAAAGGAACTGAAAGTACATTCTCTACAGTTTTGGTTTTAATATCCACAGAAGCTGACATGCCTGGGCGGAAAGGAGACATGCCAGGTTGTTTTTCGTTTTCCAAATCGGTGTAAGATTCTTTCAATACCCTGATTTTTACTTCAAAGTTGGTGACTTCATCCAGTGACATTCCTGAAACATTAGCTGAGTTGGCAATGCTGGTAACTACCCCTTTGAACTTGCGCTCATAGTATGCGTCTACTTCAATATCCACACTGTCATTCATCCCTACCCGAATAATATCGTTCTCATTCACTTCTACCTGCACTTCCATTTCGTTCAAATTGGCAATGGTCATGATTTCAGAACCCATCATTTGCTGGGTACCCACTACAGTTTCACCTACCTCAAAGTTGAGTTTAGATATAGTTCCATCCACGGGAGAGTAGATGGTGGTTCTTCCCATATTGTCCATTGCTTCCTGAAGGCCAGCTGCCGCGCTTTTTACATTGAACTCAGCCGCATTGATGGATTCTTCAGCCGCTTTCACTTCAGCTTCAGCAGTTTTGAAGGAGGAAACTGCAGCGTCATACTCTGCCTGGGAAATAGTTTCTTGCTCGAACAGCTTTTTGTTTCTCTCAAAACTTTGCTTTGCATTCTCGAATTGGGCCTTTACTTGTTCAAAGCGAGCTTGTGAGTTAGCCAAGTTGGCTTTGGAGGTATTAAGTGTAGCTTCAAGCCTTTCCACTGTGGCTACGTAAATATCAGGATTAATCTTTACCAGTAGCTGCCCCTTGGTAACTTTATCACCTTCTTTAACAGGTAAGGCAATTATTTTTCCCGCCACGTCAGGGCTGATGGCGACCTCGGTTTCGGGCTGTATTTTACCACTTGCGGTAACTATCTCGGTGATGGTTCTCTCGGCTACCTTTTCAGTAGTTACTTTGATGGCGGTAGAAGGGCCAATCCAGCCTTGTTTCTTACCGATGCCGAGTACTATGACCACAAGCACAACGATGCCTATGGCTATTAAAAGCTTTTTGTTCATGGAGGGGTTTTATGTTCCAATGAATATACATTGGGTTAGTGGTAATTGTTCTGTTATTATTTCAATGTCAAAGGTTTACCCTGGTAAAAGTCCAGCACTTTGAGCTTAAAGACATAGTCATATTTTGCACGCACAGCCTCTGACTCAGCATTGGTAAGGCGTGTTTTGGTTTCGTTAAAGTCAGTTGGATTAAGCAGGCCAACTTCAAAACGCTTTTGGGCATACTCAAACGATGTTTCTAATGCCTCCAATGCTTTTATTGAAGCAAAGTACTGCTTAAGAGAAGCCTTGGCATCAGCATGGGCTTGTTGTATGGTTTGCTCTAATTGCAGTTTAGAAGCTTCCAGTGCCAATTGGGCGTTTTGTTGGTTGATTTTGGCTCTGGCAATCGCTGTGCGGCTTTGCCATCCATTAAAAATTGGAATATTTAAATTAAAAGTGAGGTTTTCATTTAAATTTTGTTCTAGTTGGTCACTGAAAGATTTGGTCTCCAATGTTGGGATGATACCATCTGATAAGCTAAACACCGTATCACCACTAGCAGTATAGCCAGAAGGTGGTGGTGTGGTAATCGTATATCCAGTTACTTCCTTACTTAAGCCTGAATAGCCAGTACCAACAGAACCAGTTATTGTAACACTAGGACTGGCTGTGCCTTTAGCTATCGCTACACTTTTATCAGCGCTTAATACTGTTGTCTCAGCACTTTTGATTTGTGGTTGATTACCTAATGCAGTCTGGTATATCTGTTTAGGGTTTAATTTGGACAGGGCATCCGCTGGGATTTCAATTTGTGGTTTCTCTATCGTTAAAGTAGCATTACTATTCAAATTCATCAATTGCCTTAGCGATAAGTAGGCTAAATCTCTTTGGTTTTCAGCATTACTTACCTGCAATTCATCACTGGCCAATTGTGCCTGTATATCAAACAGGTTGCCCTCAGGCAAAACACCAGCATCAACCAATTTACTAGTTCTGTCAAGTTGGTTATCGGTAATCAGTAATTGATTTTGCGCCACTAGTAATAATTCTTCACTAAAAAGTACTTGTAAATAAGCCGTGGCAACATTTAACGCGATATCGTTTTGCATCGTCTCAACGTCATATCGGCTGGCTGTCAAATCAAGGTCATTCTTTTTGAGTGTGTTTTGTTTTTGCATCCCGTTAAAGAGGGTTACACTACTGCTTAGCCCAAAGTTGTTTGAACGAACGCGGTTGGTGGCAAATTGGTTGGTGAATGGGTCAATTCTCTGCCCCCAGTTGTAGCCGTGCGATGCCCCTGCATTGAGGCTGGGTATCATGTCAGCCACACTTTGGTCATAGTTAGCTTTTGCCAGCTCAGCACTCAACATGTTTTGCTTCACCTGTATATTATTCCCTATTGCATGCTCAATACACTTGCTTAACGACCATGCCTCCTGGGCCTGTGTGATGAACCCTGATAATATTAATGCTAACCCAATTACCAATTTCCTCATAATAATTCAATTAGCGGCAAATTTAATTATTAGAACCTAATGCAGGGTGTATTTCTGAATAGTCTTTCTTAAAATATGTTAAACGGAAACCCTTAATAGCAAAAGGATAACAAAAGGGTGCAAATAAATTTGGAGGGATAACTTTTAAATTTATTAAGTTTGCACGCAAATTGTCAAACTAAAAACTGTAATCATGTCAGACATCGCATCACGAGTAAAAGCAATCATCGTTGATAAATTAGGTGTTGATGAAAGTGAAGTAACACCAGAAGCAAGCTTTACCAACGACCTTGGTGCTGATTCACTCGACACTGTTGAGCTGATCATGGAATTCGAGAAAGAATTCAATATCGCCATACCAGACGACCAAGCTGAAAACATCAGCACTGTAGGCGAAGCGATCAAGTATATCGAAGATAACGTTAAGTAACACATCGTTAAATTTCTTTTACGTTTTAATTGCCTGTGATATTATATTGCAGGCTTTTAACGTATTTTAGAGGCTTCAAAAGAATCAATGGCGCTAAAAAGAGTTGTAGTAACTGGTCTTGGAGCGTTGACCCCTTTGGGCAATACGCTTCCTGAATTTTGGGATAACCTGACTAAGGGTGTTTCAGGGGCAGCTACTATTACCCGTTTTGACCCCAACAAATTCAAGACTCAATTTGCATGTGAAGTAAAGGGTTTTGACCCACTTCAGCATTTTGACCGCAAAGAGGCCCGCAAACTTGACCCTTATTCCCAATACGCTATGGTAGTAGCCGATGAAGCTGTTGTTGATAGTGGAATTGACCTTGAAGGAGTGAATAAGGATAGGGTAGGCGTGATTTGGGGGAGTGGTATTGGTGGTTTCCAAACTTTTTTTGAAGAATGCTCCCAGTACGCTACTGGTGATGGCACACCAAGGTTCAATCCTTTCTTTATACCCAAAATGATAGCGGATATTGCTCCTGGGCAAATTTCCATCAAGTATGGTTTTAGAGGGCCTAATTTTACTACTGTTTCGGCATGTGCATCATCCACTAATTCATTGATTGACGCTTATAATTACATCCGTTTAGGCAAAGCAGATATAATAGTCTCGGGTGGTTCTGAAGCACCTATCAACGAAGCAGGTGTAGGTGGTTTTAATGCCATGCATGCCATGTCAACCCGCAATGATGACCCAGCCACAGCTTCTCGTCCATTTGATTTGGATAGGGATGGCTTTGTATTGGGTGAGGGTGCTGGTTGTATTATTTTGGAGGAGTATGAGCATGCGAAAACCAGAGGGGCTAAAATATATGCTGAATTTGCAGGCAGTGGCCTTTCAGCTGATGCGCATCACATTACAGCGCCACACCCCGAAGGGCTTGGTGCATTGAATGTAATGAAGAATGCATTGGAAGATGCAGGAATGCAAGCCTCTGAGATAGACTACATCAACGTTCACGGTACTTCTACCCCCTTAGGAGACATAGCTGAAAGTAAGGCTATTCAACAGGTGTTTGGTGAGCAGGCTTATAAATTAAACATTAGCTCTACCAAATCAATGACTGGCCACTTACTGGGTGCTGCCGGCGCTGTCGAAGCCATAGCATCAATCATGGCTGTGAAAGAGGGTATTGTACCACCAACCATTAACCACTTTACTGACGACCCTGAATTTGATACAAGATTGAACTTTACGTTCAATGCAGCACAGAAACGCGATGTAAATGCCGCACTAAGTAATACCTTTGGTTTTGGCGGACACAATGCTTCTGTTATTTTCAAAAAGACCTCTTAATTGCCCTTTCGTCACATAAATAAGTTTGTTGGGCGCTCCAACGAGGACAAAAAACTTACTCAGGCACTTGCTAATCTCTTAGGTTTTAAACCCAGCAACCTTGCGTTATACCAATTGGCTTTCAGGCACAAATCTGTGGCCCGTGAGATAAAGGATGGTGTAAAGGATAGCAATGAAAGGTTAGAGTATTTAGGCGATGCCATATTGGATGCTGTAATTGCCCATTACCTTTTCAAAATCTACCCTTTTGAAGGGGAAGGCTTCCTCACGCAGATGCGCTCCAAATTGGTAAGCCGTAAGTTCCTCAATGCCCTTTCAGTAAAGATAGGTATGGATGATTTCGTGCAGTGGGAAAGTAAGGAGCGTTTCTCTAGCTCAGTTTATGGCGATGCACTAGAAGCTCTTATTGGAGCGATATACCTGGATAAAGGCTACAAGACTACCCACAAGTTTATCATCAACCGCATGTTGAAAGTGCACGTGGATATGTCGGAAATTGAAACGATGGAAAGCAACTATAAGAGCCGCTTGCTAGAGTGGGCCCAAAGAGAACGCAAGGACGTCAATTTTAAGGTAGTGCACGAAATCGAAGAAAAGGGCCGTAAGCAGTTTGTTGTTGAAGTTACCGTTGACGACAAAATAATGGGCGAAGGACAGGACTTTTCCAAAAAGCGTGCAGAGCAATTAGCCGCTGAGAGGGCCTGCGAATTGATTGATATTGAATAAGATATTTTCATTGCAATCAATTCTGTTAAATTTGCCTGATCTATATTCAGGCAAGTGAAACAAAAACCACACAAAAAGAGCAAAGCAAAAGCCGAAGAACCAGAGTTTGAGACTACGTCAACTCCTCAAGCAGAGCCCAAACAAGAGTTTTTGCAAAAGTGGGGTGTTCACCTGGCGATGTTCTTTTTTGGCTTCCTGTTGTATGCTAACACTATCCCTTTTGAGTATGCCTTGGATGATAAGCTCTATATCACGCACAACCAGTTCACCAAACAGGGCATAGATGGTATCCCAGATTTAGTAAGCAATGACCTCTTAATAGGTTTCTATGGCAAAGAGAAAAACCTGTTAGAAGGCGGGCGCTACCGTCCTTTGGCACTGATTACATGGGCCATTGAGTATCAACTTTTTGACGGTGAAAGCCCTGGCTTTAGCCACTTTGTAAGTGCCTCACTTTATGGGCTGATATGCCTGGTGCTCTATTCAATACTACTGTTATTATTTCCACAACAAAAAAGCAGGTGGTGGTCGGTCGCCCTGGTTGGAGCGGCCTTGTTTGCAGCACACCCATTACACACTGAGATAGCAGCCACAGTAAAAGGCAGGGTGGAGATGATGAGCGTTCTATTTAGCCTGGTTTCAATGTATTATGTTATCAGGTACTACGATGAGAAAAAAGCTAAATATTTGGCCTTTTCGGGCTTAGCTTTCTTTGCTGGTTTTATGTCTAAGGAAGACGCCATTAATTTTATTGGTATTATTCCGCTTACGCTTTTCTTTTTTAGGGATTTCAGGATAAAAGATTTTGCAATAGCTTTTTCGCCAGTAATACTGGCAACTGTAGCCTATATGGCGATACGGATGTCAGTTATTCAATCTAGCGGTGAAGCGGTAGCGCCGGAGTTAATGAATGCACCATTTATGCATGCAACAGGAGGTGAGAGACTGGCTACTATTATGTTTACATGGGGCATGTATATCAAACTGATGTTCTTCCCGCACCCGCTTACGCATGACTACTACCCCTGGCATCCATTACTAAAGGGCGAAGGAGCCACACTAGACGGTGGTTACCCTTACTTCAATTGGGGGGATATGGAAGTAATACTTTCAGCGGTAGTGGTATTAAGTCTTGTAGTTATAGCGGTTATTGGAGCACTAAAGAAAAATGTATACAGTTGGGGAATTTTGGTGTTCTTCGGTAGTTTCTTGCTATACAGCAATTTGGTGTTTGACATCGGGACCTTTATGAATGAGCGTTTTATGTTCATTCCATCCATTGGTTTTTGCGTGATAGCAGGCTATGCTTTTGTAGAAGTGCTCCCTAAATACATCAAATCTGAACAAGTTTTGAAAGGCTTGCTGATGGCGGTATTGCTAGGTTACTCTGCAAAAACCATTTCTCGCAACTATGCTTGGGAAAACGACCATAGTCTTACAACCACAGATGTGAAAACCTCAGTGAATAGCGCCAAAGCTAACTTGGTGGCTGGAGGCTCTTTTGTAGATATGGCAACAGAAGCCAAAAATCCACAAGAAAGGCAGCGCCTTCTCAATCAGGCGATTAAACACCTGAAGCACTCAAGAGAATTGTACCCAGGCTATATAGAACCTACATTACTGCTTGGAAACGCTTACTATAACTCGGGGGATTGGCCCATGGCACTAGCCTATTATGACCTGTGTATGCAGATGAACCCCAACTATGTGTACACCGAGAAAAACATGACCATGCTAGGTGATACCCTCACAAGGGCTGGTAATGCTGACTTAGCCATCAAAACCTACGAAACCCTTATCAAATACAAACCATCAGCTAAAGCCTATGGCGAGTTGGGGGGTGTGTATGGCCGCTATAAACAAGACCTCACCAAGGCTGAAGAGTACGTCCGCAAAGCCTTGGAGCTAGAACCCAACAACACCGATGTAATCATCAAACTAGGCACCATACATGCCATGAGAGGCCAAATGCAACAAGCACTTGAAATATTTGAAAGTGGCCTAGCCATAGACCCAGACAACCCAGGGCTACTGAAAAACATCGGAATTACCTACCATAACATGGGGCAACCCGAAAAAGGCAAAGCCTTTATAGACCGCGCTGCACAAGAGGACGCGAAGCGTAAAAAATAAACAATGTTATTCGCAACCTAAGATTTTCCGTGAGTCCCTCGAGGGTGTCGATTAAACTTTGTTTACTTTGTAAATAAATTATAACGTACACCCAATTTAAAACATTATGCACTTTTGGATACAGTAAATTTAGATTAAAAGAAAAAATTAATTTAGCTCGAAAAGCTTTGAAAATGGAAGAAGTTGTTTGGTATAAAGCGGATTGGTTTAAGATGCTGGCAATGGCTCATCTTTTCCTTTCCATCGTTTCGATGTTAGTGAATTATAGCCTTATCAAGTCTGCGAAATCTAGAAAACTAGTGATTGACTGGATGATACTAGGTTATGTGTTTCCAGTGATTAGTACTACTATCCTCTATTTCCGAATTAAGGGGGAGCAAAAGTAAAAACCTCTTAACATAAAAATCACTTCTCCCTTTTTGCCAAACACAGTTTATGCCTTAACTTCATCCCCTGATATGTCAAAACTCGTTTTACAGGTTGAGGATGAAATAGACTTTCTCCTATTCTGTATTGCCTGTCACAAGGCTGATTACCGCCTTTGCTACGAGTTGAATAAGGTTTTGGGCATTGACTTAGAGAAGCAAGACAACTACAGCATACAAACTAAGCCCAAAGAAACAGATCACTTTAGCATGTACTATTACAACGATGAGGAAAACTATCGGGAAATCTTTCTCATTGCCAACAAAAGTGAGAACAGTGTGTTAATACCAGAGCAAAAACAAGTGGACTACTTTTTGCAGGTATATGGCTACTTACCCAATGATGAAGTGGATGACATGCTCAAGCGCATTAATGGCATATCTATGGTACTCACCGCTTACAAAGTGGACCCTGAGAAATTAAAATCGATACAATTGCTAATACACT
The DNA here is from genome assembly GCA_028281825.1 of Flavobacteriales bacterium. Taxonomy (GTDB): domain Bacteria; phylum Bacteroidota; class Bacteroidia; order JANQJC01; family JANQJC01; genus JANQJC01. Next base: position 69,998 of record JANQJC010000016.1, read on the forward strand.
GATAAGATGAGGAAAACAAAAATAGTTGCTACAATAGGCCCCAGTTCATCATCAGAAGATGTGCTCGCAAAAATAATAGAGGCAGGAGTGGATATATGTCGCATTAATTTCTCACACGGCACTCATGACGACCACCGCCAGGTGATGGATCGTGTTTCTTCCATTCGTAAGCGTTCGGAGCATAACACGGGTATATTGGCCGACTTGCAGGGTCCTAAGCTTCGCGTAGGTGAAATGGAAAACGATTCTGTGCAGATTGAAGAAGGGGATATTATTTATTTTACAACTGAAGAATGTATTGGCACAAGGGAAAGGGTTTATATGACCTATAAAGAATTCCCGAAAGATGTGCAGGCAGGGGAGAAAATACTGATAGACGATGGTAAGCTTGAACTGGAAGTATTAGCTACCGATAGGGACAAAGAAGTGAAAACGGTGGTAACTCACGGCGGACTTTTGTCATCCCGCAAAGGGGTTAACCTGCCCAATACAAAAGTCTCTTTACCCAGCCTCACAGAGAAAGACTTGGTTGACCTGGAGTTTGCCCTGCAAAGCAAGGTAGAGTGGATTGGGCTTTCATTTGTTCGTTCAGCGGCTGACATCATTGAGTTGAAGCACCGTATAGCTAAAGCTCACGGTATATCAAAAGTGATTGCCAAAATAGAAAAGCCCGAAGCGATACGGGACATTGACAACATCATTAAAGAGGCCGATGGCATCATGGTGGCTCGAGGTGATTTGGGCGTGGAAGTACCCCTTCAGCAAGTGCCTGTGATACAAAAACTGATAGTAAAAAAATGCCTGGATGCTGCTAAGCCAGTAATCATCGCTACACAAATGATGGAGAGCATGATAGAAAACATCAGCCCTTCCCGTGCTGAAGTGAGCGATGTGGCTAACTCTGTGATGGATGGTGCAGATGCCCTCATGTTAAGTGGTGAAACCTCTGTAGGTGACCACCCTGTGAAGGTAATCGAGACCATGAGCAAAATCATCAGCTATATCGAGACCTACGAAAACATCTACCACCACCCTCATGAACCAGTGCCAAAAACAGAAAGGTATGTATCTGATAGTGTTTGCCTCTCGGCAACGCAATTAGCCAAAGAAACCAATGCAACGGCCATTATCACCATGACACATTCTGGCTACACGGCTTTCCGTATCTCAAGTTACAGGCCTAATACCAATATTTACATCTTCACTGATAATTATAGCATCCTCAATATGCTTAGCCTGGTGTGGGGGGTCAAAGGGTTCTATTATGACAAATATGTAAGTACTGACCACACCATTGCGGATATCAAGCACATTCTCAAAACCAAGAACCTGATTAAGGATGGTGAGTTGGTCATCAACATTGCCAGTATCCCCATCAATGAGCGTGGTCAGTCCAATATGGTTAAGCTCAGTTACGTGAATTAGTCGCCAAAGAAGTATGTCATTTTGACCCGAGTGCTTTCGAGAGAAGATAGACATTATAACTCTCCTCTTTAAGAGGTGATGTCGCAGGGCGACTGGGGTGTGTTTTTGTTTGTGGGCGAAGACCGGCGAACCCGGATAGTACCTATTTTCTTCTTATCTTCACATAACTATGAGGTGCCTTTTTTTACCGCTGTTGTTCATCACACTTTCAGCATGTGCTCAAAACCCATTTTTCGCAAGTGATACCGTTTACTATGGTCAGGTATATGCCGTCAGAAATGGCGAAAAGCATCCTATGTTGGCTCAAATAGAGGTGATTGGCGCTGATGGTAATGTCTTTGATATCAGTACTGATTGGGGTGGTAATTATCATCTCGATAGTATAGAGATAAATCCGGTGACCAGCTATGTGCTTCGCTTTCGTGAATTACACCTTGGCCCAGAGATGTGGGAACCTGAAACTGTAAAGCTGCCTTATAGCTGTTCGGATTTAAGGTATCCCAAGAAGGTGGATGTAGAACTAAGGCTTAGGGATTTATCCTATATGAGTATGTGGCACTGTAGGGTATTTATGGACGATAACTCAATGGAGATAGATACCAATAGCGCCAAAGAACTCCAGGTGTTGACTCGACATATAAAAAGAAAAAAAGGGTGGATAAAGGTTCAGGGTAAGGCACCTTATGATGTAGAGAACAGGGAAGAATTTGCGTTAAAACGTGCACAAATAGTAGCTAAGCATCTACAAACTTTGGGTGTGAAGAGAGAGAGTATAAAAATTGAAGTAAATTTATTACCCCATAGGGTTATTTGGCAAGACGAAGCTTTTAAAATAGGCCAAGAACTAACCGAGGATTTTGTTTTAAGCTTAACGGATGAGAGAGAAAAAGAACTAGCAAAAAAATTAAATAGTCATGTTTTCGTTTGGTTTGATAATTAATGGTGAGTGAGTATGAGGATTTCCCTTAAAATATTGGCAGTACTACTATTCCCTGTTCTGGCAACCGATGCCCAAGAGTGGAAGTTCTTAGAAGATACGGTACTAAATGGCAAGGTATATGCGGAGAGGAATGGTAAAACATACCCTTTAAAAGCCAAAGTGCGGATAGTGGGTACAGACGGCTCTTCCAATGAGACGGTAACGGATGAGAATGGCAACTATCATTTTAGCAATGAGCAACTTTCACCTGGACATTCTTACGTTATAACCTACAGCCAGAAGGATTATTCCAATACTACTTTTTCATTCATGAATAGAACGGATAAATTCACTTTTGTTGATTTTAAAGGTGAGTTACCTTTGGTAATAGATAAGAAAATAGAGCCTCGAGGGGCATGTATTTTGGGGAGTTTTTATATTTATTTTGAGGAGAATTCAAGTGAGTTGAATAGTGAATATGGGGAATATTTTGAGAGTTTTAGTGAGTATTTCATGAGGAGACAAGAAGAATCAATTGAATACTCAGGTAAATCATCAGAAGAAATGATAGTGCAAATAGAAAGTCGGGCTCATAGCCTTGAAAGTGAGCCTTTTCAATTAGCTCAGGAAAGGGGAGAAGCGATAACTGATCTTTTGGTACAAAAAGGAATAGATAGGGATAAAATAGAGATTATAAATCTGGCTGATTCTGTTCCACATGTTATTGGGTGGAAGGACGAGGCATTTGAGCCAGGCGATAAACTGACCAAAGATTTCGTCTTAAAAATTACTGACCCAAAGGAGAAAGAAGTTGCCCGCAGCCTGAATAGCTATGCCATTATGTGGCTAGACTATAGAGGGGAATAAAACAGGTGTTTCACTTATAACACCTGTGCTTTAACTTTTTTTGGCTTACTCCTATACTTAGTTTTTCCTACATTTGCGCCTCATTAAACCTCTTAACAATGGCAATCAATGTAAAACTTTTGGCGGAAATCTGCGAGGTAGCAGGCGCCCCTGGATATGAAGAACGCATCAGGCAAGTGGTGCTTCGTGAAGTAAAATCACTTGTAGATGAAGTAAGCATTGATAACATGGGCAACGTGATTGCCTTAAAGAAAGGTAAAGAGCGCAAAAAAGTGATGATTGGTGCCCACATGGACGAAATCAGTTTTATTGTTACCCATGTGGATGAAAATGGTTTTGTACGTTTCCACACGCTGGGAGGTTTTGATGCCAAAACATTGACCAGCCAAAGGGTTATCATACATGGAAAAAAAGACGTAATCGGTGTAATGGGTTCAAAACCTATTCACGTGATGACGCCCGAGGAAAGAACCAAGTCACCAAAAACAACTGACTATTTCATTGACCTTGGGATGAGCAAGAAGGAGGTGGACAAAGTGGTAAGCGTTGGTGATGTAATTACCCGTGAAAGAAAGTTAATTGAGATGGGCGATTGTGTAAACTGCAAGTCTATCGACAACCGCGTTTCTGTTTTCATTCTTATAGAAACCCTAAGGCAATTGAAAAATGTGCCCTATGATGTATATGGTGTGTTTACCGTGCAAGAGGAAGTAGGCATCCGCGGTGCGGCGGTTGCTGCTTTGGATATTAACCCTGATTTTGGTTTTGGTTTAGATACTACCATTGCCTATGATGTACCTGGGGCACTTCCTCATGAGAAGATTACCGAATTGGGCAAAGGCACAGCCATTAAGATAATGGACTCATCAACTATCTGCGATTACCGCATGGTAGACTATATGAAGAAAACGGCCGACAAACATAAAATCAAATGGCAGCTAGAGGTATTAACTGGCGGTGGCACCGATACAGCAGCAATTCAACGCAACTCGCCAGGTGGTGCTATTTCAGGGGCTGTTTCTATTCCTACTCGCCATATCCATCAGGTTATTGAGATGGCGAACAAAAAGGATATCGAAGGAAGTATAAGCTTACTTAAACATTGCTTGCAGGATATCGACACCTACAAGTGGGACCACAAATAGGTAATAAGTTTAACCTTTGTCCTGCATCACTAAAAAGGTGAGGTAGGCCGCATAAGCTATCCCAAAAACAACACCTTGCCACCTTTGTAGCATGTGCCTTCTTCCTACAAACAAAAAGATGAACAGGACAAGGCTGGCAATAATATTAAGGATAATACTCACTTGTTCTCCACCATTGTAAGGCATAGGGCTGATGGTTGAAGAGATACCCAGTATCCAGAAGGTGTTAAAGATGTTGGAGCCTATCACATTACCAATTGCCAAATCGGTATTGCCTTTATACACAGCTACGGCCGAAGCAGCTAATTCAGGCAATGAGGTGCCAATGGCTACTATGGTTAAGCCTATAACTGCTTGACTCATTCCAAGTTGAGTGGCTATTTCTACGGCCCCATCTACAATCCATTTGCCACCCAGCACCAACCCAACCAGCCCGATAATAATCAACCCAACCGATTTCCAAACAGGTAGATTCACCTCTGGTACATCAGCTTCTTCCTTGGTTCTTCTTGATATCCATATGGCGTAGAGCATAAAAAAGGTAAAGCACATCAAGAAAATAATACCGTCCATTCTGCTAATGATGTTTGTATCACCTGAATCGAAAAGGCTATCATTGATAATCGCCCCTAGCAATAGAGCTGCAAATAAGCTGATAGGTATCTCCATCCAAACGGTGTAACGATGCACTACAAGTGGTGCAATCACGGCGCAAATCCCTAGTATGAAAAACACATTGGCAATATTACTGCCTACCACATTACCAATGGCTATATCATTGTTTCCACTGATGGAGGCAATCACATTCACTGCCAACTCAGGGGCTGAAGTGCCAAATGAGACTACAGTCAAGCCTATTACCGCATTGGATATATTGAATTTCTTGGCAACCGAAGTAGACCCGTCCACAAGCCAATTAGCCCCATATATTAGGAGCACAAAGCCAATCACAAAAAGCACATATACCAACATATCAATTCAATCTTTAGCATATTTCCAACGGTTGTGGGTCCAAAGGTAGTTTTCGGGTTGTCGCCTGATGCACCCTTCTAAAAAGCGCACATATGCTTCCGTTATTTCCCCTGGCTTGGTGTCCCTTGGGTTTTCAAAAGCCAAATGTAATCTATTAGTGTATTTACCCCGCCCTGTCTTTATTATTTCTATAAACACTACTGCATCTCCTTTCATTCGTGCAATTCTTTCAATCCCTTGTTGAAAGGGTATAGTCTTTCCAAAAAAGTTAACCCAGGGGCACTTTTCCTTATTAGTCGGGTTTTGGTCACCCACCAAAACAGTAGCTGTCAAGTCGTTTTTGTATTTGAAAAAAGTAGCTTTGATTTCTTCGGGCAGCATCATTACCGCATTATGCTTAGAGCGTATTTCAGTCAATATCTTCTCTATAGCCTTATCTTGCAGTGTCATATACACACACAAAGTTTTATAAGGAGTTTCGGCGCTTAAAGTCCATAAAGCCCATTCCCAATTGAATTGGTGACTATTGGCAATAATTACATTTTTGCCTTTTTGGTGCAATTGCTTCAGCAACTCCACATCGCCAGTAAATCTTTTTCCGGTTGTATCGTGGTTCATCCCCATCATCTTGATGGTTTCCAGCACCATGTCACAAAAGTTTTTGTAAAACGCTTTGGCTATCTTTTGTCTTTCTTTTTCGCTCCTTTCAGGAAAAGCTATCTTAAGGTTTTTGGCAACGGTTTTTCTTCGGTATCCAAAAACGCGATATATGAGGAAAAACAAGAAGTCACTCTTGAGGTACAAGATTGGGAAGGGCAAAAGAGCAATGGCTCCAAATAAAATTTTAAAAAGGTAATACCTCATTGTGCGGCCAAAGGTAATTACTTAATGCCTATCTGTTTAAAACCAGTTTACGGCTTATCACATCTGTTTCGGTAATAATATTAACGATATAAACCCCGTCACTTTCTCCTGATAAGTCAATAGTCTGGATTTTATAATCAACCTGTAATAGCGATTGCTCAAAAACTTTTTGTCCGGTGAGGTTATACATTTCCACTCTTACATCTTGTTTGTTGACTAAAGCCAGGTCAATGCTGAAACTACCTGAGCTGGGGTTGGGATAAATATTTACTTCTTGGGTTGGCTCGTAGTCTTCTACCGACAGCCCAAAGTTGGTGGTAAAGTAATAAGACAATCCAGTGCCAAAGTCTCCTCTGTATGAACCTTGATTACCAGTAATGGTCCATTTGCTATCAAAATTCTCTAATATGGCAGGTGTTTCAGCCCCTCTAAAGCGAACATATCCATTACCATCATTGTTGGCCCACCAACTCATACCATCATCACCTAAATCTTCTACTTCAAAGTGATAGCAGCCTGTGTAGGTAAGCTGAACGGTATCTCTATAAGTTGTATTGGATGTCATGTTATTGCGAGAGTAAACCACGTTTCCATTTTCATCTTTCAACGTCCATGAAGTTTCTGCTGGTGCCAGGTTAGACCTTGTCCATATCACAAACCTATCAGGCATGATATTAGGAATTTCGAACGCACTTCTGTAATGGTTATTAGGTTCATAGGCATCATTGCCTCCATTGGGCTCTGAGATGTTCACTATAAATAAACCTTCTCCATCTATAATACCAGACCAATCAGGTGTTGGCAAGCTCACTTGCTCGGCTTCAAGAAAATCAAGGTTACCACTCCATTGATAAGTGCTCATTGGACCACCTTCCAATCCATATTCAATCTTTAAGCTGGTCAGTTTATTGCTACCAGTGTTCTTAATTACAATGATGGGGTCTTTACAGATGGGGTTGTAACGATAGTGCTCATCGTGAGTAGATGGCGCTATCACATCTTCAACTGCGGCATCCAAACTATGGTTAGGAGCTGTGTAAGCCACCAACTGGGTTTCTACTACGTAGTTGCCATATGGGTCTGGGTTGTCGTAATTATAGTCAATGGTCACCGAGTCGCCTGCTGTGACGTGCGGGGTCAATTCTACATCTTGTGTAGGTACTTTATCTCCAGGGCACCACCCAGCTCGGTCATATACCCAGGTGCCACCTTGTGGGTAAAGCGAATTGTCCGCACACTCTTGTAGTATATTCCAGCTGTATACGGTAGAACTTTCCACATCTACCGAGTGTACCTTATCGCAGAATTCAGCACAGTTAGCTGCCGAGTTGCCAAAGCCATGGCCTGTAGTTCTTAATTTCAACCTAAAATTTTCCCCATTAGGGTCAATCAATATTTTTTTCGGTAGTACTGTCTGGTCAAAGGTGCTTAAGGCATAGTTGCCATTCCATACATTTTCAAAGCTCACTACGTCCCTCGGTGGCACCCCTTTGATAAAGATAAATTTCATGTCTAGAAACTCCTGCCAGTTGCCCGCTTTTAAGTGTACAGAGTCATGCAGCAAGGTTTTGTAATCTGAAACGTCATACACCCAGGTAAAGCCATCGTGCAGATTAAGCCCAATGCCATAAGGAGTGATAAAACGCCCTATTTCGTACCTGTCAATAATTTCATACGGCTCACCATAATATGGCCACATATTCAGGAATAAGGTATCATCTGGCATTACCAGCATAGAGTCAATCACATTGCCGTTGCTATCATAAGTGTAGTTATTAGCATAAGTGGGCCAGCCCAAAATGGTATCAGTAGCAATCAACGGATTAAGTGAATCATTGTACACTACTATCTGTATCTGGGCATTCACTGTTGAGTCAACATAAGCCACAGAGTCAAGATGACTGGTAAAAGTGCCTTGCTCAAAAGTAACCAAGGGCCTTATCGCTGTTTCTGCCACATTTCTGAATAAATCACAACCATTATCACCTATCCAGGCGGGTATGCCGCTCATGTATCCATTGTGTCCATTTCCACTGGCATCGTTTACCCAGGCACCCATGCCTTCATTAAATTGATAGTAAAAATTGAGATTGGCGTAATTAGGATGCGAATTATCCAAATCCTTTTTCATCCATGCCGTAATAGTGGAATCGGGTAGGTCAACACTCCAAACAGAAAACTCATCTATATATCCATCATAGTGGGTGCCGTTTCCATTACCTCGTGAGCCAATTTTAAATTGGGTGATGCCGCTCATATCCCTTTCAAAGCCTGAGCCAGAGTGCCACGGTTGCCCATTCAGGTAAATGTTCATTTCACCCGTTGCAACATTCTTGGTAAAAGCCCAATGGTTCCATTGCCCTTCATAGTCTGTTTCGGCAGCCTCTTTTTCTATCCTGTCATAGCTGTTGCTGCCACTATTACCCGCATCCCAGTAAACATGACCATTATTCCATGGTAGGTGAGAATTAATAACGCGGTATCCATTGCTGTCAAGCCCTTCAAAAATATAGTCAGACTGCGGCTGAATACCAGGGTCGCCATATTGCCAAAACATCACGGTAATGAAACTGTCTATATTGGCAAAGGCTTGTGCTGGAACATCTACATAGTCAGGTCCATCAAAGTCGAGGAAATAATTGTTCCCAGCCGCAATTACCCCCATGCCTGCGCCAACGGTATCTGCCAGTACTGTGTGGTCATTACCTGGTGATACATTATTAAAGCACACTTCAATTACCACATTTGAAGCGCCATCCCAATTAAATGGGGTAGTGAAATTGAGCTTATGTTTTCCAGTATTTTGTATGGTAGTGTTGGCTTGGTAAACGATATCGAATCCCGTGGCTTCATAATTATCAGCCGTCAATGAGTCTATACCACTATGCTTAATGCTTATGGTGAGGTCTCTCATTTCACTGCCTACATTATCAAATTCAAAAGCCAAACCTGTAATGTCTCCGGCGCTTAATCCAGCATTGGTCAATTCTGTGGCTGTCCACAAATATTGAGCCTTACCATCATTGTAGGCGGAATTAAAAGTTTCATGGGTTTCCGTTGCTCCCAGGCCCAGTACAAAAGAGTCTAAGGCTGTGGTGTCATCATACACTATAAAATAGTCGTAGTCTTGCCAGTAAGTATAGGATGGCGAAGTCATATACATGAAACTGTCAGGACTTTGGCCTGCAACCACAATACTTGGGGCGGCAAATAATGTAGAGTCCAATACACCAGTGTGGTCAAAGAGGTAAGTGTAGGTCAGGTAATCCCATTCGCCACAGGCGGGGCTTTGTGCTGGATTACACTTCAGCTTGTAATACATCAGTATTTTCTCATAGCGATTGGTATCTGACGGTAATTCAAACCAGGCATCCTGTGGTGAGCCGTAAGTAAAGGTTTGAACTTCAATGGTATCGCCATTTTGGGCCAATAAGTTTATAGAAGCCAAAACGGCTACAAGCAGTAGTAACTTTTTCATTGAAAAGCAGGTTTGGTAAGCGTATCAGTGTAAAAATAGTAAAACCTGCTGGCTTTACTGCTGCCTCTCATAAAAATGCATCTCCTCGCAATACTCCCAGGAGGCTGGGGGCATGAAATGGCGAACGTCTTTTTTGTTTTTGATGGCCTGACGAATAAAAGTGGAAGATATTTCCATCCTGGGGGCCTCAAAATGTTGGATAGAAGGGTGTAAAGCCAGCTTACTATCCTCTTGCTCAAAACGGGAATAGAGATAAATAGAGAAGTGCTCTAATATCTGCTCATAGTTTTTCCACTTGTGAAAGGTGCCTAAGTTGTCACCACCCATAATCAGTATAAAATGGATGTTGGGACACTTCTCTCTTAAGTATGCCAGTGTATTGATAGTGTACGAAGGTTGAGGCAGGCCAAATTCTATATCACTGGCTTTCATCTTAAAATGGTCACCTATGGCAAGCCTCACCATCTCCAACCGATGATGGCCCTCAAGCAGGCTCTCTTTTTTCTTGAGTGGGTTGTGTGGGCTAACAACAAACCAAAGCTCATCCATAGGTGTGAACTCCAACATATAATTGGCAATAACCATATGCCCAATATGCACAGGATTAAATGAACCAAAGAAAAGCCCTACGTTTTTCATCCTATTGTTCTAAAAACTCACTTACCAGTTTCTCCGCTTCCTTCAATGTATTCTTTAAATCATCGTTTACTAACACAACATCAAACTGGTCAGTATAAAGCATTTCATCCTTGACTTTTTCCAACCTCACTTTCAAGTCTTCTTCACTATCAGAGTCTCTGCTCCTCAATCTTTTTTCTAGCGTTTGTATGTCTGGTGGCTTTACGAAAACAGACAAGGCCTGTCCCCCATACATTTTTTTAATGTTAACTCCACCCACTACATCCACATCAAAAGCTACATTATTGCCCTTGGCCCATATGCGCTCTACTTCACTTTTTAGTGTACCATAAAAGCGGCCTTCATATACTTCCTCATATTCCAAAAAGTCACCTTTCTCTACTCTTGACTGAAATTCTTCAACTGAAATAAAATAATAGTCCTTGCCATCCGTTTCACCTTCACGAGGGCTACGGGTGCAAGCTGAAATGGAAAGCTCAAACCTAAATCTCTCTACCGAGCGAAGGTGTTTTACGATTGTTGTTTTGCCAGCACCGGAGGGCGCTGAAAAAATGACCATTTTGCCTGTTGACACGTATAATAGTTTGGTGGGTAAAGGTAATAAACACAACACATATTAATTGGCAAGCTCTATTGTGGTGAATTCCATATCTTTAGAACCAGCAATGAATTTAGAAACGAGATAAAAATGGTGCTATATTGCATAAGCGGACTGGGTGGTGATGAAAGGGTGTTTTCCTTTTTGGATTTGAAAGGTGTTGAAGTGCGTTACCTCAATTGGCTCAAACCCAACATGAAGGAAACCATGGAAGAGTACGCCTCCCGCATGGCTCAGTTTATAGATACCACCCGTGAGTTTGGCATTATAGGAGTTTCTTTTGGTGGTATGGTAGGCACCGAAATTGCCAAAATGCTGAACCCTAAATTTCTGGTGCTACTTTCCAGTGCAATGACTAGGGATGAGTTGCCCAAACTGTATAAAATAGGGGGCAAACTTGGTTTATACAAGCTAGTGCGACCAGTTTTCTTAAGGTGGGGGCAGTTTGCAGTGAATTGGATAGCCAGAACTGACCAACCTGATAAAAGAAAACTTGTAAACCAAATGGTAAAAGATAGCGACCCTGATTTCTTGCGTTGGTCAGTAAAGATAGGGGCCACCTGGAAAAATAAAGAGCGTGTGGAAGCAATTAGAATACATGGTACTAAAGACAACATACTGCCCATGCGTAATTTTAAAGCTGATTATATCATACATAAAGGCAAACACTTAATTGTGATGACCCACCCTAAGGAAGTTTCTGATTTTCTGAACAATGAACTTAGGAGAAAGATAGGGCATAGCCAGCTATAAAAATTTTAACACTAAAATTTAAACCATAATAGCCAAAATGGGTTATTTCTTCAATTACAAAACTTTGAAGAGATGATAGTGTATTGTGTATGCGGGCTTGGGACAGATTATCGTATTTTCTCTTTCTTAAACTTAAAAGATGTAGAAATCAGATATCTGGAATGGTTTAAGCCAGAACCTAAGGAAACTACCTGGGCTTATGCACAACGGATGGCTGACATGATTGATACTTCTGAGGATTTTGGGATAATTGGTATGTCATTCGGAGGAATGATGGCAACTGAAGTTTCCAAAATTGTCAATCCAAAGTTTCTGGTGTTGATATCAAGTGTGATGACCTATGAGGAATTGCCCCTTGTGTATAGAATGGCGGGTGGACTGGGCTTACATAAATTGTTACAGCCTCTGTTCCTAAAGAGTATTCAACACGTAGTTAATTTGTTCATTAATGAGGGTCCTGAAAAAAAAGAGATTGTCGAAAAAATGACCTGGGATTGTGACCCTGACTTTTTACAATGGGCAGTTGGCAAAGGTGCAAATTGGAAAAATTCAACAGAAATTGATGCGATAAGAATTCATGGCACGAGTGATATAGTATTGCCAATGCCCAGAGGAAAGGTGGATTTTAAAATTGCTGGTGGAGGGCATCTGATAGTAATGACCCACGGTTATGAAATATCTGAATACTTGAATGCTTATATAAGGGATAATTTTT
>JANQJC010000027.1 GCA_028281825.1 Flavobacteriales bacterium
TAGAGTTAGATGGTAACTCAGATACTTTGAACTTCGACTGTAGCCAGGTGGGTACAAACACGGTTACTCTAACAGTAACTGATGTAAATGGTAACGTAACTACTTGTACTGCAACGATTACAGTGGAAGACACAGTAGCCCCAACAGCCATTTGTCAGGACTTGACTATCCAGTTGGATGCGAATGGACAAACCATAGTTACTGCATTGGATGTAGACAACGGTTCATTCGATAATTGTGGTATTGCAAGCATTGAATTGGATGGCAACTCAGATACTTTGAACTTCGACTGTAGCCAGGTGGGTACAAACACGGTTACTCTGACAGTAACAGATGTAAATGGTAACGTAAGCACCTGTTCAGCTACTATTACAGTAGAAGATACAGTAGCGCCAACAGTAATTTGTCAGGATATCGTTGTTCAGCTAGACCCTAATGGTGGTTTGGTATTGACCCCAGATATGATTGACAACGGCTCGTTTGACAATTGTGGTATCGCAAGCCTTGAGTTGGATGGTAATGCTGATACTCTTGACTTTGATTGTTCAAGTACAGGTAATAATACAGTTACTCTTATTGTGACAGATGTAAACGGTAACGTGCGCACCTGTTCAGCTATAATCACAGTAGAAGACACTGTGCCACCACAAGCGGTATGTCAGGATATTACAGTATACCTTGACCCTACAGGTCTGGTGAATATATCTAGTAATGACCTGGATGGCGGTTCTAACGACTCTTGTGGTATTGTTGATTACTGGGTGAACCCTAACTTATACACTTGTGCCGAAGTAGGCGTGAACGTAGCTACGCTTTACGTTCAGGATGCTAATGGCAATATTGATAGTTGTTTCGCGAATGTAACTGTGATTGATACAGTTCCACCAGCTTTAACTTGTCAGGATATTACGGTACAACTAGATAGTACTGGCAATGTAAGCATCACCCCTAATGATATAATTGCAAGCGCTAGCGACGCCTGCTTTATTGATACAACCTTTGTAACACCTAACAGCTTTACTTGTGCTGAAGTAGGTGTTAATACAGTTACTGTTACTGTGATAGATGCGAATGGTAATGTATCTACTTGCCAGGCAACAGTAACTGTGGAAGATAATATCAATCCAACAGCTATTTGCCAGGATATCACCGTTCAACTAGATAGTGCTGGTCAGTTTGTGCTTACTCCAGCTATGATAGATGGCGGTAGCTTTGATAACTGTGGTATTGCTAATCTTGAGTTGGATACTAACGTTACCCAAATACAATTAGATTGTGGTAATGTGGGAGCCAACAGTTTTACACTATTTGTTACGGATGTGAATGGAAATGTAAGCACGTGTGTAGCTTCAGTGACTGTGGAAGATACAATTGCTCCAACCGCCATTTGCCAGGATTTGACTATCCAATTGGATGCAAATGGACAAACCACTATTACAGCGGCCGAAGTGGATAACGGTTCATTTGATAACTGTGGTATTGCTTCAATACAGTTGGATGGCAACCAAGATACTTTGAACTTTGATTGCAGCCAGGTAGGTGTTAATACGGTTACTTTGACTGTAACCGATGTAAACGGAAATACTTCAACTTGTACAGCTACTATCACAGTAGTTGATACAGTTGCACCAACGGCCATTTGCCAGGATTTGACTATCCAGTTGGATGCAAATGGACAAACCATCATTACAGCGGCCGAAGTGGATAACGGTTCATTTGATAACTGTGGTATCGCTTCAATACAGTTGGATGGCAACCAAGATACCTTGGACTTTGATTGTACCAACATAGGCACTAATACGGTTACTTTAACTGTGACTGATGTAAACGGAAATATTTCGACTTGTACAGCTACTATCACAGTAGTCGATACAGTGGCGCCAACGGCCATTTGCCAGGATATCACTATCCAGTTGAATGCTAATGGACAAACCATAGTAACTGCACTGGACGTAGATAATGGCTCCAATGATGCTTGTGGTATTGCTTCTATTCAATTGGATGGCAACTCAGATACTTTGAACTTTGGTTGTAGTAATGTGGGTGCCAATATTGTTACCTTGACAGTAACTGATGTGAATGGCAATGTATCTACTTGTCAGGCCACTATCACTGTACAAGATACAGTCGCACCAACAGCAATATGTCAGGATATCACAGTTCAGTTAGACGCTAATGGTGATGTAGTAGTAGATGCTACTCAAATAGACAATGGTTCATTTGACAACTGTGGTATTGCCAGCCTTGAGTTGAATGGCAATCAAAGCTCACTCAATTTTGATTGCTCGAATGTAGGAGCAAACACAGTTACGCTGATTGTAACAGACAATAATGGTAACGTAGATAGCTGTAGTGCAACAGTAACAGTGGTAGATACTATTTCTCCAACTGTGATTTGTCAGGATATCACTATCCAGCTTGACCCTAATGGTGAGTTGATATTGACACCAGATATGATTGACAATGGTTCATTCGACAACTGTGGTATCGCCAGCCTTGAGTTGGATGGTAATGCAGACTCATTGAACTTTGATTGTTCAACTACCGGAACTAATACAGTTACGCTAATTGTAACCGACGTAAATGGTAACGTGAGTACATGCACTTCAACTGTAACTGTGGTTGATACGGTATCACCAACGGCGATTTGTCAGGACATCACCGTTCAATTGAATAGTGTAGGTGCGGCTAGTATTACTGCTGCCATGGTAGATGGTGGTTCTGCCGACTCTTGCGGTATTGCCTCGATGACGGTATCACCAAGTACCTTCAACTGTAGTAATGTAGGTGTGAACACGGTAACCCTTACAGTTACCGATATTCATGGCAATGTATCTACTTGCCAAGCTAACGTGACTATTGAGGATACAGTGCCACCAGTGCCAATTTGCCAAAACGTAACGGTGATATTGGATGCCAATGGCAATGCTTCTATCACTCCTGGTGATGTAGACTTCGCTTCAACGGATAACTGTGGTATTGCAAGTATGTCATTGTCTCAAAGCAGTTTTGACTGTAGTGAGCTAGGTACCAATACGGTAACCTTGACGGTAACAGATGTGAACGGTAATTCAGCAACTTGTACTTCAACAGTAACGGTTACTGATACTATCGCGCCTCAGTTTACCTCATGTCCAAGTGATATTATTCTAGGCCCTGATAGTTCCAACTGTAGCCCATCTGTTAGCTGGGCTGTTCCAACTGCAACCGATAACTGTGACTTTATTATCACCAGTAACTTTAACCCTGGAGACAATTTCCCTGTGGGTACAACTACTGTTAATTACATAGTGACTGACTCTGCTGGTAATGCAGATGTATGTAGCTTCACTATCACTGTATTGGCTGATACGCTTGGCTTGACCATGAGCAGCCCAACTGGCCCATGTGGATATAATTTGGGTTGCAACGGAGCAACAGATGCCACCATTACAACAGCTGTAACAGGTGGATGCTTGCCATACAATTACATTTGGAGCACTAATGATACTACTGCATCAATTAGTGGTGTGGGTGCGGGTACTTACTTAGTAACGGTGACTGATGCTAATGGACAGCAGATTGCTGGTAGCATCACACTGACAGAGCCTGATGTATTGACAGTAGACGATATCAGCAGCCCAACCTTCCCAGGTGGATGGAATGTAACTTGTAATGGTGCCGCTGACGGTAGCATTACCATACAACCTGATGGTGGAGCTAACTGCCAGGCGTACACTTACAACTGGAGCGGCCCGAATGGTTATACATCAACTGATGTAGCACCTGGCAACTTAGAGGCAGGTACTTACTATGTAACAGTAACTGACATCAATGGATGTACTGTACAAGATAGTATCGCATTAACTGAACCAGATGTATTAGCGGCTACGGTAACGAACGTGGTGAACGTAAGCTGTAATGGCTTGAGTGATGCAAGTGCAACGGCTAGTGTAACGGGTGGTACAACTGCTTATCAATACTTCTGGAGTGACCCAAGTGGGCAGGCTACACAGACTGCAAATGGATTGAGCGCAGGTACTTATACTGTAACTGTGACTGATGCCAATGGTTGCTCTACAACTGCAACGGTTACAATTACAGAGCCTAATGTATTGGTGGCTAACGGTTTCGTTGCAAGTGACTACAATGGTCAGGATATTACCTGCTTTGGCTCAAGTGACGGTATGGCTTCAGTGAGTGTGTTGGGTGGAACGGGTCCGTTTACTTACAACTGGTCAACCAACAGCAGTAATGATACCATCTTCAACCTATCAGCTGGTGCTTATACAGTAACAGTAACTGATGCCAATGGTTGTACGGCTATAGATACCGTGCAAGTGGTTGACCCTCCATTGTTGACTGCGTCAAGTAATAACGTTGTTCAGGTGAGTTGTAATGGCTTGAGTGATGGAGCCATCAGCGTTGCTCCAAACGGTGGAACAGGCCCATATACTTATTTATGGAGTACTATACCACCACAGACTACTATCGCGATTACCAACTTATCAGCAGGTACATATACCGTAACTATTACTGATGCTAATAGCTGTACAGTTCCATTAACGGTGAACATTACAGAACCACAAGTATTGCAGGTTGCACTTACTGACAGTGGTGACGTGAATTGTTTTGGACAAAGTGATGGTTATCTTGATGTAACAGTAACAGGTGGCACACAGGCCTATGGCTATCAATGGAGCAATGGCCCTTCAACTGAAGATTTGGTAGGTGTAGCAGCAGGTACATATACATTAACTGTAACTGATGCCAACAATTGTACTACTAGTGCTTCCTTCACAGTAGACCAACCTTCAGGCATGTTGATGGCAACTATTGATACAGTAGTGAATATCTCTTGCAGTGGACTAAGCAATGGTACTGCAACAGTATCAGGTGTGGGTGGTACATCACCATATACCTATGCATGGGATGATCCCAATAGCCAGACTGGTCCAACAGCTACTAATTTGGGTGTGGGTACATACATAGTAACTGTTACAGATGCCAATAGCTGTACAGCTACCGTGAGTGTGGTAATCACCGTGCCCAACCCGATTAATATTGTGTTCACCAACCAACAGCAAGTGAGCTGCAATGGTGGTGGTGATGGTTTTGCAACAGCAGGTGTATCTGGTGGAACGGCACCTTATACTTATAGCTGGTCAAGTAACCATACTACACAAACAGCAACGGCCTTGAATGCGGGCACTTATACAGTAACAGTGACCGATGCCAATGGTTGTTCTTCAACCAATAGCATCACCATCACCGAACCAAATGTGTTGAGCATTGATGTGTTGAGTAATACGGGCATCAGCTGTAACGGGCAAACGGGAAGCATCACAGTAGAAGCTGTGGGTGGTACTGCGCCTTATACATATAGCTGGGCTCATGGACCTACAACACCAACTGTAAACAACCTGCCTGCAGGTAACTATACTGTAAACGTGAGGGACGCTAATAACTGTACTTCGGTATTGACCATATCGGTTACACAGCCACAGCCACTGAATGTGAACGTAGTGAATATTGTGAACCCAACGTGTTTTGGACTTAATGATGGTTCGGCGATAGCAGCCGTGAGTGGTGGTAGCCCAAGCTATACTTATCAATGGATGCCGGGTGGTTTCAGTACGCCATCAGTAGATAGTTTATCACACGGTCAGGTTCAGGTAACTGTAACCGATGCCAACGGATGTACAGCTTCTGATACCTTCTTCTTGACCCAGCCTTCGCCAGTGGTAGTGGATGCGAGCAGTACAGGAGGCATCTGTAATGGTGGTACGGCTACTATATCAGCTACGGCTTCAGGTGGTAGTGGTGCATTTGATTACTTCTGGAATAATGGTATTGGATATACTCAATCAGCCAACGTATCACCAAATTCAACAACTACTTATGTGGTAACTGCCACTGATGGCTGGGGTTGTATGGCTAGTGATAGCGTAACGGTTGGTTTGGGTACACAACCTGATGCAGCATTCACATTGAATAATTATTTCTCATGTGTGTATCCGGTGACTATTAACCTGAATAACAACTCAACTGGTGCGGCCAGCTATGAGTGGGATTTCGGCAATGGTATTACTTCAACAGATGCTAACCCAACGGCTACATTTGATAGCGTGGGTACTTATATAATTACTTTAATTGCTTCCAGCAACTCTGGATGCTCTGATACTACTATGCAGACGTTTGAGGTGGGTGACCAACCATCAGCTGGCTTCACGCTAAGTGCAGACTCAGGGTGTGCTCCATTATCAGTGAGCTTTAACAACCAAACGATAGATGGTGTAAGTTATGTATGGGACTTTGGCGACGGTACAACTTCAAATGTTTCCAACCCAATACATACTTATGATGAGCCAGGCAACTACACCGTGAGCATGATAGCAACAGGTGGTGGCATATGTAATGACACAGTAGTAATGACTAATGGTATTGTGGTTCACCCTACGCCTTACGCGAACTTTGCTTGGGACTTTGCCAATCCATCGGCACCAACAGGCGAAGTTGAGTTTACCAACCTATCAGAGGATGCAGTGAACTATGGCTGGTACTTTGGTGATGGCGAAAGCTCATTTGAAAGCGATCCGACGCATTTCTTTACTGAGCATGGTAACTTCACCGTTACGCTTACTTCAGCTAATGAGTTCGGTTGCTTTGATACAGCACAAGCTACTATAAGTATAGACTTCTTGAAAGGCCTGCAGGTACCCAATGCATTCATGTACAATGGGATCGGGGAAACTGGCTTGTTCTTGCCTAAGGGACGTGGCTTGGCTAACTACCAGGTGTGGATATTTGACAAGTGGGGTAACCTGCTGTGGGAGAGTAACGAAATAGAGAATGGTACACCAAGTGAAGGCTGGGACGGTACTTACAATACGTTACCAGTGCCAATGGGAGCCTATGTATGGAAAATAGAAGCCGCCTTTGAGGACGGAACTATTTGGGAAGGCATGGAGTTTGACAATGGAAGGGTAGCTAAGACTGGCACTGTGATGGTGATATACTAGATTTAGACAACAATAGGGTAAAAGGGATGTAAAGTAATTTATGTCCCTTTTTTGTTACCCGGGAGCGCCGTTTTCGGCTTCATAGCCAGCATCTACACGTAAATCAGCATTGTTGGCTGCGGCAACTGCCAATGTATCGCAGCGCTCATTATATGGGTTATCTGCGTGGCCTTTTACCCATTGAAAGGTTACTTTGTGTCTTGGGTAAATCCTCAGGAAGCGTTGCCACAGGTCTACATTTTTTTTGCCTTTGAAACCTTTTTTTTGCCAACCAAATACCCACCCTTTGCTCACTGCATCTACAACATATTTTGAGTCGGAGTATATTTTCACTTCACTGTTAGGCTTTTTAAGCATCTCCAGAGCAACGATTACTGCCAAAAGCTCCATTCGGTTGTTGGTAGTATGGCGATAGCCTTGCGAGACTTCTTTAAAGTGCTTTCCAGCCATTAAAACAATGCCATAACCACCGGGGCCGGGATTACCCAATGCAGAACCGTCTGTATAGATTGTAATCATTGGGAGCGAATGTAAGGGATTAATTCACAAATCTCAATTATTGGAAAGAGTAGAGCTAACAAACTACAAATCATCTGATAAATAATACGGCTCATAGAATTTAGTACGATAAATATCGACAAATGGCAGCTTCAAAAACCTCATTATAGTAACTTTTCTTCCCTGTTTTGAGTTCAAGAAGGGATAGTCTAAGTCTAATGAAAGAGACAAAATGAAAAGGTGGCTACTATTTTTTTGGTTGGGTGCTATACTGGCAACTATATCCTACATCTTTTGGCATGAGGACTGGAAGTATAGTTTGCCTACACCAGTGCCTGCAGGTTATGAAGCAATAGCGCCGGGAGAAATGATAGATGTGACTAATGTAGATTGGAGAGGTGAAAAGCCCCTGTTCCTTCATTTTTTCAATCCAGATTGTCCCTGCTCAAGATTTAATATTCCGCAGGTAAGGGCATTGGTGAGAGAATATGGCGATAGGTTGGATTTTGTCATTGTGGTGCTTAGCAAAGACAAGAAGTACAAAGGGTCAGAAATCAGGGATAAGTTCAACCTTGAAGTACCTATCTACTTCGATAAAGCTATAGCTGAATCATGCGGGGTTTATTCTACTCCACAAGCGGTAGTTATCGGCAGCGATAGCAAACTATTCTACAGAGGTAACTATAACAAAACCCGTTACTGTAGGGAAAAGACTACCAACTATGCCCAAATGGCAATTGATTCACTACTAAACCAAGGAAATACAATAACTGAACTAGCGGCGCTGAAAAGCTACGGATGCTCATTGCCAGATAAATGTGCTCAGTAGTGAATGTTCAAAAAAATAATGAAATGGATGCCGCAATTGATATAAAATACCCAATGGATAGAACCATAAAGAAGGATGAGAATTACATCGATTCATATTTACTTCAAGTAAAGAGTAAATCTGACCAATTGATGAATTACTTCTTGGCCTGCTATTTCTTAGTTGGGCTTTTCTTGGCGTCATGGTACGATACATGGTTGATTGGCATTGCTGTAGGCTCATTGTCGATTTTGGCATATTATTCAGCTAAGTGGGTGTTGGCAGATTCCAATTTGTACCAGTATGTGTTGAGTATTGTATTTGGAGTATTTATGGCACAATTCATTTATCAGATGCATGGCTTGTTTGAGATGCACTTTTTTGCCTTTATAGGTAGTGCCATACTTATCACTTACCAAAACTGGAAACTACAAATACCGCTTGCTATAGTGGTGATTGCCCATCATGCTACCTTTGGGTACTTGCAGTATATCGGTGTTGATGGTGTTTATTTTACCCAGTTGGACTACATGGGCCTAGAGACCTTTATTTTTCATGTGACACTGGCTACTGTCATATTCTTTCTTTGTGGTTTGTGGGCATATAATTTTCAAAAATTGAGTAGTAAGCATTTAAGGCAGAGTTTTGAGATTGGGCAGCTGCAAGAGGCTAGCCAGCAAAAGGAAGCTATGATTGAAGAGCGAAGAGTTTCAGAAAAGGCTTTGAGAGATAGTGAAAAGCGTTACCGTTCGGTGAGCGAGAATTCGATTTTGGGAATTTTCTGGGCCTCACCTGAGGGAAACTTGATTAATGTGAATGATACGTTTTGCGAAATGCTTGGATATGCAAAAGAGGAAATGTTAAATAAGCATTTTAGCGTGTTTGCTCATCCTGACGATATGCAACGAGATAGACCTTTTATAGAGAAGATAATAGAGGGGGAAATAGAAAGTTACCAAACGGAAGAGAGATTTTTGACCAAGGACGGTGAAACCATGTGGGCAGAGCTACATCTTACTTCAGTTAGCAGCGAAGGTGAGAGGGGGTATTGGATTGCTATTGCTCAGAATATTACTTCAAGGAAGAATGCGGAAAATGAGTTGGCGACGACTTTGAAGGAACTAGAGCAAAGAGTTGAAGAAAGAACCTTGGACATTTCTATCACCAACAGGGCTTTGAGAGATGAAGTAGTGAAAAGAAGCGAGTTGAGCCGTAAGCTGGAAGAAAAGAATAAGGATATTACAGACAGTATCATGTATGCCCAGCGTTTGCAAAGGGCAATATTGCCGGATATTAGTTCTTTTAAGCGTCACTTCAAAAAGTCATTTATAATCAACAAGCCACAAGATATAGTAGGTGGTGACTTTTACTGGCTATACAGTAGTGGCTCAAAGCTGATGGTGGCATGTGTTGATTGTACAGGTCATGGAGTGCCAGGTGCATTTATGAGCATTATTGGTATTGAGCAGTTGAATAAAATCGTCGGCTCGCAAAGCTGGAAACACCCGTCATTGGTACTTGAGTTGATGGATGCAGAGATAAACGATGCTATTGGCCTTTCAAAAAAGGATGGAGTGAAAGATGGTATGGATATGTCATTGTGCTTAATTGACAAGGCGGAGAAAAAAATAATGTTTGCAGGAGCCATGAGCTCCATAGTGGTTGCTTCTGCGGGGCAGGTTGAGAGATATAGGGGCAGCCGCTTTGGTTTGGGTGGTTATATGGATTCAAGCAAAAAACAATTTCAGACTACAGAGATACCTTACAATGAGGGAGACATGTTATACATGTTCAGCGATGGATATCAAGACCAGTTTGGAGGTGAGAGAGGTAAAAAGTTCAAGCCCTCGCAAATGGTAGATATTTTTGACAAGATACACAAACTAACCGATGAAGAGCAAAAGGATATATTAGTGAATACCTTTGAGGATTGGAAAGGCAATAATAAGCAGACTGATGATGTATTGGTGATGGGCTTGGGCTTATAAAAACAAGTTTATGTTTTGTTCTGAAAGTAGGAATCTTCTTTAAGAATGACGTCTTCCATTATTTTGTAGACTTTGGCTTTGAGTGCCGGGATATCTGCTTCGGTTAGCCCATCCACAGGGATTGGTGGTAGGAATTTAACGCCAATTGTTCCGGGCTTCATCACCAGGCTATCGGCTTTCATCATGGCACGACAGTGTAAGATAACCATGGGTAGAATGGGTGTTTGTGTCTCAATAGCCACCCGAAAGGCCCCGTTTTGAAATTCCTTCAAGGGGGCTTCAGTCCGGTTTCTTGTTCCCTCAGGCATGATGAGAATGGAAATGCCATTGTTCAACACCTTTTTCATTTCTTCAACGCTCTTTTTACGGCTTGTTTCATTACTACGGTCAACAAAAATGGAAGCCACACCAAATAAGTAGCCCATGATGGGTATTTTCTTTAGCTCAGCCTTGGCCAGGGTAACAAATGGTATTTCAATGGCACCTGCACATGCAAACATATCCAGTGTAGATGAATGGCTACCAGTGATAACATAGGATTGCCCTTCCAGGATGTTTTCATAACCCTTGAAATCATATTTCACCAAAGTGAGGTAGCTCCACAGGTATGCCCAACCGCGGTAATAGGCCATTATTTTGACCAAGGCTTTTTTGCCATACACAGCAACAAGTATGGGTGTCCACAAAATAGCGAAGACAACATATAAAAAAAACACCAACACAGCCCAAAGAGAATAGAAGGGTTGTATAATCTTAAAGAGGGTGTTCATATTGGAAAATTAGGAAATTGAAATTTAGTGAGCAACTTTATTAAAACTCGTACTTTCGCAACAAACTATTGAGATAATGATAAAATCAATGACAGGCTTTGGAAGGGCCGGTGGCGAGTTTGGCGATAAGAAATTTATCACTGAAGTGAAATCAGTGAACTCAAAGAACTTTGATTGCAATACGAGGATACCATCCAGCTATAAAGAAAAGGAACTGGATATAAGAAAGTTTTTGGCTTCAGAATTGGTAAGGGGAAAAATTGATTTCTTGCTTTATTATGAGGACTCAGGTGCGGATAAATCTGCGAGTATTGATAAAGACCTTGCCAAGACTTATTACACGGAGCTAAATAGTTTGGTAGATGAGTTGGAGATTGATGATGATAATATGTTGAGCGTATTGATGAAAATGCCTGACGTGATGACAACCAGCAGAAAAGAACTGGATGACGATGAGTGGGCAGCGGCATTAGAAACTATCAGGAAAGCAGTTGAGCAGATGGATAAGTTTAGAAGGGACGAAGGGGCTACACTGGAAAGGGATTTTAGGGAAAGGATAGCTACCATAGCAGACTTGCTGGTAAAAGTAACGCCTTTTGAAACCCAGAGGATTGAAAAACTAAAGGCGAAAATAAACATCAACCTAAAAGAACTGAGCGGAGTGGATGTAGACCAAAATCGTTTTGAGCAAGAGTTGCTGTTTTATTTGGAGAAGTTGGATATCACCGAAGAAAAGGTGAGACTGGAAACCCATTGCAAATATTTTATTGAGGTGTTGGATAGTGATGTCTCAAGTGGTAAAAAGTTAGGTTTTATCTCTCAGGAAATAGGCAGGGAGATAAATACCATTGGCTCCAAAGCCAACGATGCGGATATGCAGCGCATAGTAGTGCAGATGAAGGATGAACTGGAAAAGATAAAGGAGCAGTTGCTAAATGTGTTGTAGCAGTTATTGAATCTGCTGTAATGGTTTTGTTGGAAATTCTATTTTTGACGCAAACTAAAATCCATGAAAAAAACCTACTTATTAAATCTTCTGTTAGCCATTACAGTTTTTATTTCTTTAAACGATGGATATGCACAATGCACCCCGGGTTCTTATACTGCTCAGGGTTTTTATCCTAATCCTTTAATAGGCCTGGACTCAGCGTATGCAGGAATACAGTATTATGATACAATTACTGTGGTAGTGCCAACTGATACAATGCGCACTATACCTGTACATGGCACTCTTAACCTCGATGTTAATTACTATAGAATAGATAGTATCGTGGGTTTACCCACTGGATATACTTATGAGTGTTCTACAATAGATTGTAAGTTTCTGGGAGGTAGTTCGGGGTGTATGGCAATTACTGGCCCAGCGCCGACGGTATCACAAATGGGGCAAGTATATCCTTTCACCATATACTATACACCAAACTACTATCATTCGTCGTTAGGTGATTTTGATTATCTGCAAGAGGAAAATACTGACTACAATATTGCCGTTTCAGCGAATCTATTAAACAATTGTGCGCCCAATCCGCAATATATTACAAGTGGCATACACCCTTCACCTATGTCAGGCCTTAAAGATGCTTATGTTGGCGATTGGTATGTTGATACGATGACTGTAGTTGTACCTGCCGACAGTAATATGGTGGTTTCAGGTATTCCTGGGATAGATGTTAATATAGACTACTTTCATCTATATGAAATTGATGGGTTGCCAACAGGGTTTTACTACAGTTGTAGCATCAGCGATTGTAAAATACCTGGAGGAAGCTCTGGGTGTGTAACAATTTTCGGTACGCCACCTACGGCTAATATGGTTGGTCATTATCCACTTACAATTACCTATTATTACTATGGTTACGTTCCAATTATAAACGACTATTCAAATGCTGGATTTACTACTACAATGGATTATGATATTGATATATCTATCCCAACAAGTATGGGTGAATCGAAAGGCAATGAATTGACCATTTATCCTAACCCAAGTAAGGGCATATTTAACTATGAATTTATTGCTGATAATACTAATGCTATCTTAAATGTATTTGACCATACTGGAAGGTTAGTAGTAACAGAAAATTTTAAGACTCTGGAAGGAAGCATGGTTAAAAGGAGTATTGATTTGACCAATCAAGCATCAGGTATGTACCATTTGCAATTGATTAATACCGACAAAGTGCTAAATCAAAAGCTCATATTGAAATAATCTTGATAATCATAATAGCTAGAGAAAGCCGTAATGAACCCTTATTGCGGTTTTTTTGGTTCCAATCAACTGACCAATTTTCATTATTCGTCAAAAAACTTTTGTCAGATACCCTATTTATGGTATTTTTGCCGCAAAAGACTATTTAGATTAATTCTAAATAAGCAAACAAAAACGCTTTTGAAGTGTTTTATTGAAATAATATCAAGGCATTATGATAAGTGTAACAGAAACTGCAAAGCAAAAGGCAATCAGCCTGATGAAAGAAGATGGTACTGACCCAAGCGTTGGCTTTATAAGGGTTGGCGTGAAAGGTGGTGGCTGCTCGGGTTTGTCGTACCAACTTGGTTTTGATACCAAGATGAAGGAAGACGATAAGATGTTTGAGGATAATGGTATTAAGATAGTAGTTGACAAAAAGAGTTTCCTATACCTGGTGGGTACCACCCTTGACTATAGCGGTGGCTTAAATGGAAAAGGCTTTACGTTTAACAACCCCAATGCTTCAAGAACCTGCGGTTGTGGTGAAAGCTTTGCCGTATAAAAATGAACTCCTGCTTAGACATAGCTAAGTAAGGACAAACCAAGGAGGCGAAATGTCAGCATCAGATAAGATACTAGAAGAGTTTACCAGCAAGGAATACGAGTTTGGGTGGAGTACCAATATTGAAATGGACTCGGCACCCAAGGGCCTTAATGAGGATATTGTAAGGTTTATTTCTGCCAAAAAGAACGAGCCAGAGTGGCTAACCGAATGGAGGCTGAAGGCCTATCGCCACTGGTTGACTATGGAAGAGCCTGAATGGGCGCATATCAACTACCCAAAAATCGACTTCCAAGACGTTATATACTACGCAGCACCCAAGAAGAAAAAGGAGCTTGAAAGCCTGGATGAAGTAGACCCAGAATTGCTCGAGACTTTTGATAAGTTGGGTATTTCACTGGAGGAGCAAAAGAGATTGACTGGCGTAAAAGGCTCTAATGTGGCTGTTGACGCCGTATTGGATAGTGTTTCTGTAAAAACCACTTTCAGGGAAACACTGGCAGAAAAAGGGATTATTTTTTGCTCATTCAGTGAGGCTGTGCAAGAACATCCTGACCTGGTGAAGCAATACTTAGGAAGCGTAGTTCCACAAACGGATAACTACTATGCGGCCCTTAATTCAGCTGTGTTTAGTGATGGCTCTTTCTGCTACATACCTAAAGGGGTGAGATGCCCAATGGAGCTATCTACTTACTTCAGGATTAATGCTGCTAATACAGGTCAGTTTGAGCGTACGCTGGTAATAGCAGATGAAGACTCTTATGTAAGCTATTTGGAAGGCTGTACGGCCCCACAAAGGGATGAGAACCAGCTTCATGCCGCAGTTGTGGAGCTAGTGGCATTGAAAGGGGCTGAAATCAAATACTCCACGGTACAAAACTGGTTTCCAGGGGATAAGAATGGCAAAGGTGGTATATACAATTTCGTGACCAAGCGTGGTATTTGTGCGGGTGATTATGCTAAAATATCATGGACGCAAGTAGAAACAGGTAGTGCTATTACCTGGAAATATCCATCATGTATATTGAAAGGGGATAATACTGTTGGAGAGTTCTATTCGGTGGCTGTTACCAATAACATGCAGCAGGCTGATACAGGCACCAAGATGATGCACTTGGGTAAGAACACCAAGAGTACCATTATTTCTAAGGGTATTTCGGCTGGCAAGAGCAATAACTCATATCGTGGATTGGTACGCGTCAATAAGAATGCGGATAATGCCAGGAATTTCAGCCAGTGTGACTCACTATTACTTGGTGATAAGTGTGGAGCGCATACTTTTCCATACATCGAGTGTAATAATAAGTCGGCCAAAGTAGAGCACGAGGCAACGACTTCAAAAATAGGTGAAGACCAGATTTTTTACTGTAACCAACGTGGGTTGGATACAGAGCAGGCTATCGGTATGATAGTTAATGGATATTGTAAAGAAGTATTGAATCAACTACCAATGGAGTTTGCAGTGGAAGCACAGAAGTTGCTTTCGGTATCACTGGAAGGTTCGGTAGGATAGTGTGAAGTTTAGAAAGTGTAAATGTTAGAAAGTTTGGAATGTTGGAGTAGAGTTAACAAGTTAGCAAGTTTTGTAGGACGATGCATGTAACATAAAAATAAAGGCTTTTGAGGAAATTATAGCTTGGCAAGGAGGGATGGAATTGTGTAATTCCGTTTATGAAGCTACCAAGAAAGAAGCTTTTTTTAAAGATTATGCGCTAAGAGATTAAATAAGAAAATCAGTGATCAAATATTGCCAAAGGGTATGAAAGAGATAGTTCTAGACAGTTTGTTTACTTTCTCACAATTGCCAAGGCATCTGCTGGAGAACTGAGAACACAGCTTAATATAGCAAGAGATCAGGGATATCTGACAAAAGAAGAATATGAAAGATTTAGAGAAAAATGTATTGAGACAAGTAGATTAATAAGTGGTTTTATTAACTATCTGAAAACTAATACAGAAAAGCTCTAGTTGAATTAGGAATAATTGAACTTGGCAACTTGCCAACTATTAAAATGGAAATGTTAGAAATAAAGAACTTAAGAGTAAGTATTGCAGGTAAAGAAATCTTGAAAGGCCTGAACCTTTCTGTCAAGGCAGGAGAGGTGCATGCCATTATGGGACCAAATGGTTCTGGTAAAAGCACTTTGGCTTCAGTATTGGCGGGCAAAGAAGAATACGAAATAATTGAAGGTGAAATAACATACGATGGTAAAGACGTTTTGGAAATGTCACCTGAAGAAAGGGCCAGGGAAGGGGTGTTTTTAGCTTTCCAATACCCTATTGAAATACCAGGTGTTACGGTAACCAATTTCTTAAAAACAGCTGTTGCTGAAGTGAGGAAGCACAGGGGCTTGGAGCCTTTACAGGCAAGGGACTTTTTAAAGCTGATGAAAGAAAAGAAGGAGTTGGTGGAAATGGATGTGAACATGGCCAACCGCGCAGTTAATGAAGGTTTCTCGGGTGGTGAGAAGAAGAAAAATGAGATATTTCAGATGGCGATGCTGGAGCCTAAACTAGCCATACTTGATGAGACGGATTCAGGTTTGGATATCGATGCCTTGAAGATAGTGAGCAATGGAGTGAACAAATTGAAGTCACCAAACAATGCATTTATAGTAATCACCCACTACCAGAGACTTTTGGACTATATAGTGCCTGATGTAGTTCACGTATTGTATCAAGGCAGGATTGTAAAAAGCGGAACAAAAGAATTGGCCTTGGAGTTGGAAGAAAAAGGCTACGATTGGATTAAGAAAGAAGTGAGCGAAGCCGCTGTGTAAGCGAAAATCTAAATGGAGACTACAGAAAAAATAAGCATAGAAACGCAACTGGTGCAAGAATGGGAAAGTCAATTCCCTGTGACTGGCGGTGGTTTCTTTGAGCAGATAAGGAAAGAGGCTATCAAGCGTTTTGAAGTGTTGGGTGTCCCTGACAGGAAAAACGAGGATTGGAAGTATACTAATATCCGCAGAGTGCTTAATCAAGGTTTAACTACCAAGGTCAATGGTACTCACCCAACAAAAGAGGATATCGCCAACAATTTGGTGCCTAATTTAGATGCCAATATCTTGGTTATTGCCAATGGCAAGGTTGACTGGGGCAATTCAAGCGTTGATAGTGTTGAAGTAAAGGAATTGACTGAGGGCTATTCTGGTAATCAAGACCTTTTCAATAAGAACTTCAGCAAAATTGCTCCAACAGAAAGCAACGCTATGGTGGCCTTAAATACTGCTTTCTTCAATGGGGTTCACATCAACTTTAAAGGTGAAAGCGATAAGCCATTACACGTCATCCATTGGATGAATGCAGGTGCAAAAACCTTAGTAAACACAAGGACTTTCATTTCAGTTGAGAAAAGTAGTTCAGGTGAAGTAATTGAGACATTTGCTGCCGGTGGCAATACGGAAGGTTCGGTTTATAATTACGTATCAGAAGCCGTTTTAGCTGAAAATGCTAACCTGCATATCACCAAGATACAGCGCGAGACTGGCGGCGTCCATTGGCTGGACAATACTAGCTCAAGTGTTGAGCGATACGCAGCATTTAATACCAATACTTTGACATTGAATACAGACTTCGCAAGAAATGATTTGAACGTAAGTTTGGATTCTGAAAGTTGTGAAGCACATTTGTATGGTGTGTATTTGGCGGACGACAAACAACATATAGACAACCATAGCAGGATAGATCATCGCTTTAGTAATTGCCAAAGTAATGAGCACTACAAGGGTGTTATTGGTGGCAAAGCTACAGCGGTATTCAATGGAAAAGTGCATGTACATAGAGATGCACAAAAGACAAATGCCTTTCAAGAGAACAACAATATTTTGCTGACAGATGATGCAACTATCAATTCAAAGCCTGAGTTGGAGATATATGCAGATGATGTGAAATGTAGCCATGGTTCAACAACAGGTCAGCTGGATGATGAAGCGTTGTTTTACCTGCGTGCCAGGGGCTTGAGTAAAGAAGGAGCAACGGCACTGTTGCTAAATGCCTTTGCCGAAGAAGTACTGGATAATATTAAGAACGAAGAGTTGAGCAATTATCTTAAAGCCTTGATAGAAAAAAGGTTGGGTAATTTGCATTAGGAGGTAGTTATGCCACATTTAGAAGTAGTAAAAGGCTTGCATAAAGTTTGGGAAGCGAGAAAGGATTTTCCAATATTGGAGCGTCAGGTGAATAGGAAACCTTTGGTTTACCTGGATAGTGCGGCTTCAGCCCAAAAACCACAGGTGGTGATAGATACCATCAATCAATATTACAGCAATGAGCATAGTAATGTACATAGGGGGGTGCATTACCTGAGCCAGGAAGCCACAACTTCCTATGAAGTGGTGAGAGAGAAAGTACAACGCTTTATCAATGCCCGTAATAACTACGAGGTGATATTTACCAAAGGGACCACGGATAGTATCAATTTGGTGGCTAACTCATTTGGCAAGGCTAATCTTCAAGCAGGTGATGAAGTTATTATTTCAGCGATGGAGCATCATAGTAATATCGTTCCATGGCAAATGATTTGCGAAGAGAAAGGCGCCACTTTGAAGGTTATACCTATGAACGAAGCTGGTGAATTGGATGTAGTGGCCTATGCAGATTTATTGAGTGATAAGACCAAGATAGTGGCAGTTGTCCACATTTCTAATTCGTTGGGAACTGTGAATCCCGTTAAGGAAATCATTAGGAGGGCGCACCAAAAGAATATACCGGTACTATTAGATGGGGCGCAAGCAATACATCATACTAAGGTGGACGTTCAGGATTTGGACGTCGACTTTTATGTATTCTCAGGCCACAAGATGTACGGCCCAACTGGAATTGGTGTGTTATACGGCAAAGAAGAATACCTTAATGCCATGCCTCCATACCAAGGTGGTGGTGATATGATAAAGAGCGTGACTTTCGAAAAGACGGTGTATAATGACTTACCACACAAATTCGAAGCCGGAACACCCAATATAGCAGGTGTAATAGGATTAGGCGCAGCAGTGGATTATATTGAAGACCTGACGGTTGAGGCGATGGCCAGTTGGGAAGAGGAACTGGTAAACTACGCAATAGAAAAACTGAGTGTGTTAGAAGACATTAAGTTCATAGGACAGGCGAAAAATAGAGCCAGCGTGGTTTCTTTTTTGGTTAACGGCCTTCACCCTTATGATATCGGCGTGATACTGGACAAACTGGGTATAGCTGTGAGAACAGGGCATCATTGCACTGAACCGATAATGGATAAGTTTGGTATCCCCGGAACAGTGAGGGCTTCTTTTGCGTTTTACAACACTAAGGATGATATAGACAAGCTGATAGAAGGGGTGAATAGGGCAATTGATATGCTGAAGTAGCAATGAACACAAGAGCAATGACAAAACCAATTAACGAAATTGAAGGGGAGATAGTTGAAGAGTTCTCTCTATTCGATGACTGGATGGGAAAATACGAGTACCTTATTGAGTTGGGTAAGTCGTTGCCACTGATTGATGAACAATACAAGACTGATGACCTACTGGTAAAAGGTTGCCAAAGCAAAGTGTGGTTACATGCTGAGATGAAAGATGGTACAGTTGTTTTTACGGCCGATAGTGATGCTATTATTACCAAGGGTTTAGTGAGTTTGCTGGTAAATGTGCTTAACAATCACAGCCCCGATGAGATTATCAATGCAGAGCTGGGCTTTATAGATGAGATAGGACTAAAAGAACATCTCTCACCCACGCGCAGCAACGGATTGGTGAGCATGATAAAACAAATGAAATTGTATGCTTTGGCATTCAAAACGCAAGCACAGAGCTGAAATGGCAGAAGCAACTGAAAATAAAGAGCAAGTAAAGGATAGCCGTACCTTAGAAGAAAAGATAGTGGATACCCTCAGAACTGTCTACGACCCAGAGATACCTGTGGATATCTACGAGTTGGGGCTTATCTATAAAATCAACATAGATGAGAATGCCGGTGTAGAAGTAGTAATGACACTCACTTCGCCATCATGCCCGGTTGCTGAATCGCTACCACTAGAGGTAGAAGAAAAAGTACGCAGGGTAGAAGGCGTATCAGCATCTATAGTTACCCTCACTTTTGACCCACCCTGGGAGAAAGAGATGATGAGCGAAGCCGCAATGGTAGAGCTTGGTTTCATGTAAAAAAATGAACGGTGTTACACGCCGACCAAGATTTTCCGTGAGTCCCTCGGGGGTATCGATAAACGCATTTTTTGCCCTTTTTTCCGTTTTTTCTCACTGTTATTTATGGGTGTATACTGTTGAAAACAGTAGCACAGTATTATTCCATTTTATTTATAACTTTCTAATAATCAATGATTTAGCCTTTGAAAATTTGAGGATATAATCATGGCATTCTAGGTTAGTCGTAGTAAAAACCAAAAGCAGGGTAAGCCAGAGGATGGATTACCCGAAGTCCACTTCGTGGACGGCTTGTAAGACATCCGTGGTTGTGGTTTTTGAGCTTTTCAAGACTAAGCTAGTAAGCCTTGACTTTTGTATACTTTTTGGTCAAGCAAAAAGTATTGGGTAAACTACTCCACTCTCTCAGGCGTATTTTCAGGCGAGTTGTTTTTATCACCGTTATCCACATATTCAGCGATGAGGTAAGCAAGCAGCACAATGATAAGTATCACCAAAAAAGTCTTGGGGTCGCGGTACAGCGGCTTTTTATATATGGGCTTAGCTGCCCGCTGGTAATTATATACCAACTTCCCGAAATCCTTGTACTTGTGGATTTCTTCTTTACTCAGCTCTTCGCGCTTATCCTTATTTAATTTATACTTCTTCATTATCCATTGCGCCTTTTCAAAGTAATGGCTTTTTTCACTTTTTCCAGCGTTCTATACAATTTCATTTTAGCGTTAGCCTCGCTCAGGCCAAGCACTGCACCCATTTCTTTAAATGAGTACTTCTCAAAAAACCTCAGTTCAATCAGCTGTGCCTGCTCTCCGGGCAGGTCATCCATTGTTTGCAATACTATCTCATAATCTTCCTCTGAAAAGGTTACTTCTGCCTCTTGTAATAAGGTAGACAACTCCCGCTCACTTATTTCCACCTCAATCACCTTTTTGTTTTGGCGGTAATACATATTCACCTCGTTCAGGCCAATCCGCACCAGCCATGCCGAAAATGGAGCCCCTGTTATTTTATAAGTCTTGAGGTTAAGCAAAGCCTTCAGGAACACCTGTTGCGCCAGGTCAGCCGTGGTATCCTTATCAGGTACCCTTTTATATATCATGCGGAAGATGAGTTCATAATAGCGGTTATACAGCGCAGAGAAATACTTTGCATCCTGCTGTGAAGCCAATATCAATGCCTTCTCCTTTTCTGTATTCCAACTATCCTTATTTTCTGCCAAGGGTAAACACTTTTGTAGCTATAAATACAAAAAAGCAAATTTGGAACAAATTATTGCGCCTACATATAAAAAGTTCGCTGCGCTCTGCGTGTTCACCCGCGATAACAGGTTTTTTACTCCACAATTAGTTTTTCAGTAATTCGTGTTTCTGCTGAAATGATATCCATCAGGTAGATGCCTTTTGTAAGGCCTGCTACATCCAAAGTAATTGTTTTATCTTGTGTATTTTGATAGGTGTTTTGTCTTACCAACCTTCCGCTTAGGTCAGTTAGTTTAACATTCACCTGACCCAAGTCTTTAGCAAAGCTCAAATTCACTAAATCCAAAGCAGGGTTGGGGTATATAGCCACTTGCTCCTGAGTTTGGAATGGACTAACCCCCACAAAGAAATCCTGATTAATCAAAATACTATCAGGTGAATTGACATCATTACTACCGATGACTACCCATCCACTACGGGCAGAACCTAGATTGTCTGAATAATCGAAGATGATAAGGTCATCATCCACTCCTGCATTACCAGCGGTGATGGTTACCCAAGCAGGTGATTCATCTACCTGCCAGTTGAGTGTTCCAGCACCTGAATTGATAACGGCGATGGTGTCTGTGCCCGCTAGTGCAGGCTCATTGATAAGCCCTTCAGAAGCAAAGAGGGCTGGCAAACCCTGGTTATCTAAAAACAGCGTGTCATCAACCCCAACTGTGGTAGTATCGACAGTAATATAAAGCCCATCATTGCTTAAATCGGTCCAATTAGGTACAATATGATGGGTAGCATCTGTTGCAAAAGGCACAGAATCTATCACATATACAGAGGCATCAGTAGAAGAGAGTATAGATACTGTAAGCTGGTAGTGTGTGGCATTACCGGTATTCGTGACTATTAATTCATTATTATTCACTGGCTCCATATCCAGTTGGGCGTTTTGCTCACTTGGAATATCATTCAGCCAAAAGTGGTAGCTGGTGCCATTCATCTCTATGTAAGAGAACAAATCAACACTCTTGGTAGTGGCATCAGGATTGGTAAAACTAAGCCCTCCATCAAAGCCTACATTATCTTGTTGGCCTTGGGTGGCATCATCCCTGTTATATCCCATCACATAACCATTGCCATATACTGCCATTGAAACGCTGGTTGTATCAATATTGCTGATAGTAGCCGTGAAGCTACTTTGGTCGCTTACCATATAACCTATTGGGGCAGTAATCGAACCTGTCTCATTGATAAGTGGCACGCCAGCGCCTAAATTCCAGGTAAGGTTATCACTTACGTAACCCATCATTGTGCCGCCTACATTCAGCATTTCATCTGCATTTGGGGAGAAATAGGCATTGATGTGCCCATTAAACCTTGATGCCGCATTGCTGTTTGGCAAAACATCCAATTCCAAATCCTGATAACCCGCGTAATTGCTGATTGGCAAGGTGAGGTATAAACCTTGTGGACGGCTGGCTGCGCCCCACTCCTCGGGCTGACCTGATTGATTGGTGGTAGCTTCGTAAAACCATTCACCGCCATTGGCTGCGTTTTTGTTTACCCTTATTTTTCTCAAGGTATCATTCGGGTAATTGCTATCGTATATATAAATCTCTTCCCAGCCAGGCACTCCATTATCCTCGCGTTTAACCTTAAAAGGCACCACGCTGTGTGCCCCTGAGCGGCCCGCTGAAACTTTCTTTATACTTAGTGCCATATTATCATTATCACCATCTACCATCATGTTTTTAATTTGGTTGAGTGCTTCAGCGGGTGTTGTATTTACAGCTGCATCCCAATTGTGGTCGTCATGAATAACAGCATGCTGTGATATCTGTGCTTTATTAATCGCCTTGCGTGATGCCGCATTGGCTGCCATTGAGTGCACATTAGCCGAAGGCAGCCCCGGATTGGTTTGCAAGAAAAGCCCCGCATCACCAAAGGCCATTAGGCTTGTGATAGAAAATCCTCCGCAGGACCCACCCCAGTTATTGGTTTTTATTCTTAACCACTTGTCATAGGCGGCTGGTTTCATTTGTAGCACGCCATTCACGTTTTCATAAATCTGCCCTTCTGTAAAAGTCTCTACAAACAAAGGCCATGAAGGAAATGTAGTGGCTGGTGGAACATTGGTAGGTAAGCCCTGAGACCATGGAGGGAAAAATGTGTTGACACTGTGTACTTGCCTCATGTATTGGTCCAGATTGTAATTCATGGTATTGTATTCATCGTAGGGCCATAGATTGTTTGCATTATTACCAAAATCCCAGCCATCGGTATTGGAACGGAAAAGCAGGTCATACTCCCTAATGAAGAAACCATGTGCCACTCCATTACCATCGGTATAGTAGCCGCAGATATGGTTTTCATTATTGATATCCTGAGGATGGACGGTAACGGCACCGTCTATCTCAATGTCTTCAAATGAACCATTGCCCAAATTTTGAATATAGCCGTCATAAACGAAACCTCTTGAATTGGCGTAATCTCCCACTACAATAAGGTCGTCATTCATGCCATAGATGCGAGTTTTGATACTATTGGGGTTGTCGATAGTTGCAAAAAGGCCAGGACCAGTAGAAATGAAACCGTGAATATTAGCCCCGTCCACGTAAAACCCACCCACATATTCGGAATTGCTAATCGCCTGCCCATAGGTGGGCTTGGAGATATTTACAAACTCCTGATAAAGGGAATTGGAGGGGCATTTGTACATCAACTTGGCCGTAGTACTCACCCTGAAGTTACCTGCCCAGCAATCGTTATCGTTGATATCGGTTACCTGCGTGTGGTCAACACTTGGTATTTCGGGCGTTGTGAGGTCTGAGTATAGTGCTGTGCCATAGTCATACATAAAGCCTTCCGTCTCTGCCAGTGTAGTTGTAGTGTTATATTTACCCACTACCTTTCGGGCATTGTTAATACCATAGGCCCATGTTTCCATAGCTGTAGGGTAATCCAACACGCCAGTATCAGAACCTATCACATAAAAGCCCTTGATATCCCCACTGCCATCGTCAAAATAACCGACAAAATCGCCCAGGTCATTGAGGCCTGTAACCCATGTTTGGGTGGCACCAGGGTAATCAAAAAACTCATATTGTGCCCAAGAGCAAAGGGGCGTTAATGTGATAAGTATGGCTGAAAGAAATTGCTTGGTTCTCATTAGGTTGGGGTAAATTGGTTAGGCGAGCTAAATTATAAAAACAAAATCTTTTGATGGTGGAAATATGTAAGAAAATGAGGGCAGACAAAGTAAGTACCTCTGTTTGAGGGGGTTGGGGTTTTAATTAGCTAATGGGATGATTAGCCGATTAGCCAATGACAATCTCGCTCATCTCCCTTACACCCTCTAATTCCATATTTCAATCAATCCTTGAGGGATAGTTGCATATTTGTAAAGTGAGATTGGTGTCCCATTTCCTATCAATGCTTTAGTCAATTAGCAAACAAAAGGAAGGGTAATTGTCCAATGTCCAAGTCTATTATACAATGAAGTAAGGTGATTAGCCCTCAATTTACATTGAAATTGCCACACATTGTAATGAGTTAATTTTTTGTCTAAAAAAATATTATAAACAAAATGTTTATTCATCACAATGCTTATTCATTACTCAAAATGTCCACTTATTACTCTTTGTGTCTATTTCATTAATTTTGAGAGAATCATAAACAATCGAAATCCTACATTTGATTAACATTGTTTATTAACCTTGCCAAATCGCCATTAAGTAAAGATTACAAGCCTAAACTTCAATTCAGAACGCTAATGGGAGCCGTATAAACGGTCACGGAGAACTTTTTCTTGGGCAGTTTTCAGTGGTTAATTAAGGTTTAAGTAACAAGCAGAGAAATATTCTACAAAAAGTCTAATTCAGCGCTTTTTGTAGGCTCAATATAACCTAACCGCCGAAAAATGATGAGAACTACTCGCCTAATATTGCTTTGTATCGCAGCCATAGCCTTTCATAATTCAGTAAAAGCACAAAGTAGTTATACTTGGAACGGGACAACATCGTCAGATTGGGGCACATCAACTAACTGGACGCCCAACGGAACACCTGGTGCTCTCGATACAGTTACTATAGTTTCAGGCACTAACGATCCAGTTTATGATGGTGTGGCAACAGTTATTGCTGTGATTATGACCAGTGACACCTTGGACTTGGGAGGTGATACGTTAGAAGTGACAGGCGATTTCGCTACTTTTAATGGAGGAGTCATTACAAATGGATGGATTAAATCAACCGCCACTAATACCACCTTTGCCGGAACACAGTTTAACTGCCAGGTAAGGGCAACAACAGCAAATCTTCTTTTAAATGGTTCAACATTTAATGATACAACGCTAGTCGAGCAAAATGGCAGTAGTCAAACAATAAGCTTGGGAGGAAACACATTTAATGAGTACACAGAAATAATTCATAATGGGTCAGGAAGGATGTATCTTGACCAGAGTTCAAGCTATAGTGACACAGCCAATGCTGATATTGTATTTACCAAGAAAGGCTCTGAAAGATTTTATATTGCTCATGCCGGAAGTGGAATTTATTTAGCTGGAAAAACCACCGTTAATTACGAAAATGGTGCAAGCGGTGTGCTCTACTTCTCAACAACAGCAACTACCACATTTGATGGTGATATTGAGATAAACAACCCCGGAGGGGGTGAAATAAGGATAGGCGATAACCCGTCTTCTGATATCACACTTAAAGATGGCCATACATTAAGCATTGGAAGTGGAGGTTTTTCATCCAATATATTACAATTGGAAAACTTTGTTCAGGAAGGGAATACCCCCCAAAACATACAACTTGACGGCAGCTCACTATTTACCATACCAAATTCTGACGTTGAATTCAATGGCCCTGTAACTATTACAGCTGGGCGTATTGCACTGGAGAAAGCAACTTTCAACAATACTGCCTTTCTAGAAACTGTTGGTACAGGAACTTCAAGCTGTTCAGGCGGAAATGTGTTTGAACTAGGCGTTACTGTATCTAAAACAAATACTGGAAACTGGGAATGGGGTAATGTCTATCCCGACACCTTTAAGACATCGCTCAACCTAATAAACAGGGCTGGGAATGATATTAGAGTAGGTAGAACAGTTGCCGGAACTTTGATAAACTGCAATCTGAATGTAAAAAATACAGGAGTGGGTAATATTTGTTTGGGTTACGACACCAACGGAGAAGTAGAACTAGGGTCTGGTTATACGATTACGAGTGATACCTTCTCTTCAGGATCATTACAATTCAAAAACTTTACTCAGAATGGTACGACTGATATAAGCTTTGACCTAGAAAATAGTGCCGACCTGATTATTAATAGTAATTCCACTTTTAATGGAAACATGACAGTGTCTGCACCCGATGTGTTTTTAAACGGCGGTACCTTCAACGGGAAGGCTTCCATTACTAAAACCGCAGGCGATAACAACCTAGGGCAAGGAGGCAACGTCTTCAACGATACAACTATCATAATAAGTGATGGAACAGGATATCTGGCCACTGCCAATTTAAATCCAGATACATTTAATGCACCTGTCACCTTCGATCACAGGAATGACAGGCTTTATGTTGCTTACAAAAGTACAGGCAACTTATTCAGTGATAAGGTCTATGTTAGATGTACAGGCTCTGCAGACTATGCTTTTTTTGCACGCGAAGGGACTGCAACATTTAAAGATACTGTGTATGTAGGCAATAATACTTTAGACAAGGGTATTTACTTTGGATACAATGGAATTGACAGTGTTCTTTTTAGTGATAATGGCATAATTGCCATAGATACCATGGGTTTTGCAAATGGTAGGTTGTTTCTCCATCATGTGGGGCAAAATAACAACACAAAGTTCATGTTGTTTTTTGAAGGGGCAACTCAGTTCATAATGGACACCACCATAATTGAGGGCCCATTTTTTGTTACATCACCCAGTGTTAATATTGACAGAGTTACGTTTAATGATACTGCCTACATTCAGAAAACTGGAGCCGGGACGGATTTCTTGGAAGGCAATATCTTTAACAATAAAACATTTCTATCCTGCACTCATACTACTGACGATTTAAAACTGGCAGGTGCCGTTAACGGCAATGACTATAATGACGACGTATGGTTCCATCAAACCGATTCAGCAGTTGGTCAAGTAGTATGGCCAGCTAATAAGTCCGCTAGCACCTTTGCTGGCGATATTACGGTAATAGATAGTTACTATGAGTTCAGGTTTGGGCGTTCTTCCAGCCACAATGGCAAAGTAATTCTTGATGGAAACAAGGAACAAAAAATAAGGGTCGAGAATGGTAGCATTGCAAAGCTTGACTTCAGAAACCTGCAAGTCAGTAAGTCTGATAGTAATGTAGTTTTTGAAACTAGCGCAGAAATATATGACTCGCTGATTTTTGATAATGGATTGTTGATTACTACTGACTCAACACAAATCGCTCTGCTGGATACAACCGAATATTATAATGCTAGTGACTCAAGCCATGTACAGGGAACACTTGAGAAATATGGAGCTGTTGATTTCATTTTCCCAATGGGGGAAGATGAAGAGCAAAAGCCAATAAAATATGTAAACAGGGATGCTATTAATACTGATACCCGGATTAGGCTTGAAAAAACCAATACCGATGATCAGTGGGATTATACCATCCAGCAATGATAAGGTTTGAAGGGTATTCTGAAAATCGGTGGATTGTTGGGGCTTTTGATTATGTCAATTAACAGCATGGCACAGGTACAAATTGAACCAAAAAGGCAACAAATAAACGCAAGTAATAAAGAAGATCTGTTTAACCTGACCGTTTTGAACAATAGTAACTTCAATATTGAAAAACTTACCATTAAAGCTACCCTACTTGATGGACAATTTAATGAAGTATATTCTGCTCAGACCATCTCGCCTTCTATTGCTAAAAACACTGAGAAAGAACTCCGATCAACAGATGGGTTGAGCATAGAAGAGCATTTTGTGGATAGTGCCTTTAAGATGGCGTATGACACTACAGGCACCTTTCCACCAGGTAATTAC
This sequence comes from Flavobacteriales bacterium, assembly GCA_028281825.1. Lineage (GTDB taxonomy): Bacteria > Bacteroidota > Bacteroidia > JANQJC01 > JANQJC01 > JANQJC01. The sequence goes on from JANQJC010000027.1 coordinate 28,191, forward strand.
TTCTTGCACTACAGCACTATAAGTAATGATGGGTTTGAATTGACACACCCTGCTAAGGTTGATGTAATTGTCGTAACAGAAAATAAAAACCAGAAAAAGCGCTTGATAAGCCCATATGGTGATGTCTCCTCCCAATCCTACTATCAATTTGCGGATGTTCAACAACCTAATGTTCCCACCAATTATCACCAAGTGCTAGGAACCGCAGGAGTAAACGTTTTAGGTTCAATTCCTATTGGCGTTCGCTTCTCAGGATTAGTGGAAGACAATAAAATAAATCCCATATCCACTAATTATGCTTTCATATTCGATGCTGCAAAGTATCGTCAACTATTGGAGCAAAAAGCTATTGATAAAGCTAAAGAGGAAGCACGGGAAGAGGAAAAAGCCTTTAAGAAGCTCAACCCATCCCTTGAAAAATTGAATCGAATCAATTCCATCCTTGAAAACCCATCTGTTTTAAAAGAGCTGGATGAGTTGGCGCAACTAGATAGTATTGAGCAGCAGCTAAGAGATACTGCCTGGAAAACCATATCAAGCAAGGGTCAAAAGCTAGCAGATAGCCTTTTCACAGATACTGCTTGCATTGCTGATTCATTACAAAGTGAGCTAAGTGAAAAGCCTGAAGAGTACCATGAAGCAAAGGCGCGTTTGGACTCTACCAGAAAGGTAAATCAGGCCAAAATGGATTCTTTGAGGCAGCGTTATAATGAACTCAAGCACCTCAAACAAAAAAAGAGCTATTATGAGGAGTTAATCGCACATAAGAAAGATATTACTGAAAGCCTGGGAAGCATAGATAGTCTTAGTAGGGAATATCTGGAAAAGTATAACCAAACTGATTTTTCGGATCCAAATAAGGCCAGTCAAATGGTGATGGAATCTGAGGAGTTTAGTAAGTTGGAGAAGATATTATATTCCATAGATGATTTACAGATAGGACAGCTTTTCCCATCATATTCTGAACTGGTATTATACAACACCTCTTTAAAAGGGTTCTCTGTTGGTCTTAAGCCAGGAAAGTTTGGAACTACCTACCTGCAAGGTAAGACTATTGATAACGACATATTCAGTCAGGGAAGAAGTAAAAAAATAAATTTCGCTTCGGTAGGATATGGGGATTCCAACTCCGAACATTTTCACCTTGGTTTTTTAAAAGGCAATGAAGGAGATGTTTTTGATCCAGAACAGATTGCAGACGAGCCATTACAAAACACAGTAATATTCTCACACGGCTCCTACAAGTTTTTAGATGAGAACATTACCGTCTTTTATGAGGTGGCAGGCTCTGCCTTATCCACTAAAAAACTAGATTTTCAAAATTCATTGTCTGCCATTTTCAGTTCTTCATCCGATAGCTCTTCACTTAACGGCCACGCAATCAAAGCTGGTACTTCACTTAATCTTTTTAAGGATAATACAAACATAACCTATGCTTTTCTATCAGCTTCTGATGATTACCAAAGTTTTGGTGCTCCCTGGCTCATTTCAAATAACATGAATGAGCTATCTGTTTCTCAAAAGTTATTCAAAAACGTTTTGCAATTAAGGGCCTTGGCACGTAGAAGGATATCAGGCCAGGCATTTGACAACAGCACTGGGTACACCTATTGGCACTTCGGAGGTGACTTTACTCTTTCAATTCCAAAATGGCCTATGCTTGCTGCGGGTATACAACCAATGTATCAAAACACTCCCCAAGGAGAAATGCAAGGTTACTTGATTAATGCCAGAAGCAATTACCAGTATCTCATTGGCAAAGTAAGAAACATGCTTATGCTTATGTATACCCAAATAGATCACAAACTAAGCGGAAGGCAGTCGGTTCAATCTAATTCTTATCAAATAAATGCAACAGGCACTTCTCTATTGCTAAAGGGCTTGAGCCTAAACTATAGTTATGCATACATAAACAGTGATGTTGATACCACCTCATTGAGGAATCATCAATACACCTTGGGTGCAACAAAAACACTTTTCAAAACTCAACAAGTAGGTTTGGGTGCAAGCATTAATAAAGGGAAAGATGAAAACCAAAGCGGAGCCTATGCCGAATGGTCCTGGGCAATAAAAAATATCGCTCTTATCGGAGCTAGATGCTCTTACAATGAATATCAGTCCAACATTGCTGAAAATACCTTCTACGGAAATAGTAATAAACAATGGGTGCTTCAGCTAAATACACAACTAAGATGGTAAACATTATCAAAAAAACAATAATTACCTGTTTGGTGCTTACAATCCATGTTTCCATCATGGCACAAGTTTCCATTACTGCTACACCACCTGCCTTTCAGTTCGCTTTTAAGGACCTATGGAATGTTCAGGTAATAAGCGCTAATCCAGGCAACACAGCTACTTATAGGATTATAATGGAGCTTCAAAATCAAAAAGGAAGAGTATTACTAGCCGAAACAAGTGAGTTTAACCTTACTGGAGGAAATTTGATTCTTACAGCAAATACCTTTAAACAAGTTGAACCATTTAAATTTCAGTTTTTTCAGAATAGCATAGCCCATTATACCAACCAAGTGAGTAAAACCTTACCTGCCGGAAGCTATGTGGTTAGCTACAAGCTAATTAAGACAAACAGCACCGGAAGTGAGCCAGTAGATGATTTTGTATTTAATATTGATGCTGCTGACCTAAGCGACCTATTCCTCACAGGGCCGTTGGATGGTGAAGAGATACAAGAAACTCAACCATTACTTACTTGGGTATATTCTAATCCTTTTAATGCCGGCGGATGCAATTATGAACTGTTTATACATGAGAAACAAAACAGTCAAAGCAAGTGGGAAGCAGTGAACAACAATCCTCAGGTATTCAACAAGAAAAACTTGCCTCATACCCTCTACCAATACTCCGTTTCTGACCGCGAATTGGTAGTCGGAAAAACATATGCTTGGTATGTAAAAGTCTATTGCGAGGGTATTGAACAAGCCCAGAGTGAGATTTGGCAATTCACTATTAAAGAGCCTGAGTATGTAATAGAGGAAAATGATGACCCTAACTCATATCACAACCTGGAAAAAGGATCCAAAACTCCATACATAGAAATTCAGGACAATTATTTAAAAGTAAGACACATCACTCGGGTAGTAGATAAAGATGGACAATTGAACTATACCATCTCTGATGGAAATGGGAAAATAGTAGTTGACGGCAAGCAAATACCTCTCGAGGTAAGCCTTGGCGATAATAGGTACAAAATCGATTTATGCCCAATGGAGGGTGTAGGACTATCAAAAGGTAAATATTTCTTCCGCGTAGCAGATGATGCAGGTGAGATATGGAAGTTGAGTTTTGGATACAAACGCAAAAAAGAATGTCAATAGAATGAAAAAACAAGGATTGATAATAGGAATAGTAAGTATTCTGATTGGCTTGTCGTCATTAGGGGTTGCCTTATTTCTGCTCGTCCAACAAAAGAAAATATACTATGTAGAACTGGGTGAGGTATATGACACTTTTACCATGAAGACAGAGATGGAAAGTCAGTTGAATTCCATTTACAACAAAAAGAAAGAAGGAATTGATAGCCTAAGGCTACAACTAGAGCAGGAGCAACGCTTATTAACTAACACTTCATCTCAATCAAAAAAACAGGAGATAGCGCTGAAGTTAGAAGGTTTTAACCTGAAGGAAAGGCAATTTGTAGATGATATGGAACGGCTGCGTGCCACTTATACTGAGCGTGTTTGGACTCAAATCAATCAGTACGTGGCTGACTATGGGGAGATGAAAGAAGTGGATATGATAATTGGGGCCGCCGGTAATGGAAATTTGATGTATGGTGGTGACGGAATGAACATCACTAAGGACATCTCAGCATATATCAACCAAAGATATGCGGGTGAGCCTAAGAAACCAATAACTGAATGAAGTACATAATAGCCATATTAACATTACTCTGCTTTGCATCTTGCCAGGAAAGAGAGATACTTTTTCCAATTGACTATGTGCAATGGTTCGATGATAAAGCGTCAGGCCTGGTGGTTGAGAAAGAGCTTAAAGACTTTGTCTTCAAAGCAAGGCTAATGACTCCTGAAGTAATGGCTTTAAGAGACTTAAAGCATGAAAATGTAACTGTCGACAATTTTCAGTCAACCCTTAAAAAGTTTGGCGGCAACTATTATGTACAGGTACGCATCAGTGACAAAGAAGGCAATAAGCATGCCCTCGATAAAGGAGTTACTAGTCAAAATGAATTTTACCAACGGGTGGCGTACTTCAACTTTTTGGCCGAGCCAGACTTTAAACTATTAGCCGGCACTGATACCCTGCATTGTAAGCTCCTTCACTTTGAAAATACTTACGGGCTAGTGCCCTTCAACGATATTCAAATGGCCTTTCCAGCTGATGCTGGTGGTCTTCATTCAAACCGTGATTTTACATTGATATGGGATGATAAAGTACTTGGTGTAGGGACTGTGAAGTTTCGGTTCGATAAAGAAGATATTCAACTTATTCCAGAATTAAAATTTAGATGATATGCTAAAGAAGATCAGAAAAAGTAAGGTTACAAAGGTGCTTAGCGTCCTGCTAGGGCTAAGCTTTCTTAACCAGATATTTCTACCCAATGCAGTTTTCGCCCTAACCAGTGGCCCATCTCAGCCTGAGGTGCAAAGTTTTGAGCCGATTGGTACTACTGACATGGTAGATGTTTTTTCAGGAGACTTTACCTACAATATCCCATTAATGCAGGTAGGTGACTATCCACTAAACCTGGCTTATCATGCTGGAGTGGGAATGGATGATGAATCTAGTTATGTTGGTTTGGGTTGGAATATGAACCCTGGGGTTATTAATCGCACTTTAAGGGGTATACCAGATGATTTTAAGGGAGATGATAGAATATCATTTGAAAAGAATATCAAGCCCAACATTACTATTGATATAGGCGGTGGTTTTTACCCTGAGTTTTTTGGTATTGGTTTCCAATTTGGAGGTGGCATTAAATACAATAACTATAGAGGCATAAGCACTTCAACTGACTTTGGCGTTACTGTGGGGCCAATGTCAATGAATATGAGCTTTGATAGTGAAGCAGGTTTAGATTATGGCCTTTCTTTTTCAAGTTATGATAAAGAAAAAGGGAAAAGTACCAATCCGAAAGCATCAGTAGGTGTGCAGATGAATTCACGCGAAGGGCTTAAAAGCCTGTCGTTCAGTTATTCTGAAACCAATTATGAAGGTGAGGGTGAAAACAGAAAAGTATCAAGCAAGGGTAGTACTGGCGCAAGTATCTCATTTGCCAGGCCTGAATATGTAACTTCCGTTAGTCCAAACTTTGGTACTTACGGCGGGAGCCTGATGCTTAGGATAGGCGGTGAGGCTTATGGCGTAGCTCCACAAGGATACGTGTCGGTGGGCTTTCACGTCAATACCATACTTGATAAATCATACTCACATCAAGCCATTGGCTACTTATATGCCAATGAAGGTGGAGATAAAGCTATGCGCGATTTCTCTAGAGACAAAGAAAGTACTCTAAGCAAAGAGACAAAATACCTACACACTACAAATAATACTTACGACCTTTTCTCAGTGAGTGGTCACGGTACCGGTGGACAATATCGTTTCTACCGCAGTAATGTAGGTATTATGACCGACCCCAAAGTTGGAAACTTTAGTAATCACTCGGTGAACATCTCTGGTACTATCGATGTTGGTGTTGGTGGTTTGGCTAAAGGTGGTGGGGATGTTTATGTGACCCTTTCCGAATCTTCTTCAAAACCATGGACATCCACTTTCGGCCCATACAATCATCTTCAATTTGATGGCTCTGTAGCTGCATTTGATGATTATGAGCCTGTATACATGAAGTCAGTAGGAGAAAAAGTACCGGTTGACCAAACCTATTTTGATAATCTGGGAGGCGACAAGGCAATGAAAGTGCCGCTAACCAGTAATCATGTATCTGGAGCATCAAGCAATTTTAGAACCTATGATGGAACTAATATTTCCATCAATGGCCCTGTTAGAAGAACTGAAAGGGATAAACGCAATAGTTATATAAGTTACCACACGGCAGACATAGCCTCTGTTGCTGGAGTTGATAAATACTTAAGATTTTATGACTATAATGAAGTAACAGGAACCATTTCGCAAGCAGTTCTTCCCAGGGTAGGTGACCATAGAAAAGAACATCACGTTTCTGAAATAATAGTAACTAACCCAGATGGTTCAAGGTATGTATATGGCATACCCGCCTATAATTTATCTCAACATGAATATCTGTACGCCACAGAATCAACGCCAACAGATGGGTTTGTGAATTATAATGCTACTGACGCAAGCAGAAGCAACTCCAGAGGCATAGATAACTTCTTTGAGAAAAAATCAATCGACCCATACGTGCATTCATACCTGTTGACAGCAATATTGGGCCCTGACTATGTTGATGTTAATGATAACGGAGTTGACGATGAAGACTTGGGTACTTTCACCAAGCTTAACTATTTGAGAATGCATGATGACTATCAATGGAGAACCCCTGCTAGTACTAAATCAAACTTCATGGAAGGGTTTAAATCTGACAGCAGGGATGACAAAGCTTCATTTGTTTATGGCACTAAGGAAGTATGGTACCTCTATTCTGTTGAGAATAGGACCCATATTGCTGAAATGGATCTTGACCTTACAGGTCGTTCTGATAGCCGTGATGTGGCTGGTGTTGGTGGTGGCATTGGTTCTAAAAAATTAGCCAAACTCGATAACATTACTCTTTTCTCAAAAGCAGATCTGAATGAGAATGGCGCCAACGCAAGCCCAATCAAAACTGCACATTTTGGTTATAGCAATAGTTTATGTAACAGTGTGCCGAACGCAAGTAGTGGTGGTAAACTAACGCTTGACACTCTTTATTTTACATATGGCACCAATAGCGCGGGAAGCCTTAATAGTTACCAGTTTACCTACTATGATGACTATGTAAATGCTAATCAACAAACTGTAAACTTTGACTATGACATGCACAAGAAGGACCGCTGGGGGGGTTATATGGACCCACACAGTGGTATGAGTGAAGTGTCTGAGTTTCCTTATGTAAACCAAGATGCAGATTTATCTGACCAATATGCATCTGCTTGGAATTTAAAAACAATCAAACTGCCTTCAGGCGGAGAGATTACCGTGAATTATGAAAGCGATGATTATGCTTATGTGCAGGATAAGAAAGCCATGAGCATGGTTAAGTTACTTGGATTTGGAAAAGACCCAACACTTCCCTCCAATCCTGGGCAACTATTTTCGGGTGGTGGGTCTGACCATAGGTTTTATGCCCTCATAGATGTTCCTACAGGCATCACAACACTAGCAGAATTAGAAGAATTATTTAAAGATGATGTTGGGCAGTTCTATAAGTATCTCTATTTCAATTGTTTGGTCAAGCTAGCAGGTTGGCATGATGAACCTAATCCACCAACCAACCCAAACAATCATTGGTCGTATGACAGGGTCTCAGGATATATGGAGGTGCTGGATGTTGGCTTTGACCCCAACAATAGCAACAGAGCCTGGATAAAAGTTAAGCCAGGGAGAAAAGGTAACGGAACCAATCCAAACAAAGAAGTGAACCCTGTAGCACTGGCTGCGTGGAAGTTCTCCCGTTATTATCGCCCACAAATTGCTTATGAAAGCCCCAATGCTAATGTAAGCCAAAACGGTTTGAAAGAGTTTGCTGAAATGATGGTGGCCATGTTCAGCTCCATGGGTCAAATATTTGCAGGTATACACGGTTTTATGGCGGCACATGAGCATGCCAAGTTTTTTGAACCAGACCAATCCTGGCTCAGGATTAATGCTCTTGATAACAAGAAGCTAGGCGGTGGGCATCGAGTTCAAAAAATCAGTTTTGATGACAATTGGTACGAAATGACGGGGAATGTGGAAAGCTCACGTACTTATGGACAAGAATATCAATATGGAGATGAAAATGGATCATGGGGTGTGGCCTCATACGAACCACACTTAGGAGGCGATGAAAACCCGCTTAGGGTACCATTTGACTCATATAATATTAATCATATCGGAGGGCCAAGTGATGACTTTTATATTGAAGGCCCCTTAGGAGAAAGTCTCTATCCAAGTCCCTCGGTGGGGTACAGTAAAGTCTCTGTCAGTAACTTAAAGCCAGTAGGTTATACAACTCCCGGCACCGGCAAAATAGTACATGAATTTTATACTGCTAAAGACTTTCCTGTCTATTCACGGGCAACAGGTCTTGATAGGGGTATGTTCCGAAGTGCTGATAGTTTCTTGAGTTTTATTTCAGTCTTTACAGTGGACTATGCTGAATTCAGCCAAGGCTTTTCAGTAGTAGTAAATGATATGCATGGCAAACCAAAGTCCAAAGCTGTTTTTGCAGAGGGCGACAACTCAGTCCCTATTTCAAAGGAAACATATCATTATAAAACCCAATCAAACAATCCTAAAAAATTGGATAATAATGTGCCGGTGCTTAATAAGAACGGAACCTATTCTACAAGAGCAATAGGCCGCGAAATGGAGGTTGCGATTGATAATAAACGTATAGAAGACTTTACTTCTACTACCGGCTTCCAGTTCAATTGTGATGGTTTCTTGTTGGGCTTCATTCCATTAGTCGTTCCAAGTTTTTTCCCAACAATTACCAATCACGACAAAATGCTTAGGGTAGCTTCTGTTACCAAGGTTGTTAATGAGTTTGGTATAATGACAGCGGTAACGAAAGAAGTTAATGGAGCTGCTATAACTACCAATAACATGTTGTGGGATGAAGAAACTGGAGAGGTTCTGCTTACCCAAACTCAAAATGAATTTGGTGATGAGCTATATGACTTGAATTACCCAGCCCACTTTGCTTACGACCAAATGGGCCCTGCATATCAAAATTCTAAGATAGTAGGAAGCATAAGTGTTTCTCCTGCAGGTATATACCAGGCAGGCAGCCAATCCGACTTTGATTGGTTTACAAAAGGTGATGAAGTGTTATTACAAGATGGAAATGGTGACTATACCAAGGCTTGGGTATTAGATAAGAATGACGGTAACAATAAGATCAGCCTTATAGATAAGGTGGGTGAAAAAATACCAACGGGTAGTTACAGTTTTGTAATACACCGCTCTGGTAAAAGGAATCAGCAAGGCACTTCGGTGGGTGCCGTAACCTCAAGGGAAGCCCCAATAGTTGGCAGTGCTCTATCTGTAAGTAACTCTAAGAAAATCGTGAATGCTTCAGCCGTCGAGTATACAGACAACTGGCAAACTTATGGTCAAATAGGGAACAAGCTATCAACCTACGTGTCATGCGAGTATACCACCGAATCGGGAGATTCTCTGATAAGCTTGTTAAACGAACATTTGAACCATTTTGATGAAGGTTATTATACCACGCAGAATAATGAGTTTATGGAATCATCTGAATATGAATTATGTGATTTTGACTCGATTAGGGTAATAGCTCCAAGTTCTACAGCGCCAGCATACCCATCTTTAAGTATATCATTTACAGCTCACTACAATTGCGGATTACCTATAGTAGAGCACTGTAGGTTCTTATTTAGAACACTAGATGGATCTGATATTGCATGGAGTGATGTAACCAGTTTTGATGGTACAGTTGTTTTTGATGAATCAATTCAAGGGTGGGAGCTTCTCTATAATACGGGATATTTTGTAACAGCAAACACAGCCTCAGGCCCCGTTGTATTGGAATTTTTAACCAATTCATCATCGTGTACTACCACATATACTGTGGAATGTGAAGAAATTGAAGAAGAAGAATGCACCTGGTGTGGTGATAGCCTTGCTGTTAATCCGTACTTAAATAATGTAAGAGGAATATGGAGGCCTAAGAAAAGTTATGCCTATCATCATTCAAGAGAATATGCTTATAACGGTGTAAGCGGCAATACAACCAACTCTCGTTTTGATGGTGACTTTACAAACTTCACAGCTTTTTGGTCGCCCAATAGTGGAAATGACTGGCAGGTTCCTTCTTTCTTATCTCAAGATACCAGCCGATGGGTATGGACCAGTGAAGTAACCAAGATACATCCCAAGGGCATGGAAATTGAGAACAAAGATGCCTTGGGTAGGTATAGTTCTGCTTTATATGGTTATTGGGGCTCAGTGCCAACTGCGGTGGCTTCTAACTCAGAGTATAAGCAGATTGCCTTTGATTGTTTTGAAGACTATGACTTCCAAACAACCCTTAACCCGCATACTTGTGTACTATTAAAGGACCACTGGAACTTTAGAACTGGTAACCCCGCATGTGACGAAGACCTCAATATTGGAGACTTCTCCCATACTGGGTATCGTGCCCTTAAAATACCCGGAGGGCAATATCAATCTGTCACCAGGATAATAACCGATGATTCCTACCAATCTCATCCTTCATTCATTGAAGAATTCTTCTTGAAAAATCAGGATGTAATGGGCCTCTTTGCACCTGATACCGGTGAATATGTTTTTGGTGCCTGGGTACTGGATAATAGCACAATACCTGTGTATAGTGATGTTGAGTTTGAGATAGAATTCATGGATATTAGCGAGACCGTTCTCTCCAGTTACACAGTCACTTTTGATGGTGAGTCAGATGACGAGCCTGTAATTGAGCTATGGAAGCGTGTTGAAGACCGATTTACAGTTCCATCCAATGCAGCATTTATCACAGTTACCATTACCAATATTGGTAGCTCTGATTTCTATATAGATGATATAAGGATGCATCCGGTTAAGGGTAATATGAAGTCGTTCGTGTATGACAGGTATAACTTGCGTCTCATGGCTGAATTAGATGAAAACAACTACGCTACACTTTACGAATATGATGAAGAAGGTAATCTGATTAGAGTTAAGAAAGAGACCGAACGCGGTATCATGACCCTAAAAGAGCATAGGCAAAACTTAATGTACGATTAAAAATTACAATCAACTTAATATGAGATACATAACGATAATACTCTCCCTTTGTGTCACTTTTCCTGCATGGGCACAAGTAGATAGCACTTGCTACATGGAGTACAAAGAAATTAGGGATAGATACCTTGATCTTGACAACTACCAGCTAGACTTGACCTATATAATGACAGGAGGTGAAACAGGTGTTAGCACCTTTGAGAAAGAGGTAACAATCAAAAAGTCAGGGCAAAAAATGCATGGCACCATAGGTAATACAGAAGTCATTTCCACAGAATCCAAACTATTGACGATTGACCATGATAAAAAACTCATAATTCTATCAAAGGTTCAAGCAGAAAGGCCAGAATTACTCACTGGAATGACATCATCTTTATTCAATGAATTCACAAAGAATATTGAGTGCATTGAAGGGCAAAACGGACAAAGCAAGCTGGTGATAAAGATTGAAGGCTCTATGGTGAATGAAGCAACCATCACTTACAACAACTCAAATCACAAAATGAAGAGAGTTGAAGTGAGCTATATACAAGGTTATGGATATGACGAAGATTACTATGACGAGCCTGTGAATATGGTGGTTGAATACAATAATGAGATTGCTGTAAAGACCTTTCCAGCATCAGAATTTGACATAAGTAAATACTGCAAGCAAAGCGGTAAAACATACCAGCTGACGGATGCTTACAAGCACTATCAGTTTTATGACCTAAGTGGAGACCTTGTTTATAATGAATAGAAAGTATAACCTAAATACCAAGCCTATGAGAAGGCAAAAACTAATCGCCATACTATTGTCTTTTGTTGTTTTTGGAGCATTTCAAACACAGGCAAAAGAAGGAACATATGCATCAGATCGATATGTGACATGGACACCTACTGGCAATGATCAAGATATTGAAGATTTGGTTACTACTGGAACCTCTCTCCAACACCCCTGGTTTAATAACTATGACCCTGACATGGTGATTGAGTCGCTAATTGGTGAAATAGAGTTAGGTATAGATTGGACCCGGGACTACTATCCAGCAGATACCTTTGATGTGGAATACGTAGTTGACTATGATTACTGGGAATATGAGGCAAGTCCTTCTGCAACTAGTGGTACTGTTACATTAAGAGTACAATATCGTAGAGGAGACGAAACTGCAACTGTTCGCTCATCCGACCACTTTTTTCTGGCAAGGGCAGCTAAAATTGAAATTACTGACGTGGATACCAATTACTATGAAGCAGGTACTACTACTGATTTAACATATCGCCCTGAGAATGTTTATTTCCAACTAAAGATACATTATGAGCATTACCAAGAGCTTGAAAACATTCAAGCTCCCAGCCTCACGCTGGATTGCAATGATGAGGATAAGGTAGACGTTACCTGGAGTGCACACACAGGAGCTGAGGATTATGAACTGGAGTGGACTTTTGTGAGTGAGGAATCTACATTACCAAGCCCTACTTTCAATTTTAAACATAATGCAACTAAGGTAATTACCACTGAAACATCTTATAGAGTACCTAAGATATATCCTGCTGGCTACTTGGTATTCAGAATAAGAAAAGTAGGGCGCGATCCCCACGATATAGAAACTAAGACATACGGGGTTTGGTCAATCATCAATACCACAGATGTTATCTCTAACATCACATCGGGACAAGATTACTGCTATATTTCAGTAGGGCATGAAGAGAAAAAGAATTGGCAGTATTCCAACATATTTGCTGAAGAAGGTAAATACAAGGAAGCCATAACCTATTTTGATGGAACCCAAAGACAACGACAGGCACAAACAAGGCTTAACTCAAGTATTGTTGATGAAATGTCAACTCCTCGCGAAGTTATAGTCACGGGAACTGTTTATGACGCAGAAGGAAGAGGGGCTATTACAGGCCTACCAGTGCCTGATTTTCAAGAGAATTACCTGGGTTATCGTAATAAATTTTACAGGCCAACCTCTGATAATACCAGGGAGTATCGTTTCTATGACTTTGATGTAATATCGGGTAGTTGTGTAGGCTCTGCCACAGCAATGGATGATGTTTCAGGTGCTGAAAGATACTACTCTAATGAAAACGACCTATTAGGAACTGACAGGTTTGCGGATTTCCTTCCTGAAGCCAGTGGATATCCGTTCGTACGTTCAACCTACACGCTAGATAACACAGGAAGACTTAGGCATCAAAGCGCACCTGGGGTTGACCATAAAGTGGGCAGCGGACATGAAACTAAATATATGTATGGTACTCCACTACAGTCCCAGCTTGATAGAATACTAGGATCAGAGGCAGGTAAAGCCATTCACTATCTAAAAGAAGTTACCATTGACCCCAATGGAGTAATAAGTGTGACCTATAAAGACCCTACAGGTGAAGTAGTTGCTACTTCACTTGCAGGCGATGGAAGTACAAATCCAGGACTTATCAACTTGGATGGAGCCAGCCAATCACAAACAATTAATGAAGACTTATTGACTAACGATAGAAACCAGGTTGAGGGTACATCTATTGTAATGTCCATGACACATCTTGTAACAACAGATGCTACGCACACTTTTGATTATTCTTTCGATATACCGTCTTATTCTGATGACTGTATTCCCGATGAGAATATCTGCTTTGATTGTGTTTATGATTTGGAGATACACTTGTACGATGAATGTGGAGTAGATTATTGGCCTTCTGCCATAAGAACGGTAACTGTACAGGCCGATACCCTTGAGACAGATTGTGATACACCTCTATCTTTTTCTTTGGTAGATGAAATAGTTGAGACCTCTATAGATATTAACTTAACAGTTGGTGAATATCGATTGGTTAAAGAATTGAAATTGAACATTGATGCCAGAAATTATTTCTTGGAGCAGTTCTTCAATTTAGACACATGCCTACTAACTTATGATGATTTTAGGGCTGAATTCATTGCTGGTCTGGATACTCTTGTTTGTTCAATGGATTGTGATGTTTTGGATAGTTTGATAACCTATAACCCTTACAATCTTGATCAAGAACAACTGGATGAGTTAGAAGCTCGCAGAGATTTTATGTGTTCTGAATATGATCGTTGTGAAGCATATTATAATATGATGCTTCAAGATATGAGCCCAGGCGGACAATATGCGCACTACGAAATAGGCCCGCTCACTTTAGACAATGACGGGAATCAATTGCAACAACCCGTTTATGACCCTACAACTGGCGGATTAGTGATAGACACAGATGATCCATACTCTATATTTTACGATGGCACAGGAGATAATTATGTAATAGCCTATGATGACATAGCCAATATTGATTATCCTAATGGGGATATGGTAGAGATAGATGGACAAATGGTAAGCATTTCCACCTTAAGCCCGGAAGAATTTGTGGAGAATTGGCAGGAAGAGTGGGCAGAAGCATTGGTTGTGCATCATCCTGAATATGGTTGCTATGCCACCTGTACTACACTTACTGCAAGTTATGACTACGACATGGATATGTTGGGAACCGATAATTGGGCTGCTGCCGAAGCTGCTGGTTATTTAAATCCATTAGATAACTATGGTAACCCTTCTAGTAATATGGTTTCGGGGTTATCTTTAAACTCTCCTGCAACTGCTGATCCATTCTTTACCACTTATACTTCCTATCAAACTGAAATGGAAGGATATTTGGATGCCTACCCATTCCATGGTATTACTACACCTGGAATCCCAATTCCTAGTATGTGGCAATTGATGATGATTGCTCAAATGGACCAGTCAGGTATTGATATTTCTCAAAGTGCGGCATACTTGAATAATGTAGTTGCTTGTCAATCAAATTATTCTTGGACGGTGTTCAGGTCTATGTATTTAGCAGCCAAGCAAGAGATATATACTGACTTTTATAATGGATGCTCCAGCTTCCTAAATGGTGGAGCAACTTTTGGCGAGTCAGGAAACGACAAAAGCAGAAGATTCATCATTTCAACAAGCGACGCTATTGAAGAAATGGGCCTGAATGAAGACCAAGACCCTCCCCTGGATCCCAACGACGATGGAAATATTACTATTGAAGAGTTAGAAGATTTTGCTAACGGAGCAATGGATATTGATAGTTACATTAGCCGCTGTACAAATTATGCTATCATTTGGGAACAACAATTGGAAGGATGTATCGATCCTAATGACATGGATGATATCCTTCAGGAACTAATAAACATATGTGCATGCGGATCAGGTCCTGATAATCCATTTGGAGCTTCCAATTGTCCGCAGTACCAAGGTCAACACAATAGCTTTGAGGATGTAATTGCGGCTTATCTTGACGAAAATGGAATTGATTATACGGGAACCTGTAATCCTTGGGTTATCAATTCTCCAAGACCACAAGGTCATTCTTATTTTGATACTGATGCTGTGGACGAGTGTGCCTGTGACTCCATTATTGCTCTTCACGAAGAGTTTCAAGATTTACAAGGACAGGGCAGTTTGCCAGCAGGTATATGCACTGAGCAGCAATATTTTAATGAAATACTGGGGGCATATATTGACCCATCGCTAATAGCAGATTGTTATGCTAATAATGGTGAATCTAGTGAAATTGATTGCAGAAAGTTTATACAGTACTACCATCAATATATCCAAGATGAGAATGGAGGAGTATACATTGACTGGCAAAATATTTCAATGAATGATATGTCCCTTTGGTTTCTGCAAGAGCATAGTATTCTACTCTCAGCAAATGAGGTTTGGGATAAATTTAAAAACTGTTTTGCTCAATGGGAGCCAACTCCATTGCCCATTAATTGCAAGAAATTATGGGTATTGCTTCGCCAATATTACCATGGAATGCCTATAATTCATACACTTGATCTTTCAATGCTGGCTGACTTACCGGGTTGGTCAGGTTTTGTAAGTCAAGCAAATACCGAGTTTAATGTCAATTACTCAACCAATGACTACATACGGCTTTTAAGGAAATGCAGAAAGAAAATGCGCCCGATAATTACTGGAGTTAAACCCTATGATGGTGGTAAAGACACTCTTAGGCCAGGTATAACCAATGGTATATCAAGTGTAATATTTACTGCTTTTTCTGACACCTTACCATACATCCCTCCAACAGATACAAATTTAGGCACTCCTACTCTGCCAACTCCTTCTGGAGACACGTGTAAAGTATCTTCAATAAATATCATCGAATATAGTTACACGGAAGAGAATATAACCGAATATGAGCCTAATCATGGTTATTCTGTATCATACACCAAGCCAAAAGGCACAACACCAGTGGGTGAACCTGTCGTTGTCAATTATCACATTAGTGATATGGCAGAAAGTGATACTATTTTTGGTATGACTATGGGAGTATATAACCTGAGTGGAGGTATGCTATTTGGTCAGGGTACTATTACTATGGATACTGTACATAAAGGTAATCCCATTTATTGTGTTCCACTAATAGTTCCCACAGGACACGACGCGGTTGGTAAAAACGTACCACTTGAGTTCGACTTGAAAGAAATAATTGGAACCGACACTGTCACGCGTCATGTTTCAGTTCCAGTGTTTGAGCAAGGAACACTGGTTAAGCCAAGTGTCGAAATCCTTGTTCAATTTGAAGAGTGTAATGAAAGCTGTACAATTAGTTTAAGTACTGGAGATAGTGGAGACATACTAAATTGGAATAATATAGACTCTATAGTTTCAATAATTCCAGTAGTTGACGCTGAAATACCAGGTGAGTCCTATGAATTTGAAATGAATGTATTTATGCAAGGAGAATCTTGGCCAAGAGTCATTGAAGGGTTTTCATGTTATCCTGTTGCATATTATGAAGCTGAAATGGATTATGATGCAGACACTCTAAGAAGAGCGGCAAACTGGTATGACATGTATTCTATAGAAAATGACAGTTCTTCACTAAAAATGGGATTAGTGATGGAAGCCGCAATGAGGATAGAGGAAGATAGAGGTTGGGACTTTTTCTCTAATACTTTTATGACAGATGAATATGCTAATGTTATTAATGGTTTCATGGGTACCGGTTATACCGTCAATCAGATTCAAGAAATGTTATCTAATACTGCGGCTACATATTTACAAACAGCTTTTGTAACTGATACTACTGCACTTGATACGATTGAAGCTTTTTTAGATGAATTGGCTTCGACGGGTCAATTGGCCTCTCCGTATAAAGTATATTTGGATTCACTAGATGCAAGCACTAACTATTTCATTGTTAATCCGTTGACAGGAGCTTGCCCCACCTATATTGAGAAAACCACTTTCTCCAAAGGTGTTAATTTTGAGGATACTCTCGTTTATAATTTCAATTTTGATTTGTCTACTGATACTTTTGACGTCGCTTTTGCTACATCAAAATATCATAGCGGTGGAGCAATTCCTTTGATGACAGTAACCACAGCAGATAACCAAATATATGACCTGGACCTTGGAATAGTATCGATTGAAGGTGCCTCAATGCAAAAGGATAATGTCATTCATCTAGATAGCCTGAACCCGATGTTATTAATCGATGTCAGCAGCTTAATATTTATTCCTGATAGTACTGATACGGTTAACATAACAGCATTTATTGAATTTGATAGTTTGCATTACTTCGAGTTTGATATAGAAGTACTTTACAAATCGCCACTCAAATATGGTAATGATGCGGAGTTTAATATGGTGTTTGAATGTTTTGACCAGAATTTCCGCAAGATGCACCTAAGTAAGTATAATGACACTATCCCCTGGGATAGTCTAGTTGGGTTTACCAACATAAGGACAATGAGGGAGGATACTTTATTCCCTAAGGACTTCGAATTGAAGTACTTAACTTCTAACAATTTTGTGGCAGATGCATACACATCGTCGGATGACACAGTAACGGTATCAGGTTCTATTGACTACTTGCCAGTGAGTTATGCATTTACGTATAATGAGCCACCACAAGAGCAAATACCAGAAGAGATTGCTTGTGATGATTGTATGGATTGTGAAGATTTCATTGAATATCTGGGAGCCTTTACGGATTATTTAGCTCAATATGATCAAGTCGGTACTGTTTTGGATGATGAAGGAATGACGGCTACTATGCTAACCGAATATATCAACTCACATTACAACTATAACTTCGGATATGACGAGATAATTCACATGATGGAAAACTGCTTCCCCAATGCTCAGGTTAGTAGTTTAGTTTCTGAACCTTCAATTGACCTGATGAGTGAAGTTGCCAGTGGCGCAACACAGTTCCCTGATACATTGTCTTCGTCTAATATCAGGCAAGGTGCAGTTAATTTGGGCTATAACTTTGACCCTGACAGTTGTAATCTTGAAGTTATAACCAGTGTTGGTAGGGTTCACAGTAACCATTTGATTCGTTTTGAATTTGTACATGAATGTGATGGAGGACTTCCAACATACTATGCTTTTGTAGATACAACAGACTTCAGTTTTGCAACTATTGATAGTATAAGGATGGGTAATGCATTCTTGCCATTCAGGAACATGCAAATTGATAGTATGATTACTAGCCCAGAGATAGTAGTCTATTCAAACGGAGACTCAAGTGGTGGTAACTTGTCTTGGGCACGAACATTCCAGGATATTCCAGACACCAGCGGATGGGACGATATAACTTTTGATACATTGATTGCCTTGTGTAACCATCCTCAATTAGAAAATCCATATGATGAAGAAGATGACTGTATGGAAGACCTTATTGAGTTAGCTGAAAGTAATGCTCAGATAGAGTACAGCGCTTATGTGGATAGCATGGAGCAAGTGTTTATCAACAACTACACGGATGCCTGTATGGCTGCGGATAGTACTGAGGAGTTCACCATGGAATATAGTGACCGTGAACACCATTTTACACTGTATTACAGAGACCAGGCAGGTAATTTGATAAAAACAGTGCCTCCAGGTGGGGTGCAATTGATTGACTTATCAGTGAGTGGAGACTCTATTGACATGTATAGGAGTGACCCAAGTACCTATAGCAGCCACCGGGTAAAGACTCATCATGAATATCCCACTATGTATAAGATGAATACGCTCAATCAGGCACTGGAAGAAAACACACCTGATGCTGGAAGGAAAAGAATGTGGTATGACAGGCTAGGACGTGTAGTGGCATCACAAAGTGCACAGGAGCGCATGCCTAATGATACTAGCTATGTAAGATATATGTATACCTTGTATGATGAGTTGGGGAGGCTGTATGAGACTGGAAGAGTGAGTGTACATGAAGATGATACACTTACAACACCTGTGGCGTTTATTTATACTGATTTTGTGGATTGGTTGGATAATGATGGCGACAAGTCTGAAGTAATTAGAACATTCTATGATGAAGCAAGGTATTTGATGCCGGGTTTCTTACAGCGTAATTTAAGAAATAGAGTAGCGTCTATAACCTATAGTGAGCGTGACTTTGAAGACAGGTACGATCATGCCTTTCATTATAGCTATGATATACACGGCAATGTGAAAAAGATGATCAATGAAATACCCGCATTTGATGCATTTGGTGAGGAAATACGATATATGCGCTTGGATTATGAATACGATTTGGTGAGTAGTAATGTTCATAAAGTATGGTATCAAAGAGGTCGACCTGACCAAATAGCACACCGTTATACCTATGATGCTGATAATCGTATTGTAGATGTAGAAAGTAGCACCGATGGTTTGGTATGGCACAATGATGCTAGATACGACTACTATTTACATGGGCCAATGGGAAGAACTGAATTAGGAGATATAGGTGTACAGGGCACGGATTATGCTTATACAATACAGGGATGGACGAAAGGTGCAAACGCTGGAACCAGTGACGAAACCAGGGATATGGGTGAAGATGCTAATGCTTCCATCGCTTCAGCCCGCGATGCCTTTGGATATGTATTGAATTATTACAATGGTGATTATACTGGCATTGGTGGCACAACTTTCGAGCCTACCTTAACTGGTGATTTTGAGGATGAAGCGCTAGATGACGGGTTGTTTAATGGCAATATCACACGTATGACAACTGCCCTTTTGGATAACAATCAAGACCATATTCCAGTAATGGGTAACGTATATAAATATGACCAACTCAATAGAATAAGAGAGAAAGTGTCATTTGAAGATGCCGGTGATGATGTACACGATAATAATAGCTGGAATGCTGTTACAAGTAATGGCAAGTTTAATGAGACCTTTACCTATGATGGTAATGGAAACATCATGACTTTAGATAGAGTGGGAGACGGAACTGATATGGACGAGTTTGATTATAAGTATATTCCAGGGACCAATCAGTTAGACCATGTGGATGATGTGATTAATGCGACTAATTTTGAAATAGATATTGATGACCAGGATACTTTGAATTACTTATATGACTTGGATGGTAATTTGGTGAAAGATATTGCGGAAGGCATTGATACCATTGAGTGGACAGCCTATGGCAAAGTAGAAGACGTGGAATATACCGGAGGGTCTGGTGAAGATATACATTTTGAATATGATGCTTTGGGTAATAGGATTATTAAATTGATACAGGGAGAGACAGTCCCACGTATGTACGTATATTCAAGGGACCATTCTGGAAATGTTATGGCCAATTACAAGGTTACTGTTGAAGGAGCGTTACTAGTCCTTAGTTTGGAGGAACGCATGTTATATGGAAGTAAGCGACTGGGTTTAATCGCTGAGGACACCACTGAAATAGCCACTACTACAAGCTTCCCACAAACTTATGCTTCGGATACAGCTAGTGATATTGAATTCCCTCTTTATCACCCCGATAGTGTGATTAATGACACCATAGATATGCCGTTTGATACAGTGGGTTATGATACCTTGATAGGCAAAATATATGGTGCGCGTAAGTTTGAGTTATCTAACCACTTGGGGAATGTGCTTTCCGTAATAAGTGATAGAAAACTGCCCGTGGATGAGGGGTCTGATAACGATGTAGATTATTACGAACCAGACATAGATGAGTATTATGACTATTATGCATTTGGTAGTTTGATGCCAGAAAAGTATACTACTGGAGTGTTAGATAGTGTGGATAATATAGTTCATGAACAAGATTTTGTGGATGATATCAACGGGTGGTATGAAATAGGTTCACCAGTTACATTAACTCATGGAACTAATAGGCTTGAGATTACTACCGAGGACCTATGGGATGGGGCTGGAATTGATTTTGCCACTGAGAATGGGGAAACCTATACTATTAGTATTGACGTAACGCATATTGATGATTACGCCATTGCACTGGTGGTGAAAAATGCCTCTGGAGGAACCATCACTTCAAGTTATATCTATAACTCAAACAGTATGCCGTTTACATTACAGTTTACGGCAACTTCAACTACCAGTAAAATATACATTACAAAACCAGTATATGATGGTGTAGAAAGTACGGTAGCTATTAACTACTTATCGGTTACCGCTGAAACCCCTATATTAGTGGAAGGTAGTGGATATAGATATGGTTTTAATGGCAAAGAAAAGGATGATGAAGTCTATGGAACTGGGAATCAGTATGATTACGGATTCAGAATATATAATCCACGGATAGGAAAATTCCTAAGCGTTGATCCCCTAACGAAAGAGTATCCATGGTATACTCCTTATCAATTTGCTGGGAATATGCCCATATGGGCAATAGACCGAGATGGACTGGAGGAAGAAATAGTTATTACATTGCTATCAAGTTCAACCGGAACAATTCAGAAAACCAAGGTTGATTGGCGTGACATTGAAGGAACTGTTGGGGAACATGGCCCAAAAGGAACGGGAACTTTGTATGTGAAAGTAGTTGAGGACGCTGGCAAGTACCAGTATACCGCAGTTTATGAGAAAAGCTTAGGAGACTATCTGTTCAGAACACTTCCTCAGGTTCTAACTTTTGGTTCTGGCAAAGACCAAAGCGAACAGTTGGGTGAAGAGGCTGATGAAAACCGACCGATCTATACCTTTGACTATGAGTCTTTAGAGGAAATCATGGATGTTGTGATTGGAGCTCAAAAGGATGCTAAAAAGAGATTTGGTAAGGAGAAGAAAATCAACCCAAAAGGAAAAGAGGCTAAGAAAGAGGCAGATGAAATCTCCAAGCGAATGGAAAAAGTGGATAAGCAAGCATCTCAGAATTATGAGCCTACAGACACTATGAGGTATCGCCAGCATGCCAAGAATAAGGTAAATGTCAATGGCAAAGACGTAGACCCTCCTAAAGGCAAGACTCGAATTGACTATCCCTGTTGTGCAGAAGACAGGAAAAAGAATGATTAGATTGTGTAAAAACCTCTTTTTTTTAATCGTACCATTGTTACTCATTGGCTGTAAAAACAGGGAGCAAGGTGGAGTAAAGAATCAGGAATCAAAAAAAACTCTAAACGGAATTCAAAAGTCATTCCACTCAAACGGAAATGTTAAGACTGTTGCAAACTTTGTGAATGACACCTTAAATGGTGAACTAACAACGTATTATGATGATGGGGGCTTGCACAGAAAGCAATTCTACAACAAAGGAATAAGGCTCGGATCGGCTCTAGAGTTGAACCGTGATAGTAGTTTAAAGCGCTTTGATTATTTCGATTCATTAGGATCGCTCAAGTATACGCGAACATATGATTCCTTAAATTGTGCTTATGTTGAACAGGGTAACGCAATAGGCGAAATTTTTTTCTCTGATGACACTTGTGAAGTTGGAGATACACTGGAACTATACTTTTACCTAGCAATACCTCCTGACTGTGATGTGAGTTTTGAGGTTACAACTAAGTCAAATTCTGGAACTGTATTAGACCGTAGGGATAAAACATCTATTAGTATAGACAGGTTTGATTATCTGTTTATTGTACCTAGAGTAGAAAGGTTTTCTGTTGAGGGCATATTGAAGCTTCAATCAAGAATAGATAAAAAAAAGGTTGCTCATTATGCTGGTCATTCGGTTGTGGTAATTAACTAAATACTTGAAACAATCTACTAATGACAATTTGAGGTCGTAATTCCCTAATCATAACATCACAATAAAGTAATATTAAAAAGCAGTCCACTCAAAAACTTATTGTTTACCAAGATATAGATTCAAGAATTTTATGCTAGTATAAAAAGAACCTAATGGATACGAGTATATACTGAAGAGTAAGTCCCAAACACCATGAAGAACGGGCTAGAATGTATGCACAGGTAAAGGACTGGCATATTGCAGAGACATATGCCGTTTAGAATATTTATCAGAGAAATCAGTCATGGGACAATCCTGATACACCTTGTTCAAGGGAGTAGACCCGCGAACTCAAATCTCCTCTCCACGAGAGAGAGGTTGGGTGTGGGCACTAATCTAACTTGAAAACCACTCCACCAACTACACTTGCAATCCAATGCCCATGAAATGTATCTAGCCTCTTTGTATTGTAAGCAATTGCTGGAATAAGCTCTATAGCTAGTTTTTTATTAAAAGGCAATTGGATGCCCATTCCAACCTTGGCATAAGGCCTGATATTGCTAGGTACATTCTCGGTCCCAAGAAAAATTTCTTCTCGGCCTTCTGTTACCAAGCTATCGTTGGGGGAGCATATACAGTCCTCTCTTTTGGTGTTAGAATAGACTACATATCTTATTCCAGCTTCGGCCTGTGCAAAAAGCTGGAATTTAGGTTTCTGTAAAAAAGTTATGTTTAGTCCAGTTGGTAGTTGAATGGCGTAAGTTTTTGTATCTACACTTTTGGTATAAATTCTTTCAATGGCCAGACATGTATAATCAGAGGTGTCAAAATCGATTTGATAGCTCAAGTCTACAAAGCCTAGCCCAATATTGAAGGTAGTGCGGCTTTCATCTTTTTTCTTTTTGGGTTCAATAGGTATTTGATAGTAGGAAACTATAGAATAATTAGCGCCCAGGTGATAATCACCAGAATGTAACCTCCATTCAGGACCACCATATAGGGTTATGTTCTGCGATAATACAGTCTTAGAAATGCTACAGACAATTAACAAGAGTAGAAGGCGAGCTATCATGCCCACTCAACGCAAGTTGGCTCTTTTTATTTTAAAAAGCTTCTGAGTGGAGATATTTCATGGAGACTACTAAACAAAAAGTATAAAGGTTCCGTCATTGTGAGGAGGAACGACGAAGCAATCTCAAATTTGTCATCCTATGTTTGTCAGCGCAGATGATAATGTGCTTAATTTTAGAATCAGAAGAAGAAAGGAAAAGCTTATGGCTAAGAGCTAATAGCTCGATTCATTAAACCACTTCCGCCATCTGAAGTATAGAGCGGAAAATATAAATACCGTCGGTATTGCTTAGCTCGTTATCGGCAGCTCTCTCTGGGTGAGGCATCATACCGAAAACATTGCGCCTTTTATTACACACCCCAGCGATGTTCTCCAACGCACCATTAGGATTACTCTCTGGTGTCACATTGCCGTTTTCATCACAATAGCGGAACAAAATCTGATCATTATCATTAAGCTGTTTCAGGGTAGCTGCATCAGCGTAGTAGTTGCCCTCACCATGCGCAATAGGAATTTTCAAAGCCTTGTCAACAGGTATTTCTCTGGTTACCATTGTATTGGTAGCCTCAGGCTTGATGTAAACATTCTTGCAGATAAACTTATGGCTGGTGTTGTGCATCAAAGCACCCGGCAGTAGGTGGGCTTCGCACAGCACTTGGAAACCGTTGCATACTCCATACAGCATTCCCCCATTGTTAGCATAATCTATCACCTTTTCCATAATAGGACTAAAACGGGCTATGGAACCTGAGCGTAGATAGTCGCCATAAGAGAAACCACCCGGCAAAACGATAAAATCGCAGCCTTTCAGGTCTTTATCCTTGTGCCATAGCTCTTCCACTTGTTGGCCCATGATGTTTCTAAGGGTATAAATCATATCCTGGTCACAGTTGGAACCAGGGAAAATAACAACGCCAAATTTCATTTTCAATCGATTTGCAGCCAAAGGTAAGATTAACTTCTGAAATTTTGCTTGCGCTTCACCAACTACTTTTTTAGATTTGCTCCTCAAGCCTCTCCAATTCAATGGACAGAAGACAGTATTTGAAATTAATGGGCCTTGCAGGCGCAGGTGCTCTCGTCAGCCCAAGGTTAAAAGCCCTTAATGCCTTACTTATCCACGATTTGAAAAAATCTGATTTTGGAACGGATTTTCTGTGGGGTGTTGCCACGGCAGCCTACCAGATAGAAGGGGCATGGGATGTGGACGGCAAAGGCCCGAATATATGGGACACCTTTTCCCATAAAAAGAAAAATATCAAGACGGGTGAAAATGGCGATGTAGCCTGCGACTTTTATCACAACTACGAAACTGATATCGAGCTAGTAAAAAGCTTGAATATGGATGTGTTTAGGTTTTCGGTGGCGTGGTCTCGTGTGTTGCCCGAAGGCACGGGGCAAGTCAATCAAAAGGGGATTGATTTCTATCATAAGGTGATTGACAAATGCCTTGAAGTGGGTGTGCAGCCGTGGATAACTTGCTATCATTGGGATTTGCCACAAGCCCTTGAAGACAAAGGCGGTTGGAAAAACCGTGAAATCATAGACTGGTTCAGCGAATATGTCAACCTGATTTCAAAAGAATATGGCGACAAGGTGAAAAACTGGATGGTACTGAATGAGCCAACAGCCTTTACAGCGGTAGGTTACATGCTGGGTGTTCACGCCCCGGGTAAGTTCGGTATAAGTAATTTTTTGCCAGCAGCACATCACGCAACCATATGTCAGGCAGAAGGCGGGCGTATCATTCGTCGCAATGTTGCCAATGCCCATATTGGCAGCACTTTCTCATGTGCTTCCGTAGAGCCGCACAAGGGGGATGCCAAGCACATGAAAGCTGTGAGGCGTTATGATGCCCTACTCAACAGATTATACCTTGAGCCCGCTTTGGGCATGGGTTATCCGATAGAGGCATGGCCAGTGCTCAAGAGAATGGAGAAATACATTGAGCAAGGGGATGAACAAAAACTAGCTTTTGATTTTGACTTTATTGGCTTGCAAAACTATACGCGTACTGTTACCCGAAAGAATATCTTCATCCCTTGGATGGGAGGCTTGGAAGTGCAAGCCAAAAAGCGGGAAGTAGAAGGTATTACCGATATGGGTTGGGAAGTACATCCCGAGGGTATCTACAAGATGTTGAAGAAGTTCGGCTCCTACGAGAAAATCAATAAAATCATAGTAACTGAAAACGGTGCTGCCTTCCCTGATATGGTAGAAAAAGGACGTGTTCATGATGCTGAAAGGCTTGATTTCTATAAGGCCTATCTAGGGCAGGTACTAAAAGCCAAAAATGAAGGTGTTCCTGTAGAAGGCTACTTCTGTTGGACCCTGATGGACAACTTTGAGTGGGCCGAAGGTTACCGCCCACGCTTCGGTTTAGTGTATGTTGATTTCAAAACCCAGGAGCGCATCATAAAAGACTCAGGCCTTTGGTTTAGGGAGTTTCTCAAGTAAGCCTTTTATTACCACAGGCAGCGCAAAAAGAGGCCTTTGGAGTTCTGTAAGGTTTACCACAATTTTCGCAAGGTGGCCCATAGAGAGATATCCTGTGATGCATAATTGCATTTGCATTGGTTTCTTCAAAACCAGTCAACTTCTCATAAAAATCCAATAGGGGCTGAGCTCTTTCCTCTATTTTGCCTTTGCCTGGTCCGAACATATTATGGTATAATCTATAAGCTTCAGCGAACTCTTCTTCATCCAGCATAGGGATTTCCATTTGGCAACGCCAACACCATAGCACTTTCATAGTCTTATCCTACTTTGAATCCCTTCCCCCTTCGTCATCCTCTTTTCTCTTAATTGGAGTATTCTTATCCCTTTTAGCCGGTTTATACCACATTTGTTTGGGAGGTAATAATCCTTTTTCTGGTTCCCTGTGTATGTGTTTCTTTTTCTTTTTTCGGGCAAATATATCCGCTTTACCTGCTTTGGGTTTGCCCTTTCTTTTCTTGCGGGTAAAGTAGTCTGCCTGTGGCCCGCGGTTGGGTGTAGTACCGCTATTGGTGAAAAAATCGCCCTGCCTGCCATGCTTTACTGACGACCGGCGCCTGGTGAAATAGTCACTTTGCTGGGCATGCGACTTTTTAGACCTTGGTTGTGAAAAGAAATCCCCTTGTCGCCCGCGTGAGCTTTTCGTTCTATTCCTCACAAAAAAGTCCGTTTCCTTATATTTGCTTCTTCTAGTCGTATTCCTGATGAAAAAATCACCCCCGCGATTGGATTTACTGCTTCTCTTGGGCCTTACGAAGAAATCTGGGTTCTTACCGCTGGTATTGGTATTAGTTCGCGTCTTGAAATCGAAAAAGTCTTCCATCTGCTTCTTTTTCGATTGCGCATACCCTTCCTGCCCTATTATACAAATGAGCAGTAAAAATGATATGATTTTTATTCCATACAAAGCGATGGGCAAAGATTATCAAGTTAAGACTTATTGATAAATTAAAGGGTGATATCAGTTTTTATGCAGCATTATAGCTATTATTGCAATAAATCAACTATGCTATGGAAGCACCAGAAGACTTATTCAGAAACGTTATAGAAGAGTTTATACCCTTTAATAAGCATCTCGGTTTCAAATTGAAGGATGTAAAGGAGGATTTCGCCTCCCTTTTAATCCCTTTTCGTGAGGAGATGATTGGAGATCCGCGCAGGCGCAGTATACACGGCGGAGTAATAGCTACAGCTATGGATACAGTGGGTGGAGCAGCGGGTATTACCACATTTACTTCGTTTGACGATACACTTTCTACCATAGACTTACGTATAGACTATTTGAGGTATGGTCAACACAAGGATATTATTTGTGAAGGGCATATCATCAAAAGTGGTAAACGTGTGATTTTTACCCGAATGATAGCCTATCATGTTGACGACCCTGATACACTAATAGCGGAAGGTCGCGGAGTCTACAGCGTCATAAGGGCCGACCTAAACGAAGATGATTAAATGGCACAACTCACTGCAATAGTAGCTGGTTCAACGGGTTTGATAGGCTCATACCTGGTGGACGTATTGCAGGAAGATAAACGGTATGGTGAGGTTATTCTGCTCAACCGTAGCGCAAAAATTTTCAATTCAAACAAGGTGAGGGAAATACTAGTGAACTTCGATGAGTTGGAAAACACTGAAGTGAAAGCCAATATAGATGTCGCTTTTTGCTGTTTGGGAACTACTATGAAAAAAGCAGGCTCAAAAGAGGCTTTTTACAAAGTTGATTTCACCTATTGTCTTGAGTTCGCCAAGTTTGCCAAGAGTAATGGTGCCAAAAGATTTATCCTCGTTTCTTCATTAGGTGCCGATGCGAAATCAAGTAACTTCTACCTCAAGGTGAAGGGTCAAATTGAAGAAGCTATCGAACAATTGGGCTTCGAGTCCTTTTACGCCATTATGCGTCCTAGTATGTTATTAGGTGATAGAAAGGAAAGTCGCCTTGGGGAAGCCGTCGGTAAAGCTGTAATGACTACTTTTGATTTTCTCTTGGTTGGGCCCTTTAAAAAGTACAGGGCTATCCATGGAAAAAAAGTAGCTGCCGCAATAGCAAAAGCTGGAGCCAATAATTTTGATGGAAAAGTAATTTTCGAGTCAGATAAGATAGCCGTCTATTGAGCCTTTACTTTTTTGGCTACCTCAGGGTCATAATGCACAAAAAAGTTAATCCACATTGTTCTTGCCCACCTAAAGGTAAACGGCAACGTTACCAATAAAATGGTAGTGGCAGTGATTACAAACCAAAATATCGGCATCTCATAAAAGGTATAGATGGCTACAAAAGTGGCTACTGTAATGGCTATTGAAATGGCATAACTGGCATACATCGCTCCCGTGTAAAACATAGGCTCCAAAAAATACCTCTGTCCGCACACAGGGCAGGTTTCCGGCATCTTGTCCATGTTCTTTAAGTTGTAAGGGTTAGAATGCAGAAACATATCCCCCTCGTGGCACCTGGGGCATTTGTTGTTGATAACACTATATGCTTTTGTTGTCTTGAACCAGCTCATTTCGGTAAGGAATTAATTGGCCAAAGATACAAGCCTAATAACTTATTGTTCTGTTAAATTCGATAAAATAGCCATTCAGCCTGATGAATAGGGGATAATAAATCCCTACCTTTGCGCCCGTTTTTAAGTCATGATTTCAGTAAATAATCTTACGGTAGCATTTGGCGGCAGGGTACTATTTGATGAAATATCCTTCTTAGTGACTAGGAAAGATAGAATAGGCCTTGTGGGTAAAAATGGGGCGGGTAAATCAACCCTGCTCAAAACCATTGCTGGTTTGCAAAGCTCAAACGGTGGTGAGATTGCCATGCCCAACAACTTTAAGATTGGTTACCTGCCACAGGAATTGAAAGTTACTGATGGCAAAACCGTGATGGAAGAAGCCAGCTCCGCATTTGGTGAGGTATTAACTGTTGAGAAAAAGCTGGAAGAAGTAAACCAGGAAATAGCTGAGCGCACTGACTATGAGAGCGACAGCTATATGAAGTTGATTAATAAACTTAACGACCTCACGCACCAATTCACCATGCTTGACGGGCATGCTATTCATGAGAAATCTGAAAAGATACTCATGGGTTTGGGCTTTGAGCGTTCTGATTTAGATAGACCAACCAGTGAGTTTAGCGGTGGCTGGAGAATGCGTATCGAGTTGGCAAAGATACTCTTGCAAGCCCCTGATGGCCTTCTGTTGGATGAGCCAACCAACCATCTGGACATTGAATCAATTCAATGGTTTGAGCAATTCCTGATTAACTATGATGGGGCTATCATTCTCATTTCTCACGACCGCGCATTTCTGGATAATATTACCAATCGCACCATTGAGATATCATTGGGCAGGATATTCGATTTCAAAGCCAATTACTCAAAATACCTTGTGCTTAGAGAAGAGCAAAGGGAGCAGCAAACCAATGCCTTCAAAAACCAGCAAAAGCATATCGAGCAAACAGAAAAGCTCATCAATAAGTTTCGGGCAAAGGCCAGTAAAGCTACTATGGCACAAAGCTTAATTAAAAAACTGGATAGACTGGATCGTATCGAAATAGATGAGGAAGATACCAGCACTATGCGTATTCGTTTTCCTGAGCCACCAAGGTCAGGCAAAACAGTGATTGAACTCAAGCATGTTTCCAAGTCATACGGTGATAACCACGTATTGAACGACCTGAATTTCCTGATTGCCCGTGGTGAAAAAGTAGCCTTTGTAGGCAAAAACGGAATGGGTAAAACCACTCTTGCCAAGGTAATTGTTAAGGAAATAAAGCATGAGGGTGAAGTGGTCTTGGGGCATAATGTCTCCATTGGCTATTTCGCGCAAAACCAAACTGAAAAGCTGAACCCTAATCATACAGTGTTTGAAACCATCAACTCGGTGGCAGAAGGCGAAGTGAGAAAGAAAGTGAGGGCGCTTTTGGGTGCTTTCATGTTTAGTGGGGAGGATGTAGATAAAAAGGTAAAAGTGCTTTCTGGTGGAGAGAAAATGCGTCTGGCAATGTGTCAGTTGCTATTGCATGAGCATAATGTATTGATACTGGATGAGCCTACCCACCACTTGGATATCCGCTCAAAAGATGTTTTGAAGGATGCCCTGGCCAATTTTGAAGGTACCATCATACTCGTATCTCATGATAGGGACTTTTTGGATGGGTTGGCTGATAAGGTATATGAGTTCCGCAAGGGGGAAGTAAAGGAGCATTTGGGAGGTATTTATGAGTTCCTTCAAAAGCGCAAATTGACTAATCTAACGGAGTTGAATACCAATGCTACTGAAGCACCCAAAAAAGCCGACATCAAACCTTCTGAGAACAAGGAGAATTATCAAAGAAAGAAAGAAGTAGAGAAGGAGTATAGGAGCCTTAAAAAAGATGTTGAGAAAGCTGAAAGGAGAATAGAAAAACTAGAAACCGAGCTAGCGGCTTACGATGAAAAACTACAAGATCCTGAGCAATACAAGAAAGTATTTAGCGATAGTGAGGTGTTCGAGAAATACAACACCTTGAAAAAAGACCTCGAGAAAGAAATGGCCCGCTGGGAAAAAGCAGCAGCCGACTTAGAAAAAGTAGAGCAGGAGAAAGAGAGCCTTCAGGCTTAAGCCGATAAACCTTGCAATACAGACATGCCTCTCTCAAAAAACTCTTTTCTTTCGTTTAGCCCCACCAAGGCTGGGTTAATGTTTCTGGTAACCGCCTTCACATCATCTTCATTGGCTACTTCGTTTATTCTGCGATAAGTCCAATACCAGGTAGCCACAGTCACTGCAATCTCGGGTTGCTCTGCTACCCAATTGGGATTACTCACCAGGTCAATATCTATATCATCACTACACTCCTGGTAGTTGGCTCTTCCTGTCAATTGTATCAACCCTCTACCCCTGTATTTCCAGCCATCGCCACTAGCTTCATCACCATTGCCAATCTTATTGGCATAAAGGAAATTGGCAGCAGCCTCGGGATTCTTGACATAAGGCTCAGCAGAAACCAAAGTCGGGAACTTTCTTCTTCCAAATACAGCTTGCAATCGCTCAGCTGAGGAATAATATAGACTTTCTTCTATCCTGTTAAAACTAGCGCTTTCATGGGCCAGTTGTGCAATAAAATGAGCAATTCTATTGATAGTATTAATGCTGGCCTTTTGCATTTTAGCGTTCAAGTGAGCAATGTATTTTGCAACGTTTTCTACACGGACATGAGGTACTATCTGCTTTAATTGTGCTGCCGTAATCAGTTCGTTTGTTTCATCATCATCGCGGGTTATAGCAGGCTGTGGCTGGTGGTTTTCATTGATGGAAATTCTAACCGCTGTATCTTTAAAACTAGTTCCACCACCTTCTCCATCATTGCCATTCAAGTTAGGTATAAGCAATTTTTGCCCAACCTGGATATTGTTGGGATTATCGATGTTATTGGCTTTGGCTATTTCGGTATACTTGCTACTGTTCCCATAAAATTCTAGGGCTATTTTGCCAAGCGTATCACCACTTTTCACTGTATATTCATTCATACTGTTGAGGAAGTTTTTCGCAATAATATAAACAAAATTTCAGAAGAAAAAGAAAAATAACAAAAAACAGCAAAGTTATTAAATGGAATTAAAAAAGTGGTCTTCCTAAAATTGCCGTAGTAAATATCATAGCAGGGTAGGCTTTTGGATGGATTGCCTGAAGTCCACGAAGTGGACGGCTTGCAACACATCCGTGGAGGGTGATATGTTATGTTTCAAGGTGATTTTAGGTCAGCCTTGACTTTTTGAATACTTTTAGGTCAAGCAAAAAGTAATGAGAAATGGTATTACAATGGGAGAGAAATCAGTTTATGTCATTATAGGTCGCATCTACGATACTCATGTATTAGGGAATTTCCATTTGCTTTTGCTAACTCCTAAACTTGCTGACTACTTCTTCCCCAACGCTTCCACCTCAGGCACAGTATCCAGCACCTTTTGACGAAGTTCTTGCTTGTATTCGCTTATTTTCTTTTGGATAGAGGTGTCACTCGCGCCGATAACCTGCCCGGCGAGTATACCTGCATTTTTGGCGGCATTAAGCGCCACAGTCGCCACAGGTACCCCATTTGGCATTTGCAGGATAGATAGTATGCTATCCCAGCCATCAATAGAATTACTTGACTTAACTGGCACACCAATCACTGGTAGTGAGGTGATAGAAGCCACCATACCTGGTAGGTGGGCAGCGCCACCAGCACCTGCAATAATTACTTTCAAGCCGCGCCCCGATGCATTCTTGGCATATTCTACCATGCGCATAGGAGTGCGGTGCGCAGAAACCACA
Source organism: Flavobacteriales bacterium (assembly GCA_028281825.1). Taxonomy (GTDB): domain Bacteria; phylum Bacteroidota; class Bacteroidia; order JANQJC01; family JANQJC01; genus JANQJC01. The sequence continues at coordinate 60,883 of JANQJC010000027.1, forward strand.
GTTATTTCAAAAGGCACACCAAATTGTTCTAACATTTCGGCGGCTTGCTGCATTATGGGTAGGTCGCTTTTGCTACCCATGATAATACCTACTTGTGGCTTACTCATGCTTTTACTTTTAAGGTTTCTTTCACAATTTTAGCTTTTTCCACTGCTTTATCCAAACTATCAGCAATGATGGTCACATGCCCCATTTTGCGGAATGGGCGGGTGTACAACTTACCGTATAGGTGTATATTTACCCCTTCCAGTCCAATAGCCTTTTCCAACCCTTCGTATTTAGCCACACCATCATTATCCGGTTCACCCAGCAGGTTGACCATCACACTGGCTGTTTTAGCTTGGGTTGAACCCAATGGTAAGTTCAATATCGCTCTCAGGTGCTGCATATACTGTGAAGTATAACTTGCTTCTATCGTCTGGTGACCGCTATTGTGTGGGCGTGGTGCAATTTCATTCACCAATATTTTGCCCTCTTTGGTTAGAAAAAGCTCGACTGCAAGCAGGCCAACTATTTTCAACTCTTTGGCTACTTTCTTGGCTATTTCTGTGGCTTCATTAGCAACATTATCACTAATTCTCGCAGGTGAAAAAAGATACTCCACCAGGTTAGCCTCGGGGTTAAAGTCTAGTTCCACAGGCGGGAAAGCAACAACATCGCCATCCCCATTGCGGGCCACAACTACTGAAAGCTCCATCTCAAAATCAACCATCTTCTCCAACACACTCGGAGCATCAAAGGCCTTATGCAGATTATTGGAATCATCCAATTTCTGCACACCTTTGCCATCGTATCCCCCCTTCCTCATTTTCTGGAAAAAAGGAAACTCATCCACATAATCCGCAATCCCAGCTTTATTTTCTATGAGATAAAATGGGGCAGTGGGTATTTGATTCTTCTGGTAAAACTCTTTTTGCAGGCCTTTGTCCTGCACCAACTCAATCACTTCAGGCTGTGGATAAACAGCCACACCTTCCTCTTGCAGTTTTTTCAGGGCTTCTACATTCACGTGTTCAATCTCAATGGTGATAAGGTCTTTATCCTTACCAAAATTGTACACTGAATCATAATCCTTAAAGCTGCCCAGTACAAATCCCGATGCAATATCCTTACACGGTGCATGCTCATCCGGGTCAAGGATATAAGTTGAAACATTCAGGTTGATAGCCTCCTGTATTAGCATTCTGCCCAGCTGTCCACCGCCGAGCACCCCAAGTTTAAAGTTGCCTTCAAATGATTTCATAGCCTGCAAAAATAGGAATTAAGGTGGCAAATTTCTTACCTTTGGCGCCCTCATTCAAAATAAACCTTTTAACAGGAGCATGAGCGGCAATGAAGTGACTCTTCATGATAAGACTTTCTCAGTGTTTATCAATGCTGAAGAAATCAAGGTGCTAACCCAAAAGGTAGCTGCCCAAATTGAGAGTGACCTGGCTGGTGAGTGCCCTATTTTTATTGGAGTTTTGAATGGAGCTGTTTTTTTTGTGACCGACCTGCTGCGCGAGCTTAAAATGGATTGTGAGCTGGGATTTATTGGTGTGTCATCATACGATGGGATGAAATCCAAAGGCAAGGTTACACTCAACCTGCCTCTCGAAGGTGGTATCAGTGGTCGTACGGTAGTGCTGGTGGAAGATATAGTGGACAGTGGTTTAACACTTCAATTCTTATTGGAGAATATGGATGAAGCAAAACCCAAGGCTCTTAAAACAGCGGCCTTGCTTTATAAGCCTGATGCTTTTAAAGGCAACTATAAGGTGGATTACATAGGAAAAGAAATACCTAATGATTTTGTGGTGGGCTACGGGCTCGACTACAACGGGATAGGCCGTAACCTAAAAGATATATATAAGCTTAAACAAACAACCTGAATTATGCTAAACCTAGTATTATTTGGCCCTCCAGGAGCTGGTAAGGGAACTCAATCTCAAAAACTGATAGATAAATACAACCTGGTTCACCTTTCAACGGGTGACATCCTTCGTAGTGAAATTGCTAACCAGACAGCATTGGGTTTGGAAGCCAAAAAGCTCATGGACCAAGGCCATTTGGTACCCGATGAGGTGGTGATTGGTATGATAAGCTCTAAGCTAGATAATAATAAGGATGCTGCAGGTTTCATCTTCGATGGTTTCCCAAGAACTACTGCACAGGCAGAGGCCTTGGACAACCTGCTGAAAGAAAAAGGTACTGTCGTAAACATGATGGTAGCCCTTGATGTGGACGACGAGGAGTTAACTAAGCGTCTTTTACTTCGTGGCAAAGACTCAGGCAGGGCTGACGATCAGGATGAGTCTATCATCAGAAATAGGATAGAGGTATACAACAAGAATACAGCTCCTTTGAAGGACTATTATTCTGCGCAAAGCAAGTTCTACTCAATTGACGGTATTGGCTCAATTGATGAAATTTTCAGTCGGGTGTGTGATACTATCGACAACAACCGCTAGTATTAGCGACGATTAAATAAAATGGACTCCCCCAATTTCGTTGACTACGTTAAGATTTGCTGCCGTTCAGGGAAAGGGGGGGCTGGTTCATCCCATTTTTATCGCGACCGCACAACCCCAAAAGGTGGCCCCGATGGCGGTGATGGAGGCCGTGGCGGGCATATCATCCTTAAGGGTAATGCCCAACTTTGGACTTTACTTCACCTTAAGTACCGCAAACACATCATCGCTAAACCCGGTGTAGGGGGCAGTGGTGGACAAAAAACAGGGGCACAAGGCAAAGACGAGATAGTTGAAGTGCCACTAGGCACCGTAGCCCGTGATGCTGAAACGGGAGAAATTGAGTTTGAGATAACCGAAGATGGCCAAACTGAAGTTTTAGTGGAAGGTGGCCGTGGAGGGTTGGGTAACCAACACTTTAAATCATCAACCAACCAATCGCCCCGCTATGCGCAACCTGGGGAACCAGGTAAGGAAGAATGGAAAGTGTTAGAGTTGAAAGTGCTGGCTGATGTAGGTTTGGTGGGTTTCCCTAATGCGGGCAAATCAACTTTTTTGTCAGTAGTTACAGCTGCTAAACCCGAGATTGCCAACTACCCCTTTACTACCTTGGTGCCCAATCTGGGTATCGTTCCCTATCACGATTACAGGTCTTTTGTCGTGGCCGATATACCTGGTATAATTGAAGGAGCACATGATGGCAAGGGATTGGGTTTAAGGTTTTTACGCCATATCGAACGCAATTCCATCTTGCTTTTTATGATTCCAGCCGATGCTGATGACATTAGGAAAGAGTATGACATTTTACTGAATGAACTCAAGGAATATAATCCTGAATTGCTGGATAAACAAAGGGTTTTGGCCATCACCAAATGTGATATGTTGGATGATGAGTTAAAAGCCGAGATGAGAGAACTACTTAAAAACACATTGCCAGAAGACCTTGATTGGATAATGATATCCAGTCAAAGTGGTTTTAACTTGCAGCAGACAAAAGACCTAATCTGGCAAAAAATTAATATGTGAACGTAACATTAAATTCACGTAAAAAATTATATTTGCTGTCTGCTTTTCGCAAACGTATTTTTTTAACAAAACTTAAACTAATGAAAAAAATCTACTTTTCCGTGGCTTTTGTAATGAGCGCCGTTTTGGCTATGGCTCAATTGCCACAACAACCAGGTGTAGCTGTTGTAAATAGGGCAGAGCGCCTTTCTATCTCAACAGGAGCGGATAATCGCGTGCCTACCGACACTCTAGGTCTTGATATATTTGCCCCTAATGGTACTGTTATTCAGTATGGCCTTCAGGGTGGTGGTTACATCTTGGGTAACAACAGCCAAATGCAGCAAGGATTGGATATAAAAACTTTTGAAATTGCTCAAGCTTTCGCGGTTAGTTCCATTGCTTATAATGTAGAAGGAGCCATGTTTTTCTTTGCAGCGAAGGAAGCTGTTTCTAGTACTCCTGCTGGTGTTGACGTAACAGTTTATGAATTAGGGCCAGATGTAGCGTATGGAAGTACTTCTTCTACAACTCCTGATGCTGTTGGCCCCAGTTCTGCTAGTTCTACAGCTTCAATTGCGTTTGCAGATATCGATACTACATTTGGTATGCCAACATTTGTTACTTTCCCACAACCAACTTGGGTTTCAAGTGATTTCGCAATTGGTGTTTCTATTGAAGGTACTTACGCTGGCCAAGACACAGTTGTACTCTATGGTGATGAGCTTGGTGATGGTGGTGGTCTTAACTTCTTGTATCACAGATTTGGTGTGGTAGGTAATCCACTGGAATTATGGTATGTTTCTTCAGCGGCCTTTACTGGCCCTGGCGGCGAGCAGTTTGATATTAACTCTTCTATATTTGCTATTGTTGCCACTTCTGATGTTAGCGTGGGTGATGAGGCTTTCTTGGATGGAATGCAGTTAAGCCAAAACTATCCTAATCCAGCAAACGGTCTAGTAACTATTGATTATGCCCTGGAGAAATATCAAGAAAAAGCGACGCTTGAAGTTTATGCTGCCAATGGTCAGTTGGTTCACAAAATTGAGAACAAAGACCAAAAGGCTGGTAAGCACACCGTTAAGATAGACGCTAACCTTTTCTCTTCAGGCACTTATTTCTACTCACTTGAAGTGAACGGCAAGCGCCTAACTAAGAAAATGTTGATTGCTAAGTAATAACTCTATAGGATATTATACAAAAAAGGGGGGCTATTCAGCCCCTTTTTTACTTTGCAGCCTTTAGGCGTCTCATATATTTTGAGGCATACACAAAATCATTGATTTCTTTATTCTCAGTTTTCAGGATATCCTCGTTACTACCTTCCCACCATTTCTCTCCTTTGTAGATAAAGATAATGTTGTCGCCAATTTCCATCACCGAGTTCATATCATGGGTAATTACCACGGTGGTCATGTTATACTCATCGGTTATCTCCTTAATCAGGTTGTCAATCACAATAGAGGTTTGAGGGTCAAGCCCAGAGTTAGGCTCATCACAAAACAAGTATTTGGGATTCATAGCCATTGCCCTGGCAATCGCTACCCTTTTTTTCATCCCCCCGCTTATCTCCGCAGGGAATAACTTATTGGCATTATCCAACTTCACACGATTTAGGCAGAAATTGGCCCTATCCCTTTTCTCTGACATACTCTGGTCACTAAACATCGATAGTGGGAAAAGTACGTTTTCTTCTACAGTGAGTGAGTCAAATAGCGCCCCACCTTGAAAAAGCATACCTATCTCTTGCCTTAGCTGTTTTTTCTCTTTAAAGTCCATGACGATAAAGTCCTTATCGCCATAATGTATTTGGCCGCTATCCACAGAGTGCAGGCCAACAATGCATTTTGTAAGTACAGTTTTTCCTGAACCACTTTGTCCAATAATCAGGTTGGTTTTCCCAGCTTCAAACGTAGCTGTGATGCCTTTAAGAACATGTTTTTCCCCAAATGATTTATTGATATCTGCAATTCGAATCATGCCAACAACATTTGAGTAATTATCAAGTTGCAAAGCAGGATAAGTATAGTGCTGTACACCACCGCCTTAGTACCAGATGCTCCTACTTCCACAGCCCCACCTTGGGTATAATAACCAAAATAAGCGGGTATCGAAGTCAATAAAAAGGCGAATACAACAGTTTTAATCAAGGCATAGGTCACGTAAAATGGAATAAACCAATAGGTAATGCCATACACAAACTTATAAGTAGTAACCACGCCAGACATCACCCCGAAAATCCATCCACCACCAATACCAAGAAACATACTGATAATAACCAAAAATGGAATGATAAGTACAGCAGCCAATATTTTTGGCAGGATAAGGAAGGCAGAAGAATTAACCCCCATAATTTCAAGCGCGTCAATTTGCTCATACACGCGCATAGTTCCTATTTCAGAAGCTATATTAGAACCAACCTTTCCAGCTAAAATAATACAAATGATAGTAGGTGAAAATTCCAGTATCATACTGTCTCTCACAGCAAGGCCCACTGCATAAAGCGGTATCCAGGGGCTCTCCATGTTGTAGGCAGTCTGTATGGTAGTTACGGCACCCATAAATATAGAAACAATAGCCACAATACCCAGTGAGTTGAGACCAATGGCATCTACCTCTTTCCAAAACTGCTGGGCATACACCTTGAATTTCTCAGGGCGTCTGAAAACCCTGCTCATCAACAATACAAACCTGCCTACGTGTGATAATATTCCCATATATTCCTGAAGTTCGCTAAAGTACTAATTATTGATAATTGACTGCGCAGATATTTGCCCTTCACCTTGCTTAAGGGCACGAAATTGTAGAATCCATCGTTTTATCCTTAACTTTGACAAAATGAATGCTCTTCAAAAAATAAAGCTCATGATAATTACTTTTGGTATCATTGCCATTAGCAGTTGTGCTGGACCCAAGAAAGGTGGTAAAGGGTGTGACTGCCCTGGCTTTGGCAAAGTGGAGACTACCCGGCATCATTCCTAAAATACCCTGTTTAGGGTATCCTGTTTTCAGAACTTAATAATCCCAAAACCGTTATTTTAGCGGTCTTATTTAGAATTATTCTAATCAAACAGATGCCAAAGAAACTACTGTCAATGTTGGGGATAGGTGAAATCGGCGTGATAGATTCATTTGAGGACGAAGAGTTATCTCTTAAATTTCTTGAAATGGGTTGTTTGCCGGGCGAGACCATTGAATTGGAGCGTATTGCGCCCATGGGAGACCCAATTGCAATTAGGGTAGGCAAATCATCATTATGCATGCGCAAGGCCGAAGCTGCCGGAATAACTGTTAAATTTGTGGAAAACGGCAGGTAGTTGAACGCTCACCAAACAAACACTTCAAAACAGGGAAACAACGGTAAACTAAAGATTGCACTTGCCGGTAACCCCAATAGCGGTAAAACCACACTGTTTAACGCACTTACTGGCCTCAATCAGCAGGTAGGTAACTTTCCTGGTGTTACAGTCGAAAAAAAATCGGGTTCTACTACCCTAAAAGGTGGCGATAGACAAAGCATAAAGGTCGAATTGACAGACCTTCCCGGCGCCTATAGCATCTATCCAAAATCACTGGATGAGCGTGTGCAATGCGATATACTGGTCAACACTACCCACGATGACCATCCAGACTTGGTAATATATGTGGCAGATGCCAGTAACTTAAAGCGCAGCCTTTTTCTGTGCACACAACTGATAGACTTGGGGCTTCCTCTGGTATTAGTGCTCAATATGATGGACCTGGTAGAAAAGGAAGGTGACAATATCGACCATCAGGAGTTGGAGAAAGAACTGGGTGTTCCAGTTATATTGATGAGTGCTCGCTCAAGCATGGGTCTAGATGAATTGAAAACCAAAATGCTTGGTGAAATTGGTCAGTCTCAAAAGCGCTTTATTGATGAAGCCGAAATAGAAACGCCTGTCATTCGAAAAATACAAAAGATTGAAAATGTAGGGGTTTACCAGGCCTTTCAGTTAGCCAGCAATTATGCACTCCTGAGTGATGAAAGAGTGAAAGCCGAGATCGAAAAAATAGTTGACGAGAGCCGATTTAACGCGCTCCAATATCAGCGCCAGGAAACACTGGCTCGCTACAAAAAAATAAACTTATTACTCACACACATACTCAGGCATGGCCCAGAGGGTCAAACCAAGCTCACCCAAAAGTTAGACAATATCCTTACCCATAAAGTTTGGGGTTTTGCAATTTTCTTAGGGGTGCTATTCATGGTGTTTCAGGCTATTTTTTCATGGTCTGAATACCCAATGATGTTGCTGGAGGAGTTTTTCGTTATTCTCTCTACCAAACTTAAAAGTATATTGCCTGAAGGGGTCTTAGCTGATTTACTGGTGGATGGAGTTTTAGCGGGCTTAAGTGGTATTTTGGTTTTCATCCCTCAAATAGCCTTGCTTTTCTTTTTCATAGCCATCCTGGAAGATACAGGTTATATGGCTCGCGTTAGCTTTATCATGGATAAAATGATGCGCAAGGTGGGTTTGAATGGTAGATCTGTAATACCACTTGTTAGTGGTGTGGCTTGCGCCGTCCCAGCGATTATGTCAGCGCGTACCATCTCCAATTGGAAAGAGCGAATTATTACCATTATGGTAACACCCTTAATGAGTTGTTCCGCAAGGCTTCCAGTATATACCTTGCTCATTTCATTGGCGGTGCCATCAAAGACAGTCTTAGGTTTCTTGAATTTGCAAGGTATAGTGATGATGGGACTTTACCTGATTGGCTTTTTAGCCGCCATTGGTGCAGCTTTGGTACTCAAATGGATTATAAAGGCCCGTGAGCGTAGCTACTTCATAATGGAGTTACCAGTTTATCGGGCTCCAAGATGGTCTTCTATAGGCTTGACAATCACTGAAAAAGTGAAGTTGTTTGTGTTTGAAGCTGGTAAAGTAATAATTGCAGTATCCATTGTATTGTGGGTGTTCTCCTCATATGGGCCTTCATCAAAAATGCAAGCCATTGAAGATAAGTACTCTACCGAGCAGGCTGCTGCTCAATACACGCCCGAAGAAATTGATAGCAGAATTGCTTCAGAGAAATTAGAGGCCTCCTATGCTGGCTTGTTTGGTAAAGCAATTGAGCCGGTTATCCGCCCACTGGGTTTTGATTGGAAAATAGGTATTGCCCTTTTCACTTCCTTTGCCGCGCGCGAAGTATTCGTAGGTACTATGGCAACCATCTACAGCGCTGGTAATGAAGAAAACACAACTTCCATTCGGGAGAAAATGAGGGCAGAAATAAATCCTGGTACAGGAGAGAAACAATATAATCTAGCGGTTGTGTTCTCATTGATGATATTTTATGCTTTTGCCATGCAATGCATGAGTACTTTGGCCATTGTGTTCGCCGAGACAAAAAGCTGGAAATGGCCACTTGTTCAATTTACTTATATGAGCGCGTTGGCGTATCTTTCCAGCCTGATAGTTTACCAGGTATTGAGCTAAATTGGAATTTAGGGAAAAGGAAATACAGGCGTTGCAACGTTACTTGCCCCAGGGCACGGTGCATCGGGTGTTGGAGTGGATAAAACTCTACAATTTCAGCCTGAAGATAAACAAACCCCGAACCAGTAAACTGGGTGACTATCGTTCGCCCTTCAATGGCAGGGAGCATCGCATCACTGTGAATGCCAATCTGAATAAGTATGCCTTTTTTGTGACCTTGGTTCATGAAATAGCACATTTGGTGGTTTGGGAAAAGTACAAAAACAAGGTGAAGCCTCACGGCAACGAATGGAAAAGGGAATACGCATTATTGATGGATGAATTTTTAGACCAAGGTATTCTTCCTAAAGAGCTGGAGATTGGCTTAAAGGCTTATATGACCAACCCTGCAGCGTCTTCCTGTTCGGATGTTAATCTTTACAAACTCCTGAAAAGTTTCGACGAAAATGCACACCAAATTTTACATTTGGAAGACATCCCTGAAAACAGTATATTTAGACTGGATAACGGTCGAATATTTATCAAGAAAGATAAATTGAGAAAGCGCTTCCGTTGTATGGAAGTTAAATCCAGAAAAATGTACCTGGTGAGTCCCCTCGCCGAAGTGCAGTTGGTTGAGCAACATCAGCTTAACCTAAATTTGTAAGGCTGTTTTTCTTACTTTTGCCGAACCAAAAAAAATTGACCACTTAAAATGGACATTACAACCGATACAATGACAAACGAGCTAAAGGTTTCCAAGACAGCGGAAGGCCTCGTTGGTTCAGAGATTATAAAAATCGCTAACGACATCAACGATAAAATCAGCAAGGGAGAAACTATTTACAATATGACTATTGGGGATTTCAACCCAAAAGTATTCTCTATTCCTGCTGAATTGAAAGAGGAGATAATGAAAGCCTACAGCACAAACCAAACTAACTACCCTAAAGCAAATGGTATGCCTGAGCTTAGGGAAGCTGTTGCTCGCTTTGTAAAGAAAAACCAACCAGAATTAGACTATCACCCAGACCAGGTATTAATATCTGGTGGTGCAAGGCCTTTAATTTTTGCTACTTACTTAGCAGTGGTGGATGAGGGAGATGATATTATATTCCCTGTGCCATCATGGAACAACAACCACTATACTTACCTCATGAAGGGTAACCCGGTAGTAGTGGAAACCCAGGCAGAGAATTATTTCATGCCAACTGCGGCTGAATTATTCCCTTATATTGAAAACGCAACGCTTCTGGCATTGTGTTCTCCACTTAATCCTACTGGTACTTTATTCACCCAAAAAGGATTGGAAGAAATATGCGATATGGTACTTGCAGAGAATAAGCGCCGCGCACCAGGCGAAAAACCACTCTATGTGCTTTATGACCAAATTTATAGCACCCTTACTTTTGGTGAGAACAAACATCACGACCCAGTATCATTAAGGCCTGAGATGAAGAACTATACCATTTTTGTTGATGGTATGTCAAAAGGTTTTGCAGCTACTGGTGTTAGGGTAGGCTGGGCTTTTGGCCCTACCAAGGTAATGGCAAAAATGAGGGCCATCCTTTCTCATATTGGTGCATGGTCGCCAAGAGCAGAGCAAATGGGAACAGCAAGCTACCTGAATAATGAAGCTGCTGTGGATACTTACTTGACAGAAATGCGCGGCAAGGTTCAGGAAAGGTTAGCGGGTTATTACAATGGTTTTGAACAATTAAAAAGAGATGGTTTTGCAGTTGATGCCATTGCTCCGCAAGGTGCTATGTATTTAACTGTGCGTTTCTCTTTACTAGGATATACAACTCAAGATGGTACTGTACTGGAAACTACAGCAGACATTACCAAGTATCTTTTAGATGAAGCAAAAGTGGGACTTGTACCTTTCTACGCTTTCGGAACACCAACTGACTCTGACTGGTTCAGGCTGTCAGTAGGCACTACCAAAGTAGAAGATATTGAAGTTGTAATAACCTCGTTAAGAGAAGCATTGAAAAAACTGGTTCCCTAAGCAAGGGTTATCAGCATGAGTCATAATTACGTTATCATAATGGCAGGGGGCATTGGCTCCCGCTTTTGGCCGATGAGCAGAAGCCATCATCCAAAGCAATTCATGGATGTGCTGGGTGTTGGAAAAACCCTGCTTCAACAAACTTTCGAGCGCTTTAATCAAGTTGTTCCCGCAGAGAATATCTATGTGGTAACCAATGCTGATTACACAGATATGGTCTTAGAACAATTGCCCAAGATATCGTCAGAGCAGGTGATTGGAGAGCCCAGCAGGAGAAACACGGCGCCATGCGTGGCATACGCTAGTTTTAGAATTGCGCAACGTGATCCTAAAGCCAATACAGTAGTTGCTCCTTCAGACCACCTGATATTAAACACAGAGAGCTTTGTAGAGCTTATTAAAAAAGGGTTGAGCGTTACTGAAAAAGAAGATATCTTAGTGACTTTTGGCATAAAGCCGACTAGGCCTGATACAGGCTACGGCTACATTCAATATAACTCAGCTGCATTGGAGAGCGATGTTGATGTAAAAAAGGTGAAAACGTTTACAGAAAAGCCCGATAAGGATTTAGCCAAGTTCTTTATCAAGAGTGGTGATTTCGTTTGGAATTCAGGCATCTTTATATGGAATGTGAAAAGCATTATGTCTGCCTTTGCTGAGTATCTGCCTGAAGTTTACCAGTTATTTGAAGAGGGCATCAGTGTTTATGGAACTCCAGGAGAAGAAGAGTTCGCTAAAAAGGCTTACTCCCAATGCAAGAACATCTCTATTGACTACGGCATCATGGAGAAAGCCCAAAATGTATACCTGCTCAAAGCAGAAGATATTGGTTGGTCAGATTTGGGTACATGGGGCTCTCTATATGAGTTTTCTGACAAAGACGACATAGGCAACAAGATAATCGGTAAGAATGTAATGCTCTACGATTCTAAAAACTGCTTGGTGAATGTGCCAAAGGGCAAACTAGTTGTACTGCAAGGCCTAAAGGATTATATAGTAGTGGAATCAGATGACATTTTGCTGGTTTGTAAGATGTCCGAAGAACAAAAGATAAGAGATATTGTTCAAGATGTAAAGCTGAACTTTGGGGATGAGTTCGTTTAAACTATTCACGAAACCCTAACTAATAATTCATTCTGTAGTATAACATCCTCATTAGTATTGCAGCGCAAAGCATAATAGTGAAGGAATATTTAGATAAAAGACTTTTAACTCCACTTACTCAATACCTTAAGCAGGGGTTGAGCCCTAAAAAATTAGCTCTTACTGTAGCCATAGCATTTTCTATAGGCCTTATTCCATTATGGGGCAGTGTAACAGCTTTATGTTTTATTATAGCTACTGTTCTTAGGCTGAATTTGCCTGTAATGGTGCTAGTCACGGCCCTCATTACCCCATTGCATATATTGAGTTATGTCGTATTTATCCAAATTGGGATAGTCATATTTGGGGCGCCCGCTTTATCTTATTCCGCTGACCAAGTATTTACGCTCATTCAAGAGGATTTCCTTGTAGCCATAAGAGAACTGTGGTACATTAACTTATTAGGTATAATTGTATGGGCAGTGTTGAGTATACCTATCGCTGCCGCAATGTATTACATAATGTTACCTATAATCAAGGGCATCAGCAACAAGCTGGAATACCACTAACACTTAGATGTTTGATTATAGGCTGCCAATCATCTTTGAAGGGTCAACCCACTCATCAAACTGCTCAGCAGTCAAGTAACCTAGATTAATAGCTTCCTCTTTAAGTGTAGTGCCATTTTCATGGGCGGTCTTAGCTATTTTCGCAGCCTTCTCATAACCAATATGGGTATTCAATGCTGTCACCAACATCAGTGAGTTATCCAAATTCTTTTTGATATTCTTGTTGTTTGGTTCAATACCAACAGCGCAATGGTCATTAAATGAAATACAGGCATCACCAATCAACCTGGCTGATGCCAGTAGGTTGTTTGCCATCATAGGCTTGAACACATTCAACTCAAAGTGACCGTTGGAACCACCAACACTCAAAGCAACATCATTACCCATCACCTGAGCACACACCATCGTCATAGCCTCACATTGGGTGGGGTTAACTTTTCCTGGCATAATAGAAGAACCAGGCTCATTGGCAGGTATAATTAATTCACCAATTCCACTTCTAGGTCCTGAAGCCAATAAGCGGATATCATTAGCAATTTTCATCAGGCTTACCGCGATTTGCTTTAAGGCCCCATGTGTTTCTACCAAAGCGTCGTGAGCAGCCAAAGCCTCAAATTTGTTCTCCGCAGAAACAAAAGGTAAACCGGTAAACTCAGCTATTTTTTGGGCTACTAATTCAGCATAGCCTTTTGGGGTATTGATACCTGTGCCTACCGCTGTGCCACCCAATGCCAACTCTGAAAGATGGGGCAGGGTGTTTTTTAGTGCCTTTAAACCATGGTCAAGTTGTGACACATAACCAGAAAACTCTTGGCCAACAGTTAATGGAGTAGCATCCATCAGGTGGGTGCGGCCTATTTTTACAACATCCATAAAGGCTGCTGACTTCTCTTTTAATGTATCTCTCAATTTCTCAATTCCCGGGATGGTAGTCTCTACTACTATTTTGTAGGCAGCAATATGCATTCCCGTTGGGAAGGTATCGTTAGAAGACTGAGACTTATTTACATCATCATTAGGATGGATATCTGCTTTTCCTTCACCCAGTTTACCTCCTGCAATAACATGTGAACGGTTTGAAACTACCTCGTTCACATTCATGTTTGATTGTGTGCCCGAGCCAGTCTGCCATACTACCAGAGGAAATTGGTCATCCAGTTTTTTTGCAATAATCTCATCACACACCTGGGATATCAAATCACGCTTTTCGGCAGGTAGCACACCCAATTCACAGTTGGCGTGGGCAGCAGCTTTTTTCAGGTAAGCAAAGCCATATACTATCTCCATTGGCATGCTCGCCTCTGGTCCTATTTTAAAGTTATTCCTTGATCTTTCTGTTTGTGCACCCCAGTATTTATCCGCTGGTACCTGCACTTCTCCCATAGTGTCTCTTTCTATCCTATAATCCATGTCGATTTTATTTGATGATTTAATGCAAAAACTTTAATTTCGCCGTCAAACTTATTCAATTATGGGTTACGCTGGTGCTTTTGCAGTATTCTTCTTCATTTTGTTGGGCTTCTGGATGTTGATTTTCCTTGGTTCATTCATCCCTGTGATGATACTTTTCGTATTGTTGGATATATACAAGCCAGAGCTTGCTGAAAAGCTTTGCACTGCCTTGGGTATTACCATCAAGCCACGCTCATAGTAATTCGTTAACGTTTTCTGGTGGTCGTCCAACTACGGCCTTATTTGCTTTTACCACTATTGGTCTTTCTATTAGTATTGGGTTCTTTGCCAATACCTTTATCCATTGAGCATTGGTAAGCTCTTTACCTTTGTATTCTTCCTTAAAAAGCTTCTCCTTTTTCCTGATAATATCTTCGGCATTCATACCCAGTTTATTCAGGATATCTTTTAACTCAGCCTCGCTTGGTGGTGTTTTTAGGTATTCCACTATCTCAGGGCTTTCACCTGCTTCTTCAATAAGTGCCAACGTTTTACGGCTGGTAGCACATCTGTTGTTGTGGTAAATTCTCATACTTACTTAGTTTATCGTGTTCTTGATTATTGTCCTCCGTACTCCATCAAATAGGCTTTGACAAAGTCGTCTATATTGCCATCCATTACGGCCTGCACATCAGAAGTCTCGTGACTGGTTCTGATATCCTTCACCAGTTTATAAGGATGCATCACATAGTTCCTGATTTGTGAACCCCACTCAATTTTCTTTTTCGAACCTTCAATATCTGCTATTTTCTCACGTTTTTTGCGCATCTCTATCTCATATAATTGAGACTTCAACAAACGCATGGCGTTCTCCTTGTTCTGTAACTGTGAGCGGCTTTCCTGGTTCTTGATGATAATGCCAGTAGGCTTGTGGTAAAGGCGAACTGCTGTTTCCACCTTATTCACGTTCTGCCCACCAGCGCCGCCCGAGCGGAAAGTCTCAAACTCCACATCGGCTGGATTTACTTCTATCTCTATCGAGTCATCTATCACTGGATAGGCATATACTGAACAGAATGAAGTATGCCTTTTCGCATTCGAGTCAAAAGGAGATATACGAACCAAACGATGCACGCCATTTTCACCTTTTAGGTAGCCATACGCAAATTCACCCTCAAACTTTAGGGTAACCGACTTTACACCAGCTACATCACCTTCCTGTAAGTCGGTTTCAATCACTTTCCAGCCCTGTTTTTCGCCATACATGATATACATGCGCATCAGCATACTTGCCCAATCGCAGCTTTCAGTGCCACCCGCACCAGCATTTATGGTAACTATGGCATCCAGTGCATCTTCTTCCTCGCTCAGCATGTTCTTGAACTCGAGGTCTTCCAACTCAGCAATGGCTTTATTGTATTGCTCTTCAAGCTCTTTTTCTGAGGCTTCTTCCTCTTTGTAGAACTCATAGATAACGCCAACTTCTTCCGAGGCAGTTTTCACTTTCTGAAAAGCATCTGTCCAGGTCTTTTTGCGTTTTATTTTCTTTAGTAGTTCTTCGGCTTCTTGTGGGTTGTCCCAAAAGCCGGGTGAGGCCGTGGTGCCTTCTTCTTCTTCTATCTCACGTAACTTACGGTCGATGTCAAAGATGCCTCCTCAGCGCTTCCGTGCGCTTATCCAACTCTGCTATTTGTTCTGCTGTTATCATAGTGGCAGCAAAGTTACCACAATCACCATAAGTTGCAAAGCTATTTTTTATCTAGTTCCCTCAAAACAACCCATATCAAATCACCTTCATATCCCTTTCGCATCATACTTTGGGCAGCCTTGCTCTTTTTGACGTAATCGTTCTTTTCTTTCTTCAGGTCATTGAGTTTTGTTTCTAGCAAATCTTTCAATACTTCAAGATATTCGTCATCATTAATAGCATAAATAGCCTCCTGAATGACGGCACTTTCTATCTTTCTGGCTTGCAGTTCCATTTTTATCCTAATCCGCCCCCATTTTCTAGTTTTGAATTTCCCTCTTGCAAATATCGTTGCAAACCTATGGTCATCAATAAAACCTTCTTTTTTCATCTGCTGAAGGATGCCCCCTTTATTGTTATCGGACACATTCCATTTATCCAACTTGTCCTTGAGTTGTTTGGTGCAACGCTCTTGGTAAGCGCAATACCTGCGGGCTTTGGTCAGTATTTCTTCCATAGAGGGCATAGTGCAAAGATAACCGCCTGTTGATATTATTTCCTTGCAGCGACACTTTTCTCCTGTCTCCTTTAGTAGTTTTGCGCAGTCATGAAAAACACCCGTGCATTAAGCCTTCTTTTTATTGCAAATAGCATTTCAGGTTTTGCACAGGGTATCAGCATGTTGGCAATCCCATGGTACTTTACTTCTATCATCAATCAGCCAGGGACTTTTGGTGTGATGTATGCCATCGTTACCTTTCTCACCATTTTCTGGAGTCTATATTCCGGAACCTTAATAGATCGCTACCCTAGAAAGAACATATTTCTTTTTACTTCTCTGGGCGGGGGTCTTGTATTGGGGAGTGTCGCTCTTTATGGCTTCACTCATGGTGAAACGCCATTAGGTTTGGTGATGTTGGTTTTTGCCACTACCATGTTTGTATACAATATCCACTATCCAACGCTCTACGCCTTTGGGCAGGAGCTGACAGAGAAAGTCAACTATCGCAAAGTCAATTCATTAATTGAGATAATAGGTCAAAGCACCAATATGATAGCTGGAGCCATTGCAGCTATACTGCTATCAGGCACTGATGCCGACAACATGTTTAACTTACTTGGCCTGAAAATACAACTTCCTTTTGCCATTGAGCGTTGGAAACTACATGAAATATTCTTGATGGATGCTATAACCTATGCAGTGGCTATTTGCCTCATAATCTTCATCAAATACATTCCTACTGTTGATTTAAAAGTAGATAAAGACACTATTCTTAAGCGTATGAAGATGGGTTTTAGTTTCCTGAAAGAACGTCCAGCACTCTTTCTTTTTGGGATATGCAGCTATACCATTTTTGTCATTCTTTTAATAGAAATACATTTCTTATTACCCATGTACGTAGATAATCATCTACAGGAAGCGGGAGATGTATACTCATCCTCTGAGGTATATTATACCCTGGGGGCATTAACCATCGGCTTAGTGCTAAACAAGCTATTGCAAAATGTAAATGAGGTAAAAGCTATCATCTTCAATATGATATTGACTACAGCAGTAATGGTGCTTTGCACTTTCACCAAAAGTGTAGGTATCTTTTTCTTCGTTTCATTTGTGATGGGCATTACTAATTCTGGCAGTAGGATAATGCGGGTTACCTATTTATTTAATCAGGTGCCCAATAATATCATGGGTAGGGCGAGTAGTGTATTTCACGTGATAAACATTCTCATGAGGACTGCTATGATTTTGCTCTTTTCCTTGCCTTTCTTCGCGGAAGGTTCTAATGTCCGATGGGCCTATTTTATCAGTGGAATTTTTGTGCTGATATTCGTTTTCCCAATCATTTCCAATTATAGAAAACTCGTTTCAGGAGACGCATAAAAAAGCCCGTATATCAACTGATATACGGGCTTTTCAAATAGGTTATTATTTTCTTAAGAACCGTGACAATGCTTGTATTTCTTGCCACTACCACAAGGGCAAGGGTCGTTTCTACCTACTTTTTGTTCCACACGCACTGGCTGTACCTTTTGTGGTTCTGGCGGCATGTTAGGTGGCCCTTGAGGTCTTCCGCCACCTGCACTTGCACCAGCCAGTTCAGGCTTATTCGCAGTTACCTTGCTCATATCAGTTCTCGGCTGAGACTTAGCCTCTCTCACATTAGCAGGGTCTTGAGAAGGTAATTGTGCCTTAAACAAGAATGGTATCACTGATTGGCTTACCTTATCCAACAATTTCTTGAATAACTCGAATGACTCAAACTTGTAGATAAGTAATGGGTCTTTTTGCTCATAAGTCGCATTTTGCACCGATGTCTTCAACTCATCCATCTCCCTCAAGTGGTCTTTCCAAAGGTCATCTATTATGGCCAACACGATGTTCTTTTCAAACGCCTTGGTAAGTTCTTTACCATTGCTATCATAGCTCTTCTGTAGATGGGCTACAACATTCAAGGTTTTATTTCCATCAGTAAATGGCACTACCATATTTTCGAATTGATGACCTTGGTTTTCAAATACTTGCTTTATCACAGGTAGCGCTCTTTCGGCAATTGCCTCCTTCTTCTCTCTGTATTTTTGGTCTATATAAGCAAAGGTTTTCTCTGTCAATTCATTTGGCGACAGGTTCAAAAACTCATCTTCGCTTATGTTAGCTTCAACTGAGAAGTTGCGAATCATATCGAGCTTATAGCTTTCATAATCCTTAGCTTCCAACGATGTCTGAACGATAAACTCTACTGTATCATAAATCATATTAGAGATATCCAGAGCCAGTCTCTCACCATACAACGCGTGCCTTCTTCTCTTATAGATAACCTCACGTTGGTTATTCATCACATCATCGTACTCTAGCAACCTTTTCCTAATACCAAAGTTATTTTCTTCCACTTTCTTTTGGGCTCTCTCAATAGACTTGGTAATCATGGAATGCTGTATAACATCCCCTTCCTGGTGGCCCATGCGGTCCATTACCTTAGATATCCTTTCAGAACCAAACAAACGCATCAGGTTATCCTCCAGTGACACAAAGAACTGTGACGAACCTGGGTCTCCCTGACGACCAGCACGACCACGTAACTGCCTGTCTACGCGCCTTGATTCATGTCTTTCGGTGCCTATGATAGCCAAGCCACCAGCATCTTTCACACCTGGTCCCAATTTGATATCCGTACCACGACCGGCCATGTTAGTTGCAATAGTCACCGCACCAGCTTTACCAGCCATAGCAACTACTTCTGCCTCCCTTTGGTGCAACTTTGCGTTAAGGATATTGTGGTTGATGTTTTTCATCTTCAACATCCGACCAAGTAGTTCCGATATCTCAACCGAGGTAGTACCTACCAGAACAGGGCGTCCTTCTTTAGTCAGCTTTACAATCTCATCAATTACAGCCTTATACTTTTCCCTGTTGGTCTTGAAAACCATATCCTCGGAGTCATCTCTGGCAATTGGCCTGTTGGTTGGTATCACTACCACATCCAATTTATAGATGTCCCAGAATTCGCCAGCCTCTGTCTCTGCAGTACCCGTCATACCAGCCAGCTTATTATACATCCTAAAGTAATTCTGCAGGGTAACGGTAGCATAGGTCTGTGTTGCATCTTCAATCTTTAGGTTTTCTTTGGCCTCTATCGCTTGGTGCAAACCGTCAGAATAGCGCCTTCCCTCCATAATACGGCCCGTTTGCTCATCTACAATCATCACCTTATTATCCATCACCACATATTCCACATCTTTTTCAAATAGCGCAAAGGCTTTCAAAAGTTGGTTGATGGTGTGAACGCGTTCAGATTTAATACCAAAATCTCTTAAAAGCTCATCTTTTTTCTCAGCCTTCTCCCTGTCTGGAGCATTCATCTTTTCAATATCAGCCATTGCTGAACCTACATCTGGCAGGATAAAGAAATTAGGGTCATCAGCGTTGGTAGTAATAAGGTCAATCCCCTTCTCAGTGAGGTCAACTGAGTTTTGTTTCTCCTCAATAACGAAGAAAAGCTCTTCGTCTATCTTGTGCATTTCCTTGGCTTGGTCCTGCAAATAATAGTTTTCCGTTTTCTGGAGAATTTGCTTCACACCAGGCTCACTCAAGTATTTGATGAGCGCCTTATTTTTCGGTAAACCACGGTAGCAGCGCAAAAGTGCTACGCCACCGTCTTTCTCATTGCCTTCAGCAATCAGCTTTTTAGCTTCTGCAAGGGTAGGAGTGAGATAACTTCTCTGAGCAGCCATCAATTTTTCAATCTTTGGCTTCAGTGGAATAAACTCATGTTGGTCACCCTTTGGTATAGGCCCTGAAATGATTAGGGGTGTTCTGGCATCGTCAATCAACACCGAGTCAACTTCATCCACAATGGCGTAATTGTGAGGGCGTTGCACCAAATCTTGTGGGCTTCGTGCCATGTTGTCACGCAGGTAATCAAAACCAAATTCGTTATTGGTTCCAAAAGTGATATCTGCCAAATAGGCTTGTCTTCTTTCTTCTGAATTTGGGCGGTGCTTATCAATGCAATCTACAGACAGCCCATGGAATTGATACAAAGGGCCCATCCATTCACTATCCCTTTTAGCCAGGTAGTCGTTTACTGTTACTACATGGACTCCACGACCTGCTAAAGCGTTGAGATAAACAGGTAGCGTTGCCACAAGAGTTTTACCTTCACCAGTGGCCATCTCAGCAATTTTTCCTTCATGCAATACCACGCCACCTATCAACTGCACGTCATAATGCACCATATCCCACGTTATTTCAGCACCACCAGCTATCCACTTATTATAATACTTAGCGCTGCTGCCAAGTATTTCCACGTTAGAATGATTTACTGAAAGGTCTTTGTCCATTTCAGTTGCGGTAACATCCAAAAACTCATTTTCCTTAAACCTTCGTGCAGTTTCTTTTACTACAGCAAAAGCCTCTGGCAAAATATCGTTGAGCAGGTCTTCTATCTTCTCTTTTTCCTTCGTTTCAAGCTTGTCTACTTCCTCATATATCCTCTCCTTTTCATGGGCATCCATATCTGGGTTGTCATCTACTTGGGCTTTTAGTTTAACTATCTCGTCTTGCTCCTCTTTAATTGCCTCATTTATTCTCTGCTTAAACTCGGCTGTTTTGGCTCTCAATTGGTCGTTGCTTAGTGAAGCAAGTTTTTCATACTCGGCTAGGGTCTCCTTTACCTGCGGCATTACTTCAGCTATATCCTTATCCGATTTCTTCCCGAAAATCTTTTCTACAGCTTTATTTACGAAATCCAACATCTTGAAAAATTATTTGCGATTAGGCTATTATGTGGTCAATATTCATTCCAATTTTTTGCACTGACAAACTGACAGAATTGGGGTGCAAAGTTAAGGTTATTTAGCCCAAATCGTGTAGCTAAAAACAAAAAACGGCCTCACATTTTGTGCAAGACCGTTTCCAATTAAGTTTTTGGGCGTTAATATTCATCTTCGTTAAAGAAGAAGTCTTCCTTGGTAGGATAATCAGGCCATATATCCTCAATGGCTTCGTAAGGTTCACCTTCATCCTCTATTTCCTGAAGGTTTTCAATTACCTCAAGAGGTGCTCCTGACCTCATGGCATAGTCAATCAATTCGTCCTTAGATGCTGGCCAAGGCGCGTCTTCCAGATATGATGCTAATTCAAGTGTCCAGTACATATTCCCGAACTTTTAGTGTTTGCGATTTAACGAAAAAGATTTCAAATTGTTTTATGAAATCTGACCCCTTTTTCAAGAGGCGCAAAGCTAAAAATTTATTGCTTATATAAAAGCCTTACGTGTAAAAAACAATATTATTTCCTGATGATTATCGAAAATATACTTAAGTTGCTGAAAAACAGCTTATTATAAAATACGAAAAATTATGGAATTACATTTTTGGCTTCCATTCGGTCTCTTTCAAGCCAAAATCGTGCGAGAGTTTACGTGATAAAACGAAAAGATAGTCTGAAAGGCGATTTAAATACTTAATCAGTATCTCATCAACAGGTTCTGTTTCAGAAAGGTTTACGGCCAATCTCTCAGCCCTTCTGCAAACGCAACGTGCTATATGGCAGTACCCTACTTCATCATTACCGCCAGGTAGTATAAATGCTTTTAATTCAGGTATTTGCTCGTTCATTTGGTCTATTTCTTTCTCGAGCAGGATAATATCGTTCTCTGAAAGGGTGGGAACTTTCAGTTTATGCACCTTTTCCGGGTCTGAAGCGAGCAATGAACCTAAGGTAAACAACCTGTCTTGTACTTCAGCTAGTACATTCTGGTAATGTGGGTTTATTTTCCTGAAACGTATCAGCCCAACCCAAGAGTTGAGCTCATCCACTGTTCCATAAGCTTCAATTCGAGGATGGTCTTTAGCTACCCTTTTGCCACCAAATAATGAGGTCTGACCTCTATCTCCTGTTTTGGTATAAATCTTCATACTACTATACTGGCTGAGAAACCCGTGCTATGTCAGTGTTTTGGGTGTCTGTTTCTATCAATCCATCTCTCAATCTCACAATGCGGTGGGCGTGGCGGGCAATATCTTCTTCATGTGTAACTAGGATAATGGTGTTACCATTCTTGTGTATCTCCTCAAACAAACCCATTATTTCTATCGAAGTCTTTGTGTCCAGGTTTCCAGTAGGCTCATCGGCCAGTATGATAGAGGGGTTATTGACTAGTGCTCTTGCTACGGCAACTCTTTGTCTTTGACCACCTGAAAGTTCATTAGGTCTATGATCCATTCTATCTGCCAGGTTTACCTGTTCCATCACCTCTTTAGCGCGTTTCTCTCTTTCTGCCTTACCAATACCGGCATATATCAATGGTAGCATCACATTTTCCAGGGCAGTAGAGCGGGGCAGCAGGTTGAAAGTTTGAAATACAAAGCCAATCTCTTTGTTCCTTATCTCAGCTAGTTCGTTGTCCAGTAAGCGGCTTACATCAGTCCCATTCAAAATGTACTGTCCTTTGGTAGGGGTATCAAGGCAACCTAGGATATTCATCAGGGTTGATTTACCAGAACCTGATGGACCCATCAAGGCAACATATTCATTCTTAGAAATACTCATTGAAACATCAGCTAAGGCACGAACCACCTCAGTGCCTATTTTGTAGTGCTTTGCGATGTTTGATATTTTGATTAGTCCTTCCATGCTTTTACGAAGAAACGAAATTACTACTTAATGTATCTAAAACCTGATAACGAAATCTTCTTTCACTTGTTCTTTCCTCAAAAAAACGATGCCTATGAAGAATAAATCCAAAGTAATTGTGACTCTCTCATTACCTTTAATGGCTTCCCAGGCTTCTTCCATTCCCTGCGACCAATGAATATCATCAAAGATAAAGATAGTATCCTCATAAGCTTTTTCAAGGCATTGGTTGAAATAGGATATAGTTGGCTCTTTCCTATGATTACCATCTATAAACACAAGGTCTAATCGCTCTGTTTTTTGTAATAGGTCAGGTAGTTTATCATCAAAATTGCCAGTTATCAATTGAATGTTCTCTAAACCTAGTTGCTCAAAATTCGTATAAGCCGCTTTAGCCGTTTCCGGGCAGCCTTCAACGGTATATACAGTTGAATTAGGGCAGGCCTTGGCTAAGTATGCAGAACTGATACCCAGTGAAGTCCCTAATTCAAGGATGTTTTCGGCTTTCAACCACTTGGCAAGCCTGAAAATAAGTTGAGCTAGTTTAGGTGGTTTAGCTGAGTTTTTAGCGATATCACTTACCCTTCTGGTCTTATTGGTGTTAACAGTGGAGCCAGCGCCTAAATCCGTAATGGTAATACTTCTGTTGTCGTTTACAAGTCCCGCTCTTAGTTCTTCAATAGCAGCAAATTCTTCATAAGTTGTCTTATCGTATATAACTTCATCTAATAGTTTATACACAAAAGGGGAGTGGACACCATGTCTGTTTTTGGCATCAATCAGGTATAGTAAATAGCCCTTTGCTTGAATGAACTTGCTCATATCGGCGAAATTAGGCTAAACGATGCGGAAAATGAATATTTTTGAATTTATGTTTTACAAATTAGTCCCAACAATCCTTTTTCTATTTATTATCATGACGGTTAATGCACAAGAAAAACCCATCGTATTAGTGATACATGGTGGGGCAGGTAACATTCTCAAGAGTAAGATGACACCTGAAAAAGAGCAACAATACACACAAAAACTTCAGGAAGCGCTTGATGCTGGATATACCGTTTTAGAAAATGGCGGTAGTAGCACAGATGCAGTGGAAAAAGCGGTGATGATAATGGAAGACAGCCCTTTGTTTAATGCGGGTAAAGGTTCAGTCTTTACCGCTGAAGGCAAGAATGAGATGGATGCCAGCATGATGGAAGGTAGGAACCTAAATGCCGGTGCCGTTGCTGCTGTTACCAATATCAAGAATCCTATTCAAGCCGCCAGATTAGTGATGGAGAAATCTCCCCACGTAATGTTGATAGGAAAGGGGGCTGAGTTATTCTCTCAGAAAGGTGGGTTGGATACAGCAAGTCCTGAATATTTTTATAATGAGTTACGATACCAGCAATGGCAAAAGATAAAAAACACCAAAAAGATACAGCTTGATCACTCAGAAGACAAAGGTGATGTGCAACCTTCATTTGATGTAGAGTTTAACCCCAATCCAGATGGTAAGTTTGGGACAGTGGGTGCCGTTGCTCTGGATAAAGAAGGTGATTTAGCTGCTGCCACTTCCACTGGCGGTATGACAAACAAGAGTTATGGTAGAGTGGGAGATTCTCCGATTATCGGTTCAGGCACCTATGCCAACAATAAAACTTGTGCGGTATCTAGCACCGGGCATGGAGAATATTTCATACGCACATTGGCGGCCTACAATGTATCAGCCCAAATGGAGTTTCAAGGACTCTCCTTGCGTGAGGCGACTCAAGCTACTATTGATAGGGTAGCTGAGATAGGAGGCTCAGGTGGTGTAATAGCAGTGGATGCCAATGGTAATGTAGCCATGCCTTT
This sequence comes from Flavobacteriales bacterium, assembly GCA_028281825.1. Taxonomy (GTDB): domain Bacteria; phylum Bacteroidota; class Bacteroidia; order JANQJC01; family JANQJC01; genus JANQJC01. The sequence continues at coordinate 85,492 of JANQJC010000027.1, forward strand.
TAATACTAAAGGAATGTATCGTGCCTACAAGTTGGCTGATGCAACCTCAAAGGTACTAATATTTAAGGATTAACTAATAGTATAAAGGGGCGCCCTACCATTAGGCTGAATACCTTTTGAACCGATAAAAAAAGAGTAGTTTGCCTAGCGAAGGGCAACCCCAAGGATGGTGGATGTTAGGTTGTCAAACTGAATTGACTATTTCCGTATAACCAAAATACCCAGTTAATATTACTTTCTAAATCTCAATAATGGGTGGTCTTGTTAATGAAAACCCATTTTGAGGTAATGAACGACTGCCTCTTTGGAACAAATGGCAAGGCGTTCTTAAAGCTTTTTAAGTAATCTCTCTCTGCCATTCCTTGAAACGGGAAGCTCTTTGCCGTCAGTAGTAACAACCCAACCTCCGTCAGTTTTGCTATATTTTAATATCTTGTCAATGTTTACCACATGTGAGCGGTGAACTTTAACAAATTGAGTGCTATCTAGCAAGTCAATATATTCACCCAGGTTTTTAGACGAAGTAATTTTTTTGTCAGTATCACAATAGATATCAGTGTATTTACCTTGGGCTTCAAGCCTGATAATCTCTGCAGTAGAAATGGGAATAATATCTTTAGTGGAGTGTATCCATAGGCGGTTAGAATGGCTCTTTTCACTTTTTACCTGAGCTAGTAAATCAGCGAGACGCTCATTAACGCCAGTTAACTTTAAACGCTCAAAGGCGCTATTTGTAGCATCCAATAGGTCATTTATATTAACAGGCTTAAGAACATAGCCAATAGCATGTGCCTGAATGGCTTGTAGTGCATAATGGCTATAGGCAGTCACAAAAATCACTTCAAAATTGAATTTAGGCAACTTGGCTAGTAAATCAAATGATGTGTTGTATTTGGATGACGCTTGTGATATTTCTATATCAAGCAATAGAATTTGCGGATGGGTTTTACAAATTATGTCAAACGCTTCCTCACCAGATGATGCAACACCAATGATTTCAATTTCAGGGCAGTATTTGCTCACAAACTCCTTCAGGGATTTTCTTCCGCTTTCCTCGTCATCAAGTATTAGTGCCGTGTACATGTATCTGGTTTACTTTTAAGTTTAGTGATAGCTCTGCCCTAGTTCCGCAAGCACTATTCTCAACATCTTTTAGGTCAATATATTTTAAGTTGATTTCACCTTCTGTGCTGCTGTTGATTATTTCTATCCTTTCTGTAATAATAGCACTTGCTTTGCTTTTATGGTCTTTTCGTATAGTCTTGTTTATCTCTTTTGATTTCTCTCTTCCAACACCGTTATCCTCCACTGCTATCAATATAGAACCATTCTCCATTTCATTTATTTCTATTAACAGTCTGCCGCCCTTTTCTTTATGCTTTAAACCATGTTTAATGGCATTTTCAATCAAGGGTTGCACCAACATTGATGGAACATATAGCTCATCAAGCTCAATATCTTCTGCTAATATGAATTTATATTCAAACTTATTGTTTATCCTCATTCTTTCCAATTCTATATACAAAGTAAGTAGTTTAACTTCTTTGTTTAGGGCTATATATTTCTCATCTGAGGCATCAAGGAAAAGCCGCATCAATTTTGAGAAATCGGATAGATATCTATTGGCAGCCTCTACATTGTTAGAAATAAAATATTCTTGTATGCTGTTTAAAACATTAAATACAAAATGGGGGTCCATTTGTGATTGCAGGGCCTTTAACTTAAGTTCTGCAATTCTGTTGTTCATTTCAGTTCTTTCCCTTTCCCTTTTTTGTAATTGTCTTATCCTTATTCTAAATATGACAATAACTGAAACTAGGAAAACAAACAAAAGTGTTAGTCTGAACCAAGTGGTTTTCCACCAATATTCATTTACAGTAATATTCAACTGAACTGTTTCAGAAGAAGATGTTCCATTTATATCCTTGGCTTTAAGTAAAAAAGTATAATTACCTGCAGGCAGGAAAGGGTAAGAAACTGAAGTTTCATTGGTCTGTTTCCAATCAAAATCGATTCCTTCGAGCATGTATTCATAAGTGATATGACCAGCACTTTTAGGTGAAATATAAACATAGTCTATTTCCAGTGCATTTTGGTCCGGCGAGAGTTCATAGTTTGTAGCAATGCCTATTTTTTGCCCTTTAGAAGACACATTGCTCAACAGCACTTGATATCCACTTGAAATTCGAGATAACCTTTTTCTTTTAATTACATTAAACCCTTTGGTTGTTCCCACGTATAGATATTCACTATCTGTGGCTACAGAAGTTACTTCATTGGTTAATAATCCATGAGCTAGTGTCAGCTTTCTGTTATATGTGTATTCTCTTGCTTCTTCATCAAAATAGAATTGTATTAAACCATTATTCGAAGCTACCCATAGTGCAGTATCCTCTTCAAAATAAACATCATTAATAATGATATCCTCTAAGGCCTTAATGGGAAGTATGGTATCGCCAATAACTTTATAAGCCCCATGACTTTTTAGTATAAGCCATAAGTTATTATTTGCATCAGGTTCTATTCTTTTCGTTTGCATGTCATAAGAGAGAAGCTTGGTTTCACTCTCTTTACAAATGTGCAAGCCCCCGAATGAAGAGACAATTAATTCGCCATGTTTATTGGCAGAAGCAGCTAAAGCCCTTTGATTGGAGAATATTGACATTTTAGCAGGTTGGCCTTTGTCTAGCTCCAATTCGTACACCTTAGCGAAGGTGGTTATATACAAATTACCATTTGTTCCTTTATTGATGGTTTTGGTATGATTATGATCCAACTCGTTTACCAAAAAAGGCTCATCTATTATGTTACTATTCTCATCTATCTCAAACACCTGTATCTCATAATTTCCAACCGCCAGTATCAGGAGACCTTCAACAACTTTAATATCACGCAAAAACCAATTCTTATCTCGGTTGTTTATAGGTTTTACAAAGTACTTTTTCAAGGTTCCATTAGCGTAGGATATCACATTTCCATTCTTGAATGCGGCCCATTTAACACCGTTTCTATCAGTTTCTATTCCTACAACTTCTGAGTCAAGACCTTCAATATACTCAAAGCTAGTTGCAGCTAAGGCATCTTTTGTTAGGTAAAGCAAGCCTTGGTCTGTGGTCGATATCCATATACTTCCTTCGTGGTCTTCATAAACGGTGTTGATATTGTAATTAGCCATGAAATCATATTCAGGAAGGTGAACAAAACTGGAGTTTGTCATAAAACTACCGGTAGAATTTATGAAGGCATATTTATCACCTACTTTAAGAACTTTATAACTCGTTGCATTAAGTTTGTGTGCAGATGGAAACAAGCCAAGATTATGTATTTGTCCATCATAGTATCCGACTAATTGGTCTTTACGGACTGTGTACAGACTATCATAAGTATTAAATATAAGGGTTGTATTTGCCTCATTATAGCTGCCGGGACCTTCCAAGACGTGAGATGCCCCATATATGTTGATATCATACTCATATAGTTTATGAACTTTACCTTTTGAGCCTGCCCCCCAAATTGTCAATGGACCTAAGGATACAAAGAACACTTCACCTGCTTTATTATAATGCATGCTTGGAAAGCCAATTTTTTTATCCAGCTCGAAATAAGGTAATCGGTGCATATTGAACTCATCGTTCTTGAAACTGTAAAAGCGAGAACCTACTATTAACCAATAATACCCGGAATTATCTTGAACAATTTTTCGGAATGAGATGTCTCTTGCGTTTCCTTCAAAGTTTAGCGCTTTAGTTTTAAAGCTGTCATTTTCAAGATACCAAAGGTTCGTACCCGTGCTTAGCGTCCACAATTTACCACCTTGGTCCTCATAGGTCCACCAAATATCATTACTGAATGAGTTTTTGTCTGAATTGACAACTTCAAAAGAATACCCATCATATTTGGTTAAACCTCGGTTAGTGCAAATCCAATAAAAACCCTGCTTGTCCTGTTTAACCTCATATACATGGGAACTGGGTAAACCATCATCTACAGTGAATTGCTTCACGGCATATTCCTGGGCATTGGCCACAAGGCCAAATAGAAATGTGATAATGACAAAAAGGTGTTTCATCAGGAAGGATGAAGAACAAAGGTATTAATTAACAGGCCTCGTTGAAAGGCTGGTGAGAATTAAAAAAGAAGTCTTTTGAACTTCTTGTTCTGGTATTAGGGTCATGAATCGAACTCGCACCGTTGAGATAGTCACATGATTTTAATAGAATACACATTGCCATAATTAATAGAGATGTATAATTGATAAATAAATTGGTAAGCCGAGTGTAATATTGAAAGGAAAAGTAATCGCTAAAGCCATTGGGATGTACAAACTAGGATTGGCTTTGGGGGCGGCCAGTTTCATTGCTGCTGGCACTGCTATGTATGAAGCACTTGCGGCAAGAATTGAAAACAAAAGCCTATTACCATCTGATTGAGTGATTGTTGAACTCATCATTGCAACTATGCTTCCATTGATTAATGGTACTATTAAAGCAAATAATAAGGCGAACCATCCATGCTCCATAAAGGAGCTCAGTTTTTTTCCACTTGTAATACCCATATCGAGGAGAAAAACGGCTAAAAAACCTTTGAATATGTCTGTGGTGAAAGGTTTTATACCTTCTGCCTGGGCATGGTTGGCTAGAAAGCCGATAACCAAACTACCGATTATAAGTAACACACTTCCGTTGGTTAATGAATGTCTCAGAATATGAACAATTGAGGATTGGTGCCCCCGACTTGAGGAAAACAGCATGATTAACAGCGTACCGATTATAATTGAAGGAGCTTCCATTAATGCCATAACAGCCACCATGTGGCCACCATATTCTATTTGCTGTGTTTCAAGAAAAGAAACTGTTGTTACAAAAGTTACCGCACTTACTGAACCGTAAGCAGCAGCAATAGCACCAGCATTATAGACACCAAGTTTTTTCTTAAGGATGAAAAAGGTGTAAAGAGGTATTATAAAAGCCAGAATTACTCCAAAAGCCAGAGACAGCAAAATCTCTATATCTAAATGGCTATGCGAGAGTTCTTGCCCACCTTTGAAACCGATGGAAAACAATAAATAAAGCGAGATGAACTTTGAGGAGCCTGGTGGTATTTCCAAATCGCTTTTTAAGCGAACTGCAATTAAACCAAGAAAGAAAAAAAGCAAGGCAGGATTAGTTAAATTATCAATTAATAGCCTTAGTTCCATTTATAATTTTACAAATGTTTTACGGTTATTGTAACTTCTATTTGGAAGGAAGAATTGTCTTTCTTTTACAGCTCTCAGTTTCTTTATTTTATCACCTATTAAGTGGGTCTCTGTTAAGTGGATTCTTTCCCATTCGCTAAGCGACTTTAAGTTGTAATACCATATCTGGTTGCCAATTAAAGACCGAGGAGTGTCACTTATTTCTTCAGGGCTATATTCTACTTCTTCCATCAAGAGTTCTTGAAGGCGCAGTGAATCTCTCATGATATTGCAGTTATGGTCAGCAATTATCAATTAGGGTCATTATCAGTTGAAGGGAGTCTGTCTGCCAATGACTTTAGCATTAGCAGAAGCGAGATAATAAAACCTGTGCTAAGGGCTTCTCTTAAAAACAAGCCCCCACTGTATATGCAAAGTGCAATCCAAGTTGTTAGAGTTAAAACATTTAGTAGGTCTTTATACTGTGCGGTTAAAATCCATGCACTTGTTACCTGTTTTTTTAGGATGGAGATGACTTTTTTTAAATCTGATAATGCGCTTTGTCGGCTCAAGAGTTTTTTCATGCTTTTTTGCTTTAAATGATTACTTCTGCAAATCTCAGACTTATAGTTCATATATTTTTATTTATTATATTCATGATATTCATTACTTTATTTTATGATTAAGTATATTTAATGGATGTTTCTTATTGAAGGTATTTTCATGGATTACAAAAGTCACAATACATGGGGTCTTGGAACTTAATTCCATTAGGATACCTGATACCTTTGGTATGATTGCACTTTGAGCACATGTACACATGATAAAGTGGACCTTTGGTTGGCATGGCACAAGTTTGGCAGGGTAGGCCTGGCTTGACTTCAGTAACGCCAAAGCCCGGTGTATTGCAAGAAGGGCATAGAGAATTTAGTTTTTCAATTAGGGCATGGGTAGCTTTTTGGATAACTGCCAAGCGGGTTGGGTTGTACATCGCCCTCATATCGGTTTCTATGTAGGCCCTGCCAAAGATTTCAGCAGTTTTGTAAAAAACTTCAATAAGTTCAGCCCAATTGGTTATACCTTTCCAAATAGGTTCAAAGCTGTTTTTGGTTCCGCGAACTATTAGCCCGTGAGAGGGAAAGCCAACTTTATTAGCAAATTCTTCAAGCTGTTTTACTGATTTAACCTCAGTTGCGTTAAAATTGGTTTCTAAACTAAGCTCACTGGCAACTACCTTGAGATCATTTTTCTTGTCAACCATTACAAGCATCTCTTCATTAGCATTAGTAAAAAATATGATAGGGTGTGCTCCAAATGATCCCTCACTAGCTACTGCCAAATCAGCCCCACTGAGTTCCATTGCCAACTCACATTTCTTTATGGCTGTTAAGTAAGGAATCTCTATACGTTCAATCTCACCGGTGAAGGTTCCTAAGGTGTCAGTATCAATGTTTTCAGGCACTATACATTTAACTCCCAACTGCTTTTCCAACAATGGGGCAATTACACTTTCTTTTTTGTGTTTGGTGGCTATCACAAGATTTCTCTTGCCAAACCAGCTTTTAATGATGTTCTCACGCCTAGTCATTGGCAATAATGCTTTTTACAAGTGCTTATCTGGCTATTATTTATTGGCCCTGCCCAAGCGAGTATCCCTTCACACCGTCAAATTCGTACAGGTTTTCAGTTTTTATTACTTCCAGATTATCGTCATCCAAGGTGTTAAGGAGGTTTAACAAATCTTTTGTCCGTATTGGTTGCCCTTCTTTGGCTTCGTAGCGGCACCTCCAGTGATCTGTGCAAAATGTCTCACTAAACCCATCAGGCCACACTTTCACGCCCCTATTAGTTATCATCAAGAGCTCTACATTACTGTTGTGCTTGATAAGCTCAGATGCTAAAATATTGGCATCCGTACCCTTCCAGTCAATGAAAACATCAACACCTTTCAGGTTTTTTTTGCGTTCCTCTTTGCGTTTATATTTTGGCAGGTTAAATTTCACACCGCGTGAATATTCCACCGACTTTATTTGTTCTGGCTTTTGCCCCAGCCGTTCTATAACAGCTTTTGCAAACTCACCTGTGCCAACCAATTTTTTGCTAGTATTAGATTTGTAAATGTCTTGTGTGTGAATGCCTTCTTCTATTGTTTTTGACCATGCATTTTTTACCTCTTCTGCTACATCTTGTTGCCCAATGTGTATGAGCATCATTACAGCTGCCCTTAACAGGCCTGATGGGTTGGCAACATTTTTTCCGGCAATATCAGGAGCGGAACCATGCACAGCCTCAAACATCGCACATTCTTCCCCTATGTTTGCAGAGCCTGCCAAACCAATTGAGCCAGAAACCTGGGCTGCTATGTCGGATATAATATCACCATAAAGGTTGGGTGTTACTATTACATCAAAGAGTTCTGGTTCATCGGCTAGTCTTGCAGCTCCTATGTCAATTATCCAGGTGTCTGTTTCAATTTCAGGATATTCTAGGGCTATTTCTTTAAACACCTTATGAAACAGGCCATCTGTGAGTTTCATTATATTATCCTTAACGAAGCAACTCACTTTCTTCCTCTTATATATTTTGGCATATTCAAAAGCATATCGTATTATCCTTTCACACCCTGGTCGAGTTAAGAGTTTTAGACATTGAACCACTTCTTGCGTCTGCTGATGTTCAATTCCTGCATACAAATCTTCTTCGTTCTCCCTTATTATTACTACATCCATTTCCGGGTGTTTTGAATGCACAAAAGGGTGGAAACTTTTACAGGGCCTTACGTTAGCATAAAGGCCAAGGGATTTTCTGATAGTTACGTTTAGGCTTTTATACCCATCACCTTGGGGGGTAGTAATCGGAGCTTTGAGAAACACCTTGTTTTGCCTGATAGAGTTCCAGGCTGCGGTATCTATTCCACTTGAATTGCCAGAGAGGTAAACATTTTTACCTATTTCAATCTCCTCAAAAATTATCTTGGCACCTGCTGCATTGAGGATTTTTAATGTGGCATCCATTATTTCAGGGCCGATACCGTCACCTTTTGCTACTGTAATTTTTTGCATTGCTTTATTTATTGGTTGCACAAAGGAAAGTAGAAAAAATCATATATTTGTATTTATGTTTTTAATAAAATGCATAATAAAATTTTATGAATTATACTTTACATCAACTACAAATCTTCCTGGAAGTAGTAAAACAGGAAAGTATAACCAGGGCTGCAGAAAAGATGTACATGACACAACCGGCACTTTCTATCCAGCTAAAAAATTTCCAAATGCAATTTGATGTGCCCCTTACTGAAGTGATTGGCAAGAAACTTTTTGTAACAGATTTTGGGCAGTCCATTGCCCAAATTGCGGAAAACATACTTAGTGAAGCTGAAGAGCTAAAGTATAAAACCAAGGAGTATAGCGGATTGCATACCGGCAAACTGAAAATATCATCAGCCTCAACAGGAAAGTATGTTATACCATATTTCCTGAGTGGGTTTTTAAAAAATCACACTGGTATTGACCTGACGCTTGATGTATCAAACAAGTCTACCGTTGTAAAAAACCTGCAAAACAATGAAATAGATTTTGCATTGGTTTCGGTGCTTCCAGATGGGCTGGATGTTTACGAGGAATTGTTGGTTGAAAACAAACTCTATCTGGTTGGTAATACTGCCAAACTTAGCATGGGCAAGCCTTTCATATATCGTGAGGTAGGTTCTGCTACCCGAATGGCAATGGATAATTATTATAGGGGAAAAACAAAAAGAAAGAGTATTCAGCTGACTTCAAATGAGGCTGTAAAACAAGCCCTTATTGCTGGGCTTGGGTACTCAATTCTGCCTCTGATAGGTATAAAGAACGAGCTGTCGAATAAGGATTTATTCATTATTCCATCCAAGGGTTTACCAATTATCACAAATTGGAGACTGGTATGGTTGAAGGGTAAAAAATTATCGCCCATAGCTGAGGCCTATTTGAATTTTATACGAAGCAACAAAAACAAAATTATCAATGAAAAATTTGGCTGGCATTCGGATTACAAGTAGGTATTGCGTGATAGATTTTCAGCTACATGTCAATTTTTTAAGAGTAAAAGAATACAAAAGGAATGTTTAATTGGCAGGAAGTTTAGTAATGAGTAGGAAACAAACAGTATCCTAACGTTGTACCAAACAAAAAAGGAATCCTTTTGAGCTTCCTGTATCTAGCACTCGGGGGCGGGTCGAACCTCTACGGCTGCAACGGCCAAAGGGTTTTAAGGACTACGTTAAGCCACCATTATGATGCAATTGCACGCAAAAGAACACCAGAATGATTATTTGTTGACAAAATCATGCACCAAATATTACACACCATTGTCTTCAGGAAACAAAAAGGCGAGCTTTGCTGACCTTTAAGTTGGCTTGGTACCCATATAGTTGCATTGTCGAACCAAATAGAACAGGTAATAAAAGTAGTTAATGCTCAATTCAATTGACGATATTCCTTTGGACTCTTTCCTGTCTTTGACTTAAAAAGTTTGCTAAAGTGTTGAGGGTATTCAAATCCAATGTCATACGCAATCTGAGAAACTGCATCTGTACTTGAGAGCAGTTTCGTTTTTGCCTTTTCAATTACAAATTGCTGAATCGTCTCTTGTGCAGTTTTACCAGTTTCTTTTTTTATTAAGTCACTGAAATAGTCCGAAGAATATCCAAGTTCAGAGCTGCAATATGAGACAGTTGGAATTCCTGTTTCATATTGCTGGCCTTCTTTGTAATAATCTTTCAGCAGTCTTTCAAATCCACTAACTAAATCCGAATTTAAGTTAGTTCGCATCAGGAATTGCCTGTCGTAGTAACGAGTACAATAATCCAACAGCAATTCCAGATTAGCGATGATTAGTTTTTGACTGTGCTTGTCGTAGTTCTGTGAATATTCCTTCTCAATATTTTCGACCAACTCTTTAAGTTTCCTTTTTTCCTCGTCAGAAATATGAAGTGCTTCATGTAAATCATAGGCAAAGAAGGTATAGCTGTCCATGTTTCGTCCTAACTCAGATTTTCGTATCAAATCTGGATGAAATATAAGTGTCCATCCCTCCTCATCGGGAACTTCCGGAGCTTCAAACTTTAGTGCTTGACCTGGTGCTGTGAAAAGAAGCGTTCCATCCTGAAAGTCGTATGTATTTCTGCCATAGTTGAAACTTCCATCAACCTTGGATTTAAAACTCACTTGATAAAGGTTAAGAATATACTTTGTATCTCCGAAATCTATATCTGGAAGATATTGCTTCAGTCTCAACACGGATATGAGTGGATGTTTAGGGCGTGGCATCCCAAAGAACTCATGCACTTGAGAAATACTATTTATGTTTAATAGGTGACTCATTGGCTTTAAAGATATTTATTAAACCAATCAACCATTTTTTTTGGGTGGTCATAAAACCAATTATATCCATCAAATCTATGAGTGGGCTCTTCCATCCAATGCATTTCTTTCTCTGCTGGAATAGCTTCAAAAGCCTTATTTACAAAGTCAAGGTTTGTCCATGGGTCTTTCCTCCCCTGACATAACAAAGTCGGGACAGAAACATGTTTCACTGCCGGGATGATAGGATAATCCAAAGCCACTCCAGTATGTTTTTTATAGTGCGTATCAGCATGTCTGTATATCGCTCCTTTAATACCATAGGCTTTCAAGAAATCAGCATTTCCTAAGGGTTGCATCCCTACAAGTGCTTTCACATTGTACTTATCGAATATTTCCTGGTCCTCTTCAAATGCGTAAAAAGTCGCATTCAAGCCCATACAGTAACTAAGCAATCCTATAGGTTTGTCTTTAGTTGACTCGTTTGTCCCTACGAATTCAACTGCTGCTAATACATCAAATCGTTCATCATATCCACCGGTTCCACAAGCTAACTTGCTCTTTCCACTAATACCATGGTTTCTCATATCATACATCAATACAGTATAACCTTGGTCTATTAATCTACCCGCCACCTTTACAAATTCAATTTCCTTTTTGTAAGGTTTAGTAAGCATTGGTTGGTGTTTAGTTTGATAACCAAAGCGATTTGCTCTGTAGCCAAAGTGCGTCATGATGACTGTCGCTTTCCCCCACTCGTTTAAAAGCCAACCTGAAAGTTGAACTCCATCCCTGGCTTTGAATTCCACATCTCGATATTCAATTCCATAATCCTTAGGGGTTTTTGGGAATGGCTGAGCCACAGGATAAAGAACTGTGTCTCCAATTTTTCGTCCGATAAATCTTGCAATCATTGTTTTTCGTCTTTTTGATTAATTATAGAACAAAGGTCTGCAAGTGATAAGTAAGCTACGAATACATATACGGGAAGTTTGTATACATTGTAGTGATTCAAAAGTGTTGAACACAAAAGCCCCGTATCAGTTGCGATACGAAGCTTTTGCATAAATGTACTCGGAACGGTACTTGAACCCGCACGCTCCAAATGGACACGATATTTTGAGGACTTTGTATGAGCTGCATGGCCTAGCAAGCAAAGGCAAAATCGCGCAAGATTGAGCATTTGGTATGAAAATCGCATCTAAAAAGTGTTACTCATCTATATCTTAAAGTTAAACTACCTTAATTCTTTTTCTTTGGGATGGGCCTGTTGTAATCAGGGCAACCCATACCTTGCTTTCTTTGACCTTCTGATGAAAGGATGCATTCGGCAACTGCTAATCGTGTTTCTTCAGACAAATAAGTCTGGCGAGGCATTTCAGAAAAACCCTCTTTGCTTCACAGGGTTTGTAACCCTGAGGTCAAAAGTAAAAAGACTTATAACCCCGGATGTAATGATATATATTACCATTATTTTTATCGGGATTACAAACCCCTGCAGTGGGTTGTCAGGATTCACAAATTGGCTTCAAGCTAGGTCATGAAAAAGCAGAAACGCTCTTAGTAAATTTCCGTAATTTCTAGTTTATATTATTCATAAGAAAATCACTTGCCTAATAGTTTCAGGGTTTGCTCCATTGAACAACCCAGCACATGAAAAAAGACCATACTTCGCCTCGGTTTTTTAAGGGCGCTTATAACTCTATAAACCAATTCAAAGCTATCCAATAATTATGACGAATATTTGAATTAAGAATAGAACTGGCTCTGTAATCTAAACCAATCTCAATTTTATGCTTTTCTGTGATAGTGTACCCAAGCAAGGGAATAAGCCTGATTTCAATATCATATTTAGAATCTTGTATGCTATTAAGCCACTCACTACCAACTTTAAGATAAAATTCTCTGAGGTCGGCCGATTGACCATTCATTGGTATTTCACAAACTAGTCTGTATCTTATTCTATGCTCTGGGGTCTCATTTTGAGAAAAAGTTTGATCGAATACAATACGATGAGCTAATTTTAAATTAGATAAATTTTGTGTTGTCGAATATTGAAAGATAGCTCTATTGACAATTTTGTCCCCTAGCAAGCGAAGTAAATAGCCTCCAGCGATTCTGGAATTTAAACCGACTTTTTTCGCACCAATTAGCGAATAATCAGATAAAACATATCTATAGCTATTATCACTTTCAGCATTAAGTATATCTCTTTGAAAAAGGTGACGTGATTCAAATTTGAAGTTTAAAGTCCAACCTTTTTTGAGCTTGTAGTTTAAGTTAACTGCAGGAAGGCCCCCAATCTGATAACTACTTTGAGCAAAAGTGGAACTGGAAAATGCCAAAGACAGAAAGAGAAAAAAGCAAACAAGTCCCTTAATATACAAGATTACTAGCGTTTTCAATTAAAATTTCAGAAACACTGAGCTTTTCGCCAGTCTCACTAAACAAGTATTCAAAAAGAGCTACACTTTTAGTTTCTGAACACCTAACCACAATTTCGTATCTTATAATGATGTTGTTCATACTGTCATGCTTATCTCTAATTTTCTCTAATAGAACTGCACGACTTCCTAAATACTGAATTTGGATTTTTCGGATTTTAAACTTCTTACAATCTTCTTTAAGAATATTAGTAATGGCATCTTTGCTTTTCGGTTGCAGATTATCCCACTTAATTTGGACTTCGATATCTTCAATACTTCCTGTAGTATCAAATTCAACGCTATACTTTTTCTTATTCAATTTGAATTTAGCCTCTATACTGCTTCGGCCAAACCCTTTTTCTAAATACCATCTCACTTTTTTAACTAACCGTAAAGAGTCTATAAAATGAAGTGCACGGGTTGGAACATCCTCTTCCTTAATTCGCTTCTCCATTTCATATTTGCTTTGTGCAAATAGAGAATTGGAGCATAAGGCTAATAGAATGCATATAAAGATTACATTAAAGTAATTAGGCATTTTGGTTGCGTTTTATCATTTTTTGCACAAACACATTGCTGGGGACAGTTACTTTATCACCTTCCTTAGTTTTAATAGTGACAAAAAAAAGTCCTATGTCACTGACCCTTCCATCAACCTGATAATCCTTATCAAGGATGCTAATTTCGTCATCCAGTTTAACCGGATGATTAAAGAAAATAATTATTCCTGAAGTTACGTTAGATAATATTGACCACTGGGCGAATAATGCAACTCCTAAAATAGCCAAAAAAGAGCCAATAAAAACTACTAATTCAGTTTGTTTAACCCCCCAAATAAAAAACAAAAAAGCCAGGACTATTAAAAGTAAAATGGTGTTGAAGCCTTTTTTAATAACTTTCCCTCTTGTTTTTTGCATTAGACTATTTTCTACTGTCTTATCAATCATTTTGCTTGAGACAATTCGTATGAGAAAATAGACTATTATAACAGAAAGGGTCTCTAGTATTTTGATATTCATTTTGGTGATTTTAATTTTTTAAAGTAGTCTGAATTCTTTTTTACACTTTTTATCAGAAAAAACTTAAACATCTTTCTTTAACTCTTGGGTCTGTTTCCAATCCATATGAACTATTGTTGGGGAATAAAGTTCAGGTATGTTTTCATCAGCCATTTATCTAGGCGTTATACAATAGCGCTTTAGTTTTGATAGTAAGAACAAATAGATTGCCTCTAACCAGGCGATTATTTATTAATTCTAATCTTTTGGTATTTGTTTTAAGATTTACATCTTTTATCGAATTTTCTTAGGGCAATGACAAAGCTATTTCTTTTCGTTCCTTGAGCAAACCCTAATTCTATATCGATTGTAGCAAGGCTAAAAACCATTAGAAAGAGACAAAAAAACAAAGAAAAAGTGGAGGAAGCCGAGAAAAATGCACTTAAAAAGTGCAACTCTCATCTAAATCATAAAGCTACGACTGCCTTAATTCTTTTTCTCAGGTATGGGTCTGTTGTAATCAGGGCGGCCCATACCTTGCTTTCTTTGACCTTCTAATGAGAGCACGTATTCAGCAACTGCTAACCGTGTTTCTTCAGACAAGTAAGCCTGGGGAGGCATTTCAGGAAAATCCTCTCTCTTGCGAACCGGATTGGCTATATAATCGGCAATGCCTTGTGGATTATTCTTGTATAATGCTTGGATAACCTGTGTTGGTGGACCTATCATTCTTACGTCGTAAGCATGACATCCTGAGCAAACACCATAGTAGGCGAGTTTCCCTTTTTCTTCCTTAGAAATATCTCTTGGTGGTACTGGCTCATCAAGTAAGTAAGATATTACGTGTTTTGTATCCGTTGTGCTGCATTGGCCATATTTATCCAGTCCAAAAGTCCTGTAGTTGTCACGGTTTCTGATGCAACTGCCAACCCCTCCACCAATGGCCACAATATCTGGAGCTTTAGTAGATAACTGTGCTACCATAATTTTTTTGATGTCACCCACCGGATTGTTTCCGTTATTGATCATTATGTTGTCCAGAATTACCAGGCTATCAGGATAGGGCTCTGATTCTGGGTCTTTTGAAATTTGGGCTCCAAAACTCAAATCCGTTATGGTGATGCCAACATTATCATTACCAGTGATAATATTATTTTCAATAATTACCTTGTCTGCTGCCATTATAATAATGCCTGTTCCTTTGGGTAGCATAGATACAATAGCCCCTTCTTGACCAAAGTTCTCATGATTGTTGTTTACAACATAATTATTCCGCACAATCACATCGAAGCATGTTTTTATCGGGAGACCTGGAGTTATAAAAACCAATATTCCACCAGTATTGTCATGCACATAATTATACTCCACAAGGCATTGGCGGGAGTTTTCAATTTCAATACCAGCCACACTTTCAAAAACCTCATTGTGGCGAACATCAATATTATCGCTCATGCCTACATAAATGGCGGCATCTTCTATGCCTGAAAGAAGATTATGTTCAATTAGCCCATTTTTGCCAAATTCAGGAAAAATACCGTACACACCTGTATCGTCTATCCAATTGTTTCTTAATACAAAATTATTACCTGCCTGGCCCATGATGCCATTACCTTTGTAATTGATGATTTTGAAGTTTTCTATGAGTATGCCACTTCCTGAGTATAAGAATCCGTCGTTTAACTCTTTTTCACCATCCAGGGTAGGCCATTCACCTTCCCTGATAACCCCCTGCAGTGATATATTGTCCTTATCGATATAAACCGTCTCTTTATAAGTGCCTGGAAAAACCCGTATCAAATCTCCTGGTTTTGCTTTTCCCACCGCATCCTGTATGGATTCACCATCTTTTACATCAAAAACATTACCAGTAAAGCCTTGATTAACCGACGGTATTCCAGAGTTTCCTGATGTTGATGTTTGGCGGTTGAAATGTGTTGGTGCAGGCGAAGCAACTTCTGAGGGTGTTTTTTTGGCTAAAAAAGAGCGGCCAATGAGCACTCCAACCACCATAAAGGCCACACAAATAAGGGCGTAAACAACTTTCTTCATAACTAATTATTTAAAGGTTTGATATTTTTTTATTATCCATGATTAAGGTGCCGGAAGGTAAAACCTCTGGGGTTTTAGGCCTAAAACTTTCATCGGTTAGTGTTCCTAAAAAGTCAACCAAACGATCTAGCTCATAGTCGCTCAGTTCTGGTTCCCATATGTGCCAATGTATCTTTAGGTTTTCGTTTTCTGGTACTGCATGCCCCCGTCCCTTGGTATAAAAAGTAACAGCCTCTTTTAGTGTGGCGAATTTACCTGAGTGCATGTAAGGGGCTGTTTTTTGTATATTCCTTAAGGTTGGGATTTTAAACCCCCCTCTCATTGAAGTATCACTATATGGTATTTCAGCTCCAGGGTCAAACTCCATACCATCGGGTTCTGGCGTTCCTATTACTGCGATTTGTTGATTAGTAAACAGGGGAGGAGTGTGGCATTCCGCACATCTTGCAACAAATGAGCGGAAAACATTAAGTCCCTCAATTTCATTTTGTGTGAGTGCTTCGTGGTATCCATGAGCATAATGGTCATAGCGACTGTTTAATGAAATCAATGATGATTCGAAAGCAGCAAGAGCTGTATATACTTCTTCCAGTTTGATGTTTGTGCCTTTCTTTTCTGGAAATGCAACTCGGAAAAGTTTCCTGTACTCTTGACTCCCGTTGAGCGTTTTCATTAGATTTTCTCTTGTGTTGCCCATTTCAGCTTCTGAATACAAAGGTCCTTGCATCTGTTCTTCTAATGATGAAGCACGAGCGTCCCAGAAAAAAGATTTCAAGTATCCCACATTCCATAATGTTGGGGCCGACCGATTTCCCTCATGGTCGTTAATACCCAAGCTTCTTGCCCGTCCGTCTGAAAATCCCAGGTCAGGATTATGGCAACTAGCACATGATTTAGAACCATCTCTTGATAATATAGGATCAAAGAAAAGATATCTGCCTAAATCAATTTGCTGTGGTGAAAAACCGTCGCGAATTTCGGGGAGGGCTGTTTTCAATCCCCCAACGCCATAACCTCCAAGAGATTCATATTGTTGATATAAATTACGATTCAGGCATTGGTTATTTTCGTTTAGTTCAAAACCCGGTGGGCAATCACAAGCTAAGCTGATAAGCGGCAATTGTTCAGGCTCGTCCTGCGTGGCCATTAAGAAACAAACAAACAGCAAGAGCAATGCTATGATAATGTATTTAGGCATATTCATCTCTATCTCTGTTCCAAATTTTGGAGCGATTGAATGTATGCAATTACGTCTTTCAGGGCCTGATCGTCAGGCAATGAGTTAGACATGGCCTGCATTTGGGCACCATGTGTATCATCCGGGTGCATTCCCCGAATGCCATTTTTAAAAAGGTTGAATTGTGCCTCAAGATACCAGTCATCAATCCCAGCAAGTCGTGGAGAGTTTAATGATGGATTTCCAACCGCATTTTTTCCGTGGCAAGCGCCACATATCATATGATAGTAATTTCGCCCTTTTTCAATATCACCTGAAATAGTTTGCTCAGTAGTAGTGGGGGGTAAAGTTTTAATATAGGCTGCCACATCGCTCACCTGATCAGCCCCTGTTAAAGTTTTTGCGATTGTAGCCATCTGGGTGCCAGGTATATTCTCCGGGTCATTGCCCCTGATACCTAAGCGAAAGTTGTTAAGCTGCTTTTCCAAATACCATGTCTCCTGATTTACTAGTGCTGGTGCATTCAATGCTTTTATCCCTTCACCATTGGCTCCGTGGCATCCTGCGCAAACTATGTATAGTTCTTTACCCAAAGCAATGTTCCCTTCCTTTAAGGGCTGATCTTCAGAGGTTTCTTTGACACTTTCTGAACATGCGCTCATAAGAAGAAAATAGAAAATAGAAAGAAGTAAGGGGATTATCTTGTACATAGGGGTATCGGTGCAATATTAAGATAAGCAATATATTAAGAAGAACCCAGCAATATGAAATGTTACCGAAAGCAAGGAATATGTTATGAATGACAACTGGATTAATAATGATAATAAAAAGAAACTACCCCATTATTTTATTAAAACGGTTAATGTAGCTTCGCGCTACTGGTATATGTCCTTTATAGTTTTCAATATTTATTTGATATCCCAAAGCATTTCCTTTCACAGATTTTACATAATCAATGTTTACAAGGTAAGACCTGTGAATCCTAACTAGGTTTTTATGCGCTTCACATTGCTCCTCAACTAATTTCATGGGTATTCGCTTTACTTCTTTTTTTATTGAACCATTATACAGAATATGAAATTCTGTGTAGTTACCTTCTGCTTTGACAAAACACAATGCATTGGTGTCAATTGTTATCCGGTCATTGGTACTGGATATTTCAATTTGTTCCCAATTTTTTTCTTTTGCTTCTTCCTTAGATTTCTCAAGAAGGATGTTTGACAGCCACGCCTTATTTTCATTGTCATTTATCAGGTAGAAAAAATTTAGCATTGTAAGAGCGCTAAGGGGCACTATGCCAACAAGATAAGTATTCACTACGTCTTCAGCTAAATCTGTAATATCAAATCCTGTATATGAAGTGCTTACTACATTTCTAAGAAAGTAATTTATGACCCCGACAATAAATACCAGTACGGTAAGTCCTGTCAATTCACTCAATAAGGTCCATTTAATTTTTATTAAATAGGTGCGAGCTAGGTTTAGTGTCGAGTAAAACATATAAAAAGTCAAGCCAGCAGTAAGTCCATAAATTAAGCATGTCAGCTTGAGGTCAAATCTTAGATTGGCATCAATCTCAACAGGCCTTAGTAGGAATAAAAAGAATGTAACTGTTACTACAAGCAGTAATGAAAATTTCCACAGCTTACCTATTGTATAGTAATATGGGTAGCGTTGCCTTAGGGTGTTAATTAAATTCATGTGTTTCCACTTGAGATGCAAACTTAGGGAAAAGGAACTTTCAAATGTGGCACTTATGACTGTGCCTAGAAAGAAATGATTGAACTGAAAGGGTTAGAAAAAAGTACCCAGGGCGGGATCAAACCTGCACTCTCGCAATTAGAACAGGATTTCTAAATTACGATTAGGTTACAGAACCTACAAAAAGACGCAAAAACAAAGAAAAAGTGGGCAAATAGAGAAAAATGGCACTTAAAAAGTGCATCTAAAGCCGCAAAATCAATGGGAATATTTTCGCAAGAATTGCATGGAAGCCATGTTATGATTGGTGCACACGACTGAATGATATCCGAACGTGCGTAATAAGCACTTTTGATAAGAACCATAAAAACGACAAAAATCATCTCACTCACTGTGCATAAAGGTCCCCATGTTTTGTTGAATATAGGCACTGTATTTCTGTTGAGCATTTATCCATGCACTTGAGCAATCTGTATCAGTAAAAACCTCAGCATTCTCTTTCATTTTCTTGCTTAGCGCCTCCATTTTCACATCAATGGCTTTCATCTTGGTGTTAATTTCCTCTTTGTCTCCTTCTTTTGCTCGCCTTTGGCTGAGAGCCAGTAGTTCGTCAACATTCTTAACATATTCAGCCAAAAAGTAACCGCATTTTGCTGGCACCGCCCCATGCCCTATGGTAGTAACCTCTGTTTTGTCAATATCTTTTCTTACCTGTTCAGCTGTCTGGGCTATTGAATTATAGGAAACGAGAGCAAGGGTTAGGCAAAGTAAGTGATTTACCGGTTTCATGATATTTGATTTAATTAGTTTACTAGAATAATCCTTTGATTGTACACTTCTGTTGCAGAATGTATCTTAAGTAGGTAGGTTCCTGGAACCAGGGAAGAAATCTTTATAGGATTCACACCACTAATCAAGTTATTGTTCGTTTCAAAAACTAGCTTGCCCTCCATGCTATAAATGGAAACAGTTGCATCTTCATTTTGCTTCCAGGTAAGGTTAATATTACCTTCATCCGCAACAGGATTGGGATAAACGGAAATACCTGAAGTTTCTTCAGTATGAAGACCTGTGACTAGTGAAAGCGGATTTTTGTCATACCATATAAGTTCAGTTGTTGCAAAACCGTCAAAATTCTCTTCCATCAACAGCAACCAAAACCTATAGTCGGCAGACACCCATGCCCATTGTTCTTTCGTCTGGGTATTAGAGGGAAAACCGCTTACATAATTGGTTTGCTCTCTGAAAAAGTGATAACGCACCACATTGTTGTATGTGCCTGTCGGAAGTATCAGGGTCCCATATCCATCGGCTTCAAAATCAATATCTCCATCAAAATCTAAACCACCAAACCCTGGAACGTAATTAGTACCATCAAAAACATCCAGAAAATTATCATTGTAAGTATATGGGAACTGGACTATCTGCTCAAAATCATCAAAAACTATCATAGCAGTATCTGTTGGCGGAACTGGTGTTACATATCCAACAGCTTCAAGAGCGTTTGGACTCACTTTATAATAACTATAGCTGCCATCCCAGCTAATACCACATAAGTTAGCATCTGGAAACGAGTCGGCTTTTGGTGTGGTGCCAGGATCCACATATATGAATGATTGTTCCTCGCTCTCAGTCAATCCACTAAAGTCCCAGGTTTGATTGACTCCTGAGCTTCCCTCGTTTAAGGGGTCTGAACAAATAGCAATCGTCACATTGTCGCCGATTAAAGGAATATTGGATTGAGTAATTGTGGGTTGAGAAAACCCCCATGAGGCAACACAAATTAGTAAGAATGTAAGAGTCGGTTTCATAATAGTACATTTTGAAAATGAATTAGACCAGGGAGCACAAAATCACTTGCACCCCCCGATCTTTCATGAAGTAAAAGTTTAGTTATCTTTAATGTTTATACCGCTAAAGGAGCCTGTAACGGTTATTTCCTTAGGTGGATTAGACTCATCAGCACAGCTCATAGTGAAGGTGCCGTCAATAAAGTAATCATCGGCTCCACCAAGTGAACTTCCTACGGATTGATATAATTCAGCTTTTGTAATAGTAACACTGCCAGAGGCTGATAAATAACCTACCCCTGCATCCTGGTCGGTATAGCTACCAAATGATGATTGGGTTTGGTTCATCTGGAAAGTTCCCGTAGTGACTGAATTTGCAGTAACACCAAGGACGATTGACCACTTTTCAGAACCACCAAGAACGTTGATCAAAAGTAAGTTAAGGCTATTGTTTTGAGAACCGTTAATTGCCTTTCCATCTGCTGAGGTTACGTTTTTGGGCAAGGTAAACTCAACATGTCTTGTAACATCGCCACTTATGTCGGCTGAAAAAACAGCGTCAGGCAATTCACTTTGAGTTGTATCGTTATCGTCATCATCATCTTTTTTGCAGGCTGTGATACTTACCATTGATACTGATAAAAGCAGAAGTAATAAATGTTTAAATGATTTCATTGGGTATGGTTTTGGTTTAACAAAATTATTTGAGACCAAAAGTAGAGGGGTAAAAAGCACAGCACAATTACCCATATGGGGTAATTTATGAGGAAAGGTTATTTAAACCAGTTTATCCTTTAAAGCCTTGGTAACAGCTTCGCCTCGTGAATTAACATGCAGTTTGCGATATATATTCTTAATGTGCGCACGTACAGTGTGACCACTGATATACAGAGAGTCTGCAATAGTTGAATAGTTTTGCCCCTGACATAGTTTCTCCAATATTTCCGTTTCCCTTTCTGATAATGGAGACTGGGAACTGGAATGGAAAGAGTCAGTTATTTTTCGTGCTATACTGGGACTCATAGGTGCGCCACCTTCATGCACTTCCTTGATGCCAGCTAAGAGACGTGTTGGTACTGTATCTTTTAGTAGATAGCCTGTGGCACCAACCGCCAATGATTGAAATATAGACTCGTCATCCTCACGAATGGTAAGCATTATAAAATCAGTTCCGGGAACACTTTCCTTCAGTCGCTTTACTCCTTCAATACCACTAATACCAGGTAGTTCAACATCCATTAATACCACATCGGGTAAATGTTTTTTAATAGGCTCAATGGCACTTTCGCAATCTTTAAAAACATGTTTACATGAAAACCCTGGAGACCTATCTATCAGTAATTCCAACAGGTCGCGTATCTCATTATTGTCTTCCACAATAGCTACTGATATGGTATGCAGGTAGTTATTCATTTATCCTGGCTCACAAAATATTGATAATGTGCAATAATATCGGCTTTTACAGTTCTACTCAATTACCCATATGGGGTATATTACATATGAAACTCACAGTAGTACCTTTCCCTTTCTCCGATTGTAAACCAAAAGTAGCTCCGGCTGTTGCTGCCCTTTCAGCCATAATGCTTCTTCCATACCCTTTTTTGCTGGTTTCTTCGTTTACATCAAAACCTTTCCCATTGTCTTGAAACTCTACTTTCAATTCACCTTTTTTTAAAGATACCATTAATTTCACTTCTTCCGCTTTAGCGTGCTTGACGCAATTATTCATTGCTTCTTTAAATATCTGTACCATGGCCCTGCGGGTATCCATTGGTAATTTTACTTTTTGATATTCTTCTACAAGCCCTTCCACCACAAAATAAGTTCCTGCGTCAGTAAACATTGAATCACCAAAATCCTTTAGCCTGATGATTGTATCAAAAAGTGTATCTTTCGCTGGATCCATCGCCCAGATAAAGTCTCTCATACCAGCAGAAAGTTCTTTTGAGTTTTGTTCTATTTTATTAAGAAAGTCAAGCACCTCTTTTTTACCTCCCGCTTCAACACGGGCTAATTCAGTAAACAAATTTATCTTGGTAATCTTATTACCCGCTTCGTCATGAAAATCTTGTGAACTCTTTTTTCTAAAGTTCTCCCGCTCCTCAATTTTAGCTCCCTCAATTTTAGCCTGTACCTCCAGTTTATGGGTAGCTTTTTGAACCTTATACCTTATGTAAGAGTATATAATACTGATAAAGACCAACAAGTATATCAGGCTGGCGTACCAACTCAACCACGGTGGAGATGGTATAAAAAGGGTGATGGCAGCGCCTTTCTCATTCCATAAACCGTCGTTATTGCAAGCCTTTACCCTAAAAGTATACTCACCAGCATCCAGGTTAGTGTAAGTGGCAGAACGTTTAGTGCCCGCATCTACCCAATCTTGATCAAAACCCTCCAATTTGTACAGGTATCGGTTTTTACCCGGGTTAATAAAACTGAGAGCCGCAAATTCAAAAGTCAATACATCATGGTCATAAGAGAGGTAAAGTTCTTTTGTTTTTTCTATACTTTTATCAAGGCTAAAGCCATGCTTTCCTTTACTGTGTGCATTGACTGGTTCATTAAACAACAGGAATCTGGTAAAAACCACGGGTGGTTTGTAAGTATTATTACTCAAGCTGTCGGGGTGAAAAAAGTTAAGCCCGTCTATACCACTAAAAAACAACTCACCACTTTTGGTCTTTAAGAAGCCATTTTGGTTAAATTCATTATGTTGCAGCCCATCCCCGAGCTCATACGTTTTAGCGACTTTACCCCGCACAGGATCAAAACATACAACACCTTTATTGGTACTGGCCCACAGGTTACCTTTATTATCTTCCAGTACACCATATATCACCTCGTTAGGGAAACCACAATCGGCCGTGTAACGAACAAACAGAGAATCTTTCTCTGGGTCAACATTTTGTAACTTCTCAAACATATTGGGTTGAAGCTGCTTAGTTAACTTATTCAAACCACTGGCAGTAGCTATCCATAAATTATGATTGTTATCCTCATAGGTACACAATACAATATTATTGCTTAGGCTATTAAGGTTATCTGAGACATTTCTGAAATAGATAAATCTCTCATTCACCCGATCAAAAATATTCAGCCCACCAGTTGGTGTCCCCAGCCACATATTGCCAAAGCTATCTTCCAGGATATTGTACACAAAAGGATGACTTGGTTTTTTTTCAACCTCACCTTTGTAATACTGTTTTATATCATTAGTTCCTGGAGAATATCTGAGTAACCCAGCCCCACCAGTACCCAGCCATATAATGCCTTGATTGTCTTCTAATATGTAATGAACAGATGTTGTACTGATATCTAATCCATTTGGCTGAATCCTCTCGAATATTAAACCGTTCAATTTACTCTTGTGCTTTGATGATACTCTATGCACACCTCCTTGTCTTGTACCTATCCAAACATTGCCCTCTTTGTCTTCTCTCAACGATAGAATATAATCTGAACGAAGTGAACTTTTAGCCTCACCTTTCCAGTATATGGCTTTTTCTCCTGTTTCTCTATCAAGTATCTTTAAACCCTCAGGGCTACCTATCCATAGGCGGCCATTACTATCTTCAAGCATCGCATACAGGCTCCTGTGCATAGACTTTTTTTTGCCCTGTTTGCTACGCATCAAACCAAAATTGGGATTTTCCTGATAAAGCATATTCACACCTGTGCGTGTACCTATCCAGATGATATCATCCCTTGAACGGCACAAGGCTGTAATAGTATTATGAGAAATACTACCAGGGTCATTAGTATCATGCCCGTGCCTTACCACTTCTCCTGTTTCAGGATTAAAAAAGAGGAGCCCCCTGTTGGTACCTATACAAAAGCGCTTATCCCGAGGAGGCAATAATTTCAGAAAGTCAGGGTTTCTTTCATCAAATGAGTATTGTAAGACGTGTTTACTCTCTTTTGTCTTGGGATTGACCTTATATAAGCCTGTTTTAGTAGCAAAATATATTTCGCCCCTATATTCGAGCATGTCATAGATGGCCCCCCAATTCTTACCATCGGAAAATGGTGATTTGCCTAAAAACTCGCTCTCCAATGTTTGTGTGTTGATATCCACAAATCCAGAATCTGTGTGTGCCCAAATATGTCTTGTGCCTGTGGACACTATACTACCTGTATAGTTACCTGTCGCCCTGTCGCCATTTATTCGGCTTTGCATAAAGCCTTTGCTCTTGCCTGTAGACTTATTAAATCGACATACTCCATCATTAGTACCCATCCACAAAACACCATCATGCTCAATAATCTTGAATATGCGGTCGCTGGATATCGACTCTGGGTCATTCGGGTCATTTCGATATGAGTTGAAGGTTTCTGTAAAAGGGTCAAAGCGGTTAAGCCCTCCTCCAAATGTGCCTATCCACAAAACACCCTCCTCATCCTGATGAATGGACCATATATAATTATTACTTAAACTATTTGGGTTACCTGGTTCGTTCTTATATATTTTAAAACTATACCCATCATATCTACAAAGACCATCTTGGGTGCCAAACCACATAAAGCCCAATTTATCCTGTATAATGCACTGAGATGTGCTTTGCACTTGTCCGTTCTCATCAGTCAATGAGTGAAACATTAGTTGTGAAGTCTGTGCTGCAATCTCCCTAGTGGAAAAGATAATCGCAAGTAGTATCAAAATAATGTATCTACTCCTTACCAAGAGTGAAAAGTTTTGGTTCAAGACCAAAAATGCCATTTTTTAGGTCTCTTTGCAAAGTAATTTGATTAAGATGCATGATTTTACCCTTTATAAAGGACTGTTTCTCTGGAAGTGTTACATTCCATATCCCATTACACCCCCACCTATTCAGCAAGGGCATTCCTTACTTCGCCCGCCTTTGTTTTCGCAGTTGGAATACGCTCTTTGAGATAAAGCAAACAGACCGCCTGTTGTATACCTACATCATTGACAAAACGGGTACAAACACGACTGACTGATATCCGAACGTGCGTAATGAACACAAATAATAAAAGAAATACTCATCAGAGAGAAAAGCCCCATACAAATACTCGCGTGGGATTACTAAACCATCTGCTGCTTTAGGGTGACGAAGAAAACCCCAAGATTTTTGAGGGTTCATATGCTTTGGTCAAGCATCACCTGCATTATGCAAAAGGTTTTCCCAATCGCTAGTATTTAACCAGCCTAATTACATTTCCCGCTTCTGTTTGCAAAAAATACATCCCAGTGCTATATCCTACTAAATCAATATTCAAGGAAGAATTCCATTCCTTCACTACAACTCCATTTAAATCAATAATACGATAGGGCACAGAGGTATTTGAACTTACTACCTGCATTATCCCATTTGAAGGGTTTGGGAAAACGGTAAAAGTTTCTTTTCCAAAGCCCTCAATAATACTGGTTGATTGATCATTATGTACTCGCGCGATATGATTTCTCAGGGTCCCGTCATACTGAGTGAAGTTCCCTCCGATTAGTATCTTCCCATCGCTCTGAATAGCTAAGGCCTCCCCGGTATTATTACAACCAAAGCCAGGGTCAAAGATGGTGTCTAAGGCACCGTTGGAACTAATACGAGCAATTGAATTTCTTGATATCCCATCATAATTGTAAAAACCACCTAAGATTATCAGGTTTCCACCGGAAAGAATTTCAACCCTGTGAATAGCATTCAGGTCAGCACCCGAACCAGGGTCAAAGGAAGCGTCAAAGTTGCCATTTGAATTCAATCGGGCAATCTTCCTCCTTGTGTTCCCATCAAATGAATCGAAATAACCGGCTGCAATAATCTTTCCGTCATTTTGTACTTTAACAGTACGTATAGATGGAAAAGTGCCATCGCTGCCTGTTCCGGGGTCAAATCCAGTATCCAAAGAACCATCTGAATTAATCCGGGCAATCCTGTTCAGCGCTGTACCATCGTATGAGGTGAAATCACCTCCAATAACTATTTTCCCATCTCCCTGAATGGCCAGGGAGTTAATCGAGGAGTTTGCACCATCCCCTGGTGAAAAGGAATTGTCTATTGTGCCATCTGTATTTATACGTGTTATTGATGGCGCTAAATTTGAAAGGCTGTAATAGCGTGAGAAGCTACCGCCTATGAGTATTTTCCCGTCTCCCTGAATTGCCATGGTGCGAATTTCCCCATCAGCCCCATCTCCAGGATCAAATGTATTATCAAGGCTTCCATCAGCATTCAAACGAACAATCCTATCCCTCGGAGTATTATCGAAATTGTGAAATGCTCCTCCAAGAAGTATTTTCCCGTCCGTCTGAATAGCAATAGCATATACGTGATATTGCTGTCCTTGAACATAACCCATTACACCTGCTCCCGGGTCAAAAGTGGTATCAAGGCTGCCATCAGTATTTAGTCTGGCAATACCATTGATAGCTGTGCTGTCATATAATGAAAAAGGGCCGCCTATGAGTATTTTTCCGTCAGGTTGAATGGCTATTGCCTCGACAACCGTATTGGTTCCAAATCCGGGGTCAAATGAAAGGTCTAATGTACCAGGATTTTGTGCTTGGGTATTAAACCCAATGATGATTAAAAGAAGGGGTAAAAATTTAAATTTCATGCTTACCTTTTTTAATTTAGCAATTACGCTTACAAAGCTGCTATATACCCTTAAAATCAGAACTACCCACTAGGGTAGTTTTATAAAAAATGAAAGAAAATGGGATTAACTTCTATTCCAGATGTCTAACACACTGGCCTTGGTAATGGCCTCAGTTCGGTTTTTGACATCCAGTTTGACATAGATGTTCTTTAAGTGGAATTTCACGGTATTCTCCGAAATAAAGATGGTTTCGGCTACTTCTTTATTCGTTTTACCGCTTGCAATTTCAGTAAGCACTTCAATCTCTCTCTCTGATAAAGGGTCAATCAAATACTGGTTAATCTCTTCCTGGGTGATTTTCAGGTTTATCTTTTTCGGAGACGCTGAAATCTGGGTTTCTACATGAAGTCGCAGCATTTCCATTTCCTTCCTGTATTCTTGAAGGTGCTGCTCAGAAATCATCAGCTTACGCCTCTGTTTTTGGCGATACCGGCCAAAGAGAAAAAGGCCTGCTGTACCGATAAGGAATACTCCGCCAATGAGTATTAGTATTATGATGGTTTTTCTTCTTGTTTCTGACTTTACCTGTGTCAATTCAAGGTCCTTTTGGGCTAGTTTTCTTTTTCTTTTTTCCGCCTCGTATTTTCCCTGCACATCCTGAATGGCTTTCTGATGTTCTATGACATAGACGCTGTCTCTGAAAACATTGCTCTTTTCCAGGTGTATATATGCTTGTGGGAAATCGTTTAGGGCTTGATAAGCCTGGGCCAGGGCCTTGTGATTTTCATAGAGCAATATGTTAGTGATGTTCTTACCAGGAATCTCAATGGCTTTATTTAAATGTTCAATAGCCTTTTGAAAATTATCCTGTTCCAGATAGTATACTCCCAAATTTTGATGTACATCACTTATATAGTCAGGACTATTGATTTGTTGAGCGTAAGAATATGAAGTGTCCATATGCAGCAAAAACAAGTCTTCATGTCCCTGTTTTTTATATATGTTTCCCAGGTTAAGATGGTTGATGTAATGCTGCTCTATATCATCAATGGTCAAATTGTACTTTATGCTTTCCCTAATCAGGGAAATAGCTTGGTCTAATTCCCCCTTGTTTTTTCTGATAACTGCCATATTTGAAAGCAGTCTGGATATTCCCAGGCTATCATGGAGGCTTTTCTTTAATTCCAGACTTCGCCCGTAATAGTCCAGTGCTTTTTCTGGTTCACCTATGAGGTCCCAAACAAGTCCAATATTCAGCAGTGTGGAGGAAATTGAACGCGCCGAAGACTCAATGCTTTCTTTCAGCTTTAGCGCGGTATATAGAGCATGGACAGCATCCTTATACCGACCAACGGTTTTTAATTCAAGACCATAGTTATTCATGAAAGATGCGCGCAGCGTATCATTTGCCCCTGCGAATTCTAAAGCTTGTTGGTATAGTTTTATAGCCTGTTCATGGTCGCCTAGGTCACTTGTTAAGTTTCCCATCAAGTTCGTGGCAAGAGCCTTTGTCCTTATTTCATCATATTCATCAGCCAGGAGAATACAGTTTTGGAGATGAGCCTTACATAATGAATCCTGATAGGAGTTATAATACAATTTGGCAAGCCTATACTCTGTCTTAGCCGCGGCCTTTGCATTGCCATTTTGCATTTGGGTGTTCAATAACTGTATCAAGCTGTCTTCAACTCCTTGAGAAAAAGCATTTGAGGAAACTTGCAGTAGTGCAAAAACAATAAAGTACAATCGCATAACTCCGGACAAATAAAAGCAAAATTGGCTATCTATATTTGGGCAATATGTTTTGCCAGGGGTCATAGCGTTTATTGGTCAATATATATCCTACCTATTCGCGTAAATAGTTTTTCAAATTTCAGGGTAGAGTTTACCTGATTTTATAGTGTTGTGAATGCGCCAACCGACTATTCATATTTTTTGATTAGTCACATTAGGCGAACTCCCATAATAAGGATGTCATCGACCTGGTCCTCTCCGCCCATCCAGTCTATCAAATAGCGATCCAGGCAGTCTCTTTGATTTGCACAGGGCAAATTATGTATATCTTCCAATTGTTCTTTCAGACGCTTTGACATAATTTTTTTCCCCTTCTTTCCTCCAAACTGGTCAACATAGCCATCCGAAAAGAGATATAGCATATCACCTGAAGAGAAGTCTATCGAGGCAGTCTCGTATTTCTTTATTGAAGTACTCAACACACCGCCCAGACTAAACTTTGACCCTTTAACATACGATAATCCTTCATCAGATATAAGGATGATGGGTCTTCCGGCCCCTGCAAAATCCATTTGCCCGGAATTGGTATCAATACTACAAATTGCCATATCAATCCCGTCGGTTACATTTTCACCATCTGCTTTTCCTAAAACATTCACTAGTCCATCGTCCAAAAGCTCAAGTATATGCGTGGGGTATGACGCCCCCTCCTGTACAATTATCTTATTTAAGAGTTCAATACCTAAAACACTCATGAAAGCACCAGGAACGCCATGCCCTGTGCAATCTGCCGCCACGATAATAAATTTACCCTTCCTTTTGTGAAACCAGTAAAAGTCACCACTTACAATATCCCGCGGACGTAGGTACACAAAAGCATCCTGAAAAAAATCCTGGAGAATACTTTTATCGGGAAATAGTGCTTTTTGAAGCCTCAGGGCATAGTTTATACTATCGGTAATATCTTTATTCTTTCTGGACAAAAGCGAGTTTTTATCCGACAACTCACTAGTCCTTTGAAGTACTTGTGTCTCAAGCTTTTTTGTAAAATCTTTTCTTTCCTTTTCAATTTTTTTCCTCTCCCTTATATCCCTTACGATACCGGAAACCGAAGTTATCTTTCCATGATCATTGATAATTGGAAAAATTGATAACTCAATAGGTACACGCCTTTGGTTCTTTCGCAACCCGATTGCCTCAATAGTGACACTTACATTTTCTCGTACTACCTTTCGGGTTGCCTCCCTGGCTCGTTCTAAATGTTCCGGCGGTGAAAGTATACCTAGTGGCTCTCCAAGGATTTCTTCAGATGTATAGCCAAAAAGTTCGGCAGCGCTTTTATTCCAACTGAGAATAGCTCCGTTGAGCCCCACACTGATTATTGCCTCATTTGAATTAGAAACTATCTTGGCGAGTCGCTTTGATTTCTCCTCCGTCATTACCTTGGCAAGCGCTGCTGATATGCCATTGGTGATACGTTCAAATCGTTCAATCATCTTTATGGGAAGCACTCGTGAATGGATTAAGATAATTACCCCAAACGCATCCCTTCTGGAAGAAACTGGTATAATGATTGATGATTTAACACCTGAGCCTGTAAGAGACTCAACCAGGTGGGAATGGACGGTGTGATTTTCAGTAAATTCACGACTTAAGTCAATAATGTCATCCTTATCCCTGGTAATCTGGGCACGTTTATCACTCATGGCTTTCCAAATTAGCCCACCGGATAAAAGCACAGGTATACGTTCTGGAAAATTGATACTTGTTCCGGCCTGTTTGGATATGCCATCATTGAACCCCTTATTCATACATCGTAATTGTTTCTTCTCGTCAAAAAGATATACCCATCCATCCAAAATAGGTTCAAGCGCCTGAAAAGTCACTACCACCTCATTGGCAATATAGCTTATGGACTGGTCTGCAAGTGAAAGAGTATTTATTTCCTCAATGGCTTTAAGTTCCTTATAGGACTGTTCTATCTCATTCTGGGTATTCTTAGTAGCGGTAATGTCTGTACTAATACCTATAAACTTCTCCAGTTTTCCATCAGGTGATTTCTGAGGGGTTATTGATAGGGTAATCCAATAAGCCAATCCTGCGGAATTGTAATTCAGTATTTCCGTCGTGAAAGGTTCTGCCCGTTGTAAGCTCTGGCGTATTGCCATTACTGCTTGAGGGTCAGTCCGGGGGCCTTGCAGGAAATCGCCTGGTTTCTTACCTATAACTTCTACAGACTTGTACCCTGTCAGCTTTTCAAAACCTGTATTCACCCATTCAATCATACCCTGCGCATTGGTGATAATCACTGCATTATCTATCTGGCTTGCAACCCGAGATAACTTCACAATTTCCTTTTCGGCTTCAACCCGTTGTGTTATATCCCTTACGAAGGCCTGAAGAACCTTCTTCCCGTCATGCTCAATTATTTTCGCTACCACCTCCACCGGATAGAGGCTTTGGTCTTTTCGCCGATGTTTAGAAATAAAACTTAACTTCTCTCTGACTAATGCCTGGGCAACCCTTTGCTCTATTTCAGGGATGTTTTCCTGGGCTATTAAAATAGAAATTGGTTGTCCCAGGACCTCTCCTTTATCGTATCCCGTGTTTTCATACAAAGTGGGATTTGCATCCAGAATCCGATAGGTGGCAACATCAATGATTATTATTTCATCCGTGGCATTCTCATAAAGGTCACGGTATTTTTTCTCTCTTTTCACCAAATCAAGGCGAGCAAGTTTTTGGTTCGTAATGTCAGTAATCGTTCCTATATAACCCATCATGTTATGATCCCCATCCTGCTCGACATCTGCCTGTCCCAATACCCAAATAATCTCTCCTGTATTCTTCACAAAACGGTATTCGACACTGACACTTGATTTGCTTTTAGATAATAGTTCTTGCCAGGCGTCTAATACAATCTTGCGATCATCCTTGTGTACAGCACTGAACCAGCCGGTTCCGAGGGCCTCATTTTTAGAAAGCCCCGCCAATTCAGTGTATTTTTTATTAACATAAATACACTGTCCGTTTTTGTCCACTTGAAATATACCAACAGGGGACATGGAAGCCAATGCAAAAAACTTTCGCTCACTTTTCTTTGTTGCGAGTAATGCCTCCTCTTTTTCATTTAGCAACTTTCTTCTTGCAATAGCCTGTTGTATGGCACTTGGCAAACGTTTCAGCCTGTCCTTGAAAACGTAATCATCAATACCCAATTGCAGCATCTCTGCTGCTATTGTATCACGAAGGGCACTGGTAATGAAGATGAAAGGTATATGAGGCTGCCTCTCGTTCAATATCTTAAATGCTTCCTTACCACTGAAAGTCGGCAAGTCGTAATCAGACAATATAATATCAGGAAGCTGGTCTTTACTTAATTCGGTCGTATAATCAATCTTATTATCGACATGAGCATATTCAAAATCAAGGCCTGATTTTTTTAATACCCTTAAGAGTGTATCCACATCACGTGAAGTATCTTCCAGAATGAGTAATCTCAGCATTGAATACTATCGCTTATGGTATGCTATGTTAAGCCATTTCTCATTTCAATGTTACAAAATTCGACTAATTGTTTTATTTGCTCTTTGAAAAGGAAAATACTATCTGTTAGCTTTTATCTTGGTCCGTCAGGGAAAAGTATTCCGTAACAGTTAATCACAGTTGGTCAAAAAGCCCTGTCTACGCAGGGCTTTTTGACCAACTCAATTCTCCCATACCCCTTGATTTTTATTACACAAGCCTCATTGTTTGAAATTACCCAAGCGGGAACCTTACCCCTTCTGACAGTGATATTTCATTAACCCGCAACATTGCAAAGTTCGGCGATATCATTGGCATGTCGGTTCTTGACCATTTGATACTGACTTCGGAGGGGTATTGTTCTTTTGTGGATGAGCGTGTATTGCAAAATTGATGATGCAAAAGCACTATTTCAATACGAAATGGTGCTTTTGAGATTATGAAATCTTACTGGAGAAAATCGTTTGTTCTAGTCCTCTGGCATATAATCCTGACTTCCGCAATGGCAGGCAGTGCCATTTTGTTGGCGGGTACTCCAGTAATGGTTGCCTGCGAAGATGGCGTAATTGCTGAAATCAGCATCATTCATAATCCTAGCCTGCATTTGCAAGGTGTCAATCAGTTTTTTATCTGCATCAGTAGGGGCGGGGTCATCAGTGGCATTGTAACGATACGACATGAGAACAAACCGCTTGGCAAAGAAAACTGAATAGTAATGAAACAGTGCAGCCGTGTTAAATTTTTCCGGCTCGGCATTATCGCCAAATGCCAGCGGTTCAATGCCAAGTGCCATATAGTTCTCATCGAGGAACACGCCCCACATTTTGGCTACGGCGCTGTCATGGTTTTGCTCAATGAAATTGAACAAAGGTTTTTCATCCACAACAGGACCTTGTATCGGGCTTTCAATGCCAGTATCTTCCACCTTCGCTTTTTTGAGGAATTGAACCCCCTCATCTTCGCCGTCTCTGGTATTCATGTGTTTATTATACCAGATGTTTCAGACTGTGCCAGCTTTCCTGATGTCAGATCGACTTGTAATTGCTTGTGTCTACTTCCTGTGTGAAGGGCTAATGAATAATAACCCAAATGTAGCAGCCCAGTGAAAGCCCGCAAGGAATTTGCCCCGCCTGAGGCGAGTTCCTCCTTGCCCGCTTCCCCTTTTTTATTGGCGGCTTGTGCCCCAGGGTGATTATTAATTAACCCATTAATCACTATGGAAACAAAATCCACAACACAATTACAAGCCAGTTTAAAAGACATCATGGCTTCAGAACCAGATACCATTCGTGCAATGGTAGCAGAAGAAGCTTTGGAATACGGTTCAGAAGATATTCACTCTTTTTTTCACCGATATCCTTACTCACGGCTGCGTGAGCGGCATGGTCGGCTCGCTCATTTACTACGCTGATACCCATAAATTTTTCGATGCACATTATAATGAAATCGAAGAATTACGGCAGGAATATGAAACATTAGTAGGACAACCGCTTCACATTAATGGCGATTTAAAAAACTTCATGGCATGGTTTGCTTTTGAAGAAATCGCTTGGCAAATTGTGAATGAATTGAATATTTACTATTAATATGATAATAAACTCTTTATCAAAAAGCGGGATAATCTCGCTTTTTGATTTTTCCGAAGATTGGCATCCTGAGACTACCTACATCACCATTGACTGAAAAAATATGACTCCCGTTAGACTATTCCAACTAATAAGGCTTCTGGCGAATAAGGTTGAAAGAGACTGCCAATTTCACTCTTCTTCCGTGCTTGAAATTGTCAGACACTTTTGAAAGTAATACTAGGTCTTTTTTCTACAACTGAAAGATGACTACCTATATTACTCTAACAATATCATTTAACTTCCAGTACCTTCATAAGATCAAGGATAAGAATTGACTTGCAACTTTCACAAAAAATCACTAACATTGTTAATGAAAAACAACAAAGGAGGACACAAGTAATTTCTATCATTAGGGTATCTACCTTAAAAAAACAATATGTCAGAATAACATAAGAACTAGAAAAATGAACACTCCAAATTTAAGCCCTTGTCAGTCCTTTATTCAGCAATTACCTCAGATACCACTAAAAGATGAAATTACAAACTTCAATCAAAATCTCTACTTAGAACGTTGGATTGACGAACTAGAAAAATTTACAACCAGAGACTGGAATATTGCAAAAAAAAGAGCAGCCCAATTAAATATACCTTTGGAAGAAGTGATGATTGGGTTTGGATATAAATCGAGTGAACAAGGCTGGAATCGTTTCAGAAAGTATATAAAGTCACGATCAAATGCTTATATCAATAAATCAAAGTTTTCCTATCAACATTTTAGTCAAATTAATGAGAAAATAGTGCAAGCTATAGAGAAATGTCTTGAGCCTCAAAAAGGATTTATTGTTTACGGGCACCCCTCTGGAGATGACACCTCATATTTTGTTACTGTGATATATATTCGTCCAGACGACTTCAATCCTAAGAACGTTAAAGTGACATTACGTTCAAAGAACAAAATTCATTGGAATAACAGTAAACCAAAAGATAGTTTCTCTTTTTGGTTGGGTTCTAGTTATAAAACTCAAACAACAGTGATTCTTGAACGCCTTGAATCTGATGACTTAAAAAGTGATATTCCCATTACTGCTGAAGTAAGTAATATTTCGAATGACAACCAACTAATCTCGAGAATGTTACTTAAAAAAAGAGTAGAAATAGCAGAAGCCCCCCCTCTTAAGCCTCCATTTAAATACTTGATTAGGACTTATACTGATTCTAAAAAAGCTAATTCAAAAACCGATAACAAGTTTTACGTAAAGTTAATTGGTGTTAAAGAGACTAGCGATTGGTTATCACTAAACCAACCAGGAAAGGATGACCGTGAACTAGGACAGATTGATGAATACTCATGTGTACTTCGATATGACATTGGAGAACTTAGAGGTGTTTTAATTGAAGGGCGATTAAAAAAAGGCAAGAAGCATTTAGATGATTGGAGACTAACTCGAATTGTGGTGGAGGATTTGAAAAGAGAAATGAAACATGAACATCGTGGCCTTGTTAAAATTGGAGACGGATCAAAAGAAAAACCAAAGCCGGGAGGCAGGAGAAAGCCAATATATTTTCAACTTAAGTAATCACCGGTTCATATTGAAATTAAACGTTCCCTCACAATTTAAATACATTTTCGAACTACCTAAACAATGTCAAAATTTTTTTTAATTATCATCATCATTTTATTGATTGGGGAAATCTATTTTTCGTGGAAAAATTTCACTCTCCATAAGTCTGGACAAAAAATTTTATCGGATGAACGATATTACGAGTTGAAATACCATATTAATCTCTTAAAATCAATATCAGCCATTCTTATATTTGTTATAAGTTTTTTAGGCTTTTCAAGCTATAAAGATCTCAAGGGCAACCTGTTTACAGAAACTGAAAAGGAAATAGACAAACAAAACAAATATATATTCCTATTAGAATCAAGGTTAGATTCCATAGCACTTTCAGTAGATACATTAAATAAAATTAAATCCAGAATTAATACTGAAATTAACATTCAAAATTTAAAATTAAATAAGCCAAGTTATAGATGAAAAAAATGCCCTTGTCCAAACTTCTGAAATTTTCGTTGTTAGAAATCTCATAATTACACTAAACGATTCTACTAATAGAAATTCAATATATAAGATAGATTTTAGCGATCTTATCACTATTAAAGGCTATAAATTACCAAAATTTAAAAACCCTCCAGCAGTCAGTGTTGTGGGTATGCAAAGAAAGTTTTTCATACAAACAATAACTAAAGATTACATTATAGTCAGGCCAGATATTGGTTTTTTTGAATCTATGCTTATGCCTAAAATGAAAAAAGAATCATTTAACCTATGGATATCTAAATCTTAGTAGCATAAGACCATTTCTACAAAACTACTTCTTATAATACCTAACATATGGATGAGTGATGGTCATTCTTAACAGCGTGAGCTTAGGTTAATAGAGGTCTGTCACAAATCACCATAGGCAAAAAATGAAATATTGACAATAATAGTAAGTAAACTTCATCTAAAACACCTCAAACAGGGATAAAGTTGAGTTCTTTTTCTAGTTAATTGCAAGCGGATATAGCGTGCAAGATAGCCTCATTCCTTGAACGCTATGCTTCCTCAATCCATGAAGCGATCTTGGCAGGAAGTTTTCCTGCACCTTTTATTTCATAAACAAATCAATAACGGATGAAAAGTTTTTCATAATAAATAATAGGGTTAATACGATTGTAATAAGGATAAAAAAAACTACAAACTTTCCACTTGGGTATTTCCATAGTAAATACAAGAATGCATATATTCCAGTTAAGGAAATTTCTACATTAGGATCGGGAGGTTGAACTTGATTTTTTTCTTGAAAGGGTGCTTTTGTTGCCCATGGGGAGGAGTGTTTACCCTTTCTGTTTATTGATTGGGTTTGAGGTCTAACATTAAGATTCAAATAATAATAGCCACTAAAATAAAGCGCTATCTTTAAAGGTAAAAACAATATTATTATAAGTTTCTCTGCACTAAGGATTGTTTCAGCAAAATCATGTGATGCAATGTGATGAGAAAAGCTTAATGCAACACAGAAGAATAACAGTATAGCATACAGGTGAACTAACAATGACACCCATTCAAATTGATTTTTGGTGATACCTGTAAATCTTATCGCATAGAAAGTAAATGCTAAAGAGTAAATTGTAAAACTAACCATTGGAATAATACTATAATCTATGGATTTCTGAACGAAAGAGAAACCAAGTATAATTCCAAAAAAGAGCACCCAGATTGTAATTTCAATGTATTTGCTTTTATTATTTCTTTGCTTTAAAAAAATACTTGATAGAATTAATGCAAGAGGTGCTAAGAGGTCAATTATGAAATATGGTATTTCTACTAAATCATAGTATGTAGGTATTAAGATACCTGCGTCACTTAATCTAATAATTATACTAAATAAATAAAGTAAGCTTAAGAGTATCCAAAATGTAGACCAGTATATTAGAAATAATCTGTTTGTAGACTTCCTGAACTTAACAATTGCATGTATAACAAAAGATACACATAATATAAAGGTGCTTAAGACCAGATAGAAATATAAATCAAAATTATTCAATAGCACTGTAATTACAAGGAAAGTTCAAACCTAAGCTCTTCAGTTTACACAAGGCTAGTATCAAATATACTTTATTAGATTGTTATTTCAAAAGTATCCTTATAGCATTATCTGTCTTTCATAGGCTTTATCTTTTGAACGAACTTTTTTAAGTTCTTGCAATCTTTCATCTTGCACATCCAATTCCTTGATCCTTTCAAAATCTAGTCCTAAACGACTAAATCTCATTTTCTTATTCCCCGTCGCCCAATACACTCCCTGCACCTTGTCTTTGAAGTTATACGTTTCAAATCCTTCTGATGTAAGGTTGTGATAGAACTCTTCTGAGCTTGAAGAAACCTTGAAAATGTCTTGAACTTTTTGTGAAAGCTCGTTTTTGATAAGTCTGATACCCGGATTACGTCTCTTTTGGTAATATTCGCGTTCACTATGAAGTTTTCTACCCCAATTCTGGGTATCAATACCAATGGTGAGTTCTGGGTGTTTCTCTTTCAAAAAGTCAATCATTTGCATGTGCACTTCTTTGAGTTGTTGTTTTGATAATCGAGTCCCCCTTTCACTCATAAGCTCGTTAGCGCTAACGAGTAAGTGGGAATGCCAATGAGAATGAGATTTATGGTGTGTGCCGAAAGCTAGGGCAGAGGGGTAAGCTGTCTTAAGGTAGTGGTTCACGATATCATCCATAATATCAATGTTCATCCTATCCCTATCAAGAGGATTAACGGAAAGCATGATATGGAGCGCTTTATTACCATTACTTCGCTTTCTGGCATAATTGTCATAGTTAGTGATGAACTCGTGGGAAATGTCTTCTAAATCAGTGCTATTGAGATTATGAAATACACCTTCATTAAGGTAATTTTCAATACGCCCTTTATCAGTTGCAATGTACGTGAGGACATTTTTAACTGAAGTATTCGTTTTTACGCCGACGGCTTTAATAATCATGGGTGAGGAATGCTATGAGCTGTTCCCTGTCGTCGGGATGCTCTTGCAGGTGAAGTCTTATAATATCCTTGATGTTGTGAGGCTGAGTGAGCGTTTGCACGATGAGTTGTTCCAATTCTGAAAGCTTACTTTGCATAGCTTGTATGTCGGTATACGCTAGCGACTTTTTAGCATTAACATATCGTGTCAATTGGTTAGCGTTATTCCCTATTCGGCGAATGGCGAGGGATAGTTCTTGTAATGTGCCATCATTGGGCAGTACATAGCCTGTGCCGTATACATCGGCTTCAATGAGTTTCTTAGCAGTTGTTAAATCGAGTCCACCAGGTAGATAAAGTTTAGTGTAGCAGTTGGAAATTATTGTTTCGGCATCAGGGCCACCATAATTGTGGACAAGCTGATTTTGGGATTGATTAATGATAAGTAGTCCTGTTCGGGTTTTTCTGAGTGTTGCAAAGGCAGAAGCCGCGTTTGGTATTTTCATAGATGAGCCAAATTCATCAAGCACAAAGAACATGTCGAGGTCATCGCCTTGCGGTATATTACTCAAAAGAAATTCAAAGATTTGACCCATAAAAAGGTCAACGACAAAACGGAGGTATTCAAGGTCGGTTACGTTATTCTGTAAAAAGATTGCTTGCTTCGTTTTGCGGAGGTTTTGAAAATCGCCAAGCGTATCAACTGACGTCACACGCGCTATATCTTCATCTTGTAGGAGTGCGAGCGCTGCAAGACATGTTGCTACCACACCTTGCACAATCTTTTCGCCATAGCCAATAAATGCTCGATAACTGCTAAAGGTTGCTTCGTCTGACTGAGCAAAGAGCGCATCTATTTGTTTAACGGTTGTTTTGCTATTAAAGAGCTCAAGTAAGTACCGTAGGTTGTAGAGGTTATGATACTTTTTCGGTTGCTCTTTTAATATGCGTATCATAAGGGATAGCAAGACAATAGCGCTTTGATTCCAAAAAGGGTCTTTGGATTGTTGTCCCATGGTGGTGTTTACAATCACTTGTGCCGTCTTATTAATCTGTCCAACGGTATTGGCTCGTTCAAGTACGTTGTATCCTGCGCTATGCTGAGGGTCACGAAAGCGTATGACACGAATGGTATATCCTTTTGCTATGAGGTCAGCGTAACTATTTTGTAGGAGTTCCCCACTATTGTCATTGATAATGAGCGAGGCATTATCAACTACTTTTAGAAAAGGGATTGCAATACATGTCGATTTTCCCGACCCTACACCACCTTGTACCATGACGTTTCGGTAACTGTCTTTGCGGGTAATTCGACGCGTACCGTCAATGATAAACCCTTTATTAAACCGACTGAGTAGTTCACTAGGTCGGCCAAAATCATCATCATAGGTTTTACGTCTGTTATCGTGCAAGAGGTAGCGGATTATAATAAAGAGGATAACACCTATTATCACTATGGTGCGTATGCTAGGGCTAGTATAGAGAAGTATATTATTCATAATTATTTAATGAGTAGTTTTTTCATGAGTTCAATAATGATTTCAAGTGTCCAGTTAATGAGCTGGAGCGCCGAGAATATGAGTAAAAGGATAATCTCAAGACAATGCTTGAGAAAATCCCATGCCCATACTAGCCAGTCTTTACCACGTACATTTTTCATCTGTTCATGGTATTGATGGTGAGTGATGCTTGTATTACCACATTTGCATTGTGAGCTTCAAGCATGTCTTGAAAGAATGTAGAGACAACAGCAAATTGCTGGTCTTCTTCCCTGTTTTTTGGGCGGTACATGAAATGAACCGTGATACCTTGGAGGTCAGAGAGTTGTAATTGTTCTTCTAGTGAAGTTGCAATACTATCGGGCGAATGTATGAGTGCTTTGAATGTTGCTGTATTGTAAAATGATATATCGGCATTTTCCATGAGGTCACTATACACAAATACCCTCCTGTCATTTGCTGTGCTTTTACTTAGCTGATTAAGTTGCTTGGCAAGGGGCAAATACACAGCTGAATGGTCTTTTGTCCCCTCTCGTGCTTGAATACGATTTGCGATTGTATCGTATTTGGTTAGGAATGCATCGACTTCTTTTTTACGTGTTAGCTGATTACCTAAGAGTTGGTTTTTCTTTGGCAGTACAATCTGTTTTTCTAGGTTTAATTTCAAATCAGTAATCTCGACCCATGTAAAAGCAATACCGCTCCATAGGTTATCATCTAGCTCAAAACTTGCTCGTATTTGATCAGTTTCTGGCTTGAGTTGATGCGTGTCCGTTATATCCCCAAAGAGGATATATTCTTTCGTTGGAATACTTGAAGGGAGTGTGAGCGCGGCTACTGCCGCACTCACAAGTACTGTAAGGATTATGATTGAAGTTTTCATGCTTCATGTATTTGAAGGTTAGTATTAAGGACATCTTCAGTATCGAAAGCTCCAAAGCTTGAGTTGCCGTCAGAGCGATATTGAAGGTTTTCGTGAAGAAAATCTGAAACGCTTTTGCGAGCCATAACGGAAAGTAGTGCACGAGTGCTGTTCTCATACTTTGGCATGTTGAGCATGTCGCGTTCGAGAATTTTCTTTTGGGTTTTCTTTTCAGACAATTCTTGCTCTAAACGTTTAAGCTCGTTTTCTTTTATAGCAATCTGCCTTTCAAGAGGTTTGCGTTTCATTAATGCTTGTATTGCATCTCTTGAGGGAAACCATTGTAAAATGAACGCTGTGGCAAGAAGCATGAGCCAGTTAACTGCTACGAACATGAGTTTTGGGATGTTGTGGCTTTCACCATTGGCTGCCAAGTACTCTTGTCGCAATTCGGCTAACAGGTAGAAGAGGGCTGTGTAGAAAACAATCCAGCCGAGGATGATAAGGTGCTTTTGTAATGGCGTTGTACCCCACGCAAGACTTCTTTTGAAGAAGTGAAAGAGGAGGACGATTCCCACTGATACACCAATAGCCATGAGTATTGAAATCAGTAAGTTTTGTCCAAGTACTTGAAATGCTACACCATTAAAGCCAGTTTCAGCACCTACCATGAAAATGATACCAAAGAGAACGAGAGGAAATATCTTCCATGGATAGTTAGACTTATCTTTTGGAAATTCTTTCACAAGCAGGCTCTTTTCATGAAGTGCTTTTTTTACTTTACCCTGCCATTGCTCAATTTGGTCATCAAGCTGGTCAAGTGCTGTTTCGATTTCACCAGAAATGCCTTCAACGGCTCGTTTGGCTTCTTGGAAAACTACGCGGTAACCTTCGATAACAGGTCGGAGATAGTTGTTAATTGGTTCATCTTTTTGGGGAAGATTTTGGCGGCCAAAATGTGCCCCTTGACTTTTTGCCTCTTGATTCAGGTCTTCATGTTTTTCCTGAATGTCTTTTTCTACTTTTTTTAGCTTTTCACGCGAGAAAGAGGAAAATATTTGTGTATTCATTGTATTAAGTTTTAATCGTTGTTTGGGTACAAAGTGAATTGGTTTTGATGTGTTTCCCAGTGTACCACACTCTGGGAAATGTCAAAGCCTATGGTGCGCGCGAGCGGATATTGGCGAGAAAAACAAGGGTGTGAGTGAGAGTTTGAGGTGTTATCCTCAATTTCTTCTCTGATTGTTTATTATATCTATTCATAACTCTGAGTTTAAAAACTCAAGCAATCAGAGGCGTTTTGCGGGAAAGGAAGTTTAAAATCTGAAAGAGTATAAAAAGGATAGTTGCCGTTTAAGGCAGAAAACTTGACTTTAAAGCTATCTATGTTAGGGTATAGCGTAAGCTTTTGGAAAAGTCAGAGTTCTGATTATTTCCTGTTTGTACTATCAGAATTTTAGACATCCATTAGCTTGCCCTAGCGTCTCACCGCTAGGGTTTCTTTCGTCCCCTGAGGCCAGCTTCGGATTGCTGAAATTCTGAGAGCAATATGACTAGATATTTGGAGGTAATCCTTAGACGCTGGGTACAAAAAAAACACG
This sequence comes from Flavobacteriales bacterium, assembly GCA_028281825.1. Classification (GTDB taxonomy): domain Bacteria; phylum Bacteroidota; class Bacteroidia; order JANQJC01; family JANQJC01; genus JANQJC01. The sequence goes on from JANQJC010000027.1 coordinate 128,012, forward strand.
GATGCAGCGTACAATAATCTTCACAACAAGAAAGAATGTAATTGTTTCTACACGCTCTGTATAAATTCATTTGGAGGCAGCGTACAATCCTTATATCTCAGTGGGAGGTGGAAGAATACAGTGTTCCTTCCATTTCTAATAGGATTTCTCGAATTTTGTTAATAGTGGGCCTTTTCCTATTCATAGAGCCTTCTTTTGGAATCCCAAAATGACTATATACTTTACTAAGCTTCTCACTTGCTTCTGTTTCTGAGACGTTAAAGAGTTTTGCAAAAAATTCATGCTTTTGGTCATGATTTTTCATCAAAAGGTCAATCGTTGACCAATCTTCTTGGGTTACTTCAGTTATTACATTTCTTTTTTTGAAGTTTTCTGTAATTAAATATTTATAGGGTGGGATAAGGCCAAGTTTTATAATGTCTCCATGCTTATTCAAAAGCAGTGTAAGCTCTTTTTCAAATTTCTTGTTAAAATATTCCTCAAGTTTTTTTATATTCATACTCACTTTTACGCCCTTTTAGAACAGTTTCTTCAGTACAGAGCATTATTTCCTCAGACATCCTTCCATACCTGTCATCGTCAATTTTTATAAGCCCATTAATAATCAAAAATAATAACCGTAACAAGACAAGAGCCATAATACCACTTAGAATAGTTACTATGTCATGATATCCTCTTAAGAAATACATAGAATACGCCAATGGGTTACCTAGATCAATCATCCTGATTCAACTCTATTTCGGTATTGGTAAGTAATTCTTGCATCTTTCGTATCATTATTTCTGATTTATTTGAGGGTGAAGAGCTATCGTACCCAAAAAGTTCATAAATACGAGAATATTTGGTTTTAATAGCGGACACTGAAACCCCTAATTTATTTGCAACATATTTCTGCTCTCTATCATAATATCTCATAAATATTCCTATATCTCTCCACTCGTTATCAGATACTTCTGATGGACTTTCCTTAGTCCCGAGGCTTATAAAATGATTCACGAATATTTTGCGAGCCTTGTCTGTGGTACCTCTTTTAAGGATATCAGGATGTTCAGGTATACGTCCAAGAAAAGTAATATATTGAGGTAAATATGTTTGAATATTTTGCCTACTTTCTTCAATATAATCCTTGAGAGATTCTATTTCTAGCTTTATTTCTCGTCTCTTATTTTTTATCTCATTGAGGTTCTGTTCCAATCTTCGTTTATATATGAAAATGGGAATGTAGATGACGAATAAAACTATGAGGCATATGACTTGCCCGTGAAATATGTCACTCATTTATGAGTTTACTTATTGTAGGTTAAGGTTCCCTTTCAACATCCCTGTCTTCACTATCCCCTCTTAAATCATCAAGCTCATCCATACGGCTTGATTTCTCATCTTTTTCACAACCCCCTGTTTCTTCATAACCCCTATCGGTAGTCTTTGCTTGCTCTTGTTTCTTTTCATAAAAGAATTGGTTGAAGCCATGTTTTAAACCACTCCATCTATCACCTGCATCGTGTTTAATGCTGCTTTGCAATTCCAAAGCAAGTTTTTCATCATGTTGGGCTATGGTATACGCCCAGTTAAAGCCCTTGGTATACTCTTGCATGTCCATTTCTGGGTCACCTTCAAAGTCTTCTGCTTCCATGTTAAAAGGTTTCTTTTGCGTTCTTATCTAAGTATTCAAGTATTGAAGCTCTATCGTAGAGAATAATTCTTTTTTGAGGTTGGGAGAAGCGTATTTTCCCTTTATTCCTTAGATCTTGAAGGGTTGTCTTTGATTTTATGCCGAGTAACTTCATTGCAGCCTCGGTATCAATCCAGGTGTCTTCAGTAACGTTTTGCTTTTGCTGTATTCGTTCCACTGCTTCTTCGAGCAAAGCAAAAAACGCCTCATCATGTAAACAAATTACGTTCATGGGAATAAATATATAAAAACAAAGTTAATGGTGCTGCTGGGAATGTTCTATCTGATTATTAAGAACCAGTGCGAGAGAAATGTATTTGCAAATAAAAAAAGCAGGAGAAATCCTGCTTTAGACTATCTGATTACTATCCTATTCGTAATAGTTTCCATTCCCTTTTCAACAATCCGGTATGTGTATATACCAGCGGATAAATCTGTTCGATTTATACTTAGAATTCCAGTTCCATTAAAGACCAACTGGTAAGAATCAACAATCTGCCCTGCGCTGTTATATAACTCAAGTGTTGAGTTCTCCTCAAGACCAGAGTATTCTACAAACATAGAACCATTGCTAGGATTTGGATATACATTAATATCCTTTTTTGTTTGTTGTTCAGTAAGGCCAGTAGCTGATTCTAATGTTAGAGATATGTCATCTATGTAGTAATAGGTATAGTTACTGTAATCAAAATTCTCAGACACACCTCCAACGAAGTGAATATCCGTCTTTACATCGTCTGCAAAATTTCCAATGACCAGATACTGTTCACCACCTTCAGCAGTGAATGTTCCTTCTACTAATGTCCAATTTTCTTTATTATCCAATAAACTCCCATCGTATTCAAAACTAGGGGTTTTGGAAAGAAAAATGTCTGATAAGTATTCCTCATTAGAAATAGAGTCTCGAGTTACATATACTCCTAAACTATTTGTCGCATAAGCTACACTATCAGCCAAACTAACGTACATAGTAACTTTATACTCTGAACCAGCAACTAATGATTTAGTTAGTTTAACGCTAATGTATTCTCTAAAATTTGCAAATTGTTCTGCCCATAGACTAATAGCCGCATAGGCCTCACCATCACCATGAGGATGAATATTACCATACCAATTATCTGGAACACCAGCACCATTTAACCCACATTCATGATAGTATTCAACAGAACCATATCCATTCCATGTTTGAACAGCAGAATTGAAATTTGCTATAATTACAGGACAATGATTTTTTGCCTCAAAAGATGGATTAGGCACTAAATTTTGATTTTCGTCTTGCGCAAAAGCGTGCAAACCGAATAATAACGATATGACTAATAACATTCTCATAATTTGTAGTTTACACCTCTTACTAAAGTTAAGCAATTGTAAAAAATAAAAGCAGAGAAGATGAAAAACTTTTTTACAAAAATCACCTGTCTAACTTGAGAATAAACAGGATAAAAAGGAAAGCTCAGTTATCATTGAATAACTACCCTATCCGTGATTGTCCCCATACCATTTTCAAGAATAAGATAGGTGTATATTCCTGCGGATAAATCTGTTCGATTTATACTTAGAACGCCAGTTCCATTAAAGACTAACTGATAGGAGTCAACAATCTGCCCTGCACTGTTATATAACTCAAGTGTTGAGTTTTCCTCTAAACCTGAATATTCTATAAACATAGAACCGTTATTAGGGTTAGGGTAGACACTAATTTCCCTTACATTTGATTGGTCATCAATTCCTGTAGCTGATTCCAAAGTTAAGGATACATCATCTATATAATAGTATGAAAAATCTACTTCATTAAAATTCTCAGAGGCCCCTCCAACAAATAGTGTATCTGTATAGTAATCTGGTGCAAAATTACCAATTATTAGATATTGCTCATCACCATCAGCCCTATAAACACCTTCCACCAAATCCCAATCTTCTTTATTCTCTAAAAAGCTATCTTTATGTTCTACATCAGGCTTTACAGAAAGAAAAAAATCAGCCATATATGCAACATTAGAAGTGGAGTCTTTTGAAACGCACGCTCCAATCCTATTAATCGCGTATGCTGTGCTATCCGAAAGGCTTACATAGAATTTAATTTTATAGGTTGAGCCTTCCTCCAATGGTTTCGTTAACTTAACAGCAATATACTCCCTAAAATTTTGAAACGGCAATGCCCAAACAGCGATTCCAGCATAAGCATCACCATCCGCATGAGGAGTTGCATAGCCACACCAGTTGCTCGGAGCGCTTACACCGTTCAGCCCACATGGACGATAGTAATCCGATGAGCCATAGGCATACCAATACTTTACAGCAGAGCCAAAATTACCTGTAATCACTGGGCAATGCACTGTATCTTCAAAAGATGGGTTAGGTACTAAATTTTGACTTTCTTCCTGCGCAACAGCGTGCAAACCGAATAATAACGATATGACTAATAATACTCTCATAGCTTGTACTTTTTAAGTTTTCAATGTACGTGCTACTATTCCTTAGTAGCTCTCAAACTCATTGTCCCACACCATCGCCCCTCACGCAACCACCACTGGCGGGATTGATACAATCTATGATTGTTGTTTTTGTCTAGATTATTTTTTCCAGAAAAGACAAAAATGATGGATAATATTTCACATGAATCAGATTTCATAAACTCATTTCTATCTTTTTTACATTTAATTCTATAATACACTAATAATCAGCATATTACCTAAATCGTGTGGTGGTTGGTTTTTATTGTTAAGCTTTATTATAACTGCTAAATTATTAATTATTTTTAATCTAACAAACTTTATTAACACTTTTGTTTCTAAAAACAAAGTTTTGATTTTCACCTAATTACGTCACAATACACAATAATGTTGCTTTTTTTGCGTTTGCCATTTTTCGACGAACGACAAAACTAAAAGTTTTCCCATTAAATTTTAATGGGAAATAATTTGTTTTCCTGTTGATACAATTCTTCCGCCCACCTCAACATGGAAATATACTAGACCGCTCGGAATATTTGAAACTCCAAGAGTATTCAATCCAGACTTAATGGTATTGTTCATTATCAAAGCACCCGTTGTGCTGTACACTTTTATTACTCCATTGAGATTTTCATCCCCAAGAAGTTCAACATATAAAATATCAGTTGCTGGATTTGGATACACATTCACTAATATCTCTTCGTAATCATCTGTTGGTTGTTGGTTTACTTCATTTCCACCCATTCTTGCACTGGTAGCATGAACAAGTTCACATGTGTTATAGTATCTCTTAGGCATGCTATCTGCATAGTTAAGCATGGCCCTCGCCATTGTCGTAGCAATGCCGTATTCGTACACACATTCTTCAGCAATACTATCCAACAAGATTAACTGCGCTGGACTATAATTGTAATTCCTTACAGAGTCAGGTGTAAAAGTGCTGTCGGGTAGCAATTCTTCAAACAAAGATGTGATTTGAAAAGAACTACCATCAACAACCAATGCGGTGTCTAAATATTTTTCAAGTGAAATTTCAATAATCGTAGTCAACGCACTTTCTGGAGTAATACTAGTTGAAAGTTTACTCACTGTATCTAAATATGTCACGGCGTCATCGAAGTTGTCTGGCTCATCAAACACATCAATTGCTCTTAGTAATTTCCCAACATTACTTACTCTACAACTATCATAAAAATCACTGATAAGTGCATCCGCGGTTCGTAAATCTTCATCCTCGAGCAGATTCATGTAGAGTCCAAATTTTTCCATCCACCTTCTCTCATCGTCATAGTAAGGAATTACTAAGGTGTCCTCCAAAATTCTCATTGCCTCTGCTTCTAAATCCTCATCTTCAGGTACAGTAAGCGAGCCATTTGTTGTTGGGCAAGGAAGAGTGCTCAAATCTTTCGTTGCAGGTACAAATATAAAACTATTAATACGTATCAAAGTCGGTAAGTTGGGGATCCCTGTTGAGCCATGCCTGTAGTAAAAGTTATATCCTTGGAGATTTACATTGTTGTCAATGTGGTAATTTCCAAACGTTCCTACCCAAATATTATCCCAGCTAACATCGGGTATCCCTACGTTTCCAATTGTTCCATTGTGTATTTGCAAGCCAGTATAGTTGGTATTCATTTCGTTTTTCAGCAGTCGGGTAGGCTCCAACGCTCCTCCCATGAATAATCCTATTCCTATGTCTTCAGTTGTATTGCAATTTACCCAGTTATTAGAGCCAATATCAAGGCGAATACCGTTTCTCCAGTCATCAGTAGAACTTGCAGTTACATAGTTATCACTTATGAAGGTATGAAAACTACTTTCCGAGAAAATACCGTTTGCTTCAAAACCAGAAGAAGTGTTTTGCACCTCCACAGTATTTCCACTAACCAAAGAATTGGAGTGTAAATGATTTACCCATATCCCCAGTGTTGCATCAGTAACTGTATCATTGTCAGATATCTCAACTTGAGTGGCTGATAATGGCATTATTTCATTGACAACAATCCCCATACCACCATCATCCCATGTCGTCTCATCTATATCTATATCATTACCAGTGATGTCAATATCTGCAGATTTGTTGTTACTCATATATACTCCGACATTCATATCTTCCATCGTATTATCAGTTATCTCAATGCTCCTGTCTGTTAAAACACTATTACTGGCTGAAACCCCAACAAACTCAATATCTGTGAAATAGTTATTATTAACCACCAGGTTCATGTTATTAAGCGTTTGGATACCCCAAAAAGAGTCATAAAACTCGTTATCATCGTGTACATCTAATGTCCTGTTAGTTTCGTCCCCAGTTGTTGCAAAGATGCCTTTTCCGTATCCCCAGCATTCTAATCCAGTACACCAATCAGGTGGGTTTATATTATGAAACTCATTCCCTATTACTTCAACGTTACTATATGAGCTATAAATTCCGAAATAACCATTGTCAAAGTAGTTACCGTCAATAGTATCACCTATGGTTATATCACCAACACCAACCATTTGAATACCTGCGTAGGAAATATCTTGGTCAAATGGTGGAAGAAGATTGAGATTATAGTCAGCTGCTCCACCTATACTGGTAGTAGTTTGGCAAAGGAAAAAATTATCTTGGATTATACCAGGGTCTGTCGAAGACTCAGAAAATCCAATTATTATAGAACGATAGTTCTTATTAAAATATGTACCTGTTATATCAATCGCATCATCAACTGGAAAAGCGGTAGTTACAGCTGCTTGAGCATCTTCAATTAATGATGTTTCAATAATGAGTTTTCCTCCTGGTTGAACACTAATACCCAACCACATATCATCACAAGCATCAATCCAACAATTATCGATGGTTAATGTAGCACCATTCTCAATGACAATGCGAGCATCTGTTCCCATTAAAATATGAATATCCTCAAGAGAAAAAGTACTGCTCGCATCAATGGTAAATGTGCCATTGATGGCTAACCTATTATGGGAACTAAAACTAGGGTAATTAACATTCCAACCATTTCCTATAATTGAACCACCAGACCAATCTGATGAATGGTCATCATCGCCAACTGAAATAGTCAAATCATTACCTGGCGGGTTTGGCATATAGTAATAATGCCCCTCACAACAAGGATGGTAGGAAACGGTTACTTCTTCTTCCTTTGAACACCCGCTTGCATCTGTAATGGTAACCGTATATGTCACGGAAGTCTGCACGGAAGACAAATCGACTGTTGGATTGGCTACATTTGTGGCGCTAAGACCTGTGGAAGGTGACCAACTATAGGTGTAAGGACCTACACCTCCAGTAGCTGCTGCCGTTAGGGTTCCATCGTTACTACCACAAATATAATCCTCGAAAGTTACTGAAATACTTAATAGGCTCGTTGGTTGTGAGCTTGGAATAATTGGGCAGTAGTTTTCTAATAATTCAGGATCGTTAACCCATGTCGCGACGCATTCATAACCAGAAGTATAACCCAGACCTAATTGTCCTTCTTGGTTATACCCCCATGTCCAAAGCTTTCCATCACTTCCTATAGCCCATTGATGATTATGCGAAGATGGTGAGACAATTTCAATTGCATTTGACAATGTGGGGCCAGTCTCTAGTGTATTGCTCGAGCTCGGACTACATACACCAAAACCACCCCAGACATTAGTTCCACAAACTAGGGAAGTGCCGTCAGACTTTAAAATCATGGTATTGTTTCGACTAGCAGATATATCAGCAACAGCACTGCTTGTCCAACCTGTAGGAGTTACAGGTGTTGAAGAGTACGAGGTGGAACCATTGCCCAATTGCCCACTATAATTAGCTCCCCATGTATAGATAGAATTATCGTTCTTTAGTGCTATATTATGAAGCCCCCCTGCATCTATTTTAATAATGCTTGAGAGGTTTGAAACAGAAACAGGAACATTACTTGGAGAAGTATTTCCATTGCCAAGTTGCCCCTCGTTATTCACTCCCCAAGCTTTTACCGTTCCGTCATCAAGTAATGCTATCATGTGTTCGGTGCCAGCAGAAATAGCTATAGCATTGCTGATACCAGTAACTTGAACGGGAGTATAAGAAGGAGTATTTGTCCCATCTCCCAGTTGTCCCCTATTATTGCTACCCCAAGTTTGTATGGTTCCATCATCTAATAATGCAGCTGAAAAAAATTGTCCCGCAGCTATTGCCTTAACACACGATAGGTTAGGTACTAATTCTGGCTCGGAAACTTGAGAAGGATTTCCAAAAGGTTGCCCCGTTTGTCCACTGCCGTTAACTCCCCATGAATATACCGTTCCGTTGTTTAATAGGGCCAAACCATGAGACCTTCCTACTGCAACTGAAGTAACAGAAGAAAGACTATTTACATCAAGAGGAAGCTCAGACCACAATGGTTGAGTGGTACCTTGTCCTAATTGATACTCTCTGTTTGTCCCAAAAGCTTGGATACTGTTATCTTCGCAAATAACCAAAGTAAAACCCTGATCTGGCGGAACCTCTACATTCACCTTATCTGTAGCAACACATCCAATAGGATTAGTAACAGCAACGGAATACACAGTTGTTTCATGAGGATGAACTACTGGATTGGCTAATGTATCATCATCCATCCATGTATTTGGTGTCCATATGTAATCATTGGTGTAATCACCTTCCTCTCCTAATTTAAGATATTGACCTGCTTCTATGATGGTATCATTTCCTGCAAATGCCATACAAGGTGTGCACCTAAATGTATCAATGGTTGCCAATGTTAAAGGGCCATATATTGTAGACACACTCGATGTAACGATTGTCCCTACAGCAGTATCACCAGTAGTACCACCATTTCCAAGGTCTTTCCATTGACTGCCATCCCAAGCTGCTATTTTTAAATTAGCCAATGTGTCTAAAACACAACTCATTTCTTCCCAACTAAGAGTAACACTTACCGTATTAGTAGTCGCCGTTCTATCTAGGTTCCAATATTCGTTCGTACTAAGTCTGTTTATAGTTCCATCTTTGCTGGTATGGCTGTAATCATCATCTGAATTTTTATTAAGGTATTCAGCAACAAATTCTGCGGTTGTACTTGAGGGTGCGGATATTGCTATTGGTTTGTAATGACCATTTTTCCCAACTGGATATGTAAAGGCCTCATTTCCTGTTTTCTTCACTTTCCCTTCCACGTAACTGGTGTCGGCAGCACCCACAGCTTTTGCATTGTCTTTAATCTCTATAAAGAAAGTATCAGTTTGGATAATACCATCAGTTAAGATTAAACTGTCCAATATACTTATACTGCGGTCAATGA
>JANQJC010000014.1 GCA_028281825.1 Flavobacteriales bacterium
AAACATCATTACCGCATAAACAATAGGATAATTTCTTGCCAAAAGCGCTTCCAGCGTTACCCTTCCCATACCTGGTATTGAGAAGATATATTCAATCACAATAGAACCAGATATTGCTGCAGGAAACAGGTAAGCGAATAAAGTGATGATTGGAAGTAATGAATTACGCATGGCGTGTTTCCATGTAACGGTTTTTTGGTTTAGGCCTTTAGCTCTTGCCGTCCTGATGAAATCCTGACCTAGTACACTTAACATGCCACCCCTCATTTGTCTGCTGATGTAAGCCAGGGAACCATACGTTAGACATATAATTGGTAATACTAAGTGATAAGCAGTTTGCGAAAAGCGTTCACCAAAAGATGCATCATCTGGCAGGTCGAGTAATGAAACAGCAGGAGGGAACCAATCCAAATAGTCACCACCACACAAGTAAATGATGAGCATTGTACCAATCCAAAAACTGGGTAGTGAATATAGAATGAATAGGGTTGTAGTGGTGATTTTTTCACTCACTTTACCCTTATTCACTGCAGACTTTACTCCTAGTGGTATTGCAATAAGGTAGGAGATAAGAATAGAAATGATGCTAATCATTACTGTCCAACTCAAGGCATCCATCAGTATAGAGAATACGGGCCTTTTGTCTTGATAAGATGTGCCAAAATCACCAACAAGAAAGCTGGTTATCCAGTTATGGTATTGGTTGTTTAACCCATAAAAGTGTATCGCAGGAATATACTTTTTACTTGGGTCTTGGGTAGCTATTACCTGGTCCCACGAAGCCCTTGTATTGTTGTAGGTAGCCTTTAATGCTTCAAGTCCCAAGCCGTTATCAATGTTCTCGGATACTTCATCAAACAGACGCGTTATTTCATCACCATTATCTGTATATAGGATGGTAGCCAGCCTATCTTTTGTTCTGCCCAATGGGGTAGCGTTAGTGTCAGTCCTTTCTACGTAATAGGTCTCTAGCTCAAGCGCCCTTGTATTATGATAGAACTCCGATATTTGCGGCCAGTTGCCATATTCATACGTTAAACGTTCCAATGCCTCTCTGTGTCCAGGCTTGGGGATACGATATAATGTATCGCAACTGGCGGCATTGCTGAAAGAGAAGTAGAAGATAGGAAGGTCGAGCCCAAGCGAATGGCGGGTGTCAATGTATGATTTTTCAGTGGCCAACTTATTAGAGGCCTGACCATCGCCACCAGCCAGTTTATTCAACATAGCTTCAACAGGGTCACCAGGTGCACTAACACTTAATGCAAAGGTAACTAATGAGATTACCACCAAAGTAGGTATAAAGATGAGTAACCTCTTTAAAAGGTATTGAAACATAAAACCCTTCCCCGCTTATGAATAATTAATTATTAGCGATGGCTTTTGAACCAACACTAAAACCAGATTCCCAATATCCAGGGCGCATTACAGAAGCCTTTGCGTCTGTGAAACGCTTGTGTATTGCAATCCTTTCAGTTGGTGTCCATAAGTAGATGTAAGGTACTTCATCATGAAGGATAGCCTGGAAACGCTTATTCATTTCAGCGCGTTTTGCATCATCCAAAGTCACACGGATAGAGTCAATCAATGGGTCAGCCTTGTCAAAGCCTACATAGTTAGAACCACCGTTGTATGACTCGCTGTGATATATTTGCTTGTGGTCGTTTGGTACTGGAGTTGAAATCCAGCCACCATAGAACATTTCGAATTCGTGGTGTTTTTGCTTTTCAAGGTATACTGACCAGTCTTGTGGAACTACATCAACTGCAATACCTACTTTTCTGGCTTCTTCCTGGAAGAATAGGGCAGTAGCCTTGCGCTCATCATTACCCGCATTATATGTAAAAGTGACTGTCAATTCAACCCTCTTACCATCTATTTCTTTATCCAGATTACCATCACCATTACTATCAGCCCAACCAGCTTCTGTTAATAGGGCTTTGGCTTTTTCTGGGTTGTAATCATATAATGGAAGGTCGTTGTTGTATTCGTTCTTTTTTGAAGGATGGATTGGACCCACAACGCGCTGAGCCATGCCATACTTAATGATTTTCATTTGCTTGTCAACATCTACCAGGTGAGCAAATGCCTGGCGAACTCTTTTGTCGGCAAATTTTGGTAAGCGGGTATTGATGCCAATATAGGCATATGCCAACTGCATTGGGGTATGCGAGTTGTAGTTAGCATTGTACTTATCTGATTCTGGTAGGGATGCAAAATCTTTAGATTTGATTGAGCGCATTACATCCAGCTTTTCTGCTTTAAGTGCAGTTAAGGCGGCTGTTTGGTCGTTAATGGTTTGATAGATTAGCTTTGGTGGATAGGCCTCAAAGTAAGGATTAATAGCCCCCACCTTGTCACCCCACCAGTTTTCTTTTCTCTTTAATACAACGCGCTGGCCAGTGGTAAACTCATCCAAGGTGTATGCTCCAGAACCAATGATAAAGTCTTTTTCCCTTTGTCTTTTTTCAGAGTTGAAGTCATTAGCAAACTCCTGAATTTTGGGATTGTCCAAATAGGCATCAGGATTGGCAGTAAGGTCT
>JANQJC010000105.1 GCA_028281825.1 Flavobacteriales bacterium
TCCGACTTCATAATTGAATACAAAAACAAAAACCATCATAAGGGCTATATATGGTGCTTAACCAAGCTTAACGACAAGACATTTTTAAGTGGAGGGAGAGACAAATTTATTAAGCATTGGAGCAAAGACATTCAGCTTATAAACAGTTTTAAGCTTCATACAAAGTCAATTATTGACATTACTAATATTGGAAACAATGAGTTCATTTCTTCTTCTAGAGATATGACTTTAAAAAAATGGAATTTAGCAGGAAATGAAATAAAGTCTGTAAAGGTCGATTCTATGATATTAACTATTAAAGTCGTTAATGAAAAAGTTATAACTGGTAGCACAAATGGTGAAATAACCGTTTACACAAAAAATCTCAAAAAGCTGACTCAATACTCCATTCATCAAGGATGGATTTGGGAGATCGAGACTATCGGGAACAATATATACTCAGTATCTGATGATGGAACACTACGAAAAACTGATTTAAATGGAACTTCTGAGTTTATATTCAAAAACGATCATGGGTTATTTTCACTAGCCATAAACGAGGATAGTATCTTTTGTGGTTCAAAAACTGGCGAACTTCTTCAGTTTAATATGGATCATTCAATAGCTTATCGACATATGTACCATGAAGATATTATTCGGAGAGTCATTATTGAGGATAAAAAGGTCATCACAGCAAGTGAAGACACTCTTGTTTGTATTAATGGTAAAAAGATTACTAAACATGACAACTTTGTGCAAGATGTGATTCAGTTAGGAGACCATATTATAAGTGCTGGGTTTGACGGAAAGCTGGTCAAGATTAATTAGATATTTTTCAAAAACATTTCCTCCCTATGAGAACTCACACTCTGCGTGAAGTCTCACATTTTTCACTTTCCGTGAGTACTTACGATTAGCATTTATATAGTTTTTTCTTTCATGTCTTTTCATAATTTTTAGTTCATCATAACAATTAGGAAACACATTACTACCTAACCACTAGACCAAAACATGACTATAAAACCAAAAAAAGGTTATATCAATTTGTTCGCAACTAAGGAATTTCTCCATTGTTGAAAACTACTGAAAAAAAGAATAGGTTCCCTTTAACTGTTTTAGTTACTTTGGAAACTGCTGACTATTGAAATATCTTTAATATATTAGGTGTGGCAACGTATGACGCTATTGAAGGAAATAAGTGATTTGAGCGCCAAGAAGAATTTACCTGATGACATCCTATCTGCACTGCAGCTGATTGTTTCTAAAAACATAAGCGCAGAAAAGGTTGCCGGTGAAGACCTTTTGCAAGCAGCAGCCCCTACTTTAGGGGTAGAAGATATTATAGCTGGCGTAGATGCCTTGCTAACTGGCTGGCTAACTGAAGGTGAATACTGCAGGCAGTTTGAATTGCAATTAGCCAAAACCCTTAACACTAAATATGCGGCTTTGGTTAATTCTGGTTCGTCCGCTAACCTTGTTGCCTTTGCAAGCCTCACTTCACCTAAATTGGGTGAAAGGGCTATCAAGCGCGGCGATGAAGTGATTACCGTTGCTGCTGGCTTCCCTACTACCATCAACCCTATTGTACAGCATGGGTGCATTCCTGTTTTTGTTGATATAGATATACCTACTTACAACATAGCCAGTGATTTGGTGGAAGCTGCCATCAGCCGCAAAACCAAAGCCATTATACTAGCTCACTCTTTGGGTAACCCATTTAATGTTGCTAAAATCAGGCAGCTAGCAGATAAGTATAACCTCTGGCTGATTGAAGATAACTGTGATGCCTTGGGCTCCACCTATAATGATGAACCAACAGGTAGCTTTGGCGACCTTTCAACTATATCCTTCTACCCTGCTCACCAAATCACCACGGGCGAAGGTGGCTCTGTTATCATCAATAATAGTAAGCTAAAGAAAATAGTCACTAGTATGCGTAACTGGGGCCGTGACTGCTGGTGTATCCCGGGTAAAGACAATACCTGCGGTACTAGGTTTGAGCAATGCCACGCTGAACTACCTGACGGTTATGACCATAAATATGTATTTAGTCACATTGGTTACAACCTTAAGATGACTGACATACAGGCTGCCATTGGCTTGAGCCAAATTCGAAAACTGGATAGTTTTGTGGATGCCCGAAGAGAAAATCATGCTTACCTAAAACAATTATTCTCTGAGTTTGAGGAGTTCTTTATACTTCCCGAAGCAACTATAAATGCCAATCCTAGCTGGTTTGGCTTTATGCTAACGTGCAAAGATGGCAAAGTAAACAGAAACGATATTACCAAGTATCTCAACAGTAAAATGATTGGTACTCGCCTATTTTTCGCGGGTAATATCACCAAGCACCCAGCATATCAGGGTGTTGAATACCGAGTTGTTGGTGACCTTACCAATACTAATATAGTTATGAAAGACTCCTTTTGGATGGGTGTGTGGCCTGGGTTAACCAAAACTCATCTTGACTATATGTATGAAACCGTAAAGGAATATTTAACCGCTAAAAACCTTCTGTAGGTTTATTCACTTTTTTTGAAATTACCCTATTTTCCAGCATCCAGTCGGTATACTGTGCTTGCAGTTCATTTAACTGTGGCTCAAATTCAGCTACTAAACCAGCATCAAGCTGACCAATTTCAGTCATCATTTCAGCCAGCCTTATACCAATTTTTGATGCTTCCTCATAAGTAATCAAATCATGTTTGGGGTCAAATGAAGTGTACCAATTCATCTTATCCATCAAGTTGCGCATCACTATTCGTATCACTCTTCTAAACTCCTCATTCTTCCCAACTCTATGGTAGGATAATCCCATTTCATACATCATATCATCATAAGGCACACTCTTATCCGGAAACATCCCTTGCGCCAAATCAAGAACTTTTGTACACTCTTCAAATTGTCCAAGTTCACCATATGCAAATGCCAGATTGTGAAACATGGGTCTATATACGTTCTGTATAAATGACACATTGGTAGAGTTGATAAAAGCTGTAGTGTCCGCAAATTGTTCGAGGTTAATGTCCTCTTTAACCAGTTTGTCAATAGCCGCAATATCCACTAGCTTACTCCATGCCTTGCCAGGTTTTGGCGCAATGGGCAAAAATTGATACACCAAGCCCTTATTCAGGAAATACTTTTCTAAACCAATATAAAACTGGTTTCCTCCAGTATTAGAAAAGTATACTGGGCGTTCAAACTTATTCTGCAATAAAATATCCATCATGGCTATGTCCTGAAGAGTATATTGTTGCTTAGTTAGTTGCCATCTTACCTCAGGTACCATTACAGCATTATACTTTGAGAAATCAATTCCCCTTTTCAAGAGGGCCGCTGTATCAACAGGCAGGCTGAATAAATCAGTTGGTAGGTGTTTTCCTGCCTCAGTTTTTTCAAGAAAATCTATTGCCCTGTCAACTGGCGCATAAGCATTTACATTCTGGTTTTTGTTTAAGGGATAAACCGTGGTCCTGCCATATTGATAGAATTCTACTGGTAGGCTAATATCTATAGGTTCTGACTCATATATCTTCCTCTTAGCCCTTTCTATATACCAATCCAAGTTAAGTAGGTTGTAATCAATAACACGAACATCAGTCCTGTAATTCTCAATTTCCTGCATATACCACAATGGGAATGTGATATTATCGCCTGACACTATTAATATGCTATTTGGCTCACATTGGTCTAGCATATTTTTGCTGGTAACTCTAGCCAGGTTGTCATTTGACCTATCATGGTCATCCCACCCCTTAAAGGCCATCAATCCAGGAACCAGTAAAAGGCAAGCACCTGATACCACATAGGCCTTGGTTTGCTCTGGCAATAATTCACCAAGCCAATAGAATAAACCAAAAACACCTATCCCAATCCACATACAGAACACATAAAATGCACCCAAGAAAATATAGTCACGCTCCCTCACGAGGATGTGTATGGGCAACTGGTTGATAAAGATGGTGATAGCAACACCAAACGCCAGAAAAAAGAGGCCTGATACCAACAACTCTTTTTTACCGAACATATACAAAAAAGCTACTCCTACCAGCCCAAGCAACAAGGGCAATAAATAATAATGATTATTGCCCTGATTGTTTTTTTGATATTCAGGAGTAACAATTGAGCTACCTACCCTACCTTTATCCAAAAAGCGAATGCCGCTCTCCCAATTCCCGTCTGAAGGTGTGCCTATGCCTTTAATGTCATTCTGCCTGCCTGCAAAATTCCACATCAAATACCGTAGGTTAAGCCAACCCAATTGATATTTAAAGAAGAAAGCCAGGTTATCTCCCAGGGTTGGTACAACCACTTTACCTCCATTGGCAGTAGTTACCGTTCTTCCCATATAATCAACCCAAAGCTTATAACCCTGAACATTGATTGGTGAGGGGCTGTACATCCTGGGAAATATAGTCTTGGTGGCATTATCATATATGGGTTGCCTTAACTTTCCGTCATTACTTACAATATACTTCTTGGCTTTTTCATCATAAACCAAAACAGGTTTTCTATCAGTCCATGGCTTCTCCGCATCCTGAACTGAATTAAAAGTTGGGCCATAGATTAGCGGCCTATCCGAAAAAGCAAATTGGTCTGATTGGAGATAGTTTAACAGCCTAAGGGCGTCAGCTGCATCATTGGAAGTCGGTGTATGTACTCCGGTTCTTATCACTGCCATAGTGTAGCTTGACCAACCAACCGTGAATACAATCACCGCAAACAGAATGGTTTCCACCCATGGTTTTCTACTTTTCCTTGCCCAATAAATTCCGCCGGTAAATAAGACAGCTAGTAACCCAATCAGAATATAAAAGCCATTATGCCTGCCAAGACCCCAAGAGTTAACAGCGCTTATCTCTATCTTAATAGCCAATTTTAGAAACCCTTGAACCAAGCCACTATTAACGGCAAAAAACAGCACCAAAGCCGAGCCCAAACCAATGCCAATGGCTTTCCAGTTTAGGTCAAACTTCTTGAGTACTATAATCATTGCAATGGGGAATAGTATCGCCAAGTTAAGAATGTGCACCCCTATTGAAAGCCCAAGTAGGTATGCAATAAACACCAACCACTTATTATCTTCTCCTTCATTTTCCCACTTGGTAATACACCAAAACGCCGCGGCCATAAAGAAGGTGGAAAGGGTATACACTTCAGCCTCAGTGCTAGATACCCAGAAACTATCGCTAAAGGTAAGCGCCAGTGCACCGATAGCACCAGAGGCCAGTACTGCAAAGTCAGTTGATGAGCCTTCCAACTCAAGTCGGGAGCTTAACTTTCGCACCAACCATATAATAGCGTGATATAAAAACCAAATAGTAAAAGCCCCACACAGTGCTGAAAACAGACTGCCCGCATAAGCAATTGAACTTACAGGAAAAAAGAGCGTAAATATCCTACCAAGAATAGTATATAAAGGAGCTCCTGGTGGATGCGTTGCTTGCAGTTTATAGATACTGGCCAAAAACTCCCCACTATCCCAAAACATTACTGAGCGCTGCGCTGTCAGTGCATAAACAATAAATGCAATGCCGAAAATTACCCATCCAGCAATCTTATTCCACTTCTTAAAATCCATAGTTTTTAACTGGTTGGCAATATAGATATAAAAGTGTTTTTTACAGAATTACTTTATTAAAAAAACGCCTCAAACTACTTTAGTGCGCGGTACAATTAAATAATAGTTCTTCTTACTTTTAACACATGAAATCCAAGGCTTTAATTGATTACTGGCACGAGGCCATAGAATACCTACTGCCAGGTTCAAAATCAGATGGATTGTTTCAGGATATTGTTTTTCGCTATAATGAAAAAAGTAGGTCTTACCACAATCTCAATCATATCACACAAATGCTAGAAAAGATTGATGACCTCAAGTTGAATGCTGAAGATGAAACTATACTGGTAATAGCCACTTTTATGCATGATGTGATATACCTGCCCGGAAAAACTGATAATGAATATAAAAGTGCCGAGTACAGCGCACAAAATTTACAACAACTTGGGGTTAAACAACCTATAATTGAAAAGATATCACAGCTTATAATAGATACAAAAGACCATCAATCAGACGATGAACTTTCAAGGATTTTTCTTGACATTGATATGTCTATACTTGGCGCCCCGTGGGAAAGCTACCACGAATATTATAAAAATGTAAAGAAGGAGTTTAATAACATTCCAGGCATACTCTACAACATTGGAAGACGAAAGTTTCTAAAGAAGACACTTGAAAATAATCATATTTTCTATACCAAACACTTTGCTGACCTGTATGAAGCCCAAGCAAGAGAAAATATGAAAAAAGAACTCCAATCTCTTGGGTTGTTTGGTTAGCTTACTTCCCCCAAATCCGGGTATTGAGGTCGAATTTTTGGGTAATCTTAAATACCATAGAAAGAAAATCGTTTATCTCTTCTGCTCTCTTTTTATTGTCCAAAGAATTGAAAACATCAGGACCAAGAAAGTCTCTGCCACTTTCAATTGTAATAAACATTTTTCCATTCTTGAATGACAACGAATAATCCCTACCAAGCTCTTTTCTCAAGTCTACTATGCTTTCTATTAGTTTGGGGGATAAAATAAACCTGGCTTCAACCGGGTCAGAAGAAAAAACGGAGAAGTATTCCTCAAATTCTGTATTTTCCAATTGCTCCAGCTTAACACCCTTATAAACCATCTCGCCTATCTTATTCAATCGTTCCCCTAAATTGCGCCCGAATATTTCTGTGGCCATATCAGGAACAACAAGTGTATGCCCTTCCGTTCTTTTATGGAAATCGGCTATGTAAAAAAGCCCTTTGAATATCTCAATTATCTGACTCTTAGAGCTTTTTCCCCTTCCCCTTCGATACTCCTGCACTTCTAGTTGAGAAAAGCGATAATCTGTCTCACCGTTTTTACCTTCAATCAAGTCATAGCCTTTATATTCATGGATACTCTCGGGTTCATAAAGCCCACTTTCCAAAAATTCTCCTTGTGAAACAAACTTATCGCCACTGTAAGTAGCCTGTACACCTTGATAGTTTATTAGTTCAGGAATCAATACCTCTTTATAGTGAGAAGCGAAACCCTGAGCCACTTTTTTTAGAAAGATAACTGGTATCAATATGATTATCATACCAATGATGGCACCACCATACCTCATAAAAAAGTCGAAATCGTGAAAATCACCCAGGTAAAACGCTCCCAGCACCCCAGCACCAACCATCATAGTAATAATCGAACCAATAGTAATTACACCCACCAGCCTCCTATCTTCAGCCTGCTGCGGAAAAAACTTCCTAAGGTCTTGAAGAACGTATTTTCTGATATTACCATATAGCACCAGAAAAGCCACAAAAATCATAAAAGCCCCTACTATCCACATGATTGGAACATCCTTGGTGAAATTGTAAACAAACCCAAGAAAGATGCTAAAGAAAACGATGTAGAAGATCACAATGGTAAATCTTATATACCCTGTGGCAAGCAAAGCTGGTATTTTTTTCCTGTTAAGCTCCAATAATTGCTCTTGCAATCGAGTTTGATAAAAACTCTGAAAATTCAGTTCAGGATGTCGCATGGTTCATAGGTAAGGTTCGCTGAAAATAAATATTATTGATTGCAAAAGAAAATCCTAACTGGCTACTTATTGAAGAACGCTTAAATTTACAGCAGTTAAAATCTCACAAACAATGGTAAAACAAGAACCTAAAGTAGATGCCTACATAGAAAAGGCCAATGATTTTGCGAAACCTATCTTGAATCATTTAAGGAAGTTAATCCATAAAGCCTGCCCTGAGGTGGAAGAAACCATCAAATGGGGAATGCCCAACTTTGGATATACAGGAACCATGATGTGCAACATGGCAGCATTTAAAGCCCATTGTGCGTTCGGGTTTTGGAAGGGAAAAATAATGAAAGACCCTCACGGTATTATCACCGATGTTGGCAACACAGGAATGGGTAGCTTTGGAAAAATTACCAGCCTGCACGATTTACCCGAAGACCAAATCATTATTGACTACATCAAAGAAGCGATGGTGTTGAATGAAAAGGGAATTAAAGTACCCAAGAAACCAACTGAAAAGGCTAAAAAAGAACTAGTAACACCCGACTACCTTAGTGAAGCTCTGAAACGAAGCAAAAAAGCCAGGGAGACCTGGGATGGTTTCAGCTACTCGCACCATAAAGAGTATATAGAATGGCTAACAGAGGCCAAAACGGAAGCCACCCGCTTGAAGCGATTGGATAAAACCATTGAGTTACTAGAAGAAGGTAAACAAAGGCACTGGAAATACCAGAAGAAGTAATTAAACCGTAATCCTCTCTGCAAGGGCATCATTAGGATAAACCCCTTCTCCCTTTTCAGAATACTCAGCTTTGATACTTTCTACAAAATACATATCTATCTCTCCCTTATTCTTGGCTGGCAACTTACCGCGATAGGTGCAGTTAAAATACTCCTTCACCCTATCATAGGTAGGTCCTGAGATGTTTACTTTACCCATCTCTCCCCCGCTTTCAATACGGCTGGCAGTATTCACGGTATCACCCCAAATATCATAGGCAAACTTCTTTTTACCCACCACACCAGCAATAGCCTCGCCTGTATGTATTCCCAGCCTTATAGTCCAAACAGCCTCACCATTAGCTTTTTTCTGCTCGTTTATCTTATCAACTAACCTATGCATTTCCAAGCCAGCCAATACCACCTTTATCGGATTGTTCTTGTTGGGTATCGGCAAACCACCAGCACACATATAGGCGTCACCAATAGTCTTTATCTTTTCTATCCCATACTTCTCCATTATCTCATCAAAGGCCTTGAAATACTGGTCTAAATCTTTCACCAATTCCTCTGGCTTTAGCTTCTCAGCTATCTTAGTAAACCCTACAAAATCAGTAAAGAGCACCGATACCAAATCATAGTGTTTTACACTTGCCTTACCCCTTTCTTTCAATTCTTCTGCAGTTTCATAAGGCAGAATATTGAGTAGTAGTTGGTCAGACTTTTTCTTTTCAACCACTAATTCCTCTTTCTGTTTCACTACTTCAGCCGTTCTCTTATCTACTAATACTTGTAATCGTTCTTTGTCCTTTATCAATTGGCGTTCACGGTATTGGGTGAAAACAAATATTAGTACCAGTCCAGATACACTCACCAAAATGTAAAACCACCATGTGCGCCAAAATGGTGGGGTAATCGTGAAACTGAGTGCGGCAGGTTCTTTGTCCCACAAACCATCATCATTGCATGATTTCACCAAGAAAGTATATTTCCCATGAGGAAGGTTGGAGTAAGTCACATCATGCTTATAAGTAGACTCCACCCAATCACTATCAAATCCCTCGAGCTTCCATTGGTACAAAACATTGGTGGGTGCTTTAAGATTAAGGCCAATAAAATTAAATGATAGGTGATTCTGGTTGTAGGGCAATTCTAATCCCACTGGGTGGCTAAGACGACCTTCCACTCCCACTGCATACTCACTGGACTTCCAATCTACCTCGTTATAGAAAAGCCTTACATCGGTGATGTGAGTGTGAGACTCTTGCTTATTGATACTCCTCGCATAAGTATTATAGTGGGTGGCTCCCTTCACAGTCCCAAACCAGATATTACCCCAGCTATCCCTCAAAGCGGCATTAGGATTACTCTCGATACCAACAAAACCTTCATTAATCCCAAAATGTTTTTTCCTAACGATGTTACCATTTTCATCCACCTGAACCCTATCCGCACCATTGCCATACCCCAACCATAAATAGTTCTCATCATCAAAAATGGCGATGTACATATTCACAGGAAGATTAGCATCCTTTTTTGTGTAACGTCTGATATCAAACCCCTTAGTGCTTTCGTTATCTCTTAGCCTGAATAAGCCATATCCTTCTGTGGTCACCCAAAGGTTGCCAGCTGTATCTTCTGTTATGCATGATATAAACTCAAGATTGTCTTCCTTACCAATTTGTTTAAAACTGTCTCCATCCCTTAAAACCAAATGCCCATTAGAAGCACCCAACCAAAGCCGCCCTTTTTTATCCTTATAACACACGCTTACCAGGCTACCATCCAGCCCAGCCTTCTCTGACCAATCTTCAAATTTTGTGTCTTTTCCCTTCAACTCATTTGTATACAATAACTTGTTTCCGAGCCCCACCCAAACTTCGCCACCATCCCGATAAACAGAAAACACATAATTATCTGATAATAAATGAGTTAAACTTTCTTTTTTATCGTATTGATATAAACCATTGGACGTTGCCAATAGCAGGGTTCCATCTCCATTATCAACTACCCTATTCACAGCTTCATCATTGATACTTGGTAAATTGACATTTTCCAGAGATTTTAACTTATTGAAGTCAAAAGTCATCTTGGATAGTCCCTTAAAAGTCCCAAGCCAGATAATCTCACTACCATCAGCCAGCACACTCAAAATCTGATTATTCCTTAACCCATCTGTTTGAGAAAAGTGCACAAAGTCATCCCCACTATACCTATTGATACCACCAAAGTTAGTCGCAAACCAAAGGTTACCTGTTCTATCGAGATAAATATCCCTTATAAAGTTGTTGCTAAGCCCTTGTTTTTCAGTAAAGTGTTGATAATCTATTCCATCATATCGGGTTATGCCTTCCTCAGTGCCGAAGTACATTTTACCCACCTTATCCTGATTGATTGCCGTTACCTTATCATCTATTAACCCTGATTGCTTATTATATACTGTAAAATTTTCACCATCGTATTCCACAGCACCATCGTCAGTACCAAACCAAATATTACCCAGTCCGTCTTCAAAAATGGCTCTGATATTATCATTTGGGAGGCCATCTCGTTGAGTGAAATTCTTGAATGATTTACCATTCCACATGCTCACTCCACCGCTCGTTCCCCACCAAATATTGCCTTTGCTATCCTTTAGGCAACTCCAAATTCTGTTATTAATCAGTCCATCACTTACATCAAAACACAAGAACTGCTGAGTGCTATCCTTTGCATTCTTCAGCAGTTTACAAACTCCTCCATTAAAGGTTCCAAACCACATGTCACCATAATCATCTTCTACTATTGCCCTCACATGTTCTGACGATAAGCCTTGCCCGGTAGAATAGTTAATGAATACCTTGCCATCAAATTTGCTGATACCGTTGCCTGAGGTACCAAACCACAAATTACCTTCCTCATCTTCTCCTATGGAGCGGACCATATTTTGAGCCAAGCCATCGGCTATGGTATAGTTGGTTATTTCCATACCATCGTACATACACCCCCCGCCTCCTTCCAGCGCTATCCAAAGGAAACCATTGCTATCTTCATAAATATCATAAACACCAGCCTGAGGTAATTCTTCCTCAATAGAAATACGCTTGAAGTTATACTGCTGGGCACACAACAATAATGGACCCATAACCAGAAAAAAGACGGAAACAAAAGTTGAAAAAAATTTATCCATTGAGAGTGGATAAATGTAAAAAGAAAAACTGGTTATCTCGCCCAGGATTTATCTTCTAAGAGAGGCACAAAACGAAACGCACCCAATTCAGTCTGAACGATATCGTCTTCAGCTCTCTTTTCAATTAGTACCATGGTTTGCACACTGCCTTCGCCCACTGGTATTACCATAATGCCTCCTACTACCAGTTGCCCAACCAGTGCATTAGGAATATAAGGCGCTCCAGCAGTTACAATCACTTTATCAAAAGGAGCGAATGAAGGTAGCCCCGCATAGCCATCACCATAAAAGCACTTGGCATTAAAATGAAGTTTCTTTAACAGGTGACGAGAACAGTCGTAAAGTAATTTTTGGCGCTCAATGGAATACACTTTTGCCCCAAGCTCAACAAGTATGCTGGCCTGGTAACCAGAACCTGTTCCAACCTCAAGAATTTTCTCCCCTTTCCTTACATTCAATAGTTCACTCATAAAAGCAACCGTATAGGGTTGAGAAATAGTTTGCCCAGCACCAATTTTAAACGCTTTGTCTTCATAAGCATGCTCCATAAATGCTAAATCAAGATATAAGTGGCGGGGCACTGCTTCCATTGCAGCCAACACGTTTTCATCTTGTATTCCCTTTTCTCTAAGCTGGGCAACCAGCTTTTTTCTTAATCCCTTATGCTTAAAAGTGTCGTTCATTTAATAATCTCCTTTTCCTGCCTTAAAGAAAGCAAGTAAGATGATATCATCACCCATAAAGTTAGTCCTTATTTTCAACAAAAGGTTGTTTAAAACACTTGACCGATAATATTGGCACACCTTACAATTAAAATACCTTTGCCATCAAAGAATAACCCTCATGTTGAAAATTGGTGTTTTAGGGGCTGGGCATTTAGGTAAAATTCATATCAGGTTGGCAAAAGAAATACCTGGATATGAATTGGTAGGCTTCTTTGATCCTGACACTGATAAGGCTGCTGAAGTAGAAAATGAGTTTGGAATATCCAACCTCGGTTCAGTAGAAGAAGTTATCAATCAATGTGATGTAGTGGATGTGGTAACACCTACCCTGTCTCACTACGATTGCGCTTCGCAGGCATTGAGAAGCTCAAAACATGTTTTTATTGAAAAGCCTGTTACCAATACTCTTGATGAAGCACACAGCTTGATGGAGCTGGCACGCGAAGCAAAGGTAAAAGTGCAAGTGGGACATGTAGAAAGATTCAACCCAGCTTATACAGCTGCCAAGGATTATTGCACACAACCTATGTTTATTGAGGCACATAGGTTGGCACAATTCAATATTCGTGGTACGGATGTGCCTGTTATCCTGGATTTGATGATACACGATATTGATATCATTTTAAGCCTGGTTAAGTCACCTATAAAAAGAATAAGCGCTAGTGGCGTCGCGGTTGTGAGTGACACTCCTGATATAGCCAATACCAGAATTGAGTTTGACAACGGATGCGTTGCCAATTTAACGGCTAGTAGGATATCAGTTAAGAGCATGCGTAAAATGCGTCTATTCCAGAAAGATGCTTATATTTCAATTGATTTTCTGAAGAAAAAGACAGATATTGTACGCCTGAAAAACATTTCTGGAGAGCCTAAGCCCGACGAAATGTTTATAGATTTGGGAGAAGGAAAAGGAAAAAAAGCAGTTACCTTTGAGGTGCCTGAAGTAATGGAAACAAACGCCATAAAAGCAGAGTTGGAAGCCTTTCAAAAAGCAATACTTAACGACACAGAACCTCTTGTAACTATGGAAGATGGGTATAATGCCTTGGATGTAGCACACAAGATTTTGGACAGGATTAACCAGTCCCTTAACCTAATACAATAAGACTATCGGGTAGAATTTTACGTTTATAACAGCCGCGTTTTAAAAGAAGAATTGTAGAGCAGAAGATGCTGATGAGCGTAAAACAAATTAATGGCTTTTGGGCTTTCTTAACCGTTATTATCGGCTTAAGTTTCTCTTCCTGTGAAATTATCAACCCAGAGGAAGACATACCTTCCTATATCCATATTGATTCAATAGCACTAAATGCCGATTACAAAGCGCCTTACAATATTTCTGATGCATGGTTATATGTAAATGGCAATCTTCAAGGAGTGTTTGAATTACCTGCCACTATACCTGTTTTGGCTGGTGGCATCAATGGCGTACAGATAGCTCCGGGTATTAAGATTAATGGAATAGCGCTAACAAGAATGGCCTACCCATTTTTTGAACTATACGAAACCAATATTGAACTGTTTAGGGACAGTGTGATTTCCATAAGCCCCGTGACCAGCTATAAAGGCACCACCAAGTGGGAAGAGAATTTTGAAGACATTGGCTACACTTTGCAAGCAACTGGCAATAGCGACACTACAGTTAATCGTATTACTGACCCCGCTGAAGTTTTTCAAGGCACTGGATGTGCACAATTTGCATTGAGCGCCGAACAAACTGCTATTGAGGTAATCAGTTCCAATACCTTTCAACTACCAAAAGGCGGAACGGCTGTATTTCTTGAGATACATTATAAGTGCAATAACACTTTTTCAGTAGGTATATTTTCAAATACTGTATCACAGCTAGTGCAAATTCCTCCTTCTTTGGTAATTAACCCAAGGGAAGAGTGGAACCGAATTTATATCAACTTAACGAATGAGGTAAGCGCCCAGGCTCAAGCCATTGACTATAACATCTATTTCTATATGGAAAAAGATGGTGGTAATGCTACCGCTGAAGCCTACGTGGATAACATAAGACTGGTGCATTTGTAATGAACAAAGGTTTACAGGCATTTAAGTATCTTTTTTTCGACTTGCTGGCAGCTGCAGCTGCCTGGGGCCTTTTTTATGTATTCAGAAAAATATTTATTGAGGCCAAAAAATTTGGGCAAACAGTAGTTGATTTTGACGACCGGTTTTTTGTTGGCCTTATTACAGTACCCATGTTTTGGTTGGCACTATATGCACTAACGGGTAAATACAAGGCCCCTTACCGCGTATCACGCCTCAAAGAGCTCTTTGAAACCTTTATGATAACCCTCATTGGGGTGATTATCATCTTTTTTGCCCTGCTGCTGGATGATGAGATAAATACCTACAAGACTTATTACCAATCTTTTCTAGCACTTTTCACCCTTCACTTTTCCCTAACCTTTTTTTTCAGGCTTATGATTTCAACCAGAACCGTTCATCAAATCCACAGCCGGGAAATTGGATTTCCCACGCTAATGATAGGAAGTAATGAAAAAGCACTCAAACTCTACAATGAACTCGAGTCGCAAAGTAAATCTTCAGGCAATAAATTCGTTGGCTTTATACATGTAAATGGTAATCATGGGCATTTGTTGAACGGTCATTTGCCGCACCTGGGTAACCTTGAAAACGTGGAAAGCTTGATAAATGAATACCGACTTGAAGAAGCAATTGTTGCTATCGAGTCTTCCGAACATGGGAAAATCCAGAATATCATCAACAAGTTTGAAGATACAGGAGTGACTTTGAAAGTAGTACCTGACATGTACGACATTTTATCTGGTTCCGTTAAGATGAACTCTATTTACGGCACGCCACTCATTCAAATCAACTCCGATTTAATGCCTCAGTGGCAAAAAGCATTTAAAAGAGCCTTTGACATTGGAGCTTCTCTATTTGCTTTGCTCATCCTATTGCCATTTTTTCCATTCATTGCATTACTCATTAAGTTGGGTTCGCCAGGGCCAGTTTTCTACACGCATGAGCGTATCGGCAAACACGGTAAGCCTTTTACTATCTACAAGTTCCGCTCAATGAAGCAGAATGCCGAAAACGGCAAACCCCAATTAACCAGTGATGATGACCCACGCGTAACCAGATTTGGCAAATTTATGCGCAGTTTCCGCATTGATGAATTACCTCAGTTTTATAATGTATTGAAAGGTGATATGTCATTAGTTGGACCAAGACCAGAAAGGCAATACTTTATCGACCAGATTATCAAAGTTGCTCCTCATTACAGGCATCTGTTAAAAGTAAAACCAGGTATCACCTCATGGGGTATGGTGAAGTTCGGTTATGCCCAAAACGTAGATGAAATGGTAGAACGCTTGAAGTACGATGTTATTTACATTGAAAACATGTCTATCGCAGTTGATTTCAAAATACTTATCTATACAATACTTACAGTTATCCAGGGAAGGGGGAAATAGTTAAAGTAAACTACATTTGCCTCTCTCAAAAATCAAAAAAAATAATGAAGAAAATAGCAGTAATAGGCTCAGGTACAATGGGCAATGGTATTGCCCACGTTTTTGCACAAAACGGTTTTGATGTAGCATTGATTGATATCTCTGAAGAAGCTTTAAAGAGGGCACTGGCAACCATCGAGAAGAATATGGACCGCCAAATAAAAAAGGAAATTATCACTGAGACTGATAAACAAGCTGCATTGGGAAGGATAACCACAATAACTAAAATTGGGGAAGGTGCTAAAGATGTTGACTTGGTTGTAGAAGCAGCCACTGAGAATGAAACTGTTAAGTTGGATATCTTCCGTCAATTGGATGAAGTTTGTCCGCCTGAAGCCATACTTTCAAGCAATACATCATCCATCTCCATTACTAAGATTGGTGCAGCGACTAAAAGAGCAGATAAAGTAATAGGCATGCACTTTATGAACCCAGTACCCATAATGAAGCTGGTAGAAGTAATAAGGGGTTACTCTACTTCCGATGAAGTGACTAAAACTGTATTCGAGATATCAAAACAATTAAATAAAGTACCTGTTGAAGTAAATGACTACCCTGGTTTTGTAGCCAATAGGATATTAATGCCAATGATAAACGAGGCTATCATCACGCTGCATGAAGGTGTTGCTGGTGTTGAAGAAATTGACACCGTAATGAAACTGGGTATGAGCCACCCAATGGGCCCTTTGCAATTAGCTGACTTTATTGGCTTGGATGTTTGTTTGTCCATCCTTCGTGTGATGCATGATGGTTTGGGCAATCCAAAATATGCACCCTGCCCCCTGCTGGTTAACATGGTAATGTCGGGCAACTTGGGAGTTAAGACAGGTAAAGGATTTTATACTTACAATAAATAATGCTTCTTTTATAGTTTAGTATCCGATTAAGCTAAACCCTATTAAGTGGCAAAGAAAGTAATCCCGCCTCCTTATGAGTTAAAGAGAATGCACCTGGCTTGGAGGCTGGTGATATGGGCTTTGCTTTGCGTATACTTTTGTCTATTCTTCGCCCGCCCAATTAATCTCACCACCGCAGACTTAGGTCGACATATTCGCAATGGGCAATATTTCGTGGAACATGGCGAGCCTATTCAAACTAATTTTTACTCTTATACAGAACCTGAATATCCTGCAGTCAATCACCACTGGGCTTCAGGTGTGGTATTCTACTATGTATGGAAATGGTTTGATTTTAATGGCACTTCATGGTTTTACATCCTATTAAGTCTATTCGCAGCTTTACTCTTTATATGGCTGGCCCTCAGGTGGGCAGACGATAGGATTGTGCTGCTAATGGCCGTGTTTCTCACCCCGCTCATAGCCTACAGAACAGAAGTAAGGCCCGAGGGAATTAGTTATCTATTATTAGGTATCAGCTACCTATTGCTAGATGCATATAGAAGGGAAAAGCTTGCGTTTAAGTTGACTCTTGTCTTATTTGGCTTGCTGCAAGTAGCATGGATTAACTTTCACATCTTCTTCTTCTTGGGACCTACTTTGATGGGAATGTATTTCGTTGCTGACCTTATCAATGGGCTTGAGAAACCAAAAATCAAGGAGTATGTCATATTGCTGGTTGTTTCTTCATTGGTAGGTATACTTAATCCATCATGGCTTGCTGGTTTGCTCACTCCATTAACCATTTTTGATGAGTACGGGTACATGCTGGTAGAGAACCAATCCATTTTTTTTATGATAGAGCGTTTTGATAAAATAGAGTTTAATCACACTATTTTTCTTGCTATTCTTTTAACAGTAGGTGTTGCTTTTCTTATTATAAAAAAAGTGTGGAAGAAATTTTTACCAGAGATATTTACCATCCTATTCTTTGGGACATTGGCTTTCATGGCTGTGAGAGGTATTACCATGTTTGCTTTAATTGCAATACCTATTGGCGCCAAAATTATAGACCATTTACTAAGGAAACTCGGCCCTAAGACCTTGAAGCCAGCAGCAATCGTTGTGCTTATAATACCCCTATTGATATTAACCATGGGGCTATTGAATGATGACAACCGTGCCGAAACGGATAAGTCGAAGTTAGTATCATACATTTCACCCAATGAACGCTACGAAAAGACAAAACTGACTACCACCGGTTTAATCCCAAATGTTAATGAGTCTGCCAGATTTTTTCTTGAAACAGGCATTAAGGGCCCCATATTCAACAATTATGATATTGGTGGTTTCTTGATTTTCAATTTATATGGCAAAGAAACAAAGGTATTTGTGGACAACAGGCCCGAAGCTTATAGTGTTCCTTTTTTCAAAGATATATATATCCCCATGCAAGAGGATGAAACCAAATGGAAGGAATACTCAGAAAAGTACAATATCAATGTAATATGGTTTTATAGGCATGATAATACTCCGTGGGCGCAACCCTTTCTGATTAACAGAGTGAATGATTATGAAAATTGGGCTCCTGTGTTTGTAGATGATTTTACTATCATGTTCCTGAAGCGCACGCCTGAAAATCAACCCTGGATTGAGCGCTATGAATTACCAAAGGACATGTTTCGCTCAGTACCAAACGGTTAAAGCCCTAAAACTTCTCTAAGCCTACTATACCCAGATTTGCTAAGAGATACCCTTACCCCACTCTTGAGTAGCGCCACATGGCTGTCCTTACCCATGGGTTCAATGCGGGTGATTTGTGATAGCTGAACTATAAAGGAACGATGTACCCTCACAAAACCAGATGTGTAAAGTGTTTTTTCAAAATAAGCCATCGTTTTCTTTTTCAGGAACGTATTGTCAGCAGTATGTATTTTTACATAATCGTCATACGCCTCAAAATAATGTATCTCCTGCACTGGTAATATACGAATGTTGCTCCCCTGCTTCACCACCACTCTCAAATGCTCTTCAGGTTGCTTAGCAACGCTCTCAATCAGTTCTTTTGTAACATTCTCATTACTCTCAGCCTTTTTCTCCATCCACTTTTGCATGGCTTTATCAAATCGTTCTTTGCTGAATGGTTTTAGCAAGTAATCCACTGTGTTGGCTTCAAAGGCCTTTAATGCGTACTCATCAAAAGCAGTTGTGAATATGATGTGAGGTGGCTCATCAATCAACTCCAACATTTCAAAGCCATTAATCTTAGGCATCTGTACATCCAGAAAAACGATATCTGGTTGATGCTCTGTAATGGCTTTTACACCCTCAAATCCATTACTACACTCTTCCAAGACTGTAACATCCTTGTAATCCCTCAAATAGTCTTTCACAATTGAAACTGCCAGGGGCTCGTCATCTATTATCACTGCTTTTATCATACACTTTGTGGTATTTCAATTGTGGTGGTAAATATATTGTCACTGGCACTTGTATGCAAAAGGTCTGTTCTTCCAAATAACAAATGCAGGCGTCTTTTAATTGAGTCTAAACCAAAACCCGTTCCCTTTTTTGGGTGCGCAGTCTCAGGGTCAAAAGGGTTTTTAACTATCACAACTAGCATTTGCCCTTCAACTTTGGATAAGATATCAATGGTAATGGCATCAAGTGTATCATACAAGCCAAACTTAATTGCATTCTCAACTACTGGCTGCAACAGTAAAGGTGGTATCTTCATCTCTAAACTTGTAGCCTCGCTATTAATATTGGTATTCAATCGATGGCCAAATCTCACCTTTTCAATATCAAGATACAGCTTCAAATGATTCAATTCTTCTTGCAAGGTCACTGGTTTTTGCTCATCCTTTTTAAGTGTCCCCCTCAAAAAGTCTGATAACTGTTGTGTCATCCTTCTAGCCTCTTCAGGTTTGGATGATATCAAAGCATTGATTGAATTAAGGCTGTTGAACAAAAAGTGCGGCTGCAACTGTTGACGTAAGTTTACCAACTCAGCCTCTTTGGCCAGCTTTTCCATGTCAGCCTTTCTACTTCCTTCGGCTTGTTGTGTTTGCAGGTAATACCATATCCAACTCAACATTACAAACCAGCCCAATATCAATAATGAGATGGCGTACCTGACTGGTAATGACTCATTCAGGAATTCTATATATTCAGCATTACCCTCGTATATACTTGATAAAGCCCACCATGATATAAATACGCAAATGCCTGCCAGGGCAAAAGTCCAAAGGGTTAAGGTTAATGTACGCCCTTTGCCTGGCCTATAATACTTTAGCGTATTAGAAATAGCCAAACATTCAGCAGCCAATAGTCCGTTGTTTATCAGGCTATCTATTGCCGATAAGCCATAACTAAACCCTACCGACCAAAGTATCATATTGTGTATACCACCAAGGGCGAGCCACCCTCCTATGTATACAAAAAGTGCGTTTTTATATTTAAATGGCCCCGTAAACACCAATCAATTGGTTAAAGAAGGTCGGTTGACAAGCATCTTCTGGATAGATGATGATTTTTGCTTTATCGTATAGGTATAATTAGACGCTTCATCCATTTCCTTGATACCAGAATGCATCTCCATCCCATCAATAAAGTGTTTTACCTCCGTTAGCTCTGAAACATCAACAAATTTCCACTTTACGGTCTGTTTGTTGTTGTTCAAGAACTCATCTTCTTCATTTTTCCCAATTATTCTCGCTTTCTCAAATGCCTTGCCATAGCTCTCTGCATTGATAAGCCTTAATTGTTCATCAAATTGTTGTGTGCCAGTATTACTTGATGTAACTATCTGGAACACTAGTTTTGTAATATACCAGTTCATTATATGAGGTTTTGGTGGGATTTAATTTACTTAGGATTAGAAACTCTTAATATCGATGCCTCCAAAAACAATACTACCTTTTACTATCAATACTTTATCTGCTTCCATATCACCTTGGTGAGTGTGGCGATTATCTTCAATGCCTCCAAAAATGGCCACAATTTCAGATTTCACCTTCCAATTAGCCGGAACAACTAATTGTGAGCCTCCGAAAATGTGATTAATCTCCAACACCACTTCACCTTGTATATCAGATTGAGAGAGGTTTATATCTGCACCTCCAAACACGCAAGTTATCTCACCACCCTTAAAGTTTTTTGAAATCACATTCTTTTTCACACTTCCGAAAATAGACACTGAATCAATGATATCCTCAGAACTTATATTGGCATTTTCATCAACATACTTGCCCCACTTTTCCTTTTGCCTGCTCTTCCACTCTTCTTTCCAATAGTGATGTTTCCGTTTACGCCTTCTCTTAGGCTTAAATATCATAAACATACCTACCAAAATGATTAGGCTGGGCCAGATATAAGGCTTTAGATTGATTTCAGGTAAGCTAAACTCCAACATAAAGGCACCACCAATAATAATCATGACCAGCCAGCCCCAACCGCGAAAGGAATGCTTGACCCCCATAAACAAACCAATAACTACCAATAACATTTGCCAGGTAAATACCCATTCAGGAAAATAAACGCCTGCTTGCCTTGCCAACCAAACAGCACCAACACCTATTACCAATAAACCTGACAATACCCTACCTAAGCCACTCGTATGGTGTGGCTCACAAAC
The DNA here is from genome assembly GCA_028281825.1 of Flavobacteriales bacterium. Taxonomy (GTDB): domain Bacteria; phylum Bacteroidota; class Bacteroidia; order JANQJC01; family JANQJC01; genus JANQJC01. The sequence goes on from JANQJC010000105.1 coordinate 21,109, forward strand.
ATTCCTGCCACTAAGGCCATCACCCTCATGGGTATCCTTTGCTTGGTTTGTTTCTTCTGCGCCTTGACCTATTCTTTTCATTTCTCTTAAATTTTAGACAAATGTATCCCGTCAATCATCCCTTAGCAAGGGTAATTAGGTAAGGCAAATATGAAAGTCGGTAAGTGGGGGTATGAAGTCGGTAAACGAAGTTACCACCTACTCAACTTGAATCAACTTAAGAAAGGTTAGCCTTTTTAACAGTAATAGGCCTGTCTTTTATCATCCTACCATCCAGGTTTTCTATGGCATTGTATGCATCCAGCTTCAACGGCATTTCAACAAACCCATATCCTCTAGAACGATGCGTATGGTTATCAGTAATTAATTTGACCGCTTTTACATCTCCAAAAGATGCAAACATTTCCTTCAGTTGGTTTTCTGTGATGGAATAGTCTACGTTGGCAACAAATAGTTTCATAGCTCCTCCTTCTTTGGTGTTCACTCAAAGTTAATGAAATATAAATATCATCAAAATGAATAACAAAAAGATTTCATTGAATATTGGGCCTAAGTTTGAAACAATTTAACATATAACACTAGTAAACTTTTATTATTTTCAATCAAGGTTAAATAAATCAGGGCATCTCTTTACAAAAAGAGACTTAATTTCATTTATCCCCCTACTTATTAACAATTAGCTTAAAGTAATACACACTTTTTGGAATTACCCTTGCTATATATCTATAATTGTTTTTTATAAAATTAAGACTATGATTATTGGAGTTCCAAAAGAGATTAAGAATAATGAGAACCGTGTGGCACTCACGCCTGCGGGCACCAATGAATTTAATAAGCAAGGGCATTCAGTTGTTGTAGAGACTAGCGCTGGCTTTGCAAGCGGCTTTACCGATGCTGACTATATTAATGCTGGTGCTGAAATACTTGATACAGCTGAAGCTGTTTGGGCAAAGGCTGATATGATTATGAAAGTAAAGGAGCCTATAGAGCCTGAATACAAACTAGCCAGACATGGACAGTTGATATTCACCTATTTCCATTTTGCTTCAAGTGAAGTGCTCACTAAGGCAATGATTGAAAGCGGTGCCACATGTCTCGCCTACGAAACCGTAGAGACGCAAGATAGAGCGCTTCCGCTTTTGATACCGATGTCTGAAGTGGCTGGCAGGATGGCTATACAACAAGGGGCTCGCCACCTAGAAAAACCGGTAAAAGGTCGTGGAGTGCTGTTAGGTGGTGTACCTGGTGTGCCACCTGGCAAAGTATTGATATTGGGTGCTGGTATCGTGGGCGTTCAGGCTGCCAAGATGGCTGCAGGGCTTGGAGCGCATGTAACCATACTGGATATCGATTTACAAAGGCTGCGCTATGTGAACGATGTCCTGCCTCTGCATGTAATGACGATGTACTCAAGTGAGTATAACATCCGTAAACTGATAAAAACACATGACCTGATAGTAGGTGCTGTATTGATACCCGGCGCCAAAGCCCCCAAACTAATCACCAAAGACATGTTGAAAGACATGCGCCCTGGAACAGTACTGGTTGACGTTGCCGTTGACCAGGGTGGCTGCGTTGAAACGTGCAAACCAACTACCCATGAAAACCCCACCTATATTATTGATGATGTAGTGCATTACTGTGTAGCTAACATGCCTGGTGCAGTGCCTTACACATCTACCGTGGCACTTACTAACTGCACCCTGCCCTATGCATTGAAACTAGCCAAAGGATGGCAAAAGGCTTGCACTGAAAATGAAGACCTGAAGAAAGGTTTAAATATCATCGATGGAAAGATTGTATACAAAGGCGTAGCTGAAGCCTTTGATATGGAATATCATAATGTGGAGCAATTCTTAAATACATCTTCAGAAGCGGCAGTTCTACAATAAAATTGAGAGTTGTAGTTTTGTTGAATGTCCAAACTATCTCGAGACTTTTACCTGCGCAATGATGTTGTTCAGATAAGCAAAGACTTACTGGGAAAGTACTTATTCACCTTTGTTGATGGAAAACTAACAGCTGGTATTATTAGTGAAACAGAAGCTTATGCTGGTGTAGTGGACAAGGCCAGCCATGCATATGGCAATAGAAGAACTGCCAGAACGGAAACTATGTTTGCACAAGGAGGCACAAGTTATGTGTACTTATGTTACGGCATCCATTCCCTGTTTAATGTAGTAACTAACGAGCAGGACATCCCCCATGCTGTATTAATACGTGCAATAAAACCAATCAAAGGCATCGAAACCATATTAGAACGCAGAAAGTCTGATAAAATCAAGAAAGAACTGACTGTCGGTCCAGGTAAGGTTAGCATGGCATTAGGCATTCATTTTAAGAAGCACAACAACCTAGATTTAATAGGCAATCAAATTTGGATTGAGGATAAGGGTATTAAGGTAAACCCAAACGACGTGATTATTGGCCCACGCGTTGGTGTCGACTACGCAGGTGAAGACGCCTTGCTCCCCTATCGTTTCAGGATATTTATTTAATGTGTATGTTACCTTTGCGCGCTCGTGCAAAAGGAACTGACATATAAACACATTTGGAAAGTAGCGTATCCATTGATATTGGGCGGCATGGCCCAAACCTTCATCAATGTGTTGGATGTAGCCTTTCTGGGGCGGGTTGATGAAACTGCATTAGCTGCTTCGGCCATAGCAACCATGTTCTTTGTAGTGCTATTTGTACCAGGTCTTGGTTTTAGTATTGGCACACAAATATTGATTGCCCGCTATCATGGTGAAGGCAAACACCCTCAAATAGGCAAGGTATTCAACCACACACTTTATTTTATCCAGATACTTGCTTTGGGTCTATTTATTATGGGCAAATACTGGGTAAGGGAAATTCTAGAGCCGATGGTACAGTCTGAAGTGATACTGGAAGAAGCCATTAAGTATTTGAATTATCGTTCATGGGGTTTCTTTCTTGGTTTTGCAGCAACAGTCTTTAGGGCTTTTTATGCTGGCATTGCCGACACTAAAGTAATTTCTTATGCCACTATATTGATGGCAATAACCAATTATGTATTTAATGACATACTTATTTTTGGTAAGCTAGGTATGCCCGCAATGGGCATTGAAGGAGCTGCCATTGCTTCCATCATTACTGAAGTTGTTGCTGTATTATTCTATGTTGTTTTTACCGGGATGCGTCATAATAAGTACAGCAGCTTTAGATTATTGCCCTTCCCTAAACTTGACATTGAGGAGTATGTGAAGGTAATGAGGATATCTACCCCAATCATGCTTCAATACCTTGTTTCCTTAGCAGTTTGGTTTGTGTTCTTCCTAATCATAGAGCGCATGGGACAGACTGAGTTGGCTATCTCTAATGTGATACGCAGTATTTATATGATACTTATGATACCACTGATGGGTTTTGGTTCTGCCACCAATACTTTAGTAAGTAACTTGATTGGGCAAGGAAAACACCACTTAGTGATGCAGCTAATTGGTAGAACTGTGGTCCTTAGTTTTATCGCCTCATTAGCATTTGTATGCCTTAATCTTATTGTACCAAGTTTTGGCCTGTCAGTATTCACTGACCAAAAACCAATCATTGAAGCAGCTATACCTATATTATATGTAGTATCTGGTTCGATACTCGTTTTTGCAGTTGCCTTAATATTAGTATCTGGCGTTTCAGGTACTGGAAATACCTTAATGACTTTTGTGCTTGAGTGTATTACACTAGGTATATATCTGGGCGCAACCTATCTTATGGCTATTGAGTGGAAAGCATCCCTAACATGGGTTTGGGCTTGTGAGTTTGTATATTTTGCAAGTATGGGATTAGGAGCTTACCTATATTTGAGGTTTGGTAATTGGAGAAACTTTCAATTGAAGTAAAAAATTATGAGAATAGTATTTATGGGCACCCCAGACTTTGCGGTGCGCTCATTGAACATATTGGTTGAGAATGGGTATGAGATTATTGGTGTCATCACTGCACCAGATAGGCCAGCTGGTCGTGGGCAAGAACTGAGAAAGTCACCTGTTAAAGCATATGCAGAAGAAAATGGGTTGAAAGTACTACAGCCTAGCAACCTAAAAGATGAAGGTTTTGTAAATGATTTAAAGGCATTACAACCCGACTTGCAAGTGGTGGTTGCTTTCCGCATGTTGCCTGAGGTAGTTTGGCAAATACCAACTAAAGGCACATTCAACCTGCACGCTTCCCTCCTACCTCAATATCGAGGAGCGGCACCCATCAACTGGGCTATTATCAATGGTGAAGAAGAAACTGGCGTCACCACTTTTTTTATTGACAAGGAAATAGACACGGGTAAAGTGATATTTCAGGAAAAGGTTCCTATATCTAATAATGACAACGCAGGAATACTACACGACAGATTGATGGAAATTGGAGCAAGGCTGGTATTAAAAACTGTTCAGGCTATTGAAAAGAACCAGTATGAAACTATCGCCCAGTCAGATATGATGGAACAGCACCTAAAGCCTGCCCCAAAAATTTTCAAGGATGATTGTAAAATAGATTGGAACAAACCAGTAGATGATGTTTACAACTTTATTAGAGGAATGAGTCCTTACCCTGCGGCTTTTACTACTTTACTATCACCCCAAGGAAAGGAGTATATATTAAAGGTGTACAATACCACGAAAGAGTTGGATGAAGTAGGACAAACTCCAGGAATGGTTGAAAGTGATGACAAGAGCTACCTTAAAGTATCTGCACCTGATGGGTATATTTCAATCAATGAATTGCAGTTGGCGGGCAAAAAGAGGATGAAAACAGAGGATTTTTTACGTGGATTTAATGTTTCACAAGGTTGGAAATGCGTATAAGCTACCCTTAAAATGGGAATAAAACTGCGAGATTTACGTAGATAAATTGGCTGAAAAGCGCTCTAAATAAGGGATTCAGCGAACAGTTATTAACAAAAATCGCGATTTATCAACAATTTCAGCGATTTTTCTCCATATCTCTTGCTGCGCATGGTATTTCCTCTAATTTTGTCCATGCATCAAGATAATTGCTAATTGTTTAACCTTTAAAAAATCAATTTCTTATGAACAAAGCAGAATTGATCGAAGCTATCGCTTCAAACGCAAAATTGTCAAAAGCAGATGCTAAAAGAGCACTAGACGCTTTTGTAGACACTACAACTAAAGCCTTGAAAAAAGGTGATAGAGTAGCGTTAGTAGGTTTTGGTTCTTTCTCAGTTTCTAAAAGAGCTGCTAGAAAGGGAAGAAACCCACAAACCGGTAAAGAAATCAAAATCCCAGCTAAAAAAGTTGTAAGATTTAAAGCTGGTGCTGAACTTGCTGGTAAAGTAAACTAATCAGTAAGTTTACCAAAATGAGAAGGCCTTCCTGTTTCAGGAGGGCTTTTTTATTATCTTCAACTCACCTCTTTTAATGCTTTCTTATGAACCGTGAAGAACAAAAGGCTTTTCTCACACACCTTTACCAATACGTTTCTGAGAACAAGAAGCAAAAATTTGATGCTGTTCTTCAAAATCGAACACGGTACATCACTGTTGCCATTGAAGACGTTTATCAACCACATAATGCAAGCGCAGTAATCCGCTCTTGTGATGCTTTCGGCATACAGGATATCCATATTGTCGAGAACAGAAATGTATACGAGATAAATCCGCAGGTAGCCTTAGGCACCTCAAAGTGGGTAGATTTATACAGATATAATGAGAAGGAGAACAACACGATGGCTTGCGTAAACCATTTAAAAAGCGAGGGTTATAAAGTAATAGCCACTACCCCGCATAAGGATGACTGTACCATTCAGGAACTAGACTTAAGTCAAAAGACTGCTTTGCTTTTTGGCACAGAAAAAGAAGGGTTATCTGACATAGCCCTGGAAAATGCGGACGGCTATGTTAAAATACCCATGCATGGTTTCGTTGAAAGCCTTAATATATCTGTGTGTGCTGCTATATGTTTGCAAAATGTCAGTGAGCGCTTGCGAAGTTCAGAAATTGATTGGCAACTTACTGAAACCGAGATACTGGACATAAAGCTGAGATGGGCAAAAAAAGTAGTGAAGAACAGCGAGATGCACGAGAAGGAATTCCTTTCGTCGAAATAAATTTCTTGTCAGTAGAATTTTAACTCCCCAAACTAGCATTTTACCTCTTTTTTTCTGTAAAAGTTATACCTTTAAGCCTTGAATTATAGACTTCATGTCTGCACCCGAAACCAAGGAAATAGTAAAGAATATCTTTTCAGATTACCTGGAAAAACATGGGCATAGGAAAACCCCGGAACGTTTTGCCATCCTAAGTGAGATATATTCTCAGGATGAGCATTTTGATATCGAGTCGCTCTATATTAAAATGAAAAACAAAAACTACAGGGTTAGCCGTGCTACATTATATAATACTATTGAATTGCTTTTGAGCTGCGACTTGGTAGCCAAGCATCAATTTGGTAAAAACCTGGCTCAGTTTGAAAAATCATACAAATACAAGCAGCATGATCATCTTATTTGCTTAGATTGTGGGAAAGTAATGGAGTTTTGCGATCCCAGAATTCAGCAAATTCAAAAAACAACTGGAGAGATGCTTGACTTTACCATCAACCATCACTCGCTTAATTTTTACGGCAAGTGCAATGCGCTTGAAAACACTGGTAAATGCAAACACCATAAACCTAAGAAACTATAACCGCCATGAAATTTACTTATGAAATTGAAAATGCCAATGGCTATAATATCGTCCGATTGAAGGGACAAATAACCCAAAGGCTGGAAACTGAGGAACTTGTGGATGACATTGAAAGCCTTATCAATGATGGTAAAACCCTATTTATACTTGACTGCAAAGAGTTGGACTATGTGAATAGTTCTGGATTAAGTATTATGGTAAGGATACTTACTAAGGCACGTAAATCAGGTGGTGAAGCCATACTTTGCGAGCTATCAAAAAAGGTAAATGAGTTGTTTATTATCACTAAACTGAACAACGTTTTCACGGTGATGACCACCTTGACCGATGCGTCAAGAATGATGAAAGCGTACAAATAAAAATACTGGAATAAATGAAAGCTGACGTATTGTTGGGACTGCAATGGGGTGACGAAGGAAAAGGGAAAATTGTTGATGTATTAACCCCTAAGTATGATGTAATTGCACGCTTTCAGGGTGGGCCAAATGCTGGACATACCTTGGAGTTCAATGGAATTAAGCACGTATTACACACTATTCCATCTGGCATCTTCCATGATGATGCTGTGAATATAATAGGTAATGGTGTTGTGATAGACCCCGTTATCTTCAAGTGGGAGATTTCTGCCCTTGAGAAAATGGGAGTAGATATCAAGAAAAGATTATTCGTATCAAGAAGGGCGCACCTTATCTTACCTACCCATCGCTTGCTAGATGCAGCCTCAGAAAAAGCAAAGGGCAAATCAAAGATTGGGTCTACCCTTAAAGGTATTGGGCCAACATACATGGACAAAACGGGCCGTAATGGCTTGAGAATTGGGGATATTGACAATCCCAAATTCACAGAAATGTATGAAGCCCTTGTGGCTAAGCATGCTCAATTACTTCAGTTCTATGATTATGATTACAATCTTGAAGAGCTTGAAGAAGAGTGGTTTGAGGGTATTGACCTCTTAAGAAGTATGACACATATCGACTGCGAACATTACATCAATCAAGCATTAAAAGAGGGTAAATCAGTATTAGCAGAAGGAGCTCAAGGCTCATTGCTTGATATTGACTTTGGTTCTTATCCATTTGTTACTTCATCTAATACTATATGTGCTGGTGCTTGCACTGGCCTAGGGGTAGCTCCAGGCAAGGTAGGTCAGGTGTTTGGCATATTCAAGGCCTACTGCACTCGTGTGGGTAGTGGTCCCTTCCCTACTGAGCTAGATAATGAAATTGGCGAACAAATGAGGCAAGTGGGTAATGAGTTTGGCTCTACCACAGGACGCTCAAGGCGTTGTGGATGGCTAGACCTGCCTGCTTTGAAGTATGCCATTCAAGTGAATGGAGTAACCGAACTCATCATGATGAAGGCCGACGTGTTGAGTGGTTTTGATAAAATTCAGGTTTGCACTCACTATGAATATAAAGGTGAACAGATACACCACTTACCTTACAGCATTTCTGAAGATGTCGTGAAGCCCGTATATAAGAAATTAGATGGCTGGAACAATGATTTAACGGGACTTACCGAAGTTGAAAGTATCCCGTCTGAATTGGAAAACTATATCAGGTTTATTGAAGAAGAGACTGGTGTGCCAGTGAGTATTATTTCAGTTGGGCCAGACAGGAAACAAACGCTTCATAGAAAGGCGTTGCAAGAAGCTCCAGTATTGGACTAACCAAGCCATGTCAATTTATTCGTAACTTTGTAGCACTATGACAGTTGTTCTAATAAGCATATTACTCTTAGGTCTTGGCTTTGCAGGTATTGCTATTAAGCTTTTGGTAAAAAAGGATGGCAAATTTGCTGGAACTTGCGCCAGCCAAAGCCCTTACCTGAATAAAGAAGGAGAAGCTTGTAGCTTCTGCGGCGCCATGCCAGATGAGCAGTGCAAAAAAGAAGATGATAAGTAAAACACTTATTTATCCTTCAGGTAGTTCTCAACCTGTTGAGCTACATTCTCCCTGATATTCCCATAAAAAAAATTGTAATCGTAAACGTGGTAGTTGCGGCTAATATTGGCATACTTGGCACCACTGGGTGGGTTAACCCATAGCTTACCATTAACACATTTGGCGTCAACTGCTTCCTTATCAAGATTATCAAAAAAAGTGAATGCCGTGCTGCCTTTATGTAGTTCTTTTCCTGCATAAGCTGTATCGTTTTTCCAACTGAGCGGGTTAACGCAACAGGCTTCGTCATAAAAATCAGCTCTCATTACACTTTCATCAGCCCCCCATTTAAAAGTATTCCAACCAACGAAACAGCCAGTTTCTCCGGGATTATTGCAGGGTTTAATCCTTTCAAGGTCATTACACTTAACGGCAAATCCAACTAAGTAGGCTGCCACTAGTTGTTCCTGTAAGGGTTTTCCATCAAAATACTCTTGTACCAATCTCAAGCCATGCCTTGTACCCTGACTATGCGTAGCGATGATTATTGGCCTATCCTTATTATAGTTTTGAAGATAATATTCAAAAGCTGCCTTCACATCTTTGTAGGCAAAATCGAGCGCTTCACTACCTTTCTTTTCATTCTTAGGATAGAATGAACGTAAAACGGCCTGCCTGTATCTTGGTGCAAACACACGGCAACTCCCATTAAATACGCTGGCTTGGTTTTTTATCGAGCCAATGTCGGTACGCTCGTTTACAACAATATTGTTGATGTCGGCATTCCAATCAAACCCAATCATGTATGAAGTTGGGTGTATGAAAAACACGTCAACTTTCGCACTATCCTGCCTATCCTGCAAAGCTTCAACAGGTACCTTATCTGCATCATCTTCTTTCCATGGGAGTGCTGCCCAATGCTTATCATCGCTATAGTCAATAGTCTCTTGGCTTACTCCTATTAAGGCAGACATTAAGAGATCCACTATAATAAATAAGCGAACCATATCATTTCAAATATTCTTGAAGCCCGGGTGTAGCAAAGATTTCATACTTCCCATCTTCACCAGTGAAAACTAAATAAGCATCCAATTCAGGGTGCTTGTTCAATATTTCCATCGCTTTATCCATTCCCATCACCATAAAAGCTGTTGCATAGGCATCAGCCGCCATACAATCATCAGCTGTTACCGTAGCACTTAAAAGGCTATGCTGAACCGGGTAACCATTCAACGGATTAATGGTGTGTGCAATTTTCTTGCCGTCTTTTTCGTAAAACTTGCGATAGTTACCAGAAGTAGCCAGAGCTTTATCTTTAAGCTGAACTATTGCTTGAAACCCTTCTTTTCTATTCTCATTTTCATCTCCCTCAAGCGGCTTATCAATACCCACTGTCCAAGGAATACCACTGGCATTTTTGCCAATAGCTCTTACTTCTCCACCGAGTTCAACCACCATATTTTCAACTCCTTTGCTTTGCAACATTTCTGTCAAAAGGTCAACTGAATATCCCTGGGCAATGGCATTAAAATCCAAGGTCATCCTTTCATCCTCCTTGATAATCTTATTACCTTGAAGCCTAACTTTAGTGTATCCAATATATTCTAGTATGCTATCAATCTCTGCACTATCCTTTTCCTGAGTAAGCGTATTTGGTCCAAAGCCCCAAAAAGTGGCCAATGGCCCTACCGTCATATCAAAGGCCCCGTTGGTTTCTTTTGATACCCTAATTGATTCAAAAAAAACTCTCTTAAACATACTATCTGGTTTAACTGTACTATCATTCCTATTTATCCCTGAAATAATCGAGGTCTCCTTATAGGTAGATAATGAATTATCAATACTGTCTAAAAGGTGAGTTATTTCTTTCCCAATTGCCTCATCCTTTTCATCTACCAATATTGAGATATGATAGGTGGTTCCCTGTGCATTGCCTTGATATTTAATAAGTAGTTTCTCATTCCCCGAATTACATCCAAGAAATAGAATAAGGGATAGAAAGTATACAGCCTTCTTCATATGATCTAAATATCACAAAAAAGCCACAAAGTACAAGTACTCTGTGGCTTCTATATCAGTTTGGAGAATATTATCCACCAAAGTCGTCAAACGAAACATTCTCATCAGGCACACCAAAATCATCCAGCATTTTCAATACTGCCTGGTTCATCATAGGAGGCCCACAGAAGTAGTACTCAATTTCTTCTGGCTCCGGGTGTTTGCTTAAGTAGTTATCAATCAATGATTGGTGAACAAAACCAACGAAACCATCACCTTCACCATCCAAGCCATCTTTCACTTGCCAATTATCCTCTGGCAATGGCTCAGAAAGCACCACATAGAATTTAAAGTTAGGGAACTCTTTCTCTATTCTACGGAAATGGTCAATATAGAACAACTCCCTCTTAGAACGGCCACCGTACCAGTATGATACTTTCCTTCCAGTTTTTAAAGTGTGAAATAAGTGGAAAATGTGCGCGCGCAATGGGGCCATACCTGCACCACCACCAATATAAATCATCTCAGCCTCTGTTTCTTTGATGAAGAACTCACCATAAGGACCTGAAATAGTTACTTTATCTCCAGGTTTGCAACCAAACACATAAGAAGAACAAATACCAGGAGGGACATTAGCCCAACGGTTAGCAGCCCTATCCCATGGTGGAGTAGCAATACGAATGTTCAACATCACGATATTACCTTCAGCTGGATGGTTAGCCATTGAATAAGCACGGAAAACAGGCTCATCATTTTTCATAACCAAATCCCAAAGGCCGAATTTGTCCCAATCGGGCTGGTATTTGTCTTTACCCGCTGGGTCATCCGGCAATGGAGAGATATCGATATCCTTGAAGTTGACAGTGATCGGTGGCACGTCAATTTGTATATAACCACCAGCTTCAAAGTCAAGTGTTTCACCTTCAGGTAATTTCACAACAAACTCTTTAATAAAAGTTGCAACGTTGTAGTTAGAAACAACTTCGCACTCCCACTTCTTGATACCAAAAATTTCGTCAGGAATACTAATCTCCATATCCTGACGAACCTTCACCTGGCAGCCCAATCTCCAATTCTCTTGCTGCTCTTTTCTAGTAAAGTAGCCTTTTTCGGTTTGCAGTATCTCGCCACCGCCTTCGAAGACCTGACACTTACACATAGCACATGTTCCACCCCCGCCACAAGCTGATGGAAGGAATATTTTTTGGTCAGCAAGTGTTGAAAGTATAGTGCCCCCAGCGCTCACTTCTACCTCTTTTTCACCGTTTATTTTAAGCTTAACAGGGCCAGACGGAGCCAGTTTAGTTTTAGCAAAAAGAAGTAAAGCCACCAATAGCAATACAACCACCAAGAAGACGACTATACTTGCCCCTACAACAACTGATGTGTTCAACAATACCATTTTTATCTCCTGTATTTAAATATTAGAGTTTGATACCCATAAAGCTCATAAACGCAATACCCATCAAACCTGTGATAATGAAAGTTATACCTAAACCTCTCAACGGTGCAGGAACATGTGAGTAACGTATTTTCTCCCTAATAGCCGCAATGGCCACAATAGCCAGGAACCAACCAACACCAGAACCCAGACCAAATACTGTGGCCTCGCCGATGTTAGCATATTGTCTTTCCTGCATAAAAAGTGAACCACCCAAAATGGAGCAGTTTACTGCGATAAGTGGCAAGAATATACCCAAAGCTCCATAAAGTGCTGGAGAAAACTTCTCAACCGCCATTTCAACAAGTTGCACGATAGAAGCAATTACAGCAATAAACATGATAAAACTTAAGAAGCTTAGGTCAACGCTCGCTAATTCAGGACTTATCCAGGTAAGGGCTCCTTCTTGCAAAAACTTATTCTCAAGGATGTAGTTAATTGGTACTGTAATGCCCAGTACAAATATAACTGCTGCACCAAGGCCCACACCAGTTTTTACAGTTTTTGATACAGCCAAATATGAACACATACCCAAGAAATAGGCAAATATCATATTGTCAATAAAGATGGACTGTACGAATATATTTACGTAGTTCATATCTTCCTTCTGTATTTTATTCTTCTATCAGTTTAGTATTCCTGCTTCTTTGCACCCAGATAATTATACCCACTGTGATAAGCGCCATAGGCGGTAATATCATCAATCCATTATTCATGTATCCAAAGCTGAAGAATGCTTCGGGTACTATTTGTAAACCTAAAAGTTGGCCTGAACCAAACAATTCCCTAAAAAAAGCAACGGCCACTAATATCCAGGCATATCCCAAACCATTGCCAAAACCATCCAATATGGAAGGCCAGGGTTTATTGCCCATTGCAAATGCTTCTAAACGACCCATTACAATACAATTAGTAATAATTAATCCCACGAATACAGATAGCTGTTTACTTACATCATAAACAAAAGCCTTGAGTATTTGGTCAACCAAAATCACTAAAAAAGCCACTACTACCAATTGCACTATGATACGCACCCTATTTGGTACCAGGTTCCTGATAAGGGATATTATCAGGTTTGCAAAAATCATAACAGCAACTACCGAAAGGGACATTACTATAGAAGGTTTTAGCTTAACCGTTACCGCCAATGCTGAACATATCCCCAATACCTGAACAGTAATAGGGTTATCATCATTCAATGGATCTGTTATCAGTTTTCTGTTTTTTTTAGAGAATAAGGGCTCCCTTGGGGCTTTCTCTTCTACTTTTTCAACCTCTTGCGTCGTTTCGCTCATATCGCAATTATTTATTGGTTGGATTTAAAATAAGGTTCGTAAACTTTTAATGTTCTCTCTATCATCTCATCGACACCATCACTTGTAATGGTACCACCAGAAATAGCATCTACTTCATGCTCATTTGTGGCACCACCCTTCACTACTTTTACTGAAGTGAATGTACCGTCTTTATCAGAAACAAATTTTCCTTCAAATTGTGCTTGAAAAGGTTTTTCATTTATTTCAGCACCCAAACCCGGTGTTTCCGTTTTGTGGTCAAAGCTAGTGCCCGCAATGGTTCTCATATCACTTTCTAATGCAATATATCCCCAGATTGGCCCCCAAAGACCTGTACCAACTAGTGGAACTACATAAATAGTGGCTCCATCTTTATCACAAATAAATAGTGGGTAGTTGATGTCATTTGCACTTCTTGAACCCGCTTTCCACTCTTTATATTCTTTCTGTACATCTATATTAAATGCATCTTCGGTATCACCAGCTTTCACTTCACCAGACTTTCTTGCGGTCTCTTCACCTGAAGCATTCAATACCAACCTCTCCTTGACATGAGTGTCAAATAGAGCCGCAGCGCCATCACGGTCTGTCTCAACACCCATAGAAGAAAGTATGTTTTGCATCTTCTCTCTTCTCACATTCTCCTTTTGCATTGGCTTAAGGCCTTCTGCTGTAAGGGCAAGCGCTGTTGCAACGATTACAACCATTACAACCGAGAAAATTACAGTATAGCTATTACTATTAGTATTCATAATATTCTGTTTTAGGCAGCAACTTTTGCCCTTTTCATTCTTTTCTTAATGTTCGCTTCAACTACATAATGGTCAATTAATGGAGCCATTACGTTCATAAACAAGATAGCTAGCATCACACCTTCAGGATATGCAGGATTAAACACCCTAATCATAATGGCTAGGAAACCAACCAAGAAACCATAAATGTATTTACCAGTATCAGTCTGCGCTGCAGTTACAGGGTCAGTAGCCATGAAAACCATACCGAATGCAAAACCACCTAAGGCTAAATGATGTAACGGAGGAATTTCCATTAAAGTATTTACACTGAATACATTAAAAATAGCTACCATGGCTGCCCCACCAATCACCGATGAAAGCATTATTTTCCAACTTCCTATACCTGTGTATATCAATAAAAATGCACCTAGTAAACATGAGATTACTGAAGTCTCACCAATAGAGCCTGGTATAGTACCAATAATAGAGTCCATCAAACCAAAGCTGGCATTTAATTGGTCCATGGGCACTTTAGCGGCAGCCTCACCAAGGGCAGTTGCTCCGGTAATGGCATCAACACTACCGCTAAATGGGGCATCAGCAAACCAAACTTGGTCACCTGACATCATAGTTGGATATGCAAAGAATAGGAATGCACGAGCAGTTAAAGCTACATTTAATATATTCATACCCGTTCCACCGAAAACCTCTTTACCAATAATAACTGCAAAAGCACAAGCTAAACCTACCATCCACAATGGAATATCAGCAGGCATAATTAAAGGTATCAACATGCCAGAAACCAGGTATCCCTCATTGATAGAGTGACCACGAAGACCGGCAAACAAGAACTCAATACCCAGACCAACTCCATAGGATACTACTACTATTGGCAATACCTTCATAGCACCAAACACGAAGCAATCCATCAAGCTGGAATCAGCCACACCACTTGCAATATAATGCTGCAAACCTGTGTTATACATTCCAAAAAGCAAGCATGGTACCATTGCCAACACCACGGTAATCATAGTCCTTTTCAAGTCGATACCATCACGGATATGACTTCCTTTGTGGGTAGCGTGACCTGGCACGAACAAAAAGGTGTCCAAACCATCATATACTACCCAGAAACGTTCTAGCTTTCCACCTTTGTCAAAAAGCGGCTTAACATTTTTGTCAAGATATTTTCTTAATCCTTTCAAGGCTGCGATATTTTATTAACCACATTCAACTCTAACCAAGTCCAATCCTTCTCTAAGGATGGACTGCACTTCAATTTTCGAAGTACATACATATTCGCAAAGAGCAAAGTCTTCTTCATCTACTTCATAGATACCTAAACCCTCCATCAATTCAATATCGTTAGCCAATGAAGCTTTTAATAATTGAACGGGATATATATCCATTGGTAGCACTTTCTCATATTCACCACTCATCACAAAAGCTCTTTCTTCACCGTGCATACCAGTATCTAGTTGAAATTTCTTGCTACCAGGAGTCAACCATGTAAAGAAAGTGCGTGAAGCACTGAACTTATTAAAACCAGGAGCCAGCCAACCCATAAACTCAGGTTCATCACCTTCTGGTATAACCGTTATTTGTGAATGATAATAGCCAGTAAAGCCATCCATACTTTCTTTATCACCAGTAAGTGCATTACCGCTAATAATTCGGTTCTTATCACCTGCTAGTTTACCGTCAAGTATGTTCTTTAATGGAGTTCCTTGAAGTACCTTATAGTATTTAGGGTTACTTACTTGAAAGCCCGTTATAGCGACGATTTTAGTAGCATTATATTTCCCTTCAAGAAATAGCTTACCGATAATAACTACATCCTGTGGATTTACAGTCCATACCTTCTCCCCTTTCCCGATTGGGTCGATGTGGTGAATCTGGATACCTACATTGCCAGCTGGGTGCGGACCAGATATTTTATTTAGCTGAACGCCCTTAACACCAGCAAATACACTTGAAGGGTTTCCCTTTCCATTAACATTCAAGTGAACTTTACCTTCTGTTAGTTTTGCCAATGCATCAATACCTGCTTGAAATGCATCAGCTTGTCCTTCCATGATAAAATCATAGTCAGGAGCTAAAGGTGCACTATCAAAAGCAGAGATAAAAACTGCCTTTGGCTTATCATCTGGGTTGGCAATTACATTATATGGACGCTGACGAATGTAAGACCATACACCGCTTTTTAGTAGCTTCTCTTTCACTTCTTCTCCACTAAGCGAAGAAGCATCAGCCTTGCCAAAGTCAATGTAATTGGTTTGTTTATCAGCGAGTATCCTTACCGCCATTATCTTCCGCTTGGCACCACGTACAATCTCTACAACCTCACCACTCACGGGTGAAGGTATGTTTAAGCGATTGTCGTCTTTATGAAAAAATAGTGGGCTGCCAGCTTTAACTTCGTCGCCTTCCCTAGCTGATAGCTTGGGGGTCAAGCCTTTAAAATCTGTAGGTTTTATCGCAAATGTATCGGGTGCATCAATCGTCTCTATCGACTTTTCAGCTTCCCCAACCAAGCGAATGTCTAAACCTCTTTTGATTTTTATGTCGAGGGACATTTATATATAACTTTTTGGTTGTCTGCTTAAGCGGTGCCAAAATTATAAATTTGATTAAGGAAACAAACGTTTTTATTGAAATTTTAGACCAAGGGAGTAATATGGCGTTGAATGCACAGTTTATGTTGATGATTTATTGATTCTTAGCCTACTTTTGCGGCTAGTCTTTTTACCAGCTTTTTATCTAGAAACAATTTGCATAACTCAACTATCTATATCAGATGTTTAATGAAATGCTTCTCAATGATGATTATATCATTAAAAAGTTATGCCCAATTTGATACTGAACGGTGTTACCTACAGAATAACTTTGAGCCTATTTTCACAGACACTTCTTGTGGGTTGGCTTGCTTTAGTGAGCCAGCGGATAAATATCGTTTTTATTTTACAGGTGAAAAACACGACCACAAAGGCAATACCAATATTGAGCTGGCGCTGCTAGAGCAACTGGTAAACGACAGAAAAATAGATACTTATATATTGGAGAATAGCTATAGTGGTGAATACCTTTTGAAAAAATTCCTGAGCTTACCAGATACCAGTCTTGAAGACAACCCATACACACGATTACTATACAGGAATAAGAAAAAAGACTTTGAGGAGTATTATTTACCGCTATATAAATTGATTGATTCGACTCCTCAAGTCCTTAGACCTGAGTTAAGAGGTATAGATGTTGAAATGAATCTTGGTCAAGCGTATCGAGTACTCAACCTAATCATGACCAATCATGAAGTGACTGACACTACTCTATTGCAATTTAAAGCCAAGATTGAAAAAGCTGGCCGGTCAAAAGGTAAGCGAAGGTTGTACGGAACGGCTGAAATGCTGGATACTATCTTCTACCAGAAACTTGACCTTTTTCAAAGAACCCTAAAAACTGACTTTGAGGACTTTGAAAAAATAGTGGAAGGGATAAAAACAGGTAAGTCCTGGTTGATGAATATGGATACCAGTAATTACCAACTGGCATTTGAAACCAGGGAAGAATTCATGTTACAAAATGTGAAGGGTGTATTGAGAGATAATCCACAGGCCAACTTCTTTGGCCAATTTGGTTTCACCCATGTTGTAGGCTATCGAAATCTTTGGCTTAATAAAATCACAAACTGGAAATCATTAGCGACGCGTATTGAAAGTGATTTGGGACTACCAGTTTGTAGAACAGTAATATTCTATACTAAAACCTTGAGCAGAAAAATAAAATACCTAGCTATGCAGGCTGAATATGAAAGGCTATTTGAGGAGTTTGCTGAAGAACGCCTAACCATATTTAACCTTAATAAGCCAGAAAGCCCATTTAGAAATAATGATGTGCCAGTGAAAAGAGAATATTGCGAGACCTTTGATGGAAATGATTACCCTGTTGATATATCGCTTGAATTCAACTATGTGATTATCAATAATTACTTTCAGTTGTAACCTGATTGTATCGATATCAACATAGTTTGTGAATATCAATGCGTACATTGAAAAAATCCCTATCTTTCGCAGCCTATTGAAAATTCCTAAAAAAGAGCTAATTGATGATGAAAAACCTCTCTCTAGTATTTGCATTTGCTGTGCTGATATCTGCTTGCGGCAATAAGCAAGAAAAAAAGCCTGTTGTAAGCGACTGGCAAGATATTGAAAAAGACATCCAAACCCAATTAATTACCGTTGAAGATGGCGGCACCATAACCCTGCCTGAAGGTAATTACAAATTTAAGGGCAGCCTTTCAATGGATGGTAAGAACAATATCACCATTAAAGGGGCAGGTATTGATAAAACAGTTTTTTCGTTTGCTGGGCAAACTGAAGGTGCCGAAGGTTTAAAAATCAACGACTGTTCGGATATTACACTAGAAGGTTTTACTATTCAAGATAGTAAAGGTGATGCCATTAAAACGCAAAAGGTAAAAACCATTACTTTCAGGAATATGAAAACTGAATGGACAGGGGAACCAAAAGAAGAAAATGGTGCTTACGGTTTTTATCCAGTTGATTGTGATTCGGTTATGCTAGATGGATGTGTTGCAATAGGTGCTTCTGATGCCGGTATTTATGTTGGTCAGTCAAGAGATGTAATTGTTAAAAATTGCGAAGCCTACCATAATGTGGCGGGTATAGAGATTGAAAACTGTATCAGGGCAGATGTATATGACAACTACTCACATGAAAACACTGGTGGCATTCTTGTGTTTGACATGCCAGGCTTAACCCAAAATGGTTCTGAGGTAAGGGTTTTCAATAACCGCTCGGTTGACAACAACTTCAGGAACTTTGCACCAGAAGGTAATATAGTGGGTGAAGTTCCTCCAGGCACTGGTGTGATGATTTTAGCAACCAAAAATGTTGAAATCTTCAATAATGAGATTAAAGACAATAACACAATGGGTGTGGCTGTTGTAAGTTATAAGCTAGTGAGAAAGCCTTATGATGACCCAAATTTCAATCCTTATCCAAAGGGGGTTTATATCTATGAGAACAAGATTAGCCGTGGCTCTTTAACTACTGCCAACCTCGATTATGATTTGGGGAAACTAATCATGTTGAAATTCCCAGTTGGAAGACCCGACATCATATGGGATGGTATTCTTGACCCAGATATTGAAGCAGCTAATGGAAACTATGTTGCCCCATACCAGATTTGTGTAGGTGACAATGGTGGTGCTAAGTTCGCGATGATTGATGCTGCTAACGATTTCGAAAACATCGTTACTGACAAAACAAATTACGACTGCCAGAGAGAGAAGTTAAGTGCTGTTAACCTGTAATAATTGATAATGAAATTAAAGTATCTCCTTAGCCTGATCCTTGTTGGTTCAGGCTTTTTTGCCTTTTCCCAAAACAATGAGTTTAAAATAGACCCAAGTAGGATAGAAATCGTACGCGATAGTTTTGGGGTTCCACACATCTTCGCCCCTACCGATGCCGAAGTAGCTTATGGCCTTGCCTGGGCGACCGCTGAAGACGACATAGAAAATAGCCAGTTTATAATTCTTGCTATAAGAAGTATGCTGGGCAGACACCTTGGAATTGAAGGTGCCAAAATTGATTATGCTGTTCAATTACTTGGAGTTAATGAATATGTTGAAGAACATTACGAGAAAGAAATACCAAACGACTTTAAAAGGGTGTTAGAAGGATATGCTGCAGGTGCCAATGCCTACTTTGAAAAATACCCAGAACATGTACATGTAAGACAAGCTCTACCTGTTAAACCGCAAGACCTGGTGGCTGGCTACATGTTGGCAATGGCACTTATGGGCGGTGTTGATGGAACTATCAACTCAATAATTGATGGTAGGATTGTGAATAATGTGCCAGATGACTTAAGAGATGGCATTGGCTCAAATGCATTTGCGTTTAACTCCCCTGCTACTGAGCATGGAAATAGTTTTTTGGCAGTAAATGCACATCAACCTATTGAGGGGCTATTATCGTGGTATGAGGCTCATGTATGCAGTGAAGAAGGTTGGAATATTGTAGGTGGCCTATTTCATGGTGCAACCACCATATTTTTAGGAACCAATGAAAACCTCGGATGGGCGCACACCACTGGGCAGCTGGACGAGAAGGATGTGTTTAAATTAAATATGCATCCTAAAAAGAAGAAAAAACTATACAAGTTTGATGGCAAATGGTTGAAGCTGAAGAAACGCAAAGCCCGTTTCAAAGTTGCTTTGGGCAAGAAAAAGAAATTCCGTATTCCAATTTCTAAAGCCTACTGGGAAAGTGTTTATGGCCCTACCCTGGTTACCGACCACGGTGTGTATGCATTAAGGATGCCTGCATTGATGGATATCAAGCCATCGTTGCAATGGTTTAGGATGAACAAGGCCAAAAACTTTAAAGAGTTTTATGAAGCACTGGAGCTACAAGGGCTTTCTCGTCAGAATATTACTTACGCCGACAAAAACGATACTATCTTTTTTATCTCTAACGGGCTTATACCCAAAAGAACTAATGGTTACAACTGGCTAAAAGTGGTGCCAGGAGATACTTCGGCAACACTTTGGACAGAGTACTTGCCGTTGGATAGTTTAGCCAGTTTTCTTAACCCAGACTGTGGTTATGTTTTCAATACCAATAATGCGGGTTTTGAAGCGACTTGCGAAACTGGGAATGGATTACTTCCTCAATATAACGAGCACATTGGATATAGAGAAGAGTTCAACAACAGAAGTCTTCGTTTCTATGAAATGATGAACAGAAAATACGCCAATAAAAAAATCACTTTCCAGGACTTTAAGGATATCAAGTTTGACCATACTTATCCAAAGAAAGTGACTTTTAAAGGGGATATCTGGTTTGATGACATGTTTGAAATGAAGGATGAAGACTATCCTGAGATTGCAGATGCATTGAAGCATATCAGGGCTTTTGACCATGAAGCTGATACTAATGATGTGAACTTTCCTGTATTCATGTACACCGTTTATTTTATGTTGAAAAGCGATGGCAGCTTGAGGCGCGCGGCAGAAGACGACAAAGAGAAAAGACTGGAACTCTTCGCTAGCTGTATCAAAAAAGCTAAAGACCATATGATGGAGCACTTCGGTAGACTGGATGTGCCGGTGAGTAAAGTACAAGTGCTAGAACGTGGTGGAAAAGTTGTTGCATTGGATGGTGGCCCTGATGCAATTCGTGCGGTGTTTGGTCACTTTATGGATGATGGACGTGTGAGAATGGTAGCTGGTGATGGGTATATTCAACTTACTAAGTTTACTGACAAAGGCCCTGAAATATGGTCTATTAGCCCCTTTGGTGCTTCTAGTTTTCCTGAAAGCCCACATTATAACGACCAAATGAAAATGTTCAGCGAGCACAAGCTAAAGCGCATGAGTCTTGACAAAGAGACGGTTTACAAAAGCGCAAAGAGGATATATCATCCTGAATAATCAGCATCTTATCTAATATTCAATGCACGCATTGAATATTTTTATAAATTCGCCCCATCTCTTAATTTAAACAGCTATGGGACAATTACTGAAAGGTGGTGAATTCATTGTAAAAGAAGACGACTACAAGAGCATGTTTATTCCTGAGGAATGGACGGAAGAACAACTTATGATACGCGACATGGTAAAGGATTTTTGTTTACAGGAAATCCATGGACTGGGTATCGAAAGAGCTGCCTTGATGGATGCTGAAAAAGACCGTGAGCTTATTATTGGTTTACTTGAGAAATCTGCTGAACTTGGTTTATGTGGCTTATCAATAGATGAAGAATACGGCGGCATGGACCTTGATTTCAATACAGGCCTGCTATTTGGTGAAGCTATTGCTTTAGGTTTTTCATTCGCTACTACTATTGGAGCCCAAACTTCTATCGGTTCCCTCCCTATTGTATTTTATGGAACCCCAGAACAAAAGCAAAAATACTTACCTGGTGTAGCAAGCGCCAAATTGAAAGCCTCATATTGTTTAACTGAACCTACTGCGGGCTCCGATGCCAATTCTGGTAAAACAAGAGCGGTGCTTTCAGAAGATGGTACTTACTATACTTTGAATGGACAAAAAATGTGGATTACCAACGGTGGTTTCGCAGATATATTCATTGTATTCGCCAAGATAAATGACGATGACAAATTGAGTGCCTTTATTGTTGAGAAAAACTTTGGAGGCATTGAGCTGGGCAAAGAAGAAAAGAAACTCGGCATCAAGGGGTCTTCAACGGTTCAGGTATTCTTTAGTGATTGTAAAGTACCAGCCGAAAACCTATTGTCAGAACGCGGTGCAGGTTTCAAAATTGCCCTGAACATCCTAAACACAGGAAGAATAAAGCTGGCTGCGGGTTCTATTGGTGGTTGCAAGTTTGCACTTGGCAGGGCAGTCTCTTATGCCAATGAACGTAAACAGTTTGACCAACCTATCAGCAATTTTGGTGCGATGAAATATAAGATTGGCGAAATGGTCACCAAGGCGTTCGCAACGGAGTCGGCCATCTACCGCACAGGAGCTAATATTGACAAGAAAACAGATGAATTGATAGCGAGCGGCATGGATAAGAGTGAGGCTAAATTAACTGCCGTTCGTGAGTATGCAGTAGAGTGCGCCATATTAAAAGTGTATGGTTCTGAAGCCCTGGACTATGCAGTTGACGAAGCATTGCAAATACATGGTGGTATGGGTTATGCTGTTGAAACGGGTGTTGAAATGGGCTATCGTGATGCTCGTATTACAAGGATATATGAAGGAACAAATGAAATCAATCGTTTGCTCTCCGTTGCAGAATTGACTAAAAGAGCTATCCAAACCAAGGAGATAGACCTGATAACCCCAGGGAAAAAGATACCTGCATATATTTTCGGCCAAATGTTGCCTTTCAAAAGCAAAGCTGGTTTGGATGAAGAAAGTAATATCGTTCAGAACATCAAAGCTGCTTTCCTTCTGATATCAGGTGCTGCCGGCAATAAGCTAAAGAAAAAAATGGTGGATGAGCAAGAAATTGTGATGAACCTGGCAGATATATTGGCTGAAGCCTACATCGCAGAATCATTACTTATGCGCATCAAAAAGCTGAACGAAAAAGATGGTTACGATAAAGAAGCTATGGAAGTGCAAACTAAGTTATTGAAATTGCATTTGTATGAAGCCCTTGCCAAAGTGAGAAAAGCTGGACAAGATGCTATTGGAGGCTATGCTACTGGCTTTGAGAAGAAAATGATGAATTACTTCTTGAAAGTATTAACGCCAAGATATGATGTAAACTCAAAAGAGTTGCGTAGGGCTGTTGCTGATTATGCCATTAAAAAGAACGATTATCCATTTATAGCATAAGGGTTATTTCTTTTCAATAAGCACTATAGAGTTCTGGTCTGGGTCATAGATACCTACCGTTCTTGAGGTTTCAGTTTCCTGAATATCTTGCATGATGCTACCACCATGCACAGTAACCAATACAAGAGTTTTGTCCAAGTCGTCAACTACCACATCAAGCTGGTGACGGTTTTGAGTAGCTTCAATGCCTGCTAATTGTGCAGGACATAATTGTAACTTTAGTCCACCCCACTCGCCACTATATAAAGTGTTGCCATAAACTTGCTTCTCACTAATGCCAATCTTGAACACTTTAGCATAAAAATTGACCATCTGTTCCATATTTGTAACTGCAATTGTTAGTCCTTCAATCATAGTTGCTTGCTTTATTCTAATTAATAGTTGCAACTAAGTTACAACAACCGATTTACCCAACCATTAAGCATTGGCAAGCGTGCACACAAAAAGGGATGTAAGAAACTTTATTTTGAATTCATAAAAGTTCTTTAACTTCGCCTAACAACAAATTAATATTAATGAGAAAACTTTTACCAGTTTATATTCTTCTGCTTCCTACACTTTCAGCAGAATTATCTATTTCTCAAAATTTAGTATCAAATCCAAGTTTTGAGTTTTATACAAGCTGCCCAGTGGCTACCAGTGAGTTAGGCGTAGCTACCCCTTGGACACAACCAAGTGGTGGAACCCCTGATTATTTTAATGTTTGCAATACCAGTCCATTTCCCTTTCCTGTTCCCGTACCAAACCTTGCACCAGTTGGGGTGCCTATCAATAGCTTGGGTATTCAACATGCAAGAACTGATAGCGCATATGCTGGCTTTTTCAGCGTAGAATCCAATCCTGATGATGGATATCGCGAATATGCGCAAGTTCCACTTGATAGTGCCTTAACTGTAGGCGAAAATTACTGTGTTCAGTTTTATGTTTCTTTATCGGACAACTCTGTAAACGCTACTGACGCAATTGGAGGTTTATTCAGTATCAATCCCACCTTTGTTTCTGGCAGTGGTATTATTGCTGGGAGCCCCCACGTAGTTTCTTCTGGAGTAATAGATGAAAAGCAGGAATGGGTTGAAGTGAGCGGAAACTTTATTGCTTCACAAGCTTATACCCATCTTACCATTGGTAACTTTAATGATATAGGTACAACAACAATTATTACATCAACTGCCCAAGCCGATACAGTAGCAGGTGGTTTCCCAGCATTACCTTTGCCTGGTGCTTATTATTACCTTGATGATGTTTATGTAGGTGAAGGTACCTGCCCAAACTTTTGCAACATAAGTGCCGAAGTAGCTGTAATAGAAGCCACATGTGGGCAGGCCGATGGTGGAGCAAATGTTATAGTGTCTGGTGGTTCTGGCAATTTCACCTATATATGGAATACAGGTGCGACAAGCGCCAACCTTGCCAATGTAGCTGCTGATATCTATTCAGTTACTATTTCAGATACTACTGGCGGATGTGATGTAACTCAATTTGTGATGGTTACTGAAGATACCGACCTTGAAATTGCCCTTACAGGAGAGGATGTAACCTGCTCAGGAAATGGAAGCGCCGAAGTCACCATATCAGGAGGAGTATCGCCATACCAGATTATGTGGGAGAACAGCGCCACAACAGATAGTATTGGCAACCTACCAGTTGGTATTTACTCTGTGAGTGTGATGGACTCAGCGGGTTGCTCACTAAGTGACTCAGTTGAGATTGGCTCTGCGGCTACGTTTGATATTACTCCTACTATCACGCATGCCAGTTGTGATGGAACTACGCCAGGCTCTATAGGTGTTGCCCCTTCAGGAGGCTCACCGCCTTATACTTACAGCTGGTCTACAGGCTCAAGTAATGCTATCCAGTATAACCTATCTGGAGGAACCTATACCGTAACTGTTACCGATGGCGGTGGCTGTAGTATTATTGAAAGCTATACTGTTAATTCAGGTAATTCACTCAGTGTATCCATTACTAACAATGGCAATACGCTGGAAGCCGATGCACCCAATGCGGTTTCTTACCAATGGTATTATGGAGGTAATCCAATACAAGGTGCCACTCAAAGCACCTACACTATTACCCAAAGTGGGGTTTACTGGGTAGTGGTAACTGATGCCAACGGGTGTGAACTAGAGTCAGAGCCAATTGAAACCAGTTTTATTGATGGAGTTGAAGAGCTAGAAGGGGTGAATGAGATAAGTATATATCCTAACCCAAGCAGTGGAATTATATACGCTGCCTTGGATGTTACGCATCACCAAAAACTAACAATAAGCCTAATAAACGCTGTTGGGCAAGAGGTAATTTCTGAAACATTTAACACAACAACAGGTAAAAAGCAAATAGAATTAAACGTTGAAGGTTATGCAGATGGAGCTTATATTTTAAAGGTAAGCAACGCAAAATCAAGCGTTTACAGAAAAGTAATTGTCAATAAATAATGGTATATTTACAATGAGTCAAAAAAGAAATTGGTTGACTTTGAAAGAAATAAATTATAATATAGCACGTTCTAATTTGAAAAAGAGCATCCCTATGAGGCGAATATTTGTTTACGTTTTATGCGCGGCTATGTTGATGGGTGTTGCTTCTTGCTCAACGGCGTATAAGCCCTATCAAACCGGGGACTCCTATACGCATAGAAAAAGGAAAAACAAGAAGCTATATATTAGCAAAAAGCACTTGTTTGAAAGAGGCAAGGAAAAAGGAGAACCATTCTGGTAATCAAACATCCCCAAAAATCTCCCAGCATAGTTTACATTTAACCTACCTATAATATTTTGGTACGGAACTTGTTTTGCTTTCTTTTAAATTTATCAAATGGTTTCAGAAAGCAGGAAAATACAACACTTGATGTGGCGTGCTGGCTGTGGCATCACCCCTACTCAATATACCCAGTTGGGTAATAGCAAGCATTTACAGATAGTTGATAAACTTTTCTCTGAAGCGAAAGGCATTAAGCCTATCGCTCTTGAGCCTGGTGACCTGATGGACAAAGCTCAGTTCAAAAAAGCCTCAAAGCAGGAAAAGAAAAAACTGAAAAAGCTAGCCAGAAAGAGAATTAAGAATATCAACCATGAATGCTTGAGAAGGCTAGCCTTTGAAAAGGGGGAACTGGGAGAAAAGATGACGATATTCTGGCACAACCACTTTTCGTCTTTCACCATATTTCCTGGATGGATATTGAAGCAAAACAACCTGATTAGGAAGCATGCTCTTGGAAGCTTCAGGAACCTGATAATGGGTGTATCCAAGAACCCTGTTATGCTCACTTACCTGAATAATCAGCAAAACAAGAAGGGTCATCCCAATGAAAACTTTGCCAGAGAGGTAATGGAACTATTTACACTAGGGCGTGGCAACTACTCTGAAAAAGACATTCAAGAGGCTGCAAGGGCATTTACCGGATGGTCGACCACACTAAAAGGGGAATTTGAATTCAAGGAATATAACCATGATGATGGTGAAAAAGTGTTTTTCGGGAATAGTGGAAAATTCTCAGGGGAAGATATCATTGATATGATACTGGATAAGCGTGAAGCTGCAAAGTACATCACTACCAAGATATACCGTGATTTTGTGAATGTAGAAATCAACCCTGAGCATATTGAAACACTTGCCAAGAACTTCTACGAAAGTGACTACAATATTGAGAAACTGATGCGAGAAATATTCACTTCAGATTGGTTTTATGATGAGAAGAATATGGGTGCAAAGGTAAAGTCCCCAATAGATTTGCTAACTGGGCTTATGAAGTCTTTCAACCTTGAGTTTAACGACGCCAACTCACTCATCAAGGTGGAAAAGATAATGGGCCAGGTACTTTTTAACCCACCTAATGTGGCTGGCTGGCCTGGCGGACTGAATTGGATAGACAGTTCCTCACTCATGTTTAGATTGCGGATGGCGGAGTTTATTTTTAATAATGCAGAAATAGACTACGAACCCAAGGAGGATATTGGAATGGAAATGGGTGAATTAGGCAATCGGATGGCAGATAACCCAGATAGAATAGCCGGTGGAAAGGTTTCTGTAAAAACCAACATATCAGAGTTTCTTAACCAGTTTGGTGATTATGATGAAGG
The DNA here is from genome assembly GCA_028281825.1 of Flavobacteriales bacterium. Classification (GTDB taxonomy): domain Bacteria; phylum Bacteroidota; class Bacteroidia; order JANQJC01; family JANQJC01; genus JANQJC01. Next base: position 48,535 of record JANQJC010000105.1, read on the forward strand.
TGAGTTGTTTGACAGGCTTGCGGATTACCTTATTGTTCATCAACAAACACCACTTGATAGAAAAGTGATTGAAAAGCATTTGAAAAAGGGCAATAAGGCAGAACGTATCACAGGATTAACAGTTATGATGCTTTCAACACCACAATACCAATTGTGCTAAAAACTGAAAGTTATGAGAAGAAGAGATTTTGTAAAATATTCAGCCTTAACTTCAGCATCTACCATGGTGCCAGGGTTTTTGAAAGCTATCGGCAATACTGGTAAAGCTCCTTTTGCTGATAATGGTAAAATATTGGTAGTCATTCAGCTATCAGGCGGTAATGACGGCTTGAATACTATTGTGCCCTACCGCAATGACGAATACTACAAGCTACGGCCCAAAATATCACTTGAAGGGAAAGACCGGATTAATGTAACTGATGAATTGGGTTTTAATGCCGGACTCTGGGGTTTGGCTGATTTATTTGGCAATGGGCATATGGCTGTTGTGAATAATGTGGGATACCCTAATCCTGACAGGTCGCATTTTCGCTCGATGGATATATGGCATACAGCGAGTGACTCGGATGAGTACTTAACTTCAGGATGGCTAGGTAGGTATCTAGACTCTGCCTGTATTGATAATTGCATGCCCTACCATGCCATTGAGGTGGATGATACCCTTGGCTTAGCATTGAAAGGGGAACAAACAAAGGGTATAGCCTTGAAAGACCCCTACAAACTATTCAAGGCTACCAATAGTGCATACTTTAATGACATCATTGAGAACCATCATTCTCATGACCACAAACAAGCAGACTATCTTTTTAAGACTATGGCAGAAACCTTATCTTCAGCCAAGTATATCCATGAGACGTCAGAGGTTTACGAATCCAAAGTCGAATATCCCAATACAGAAATAGGCAAGAGTATGAGATTAATGGCCGAACTGATTATCTCAGGCATTAACTCAAAAGTATTTTATGCTTCATTGGGTGGGTTTGATACCCACATTTGGCAAGTGAGGGCACAAAATCGCTTGTTAGACCAATACTCTGAAGCTGTAACTGCTTTTGTGGAAGACCTAAAGAAAAATGACCGCTTTAAGGACGTGATGATTATGACTTTTTCAGAGTTTGGGCGTAGGGTGAAACAAAACAAAAGCAGTGGCACGGACCACGGTACAGCCAATAATGTCTTCCTAATATCACAAGACTTGAAGAAGGCGGGCTTTCAAAATGAGGGACCTGATTTAATTAATTTAGATGATAATGGAGACTTGAAGTATACCGTTGACTTTAGAAGTATCTACTCTACTATTATCAACAAATGGTTGGGCTGCGATGACCAGCTAATAATGAACAAGAAGTTTGATTACCTGGATTTTATCTAGGTGTTACTTGCAGTTGGTTGAGATGGTATTTAATGCTGCATAGTACCCCAATGACTTAGCCTTTGCCATATCGGTGCAACCACCTTTTTTATCACCATTCAATATCTTGGCTTGCCCCCTATCGGAGTATGCTTTTGCATAGTCTGGTTTATATTGAATAGCCAAATCTAAATCTTCAATAGCACCATCGTAGTCCCTATACCTTTTCTTTAATGCTCCCCTCCTTGCATAGGCCTCGTAGTCATCGCCCTTGAGAGATACCGCAGTATTATAATCAGCCAGAGCACCTTTGTAATCATCTAACTCATCTTTTACGTAGCCGCGATAGGTATATGCCTTGATGTATCTTGGGTTTAGTGCAATAGCCTCATTCAAATCATCCAGAGCGCCTTTGAAATTGAAATACTCCGCTTTGCGAACAGCAGAAGCATACAAGTCCTCAGCACTTTGAGTAAAAGCAATGAGGGGAAAAAACAATACTAATATGAAAAGTAGTTTCTTCATAGGCAGACTAAGGCATGTAAAATTAAGATAATATTTCTCAATAATCCAAACTTTTTTATCAACAAATCGATGAAAATTAGTTTGTTAATATTATATAGACGACAAATCCCTCATTTTTTTACTCTTATAGAACTTATTGTCCACTTGGTCGAATGAAACATCCTTCAATCGCTGCATATTGCTTACTTCTATGCTAACAAACTCAAATTCCTCTGTGACTTTACCTGTAATAGTGTAACAACCGTCTCCAGTAAAGGGATAAGCCTTAACACTAGGAGGAAAATGAACTGTATCCAGCCACTGCCCATCTTGGTCCAACCAGGTACCAAAATGCATTTTTCCTCCCCCACTGGCCATGGTAGTTTTCACGTGTATCAGGTATGCTACAATAGTGATACTTTTATCTATATGATTTATCAAATCTGCTGCCACCATGGGATTAGCAGGAGCTTCTTCCAAGAGCTTAAAGGGCGAGCATAAAGGAAAACCCAGTAATTCCTTTTCATCAAATGCATCATCCAATTCAGAGATACAAAGTTTGGGTAAAGTCAGTTTTTTGGGTTCGGTATCAAACAATCGCCTTTCGGTCTTTGTTTTTCGCGACGGCCCTAAAAGATAATAAGCCTCCCAAAGTAGTTCTCTGCGGAGTTCTCCCGTAAATCTAAAAGCCCCTACCCTAATTAATAGCTTTAGCTGCTCCAACGTTATCGACACCCTGTTGATAAAATTTCTGAAACTGGTGAACTTTCCATTTTGCTGCCGTTCTCTTAACACTTCAATCACAGTGGTGTCATTCACCTCTTTTATGAACTGCAACCCCAGATAAATCACTTCATTTTTGATACAACACAGGCCTTCACTCTCATTCACACAAGGGGCAACAATTGTAGCCCCATTAATCCTTGCTTCATGTGCATATAGCTCCGTGCGATAGAAACCACCACCATTGTTGAGTGTTGCAACTAAATACTCTAACGGATAATAAGCCTTGAGGTATAAGGCCTGAAAACTCTCTACGGCATAGCTGGCCGAGTGTCCCTTGGAGAAAGCAAAATTGGCGAAAGTCTCAATCTGTGTCCATATCTCTGATACTTTACTCTCCTGATATCCCTTTTGACGGCAATTGCTAAAAAACTTGTCCCTCACTTTCCAGAACTCATTTCGCTGCTTGAATTTCCATGACATCCCCCTTCGCAATATATCCGCTTCAGCCAGGGTTAGTCCTGCGAAATAGTGTGCCACTTTAATCACATCTTCCTGGTAAACCATTACCCCATAGGTTTCTTTGAGAATTTCATATAATTCCGGGAGCTCGTTTTTAGCCTGCTCCCTTCTCTCCATATCCCTGAAACGAAGGATGTACTCCCGCATCATACCGCTTTTGGCAACTCCAGGCCTGATGATAGAGCTGGCAGCCACCAAACCCGTATAGTCATCAGCCCGGAGCTTGGTAAGTAGCATACGCATAGCCGGGGACTCTACGTAAAAGCAGCCTATAGCCATGCCACTGCGCAGCATATCCTTCACCTTGGCATCCTCCAAAAACCGCTTTACATCGTGTATATCTATGTCATCCCCTCTATTTTGTTTAACGATATCCAATGAGTCCTTTATCTTACCTAGCCCCCGTTGGCTGAGTATATCGAACTTGTATAGGCCCACATCTTCCGCTTCTAGCATACTGAACTGGGTAGTTGGATAACCCTTGGGTGGCAAGTGGGTGCCTGTGTAATAAGTAATGGGTTTGTCTGATATCAAGATACCGCTGGAATGGATGCTCAAGTGGCTTGGGAAACCTTTGAGCCAATGACTGTACTTGAGGACCAAATCACCGTATTGGTCTTTGCCTAATTTGCCTTTTTGCAGGATATCTATTTCTTCTGACGGCAAACCAAAGACTTTGCCCAACTCCCTTAAAATAGCTGCTTGTTGAAAGGTATTATATGCCCCCAGTAAGGCTGCGCCTTCGCCATACTTATCAAATATATATCGGGTGACATCATCGCGGTCAGTCCATGAGAAATCGATATCAAAGTCAGGCGGATTAGTACGGTATGGATTAATGAAACGCTCAAAGTAAAGGTCGAGCTTAATAGGATCCACATCGGTAATCCTGAGCAGGTAGGCTACCATACTATTGGCTCCACTGCCCCGCCCTACGTAATAATACCCCTGGCTTCGGGCATAGTTCATCAAATCCCAATTAATCAAAAAGTAAGAACCAAAATTCATCTGCCTGATAATACCCAACTCTTTCTTCACCCTATCCAGCACTGCCCTGTCAGGTTCATCATAACGGTATCGCAAACCCTCATTGCACAATTGCCCTAAAAGCACATAATCATCATCCACAGAGTTTGTGAAATGGCTTTTGTTCTTATTCTCACCAAATCTAAAATCTACCCCCTCACAGGAAGCCAATAATTTCTCAGTGTTGTAAATGATTTGAGGGTAATCCCTGAAGGCTTTCAATAATTCGGCTTGTGGAAGAATAGTATCAGTACTTTGAGCCTGATGGGAGGCTGGCAAATGACTCAAAAGCATATTATTGTCAATAGCCCGCAAAAGCCTGTGGGAGTTGTAATCCCTTTTATTTCTGAAAGAGCCCGTTTGCAGCACCACCATCCTTGGCAGTAAATTGGAATAGCGGGAGAACCCAAACTTGTGTATATCACTGAGGGAAACACCGAGCCATTCATTTTCCCGTAAAGCCTCTCCTTTGTAATTATTAAAAGGATAAACCACATGGGCATTGACAAAAGTAGGGGCCTTATTGGTATAAGGCTTACCAGTATGCAAATGCATTGACAGGTAGTCATTCAATTCCCTGAAGCCTTCATTATTTGTGGCAATGCCCACATATTGCTGGGTGATACCATTCCTAAAATCAATACCTAGCTGTACCGAAAGACCTCTATCCTTTGCCAAGCGACTGATGTCGATACAGGCGGATGTATTATTGATATCCGTCAAGCAGAGTTGATTGTAATCCTTCGCTTCCACCTCATTTAAAAGGCTTTCAGGAGACATAGCCCCATAGCACAGGCTGTAATATGTGTGACAGTTAAGAAGCATGTCAAGGGTTTGACGATTATTTTGTCAAGTTTGAGATACTACATTATAAGGAAAGGATTGGAAAGTTGTGAGGGAAAAGTTTAAATTGGTGGTGGATTGTAATACTTTTTCAACACCCTGTAGATGAAAATAGAACAACAATATGTTTCATTGGTTGAAAGCTTAAAATTACTTGCTTCACCTTTCCCACAGCAGGTAAATGCACTACCAGAATTTGTGGATGTACCATTTGAAGTATTGGACAACTTTATGAATTCTTTTCTTTTAATGCCTCAATTAATTGAAAATGGATTTATAAATAATTCCGCAACAGCTGCTATAATTCGATGCTATAATATATCCTTCATGACACTTCTTGGAAATGAAGAAATCATGTCCTTAACAGCACTTGAAAAAGATGATAAATGGGAACGTGCTAGAAGTTTAGCTTTAATTGCATTAAAAGAATTAAAAGAGACACCAAGCGAGGCTGATTTAAAACATATTAGATGGAGTAGAAGCTAAGTCTATAGAAAAAGGCCGCAAAATTGCGGCCTTTTCACCCAGTTTACACACTGCTATAAAGAGTGTGTATGATGTAATTTATTTACAAAGTAAACAAAGTTTTGTCGACACCCCCTAGGGACTCACGGAAAATCTTGAGTGTCGTGTAACATCGTCTATTTTTTAGCCAATTTAAACACTACAGGCAAGGTCATTCTCACCTTCACTGGTTTTCCGTTTTTCGCTCCTGGTGTCCATTTCGGCATTAGTTTCAACAAGCGGATTACTTCATCATTCAAACCTTCTGAAACACCTCTCACTATTTTGATGTCAGTAATCTGGCCATTTTCATCCACCACAAAACTAGCGTATACCGTGCCTTCTATCTTATCGTTCTTCTCCTGCTCTGGGTAGACCATATTCAGTTGGATGAATTCCACCATTTTCTCTTTACCACCTATAAACTCAGGTAGTTTCTCAACAGTACCACTTTCATGGATTATAGCTTGTTCTTTAGCTAAGTGTTCTGCTTCTGCCTTGGCTTTGCTTTCCTTTTCAGCTGCAAGTCTTGCTTCTTCTGCTTTCTTAGCCTTCCTTTCAGCCTTTCTTTCTTCGTGAGCATCCCAATCGTAGGTTGATTCTTCTGTATCAGCATCTATGGTTATCCCTTTGTAATAGGCTTTGTCAGCTCTCTTAACCTCTTTTACTGTAACTGCTTCCAGTTTTGATGCACTCACCCTCACGGATTGCAACTGAGCAGTAGACCCTCCAACTGCACCATATGACATAGATGTAGGTTGATTATAACTTGCTTTTGCAAGGTTTGAAACACCCTGTGGCAGTGGCAATGGTTGCTCTACTGTAGTTTGTGTACCTCCAATATTCCTTGCTTCTGTATCCACCGCCACGAATGACGTGTAAGCAGTTAATAAGCTATACTTCAAACCGAGGTCAGTTACTTCGTCTATCATTTCCTGTCCACCGCCTACTATACGATAATCATCAAGCAATTGTATGCGGTTTCTTGCCCATAGGTATTTGAGGGCTGAATTCTCAGCAGCTTTACTGGCTTTACTCAAATCAAGAGTAGTTGTGAATTTTTCGCCATTGCCTGTGTAACCATCGACTTTTATTTTACCCGTTGCATTGCCTTTAAACTTACCCGTGATGATGATTGGCCTTTCGGCTAATACATCAGGTACTGAACTTGGGTCTGTATCATAAGCCTGGAAACCTTCATAACCCAGGTTAATCTTAGTAAGTACGGGGCTTTCAATATACCTTTTCATTTTGTCAGCCTTCTCCTGCGCATACCTACTGTCTGTCACTACGAATGGTTCTCCCATCCCTACTCTTGCCATTCCTTCAATAATGTACCTATTCACACTACTGCCAATACCAAAGGCGAAGAAATTAGACATACCTAAGTTGTTTCTTATCAAATCAAAGGCTTCTTTCTCAACGGTTACATAGCCATCCGTTGCGATTACCACTGAGCGTGAATAACCTTCTGATTGCGGCAATGCTAAGGCATTCTTCAATGCAGGTAATAGTTGTGTACCACCCCCACCTCTTTGCTTACTGATATGATTCACTGCATCATTGATATTCTTCTTAGTTGCTGGCATTGAACTTGGAGACATCACAGAGTTACTACCCGCGAATAGCATTACATTGAACATATCCGTTGGCCTCAATGAACCTATCAGGTTTTTCAATAATTCTTTTGAAATGTCTAATGGAAAGCCATTCATTGAGCCTGATACATCGACAATAAAGATATACTCCCTTCCAGGTATATTTTCTGGTGTTACCCTCTTGGGCGGTTGCACCATAGCCAAAAAGAAATTCTCATCCTTACCTTCATAAACCAATATACCCGACTTAATTTTAGCACCAGCCAATTGATATTTTACAATAAAATCACGGTTACCACCGGCTTTCTCATTGTCTTTTAGTTGAATGTTAGCAGCATTACTTCCATTAAAGTCAATATTCACGTCATGGCTAGTGCATACTGCCTTTTGTATTGGCATACCTGCATCTATATGGGCTGTCATACTATAAGTATAGAGTGGAGCTTCTCGCTCATTCTGATATGGATTACCCACCCATTTCTCTGACGCTGTGATTTGCTCCCCTGGCTCATTTTGATATCTAGGCCCTACCACTGTTGGGTATACAAACTCATACTCGCCATCCTCTGGCACCAATAATTCAGTATAGCTTAGCTCAACTACTACCTTATCCCCGGGCATAATGTTAGCTACATTCATCTGAAATACATTGGGCCTGTGCTGTTCCAGCAATGAAGTTGTTCTTCCTTCCGCCCTGGCTGTTTCATAAGTTTGGCGGGCTTCTTCCTTCTTTTGTATTTTAGCTTCCAATACTCGCTCGCCAATGGTCATCTTCATGCCGTATACTCCAGCTCGTGTAGAGCCTGGGAAAACATAAATAGCCTCAATTGGACCTTCTCCAGTGTTCTCATATATTTGCTTTACTTTTACATCTGCTATCACACCTGCGATATTCACTTCGGCTTCTGTGTGTTTCAAAGGCAACTTATCCACTTCAGGGTTCGTACTATTCACGTGAAAATAAGGTGAACAAGTTTTGTCTTTTTCTTCGGCATAAGTCGGGTTAAATATCCCTGTAACACTTATGGTGAAAAGCAGTAAAAAGAACTGTTTGATGTGTGCTGATTTTTGCATGACTATTGATTTTATTGGTTAATAGTTTAATTTTATTGCGAGCTTTTGATTTTTTGGAATTGTTATTCCGGTTTTCTCTAGTATAGATGCCTCGGAAAATAATTTCCATAAACAATCGAACAGAAAATTTAGAGAACTGGATAAATTGAAAATATAAGAACCTCTTGCTCAACGGATTGAGAATATTGATTTTACAATCCACTTTAAGATGAAATTCCTGCGGTCAGTAAGTAAAAACACCTTTAGTGATAAAGAACTTATCACCAAATACCGCTATTCTTATGACAATGCATACGTAGGTGAACTATACCAACGCTACACTCACCTGGTGTTTGGTGTATGCATGAAATACCTCAAAAACAAGGATGAGGCCCAGGATGCTGTGATGGATATTTTTGAGAAGGTACTTACCGACTTGAAAAAGCATGATGTGGAGAATTTTAAGTCGTGGGTATATAGCGTAGCCCGAAATCATTGCTTGATGAAGCTTAGGAAAGAGACCTCTCTAAAGGTACATAAAGACGGTTTTGAGCATTTTGCAAAAGAGTTTATGGAAAACGGAACTCCCTTGCATCTTGAGAGTGAAGAAGAATACGAACAGTTGCGACAACGCCTGAATAAAGGTATTGAGCAATTGAACGAAGAGCAGAAGGAATGTATAGAATTGTTTTTTTTACGGGATAAATCATACCAGGAAATTGCAGATAGTACTGGATACAGTTTAAATCAAGTAAAAAGCTATCTGCAAAATGGAAAGAGAAACTTGAAAATCTACCTTGAAAGGAATGAGCAAAAGTAGACACATAGCACAAATAGAACTTTATGACGAGTTTGGAAACTTGTCAATGGAGGCTCTGATAGCTTTTGCTAAAGGTGAATTAAATGACGCCCAAAAGCTAGAAGTGCAGCAAGCTATTGATACTGACGAGATGTATGCTGATGCATTAGAGGGTATTCTTGAATTAGAACAGCCTGAAGATACCCGCCAGGCGGTATACAGCATTAATGAAAAGGTTCGCGCACAAACTGGCATGCAACAATCTTCCAGCGTGTCTCCCCAAGTGTGGAGAGTAGCTGCTGGTCTCGCTTTATTTATCGGTTTGAGTGGTAGTATTGTGTATGTAGCGCTTAACACCAATTTCATCGGTAATCTAGCGACTAATAACGCTCAGGAAAAACCATTGGCTGACAATACCGCCAAAAATGAAAAGCCCGAAGAAATTCCTGTAAAAGAAAAAGAACTTATACTGCTTAGTGATAGCTCTGCTGAAACTGGAGAAATGATGGAGATGATAGATGAAGAAATTCCGCCAGCCGAAATGGAAGCTCCAACGCTTATAATGGACGTTGATGAAGGAAGTGACCAAACTGTTTTAGAATCAAACCAAATAGGCATTGGCGCAACTAATCAAACCCCAAAAAGCTCCAATATAATGGATACCCGAAATGGCACTATTACTGCTACTGGAGGCACTTCTGCACCAATTGAAAAAGAGTCTTTAAACTCCATTTCACTGGATGGGTACTTATCTCAAAGCGAGAAACAGAAAAACGCTACCTCTAGTAATAGTAATACTGAAGTGAGTAACCTAAAGGCTCCCCAGAAGCCAACTGCTGACAAGAAAGATGTGGCAGATAGGAACAAGAACCTTGAGAAAGAAACTGATAAGCTGGAAGAAAAAGCCGAAGTTGAATTAGCCAGAAAAGCTGAAGAATCAAGGATGGTTGCTGAACAATTAGCTAAAAGAAAATCTGAATCTGAAAGAAAAGCTAAGGAAAATGCTGCCAGGCAAAAAACTCAGCAAGCAGAAGCTGAACCAGCTTTTGCCTATGACATGGCTGAAGACGATGCAAGCCCTGCGGATATAGGAACAGAAGAAACCTATTATCAAAAAGATGCCTCTTTTCCTGGTGGGCAAAAAGCTATGAAAGAATACTTTGCAAAAAAATTAAAGCTAGAACCAGAAACCAAAGGTGGCACTGTTCTTATAAGCTTCACAATTGATGAAAAAGGAAAAGTGACCAATGCAAAAGTAAAGAGAGGTATAGCCAAAGACGTTGATAACGAGGCTTTGCGTGTAGTTAAGTCAATGCCTAAGTGGATACCAGCAGAAGAGAACGGAAGAAAAGTAAGTTCGAAAGTAATCGTACCTGTAGAAATAAAACCTCAATGGTAAAAAGAAAGGGTAGCCACAAATACGGCTACCCTTCCATTCATTTATTTGTTCTGCTTAGTTAAGCTCTATTTCAATTTCAACTTCACTTTGATTATTCACATGGTCAGTAGCTGTGATGTGAATGTGGTAATGTCCTGCTGAAAAACCAGCTGTAGGAACGGTTACATTGATGTTGCCTTGCGCAGCATGTACATGAATATCTTCATCAGCCACTTCTGTTTCATCAGACTCTCTTTCCACAACAATCTCCACTTCTTCCACTTCCATGTTATCGGTTACTGTTCCTGTAATCACCAAGTCATCACCAACATTAAATTGTTGGTTGTCAGTAGGAGAAGTAATATTCAATACTGGGTCTTCAGTATCACTGATATTTACTATTGTAAACTCAAGCTGTGTGAAATCAGCCTCATTTCCTGAAGCATCAACACATGAAACAATCATGTGATAATCCCCAGCAGCCGCGTCTGTTGGCACATCAATATGCTCAGTTGCATTATGGGTTTTACCTGAGATATTCTGGATAATTACCGTTTCCCATGGGTCAGCTTCTGAAGTCTTACCATGAGTATGCCCATCAAAATCATTGTGTATATCAATTTTGTATTGAGCTAAATCTTCATTATCAGTAAAAGTTGCTTCAAAGTGTATTTCACTACCTGTGTTTACACTAAAATTATTTACTGGTTCGGAAACACCTATTACGGGAGCTTCGTCATCTTTCTCATCTTTCTTGCAAGATGCCAGCGCTAATACACCGGCAAAAAGCATAATTAAAATTCTGTACGTTTTCATGTTTTTTGTTTTAATCTGTTTTGTTTTTTAAATGATATTGTAAAGGTAGTTTGAGTGTTAACTGAAAATTTCTTCCTGGCTCTGGTATGTTTAACCTTCTATATTGGTTCAGGTGAACATAGTATTTGGTATTTAAGATATTATTCACCTGAAAGCGAATACTTAAAACCTGTCTTCCTATTACTATACCTGTTCCCAAACTGCAATGGAACAACTGAAAGCCATCTGTAGCAGGTTCATTCCTTGCTACCCTATTCTGCGCTGCAGTTGTTCTTGAACTAACACCTACATAAGTTCCCCTCATGAATTTTGGCAACTTTTCAAACTCATACTCCAGTTCGGTTACAACAGATGTAGGCGGTGTAAACGGCATCGGATATCCCGTTTCCAAATTATCCGCCCACACATAGTCTCCATTCAAACCAAAATGAAGATTCTTAGTAATGTGGTAATCCAAGCTCAGGTCTACACCTGTATTGATGGCTTCAGATTGCTCATATTGGTAAATTTGACCAGCTTCAACAAAGGGAGAAAATCTCGCCGATGGATTTAGGAAAATGAAATTGGGGAAGTAGTTGAAGAAGGGAGAGACAGAAACCAAAAAATCCTTGTTCCTGTAACTCAGGTTCAAATCCACTTGATAGCTTCTCTCTGAAGTAATAGCAGTATCCCCTTTTTCATGCCTAAATGACCCATGATGAATACCATTGGAGGCCAACTCAGGAACCGTAGGTATTTTATATGCAGTACCTAGGTTCAACTTCACGTTCAACCTTTCCAAAGGAAACCAGGAAAAACCCATTCCTCCGCTTAGGTTAGAGAAGGCCCTGTTAATCTGTGGATTAACAAGCTCATATCCTTCAATGCTATCAACACTGGCATATACAGCTCTTTCAGCCATTGATATCTCCATTTGTCCATAGTCAAACCTGATACCACCATTCACAATAAACTTCTCTGAGTACTTATACTTGTGATAAGTGAAAGCTCCAACATTCATATTCTGATACCCCGGCAATAGAAAACTATACCCACCAATGCTTTGTTTTTGCATACTTCCGTTAAAACCATGTACCTGATGATACTTTTTAGTTCTGTTCACATTATAGCGCACAGCAGCTGTGTAAGTATCCAGTATGAGGTGTAGCTCCAAATCACCCTCTGGTGTAGGTCCAAAGCCATGAGTATGAGGTTCGCTAAACTCTTTCCTATTGTTTCTCTGGAAAGCTAAATCCCATTCCAGCCAATTGCTTCCAATAATCACACTTGAGTTAGAAATAACCTTGAAATGGTTCACTTCCTGTCTTGGTAAGTCTATATTCCTATCATCACCATCATCCAATAACTCATAGGCTCTCGGAATGCCATGTGCACCGGAGAAAAAACCTACATTGGTAAAATAGTTACTCACAGTTAAATGAGTAAAACCCCAATGTTTGTTCAATCCCACAGTGGCATTCAGGTTACGTTCCTTACCCGCTGTGTTCTTAAGCCTTTCATTTACAATAGGCAATACATAAGTATTAAAGACAAAAGAATCAGCAGGCACCTGGTAGTCCCCAAAATCCTGGCTGGAAAAGCGCATGCGAAAGTAATTACCACCCTTGTTCATCCCCAACATGGTTGATGTACCTACCAGGTTATTATTACTTCTAGCTGTGGCCATTAGTTCGGCTTCCACACTGCCTTCCCTTGGCGGTAACGCTGGCTTTATAGTCAACATGCCGCCTATTCCGTCAGAACCATACTGCAATGAGGCAGGCCCTTTCACTATCTCTACCCGGCTAACGTTGTATTGGTCAACTTCAAGTCCATGGTCGGCACCCCATTGCTGGCCTTCTTGCTTCACACCATTCTCCGTCACAATCACTCTATTAAAGCTAAATCCACGTATCACAGGTTTTGATACATTGGTACCCGTACTAATGCTATTCACACCAGCAAGGTTATCCAAAGTAGAGACCAAACTAGTTCCGGCATTCTTAGCCAAAAAGTCTTCATCAGCTACTTCAATGCTCTGTGAGAATTCTTTTTTCTCTGTTTTCAGCATATTATCTTCAACTACCACTTCATGCAGTTCAAGATTTGAGGCAGCTAACTTTATCTCTAGTTTCAAATCTCCATCTTCAGCATGCAGGTCAACATTTTTTGCCTCATAGCCTACAAAATGCACATGCATATGATAATGCCCTTTTTTCACTCCTTTAAAGACGAAGGCACCCTTCTTATCAGACAAAACACCCCTATTCAACTCATGGATAAAAAGCTCCGCACCAAAAAGCGCTTCACCATTTTCATCACGAACTGTTCCGGCAATGTTTACCTTACTTTCCTGCGCCAATAATGACACAGGTACACATGTGAAAATGCAGGCCACAAAAGCCAGCAAGTAATGCAAACGCAACACGTTTGTATCAATTAATAGTTAATAGATGGTAACCATAGGCATCAACTAAGCCTTGGTCGAAAGAAATTTTCAGCTAGTATATATAGGTGGGCCCCGCAGGGAGGTAATACAAATCTCAACCCATTCAAGATTGTATTTAAATATCTGTTCTAACTGAACATACTGTTGAGCAAACTCGATGAAACTACCTCCAGTGAAGTAAACGCTTATAACATAAAAATCAACCTCTAAACAGTGATTGTGCAGCTCCTCAATATGGAAGTCGCAACAGGTGCGCTCAACATCTTCGGTGTGCTCGTGGTCGTGAAAAGATACTTGAAAAACTTCAGGCAGCAATAGCACAGCGAGTGCTATTGAAACGAAGAAAATTGATATTTGCCTGAATAATTTCATCACTACAAAAGTACATAAACAATTTATTTCACATCAATAGCACCAAATTGAATGTTTGTAATGTACTTTTGCGTCCATCATTTTTACACAACTATTACTATTGCCCAGTGGCTAAAAAAAGCAAGAAGAAAAAGAAGGATAAGTGCTGCAAGAGCTTCAAAAAGGGCAATATGTGCAAAAAATGCCCCAAAAGGTAGACTGTTAAACGATTTTTCAACTGTATTAATTGAAAGTTAAGCAGACTATCTTACTTTTGCACTCCCGTCAAATAAAACCATCCTATGAGAAAAGAGAGCAAAAAGTTTTTAGAAGAATATCTTAATAATGCTTCACCAACGGGCTTTGAAACCTCTGGCCAACAAATGTGGCTGAATTACATAAAACCCTATATAGATGAGTATTTTACAGACACCTACGGAACCGTAGTTGGTGTTATCAATCCAAAAGCCGAATACAAAGTAGTGATAGAAGCTCACGCTGATGAGATTTCATGGTTTGTGAACTACATCACTGAGTCTGGGTACATCTATTTGAGGCGTAATGGTGGCTCTGACCATCAAATTGCCCCATCAAAAAGGGTTAACATACACACTAAAAAAGGAATAGTTAAAGGTGTATTCGGATGGCCCGCCATTCACGTGAGAGATGCTGCTAAAGAAGAAACTCCCTCCATGAAGAACATTTTTCTGGATGTAGGTTGCAACACAAAAGAAGAAGTTGAAAAGCTGGGTATTCATGTAGGTTCAGTAGCTACTTTTGAAGACGAGTTTATGGTGTTGAATGACCGCTATTATGTAGGCCGCGCCTTAGACAACAGGATAGGTGGTTTTATGATTGCAGAAATTGCCAGGATGCTGAAGGAGAAAAAGAAAAAACTTCCTTTCGGGCTTTACATCGTCAATTCAGTTCAGGAAGAGATTGGTTTACGCGGTGCTGAAATGATTTCAAGAAGGATTAAGCCCAACGTTGCTATCATTACCGATGTTTGCCATGATACCCAATCGCCGATGTATGACAAAAAATCAAATGGCGACTTGAGTGCCGGAAAGGGCCCGGTACTGACTTATGGCCCTGCAGTTCAAAACAACTTATTAAATATGGTTATTTCAGTTGCCGACAAAAAGAAAATCCCTTTCCAGAGGGCTTCAGCTTCAAGAGCCACCGGAACTGATACTGATGCTTTCGCCTATTCAGGTGAGGGTGTTGCTTCAGCGCTTATATCCTTGCCGCTAAAATACATGCACACCACTGTTGAATCTGCGCATAAAGATGATGTGGATAATGTAATAAAGCTGATGTTTGAATTCGTATGCCAACTTAAAAATGGCCACGATTTCAGATATATTAAGTAATAGACTAAAACCAAACCAAAATGACCGAATTTCTGGAAAAGCAATTTTATGGAAATACAGTTCAAGAGTGGACTGTTGCTCTTGGTATTATACTAGGCTCTGTAATACTTAGCAAAGTTGTTTATTGGATTTTTAGCCGTGTAGTTAAAAAGCTTACCCAAAAAACCAAGACCCGCCTGGACGACCTTATCATTGATATGGTTGAAGAACCTATCGCCTTTGCAATAATCATACTTGGTATATGGTATGGTTTTCATACTTTAACTTTCTCAGATTTTGTGCAAGTATGGCTGGAGAGGGTTTATTATTTGCTTATCATATTTAACGTAGCATGGTTAATCACCCGCCTGTTTGACGCCATATTGGAAGAATATCTCGTTCCAATGGCTGACAAGTCAGAGACGGATTTGGATGATGTTCTTCTACCTATTGTCCGAAAGGGGGTAAAAGCTACAGTTTGGGTAATTGCCGTAATCGTTGGACTTAATAATGCAGGCTATGATGTAGGCGCTTTGATAGCTGGACTTGGTATCGGTGGTTTAGCATTTGCCTTAGCAGCTCAAGACTCTGTTGCCAACCTGTTCGGTGGCTTTACCATTTTTACTGACAAGCCTTTCACCATCAACGACAGGATTGTAATATCAGACATTGATGGAACAGTAAAAGAAATTGGCATTCGCTCTACCAGGATACAAACCCTTGAAGGAAGAATTGTTACTATCCCAAACAAAACATTCTCTAATAGCCCTATTGAGAACATCTCTTCTGAGCCAAGCAGAAAGGTAGTTTTAAACCTAGGGCTCACCTATCAAATGAGTGATGAGCAAATGGAGCAAGGAATGAAAATACTACGCGATATTGCAGAACAACATAAGGATATCATTGAAGATAATGTACTATTGTCATTCAACGCTTTTGGTGACTTTTCACTCAATATTCTTTTCATTTATTACATTAGGAAAAGCAGCGACATTCTGCAAACTCAAACCAAAATGAATTTGGCTATTTACAAGTCATTCAATGAGGCTGGTTTGGATTTTGCTTATCCTACACAAACACTTTACAACTTCAAGGCCTAATACTACTGGATAAACGGTAAATTTTGTTTCGCTTGTATGAAGTTAGATACAGACTTCTTAACTTTGTATTAATATTGCTCCCATGCTTGATTTTACTAAATACGGTGTTGACCCCACCATATATGCGATTCCATTCTTCGTTGTCCTTATAGGGATAGAGCTATACCTTGAGAGTAAGGAAAAGCTAAATGCTTATTCTGATAAAAAAGATGGATGGGCAAGTATCGGTATGGGGCTTGGCTCAATTGTAGTTGGAATTGGCACTAAGATAGTGGGATTTGCTGTTATGTTTTGGATATATGACAACTTTGCCATTTTTGATATTCCTTATACGGCTTGGTGGTCATGGGTTTTATTGCTTTTCTTGGACGACTTTTCATTTTACTGGCACCATAGGCTCAGTCACGAGGTAAGAATATTGTGGGCTGCACACGTTAATCACCATTCAGCACAATCTTATAACTTAGCGATAGCACTTCGCCAAAGCTGGACTGAGTTGTTGTACAAATATACCTTCTGGCTATGGCTACCCTTGTTAGGCTTCCATCCCTGGCAGGTAATGTTTATGATGGGTGTTAGCCTTATCTATCAGTTCTGGGTACACACTAAAGCTATAAAGAGGTTGGGCTTTTTGGAGCACTTCATGAACACACCTTCTCACCACAGGGTGCATCATGCTAGTAATGTAAAGTATTTGGATAGAAACCATGCCGGCATATTCATTATTTGGGATAAATTGTTTGGCACGTTTCAGGAAGAACAGGAAGAACCAGTATATGGGCTTACCAAGAACATCCATACCTATAACTTATTCAAAATTGCATTTCATGAATTTGGAGCATTGTGGCAAGATGTAAAGAAAGCACCTACCCTAAAAGCAAAATTGGGATATATTTTCATGCCTCCAGGCTGGAGCCACGATGGTTCTACTAAAACAGCTGATGAATTAAGAAAAGAGCAGGGCTTGCTCTAGGCCGCTTTCAACTTACTCATCTTACTCTTACTAAGTTTTTCGGTAGCGTATTCAAGCGTGATAGTAATTTCCTTCACCTCTTTTTGTGATGGCAAATCAAACATGGTATCCAATAGAATTGCCTCGCATATTGAACGCAACCCCCTTGCCCCTAGTTTGTATTCAATTGCCTTATCTACAATAAGCTCTAGTACTTCATGCTCAATCTTCAACTCAATATCATCCATACCAAACAGCTTAGTATACTGCTTGATAAGCGCATTC
The DNA here is from genome assembly GCA_028281825.1 of Flavobacteriales bacterium. Lineage (GTDB taxonomy): Bacteria > Bacteroidota > Bacteroidia > JANQJC01 > JANQJC01 > JANQJC01. The sequence goes on from JANQJC010000105.1 coordinate 66,120, forward strand.
TTAGGCTCACTCAAAATTCTAATCAGCGTTTCCTTATCCAATGGATTAAGGTAGCTAAGAACAGGTAAACGTCCAATAAGCTCCGGAATAAGGCCAAATTTCTTCAAATCCTGTGCGCTGATGTATTGTAGCAAGTTGTCTTTATCAATATCCTTGTTTCTATTGCTGGTGCTGTAACCAATAGTTTGCGCCTGCACTCTATTAGCTATTAACTTATCAATACCATCAAAAGCACCACCACACACAAACAAGATATTTCTTGTATCAATCGGCACCATTTTCTGCTCTGGGTGCTTCCTGCCGCCTTGCGGTGGAACATTCACAACTGAACCTTCTAATAATTTAAGCAGGCCCTGCTGAACACCCTCTCCAGAAACATCTCTTGTTATAGAAGCATTATCTGACTTGCGGGCGATTTTATCCACTTCATCAATAAAAACTATGCCTCGCTCTGCAGCTGCTACATCATAGTCTGCCGCTTGAAGCAGCCTTGATAAGATACTCTCAACATCTTCACCTACATACCCAGCTTCTGTCAATACCGTTGCATCGGCAATACAAAATGGTACGTGAAGTAACTTAGCTATAGTTCTGGCTAGCAATGTCTTACCAGTTCCTGTTTCCCCTACCAATATGATGTTTGACTTTTCAATGTCAATATCATTCTCCTTCTTAGCAATCTTCTGGCTTAATCTCTTATAGTGGTTGTAAACAGCCACAGACAAAACCTTTTTAGCTTCATCCTGACCGATTACATACTCTTCCAAAAATTTCTTGATTTCGGCTGGCTTAAGCAAGTTCAGGTGAGAATAAGCTGACTGGCTTGCCTTGTTAGATAACTCCTCCCTAATAATGTATTGAGCCTGCTCGATACATTTATCGCAGATATGCCCGGTTATTCCAGCTATTAAAACAGCTGTATCCTGCTTATCCCTTCCGCAAAACGAACACTTTATGTTGTCTTTTGACATTGTGATGCTCCTCTGATATATAAAAATGCAATATATGAAAATATCCCTAACAAACGGGGTCATCCTCACATATCAACTAACTGTTCAGCCTGTTTAACTCTTATTTCACAGATTTGTTTCAACAAACGTTGCCGCATAGACTTTATTGCCCACTGCATGTTCCTCAACAATAGAACCGTCAATTGAAATACTAACGTAAACGCTGTCTGCTTCTAAAAGGGAAGTATCAGCACACGCAGTAGCATCTTTACATAACTGACTTTGTGCTGAAACCCTCACTACTTGTGCACTTTCAGTTGGATCAATTACTGCATCAAACGAGTAGGTCCAGTTTCCCTGTGCTTCAACCCTGGGCACAAATTCGTTGTCTTCTGCCCAATAGCTCACAAGGCAGTCATCACACTTTACATTATATTCAACGGCTTTCTTCTCTTTGCACGAGGCAAACAAACTTACCACAATAAGAACTGAAGCTAACCTCTTCATTTTAGTCTTTCTTGTCCTTTCTCATCAAAACTTCATCAATCATTCCATATTTCTTAGCTTCTTCCGCTATCATCCAGTAATCACGGTCACTATCTTCCTCTACCTTTTCAAATGATTGACCTGAATGGCTTGAAATAATCTCGTAAAGTTCTTTTTTCAGTTTAAGAATTTCTCTTGCAGTAATCTCTATATCAGATGCCTGGCCTTGCGCACCGCCCAATGGTTGGTGTATCATTACTCTTGAATGCTTTAAGGCAGTTCTCTTTCCACTATGCCCGGCACACAATAGCACTGCAGCCATTGAAGCTGCAATACCAGTGCATATTGTAGCTACATCTGGATTAATGTATTGCATGGTATCATAAATACCCAAGCCAGCATACACTGACCCTCCAGGTGAGTTGATGTATATCTGTATATCTTTTTTAGAGTCAGCAGACTCCATAAATAGCAACTGGGCTTGAATAACATTAGCAACTGTATCATCAATAGGCATCCCCAAAAAGATAATCCTATCCATCATCAAACGGGAGAAAACGTCCATCGCTACAACATTTAATGTACGTTCCTCAATAATATTCGGGGTCATAGCCTTCACATAATCATCATAAACCATGCTTGAAATACCTCTGTGCTTTATCGCGTATTTTCTGAATTCTTTCTCGTCAAACATATCTTCTTCTTGTATTATTTAAGGAATGAAAACAATCCTGATTTCTTATTGTTCGGTTCGGCTGCTAATTTATAAAATTCATCAGGAGAAACCGATTTGTCTGTAAGTGTAAAACTTTTCTTGAAAAGTTCGAATATTTTATCATCATAAAGTTTGTCACTTATCTTTCTCACTTCATCTTGCCTTCCCATAAAATTAGTGGTCAACTCTTCCAAAGTATTGTCATCAGGGGCAGGTAAACCATAATGTGCATACTGCATAGAAATATTAGCTTTTATTTCAGCCTTTATTTCGTCCTGGTCAACTTTTAAATCATTGCTCTTGATAACTTCATTTTCTATCAATTGCCAACGCAAACCGTCTGAGTACTTCTCGTAGTCCTCATTGATTTGCTCAGCGGTTAAGTTCTCATTTGTAGCAACCAACCATCTTTTCAAAAACTCATCAGGCAGCGATATTTTCAGGTCTTCCACCATCTTCAGTATCACGTCTGTCTTGAATTTGGTGTCACTCTCCTTTTCGTAATGCTTATCGTGGTCTTCCTTAATCTTAGCCCTGAGCTCTTCTTCAGTTTTCACATCACCTTGGGGGTAAAGCGTTTTAAAAAACTCCTCATTCAATTCAGCTGGTACAAGATGCTGCACTTTCTCAGTTGTAAATTGAAATTTGCTGGTTAGCATATCAGCTTGCTCCTTACTTATTCCAAGCATTGCAGCCATGTCAGCTGTATTGGCTGTAATTTCATTTGGAGCAAACGTGAACACATCACCCTTTTTAGAGCCAATCATTGATTTCTTGAGTTTCTCATCTACCACCATATCTATGGCGATACTTGATTGGTGTTTTATTCCCCCCTCTTTCACTGTACCATCTTCAGCCAGTTCAGAAAACTCTCCATAAATAAGGTCTTGCTCACCAGCCTTCTCCCCTTCTTCCAGTTTACCATATCGTTTTGCTATCCTTTCAATAGCCTCATCAATCTCTTTATCTGTCACCTCTATTTTGTAATAGGTGTATTTACCTTTCAAGTTCACTTTCACTTCAGGCAATAAACCCACATCGTAAGTAAACGTCATTTCTTTCGGGTCATCCCAATCAATATTATCTTCTTGTTTCTCGCTAGGCAATGGCTGACCTAATATGTTTAGTTTGTTCTCTTCGATAAACTTGTACAACTCATCAACCAGCAGCTTGTTTACTTCATCTACTAAAACTGACTTACCATACATTTTCTTGATTACCCCAAAAGGCACTTTGCCAGGTCTAAACCCAGGCATCTGGGCTTTTTGTTTGTGCCCCTTTAGCACCTTCTCTACCCTCTCATTATAATCTTCAGGCTTAAGGTTTATCTTAATCTTTGAGTTAAGCTTATCTATTTTCTCTTCAACTATTTGCATGATGATACCTGCTGTTATTTGCTGTTAATTTGAATGTTCACAATGCCAATGACAAATCATTGGCTGATTTTGCGGAGACAAAAGTATTAATTGATGATGGAAAAAGAAGATATATCTTACTTCTTTTTCCAACAACAAACCTCTAAGTCCAATTTGAAAATTAAAGTGTAGAAATTCCCAAAGTTTGAAAGATGTATGTAGTATTTCTCTAATGCTATAGAGCATGCTTTTCAAAACTCAATATGGGAACCTTACTATGAATTAAAAAAGTGCGGGCGGAGGGACTCGAACCCCCACGCCTCACGGCACTAGATCCTAAGTCTAGCGCGTCTACCAATTTCGCCACGCCCGCGGACTTTTTTCAAAGAGGCTGCAAAGATATCTTTTTTTAATTCATATTGAACATGTTGAAAGAAAAAGGTTAAATATTTTTGAGGCTTAAATATGACATATAAGTCATTTGCCGTATTGACAGAAATCAATCAATTATAAACCTTTGTAAACAAAAAAATTTAACTTTTATGAAGCACATTTTATTTTCAATCAGCTTTTTTTTAAGCACAGTAATTACCTTCAGTCAAGGATGGCAAGCTACAAACCTTACTAATGTCAACTACCTATCTATTGGTGAATTGGAGACCTTTAATGGTGAATTGTATGCCACCATATTTAATGGCCTAAACTCTACAGTCCATAAATTAGATGCAGGCAACACCTCTTGGACCCAAATATCTGTAGCAGGAGTTACTGGCAACCCTTCATATATGAAGCAGGCAACCAGCAAATTCTATATGGGAACTGTGGGCTTGATAGAATCTAACTTGTATGAATCTACTGATGGCATCAACTACACTTTGGCAGACACTACAGGTTTACCTCAAGAAACAGGAGGTTTTTCACGTATGTATGGACTTGAATATTTCAATGGGTATTTGATGCTCAATCTGGGTTCAGCAGGCTATTGGCTGAAAAACGATAATCAAAATAATTGGTATCATATCAATACCCCAACTGCTTTGAATGGTGGTGTTGACCCAGTGGCCTACATGAATGGAAAGCTCTACGCTTTTGATAACTCTGGAAATATTGCCTTTTACGTTTCAGACGATTACGGTTCTAATTGGACAACGGTGACTACTGACCTTCCATCTGGTTTTAATGCCAATAAATTAGTCTCTAATAACGGAGGAAGATTATTTGTTGACGGGACTTGGGGAAGTAGTGATTATGGCTTGTTCTATTCTGACAATGAAGGGGTAAACTGGACTCAACTGGATATCTCTTCGTTTATTACTACTGACTATAATGGCGGGCAGCAAACTATCACTGCTCTATACGCTGATGGGCAAACCCTATATTTCTCTCTTGAAAACGACCAATCTTTCTCAGCACCCAATATTGTGGGAACATCCACTGGAATACAAAACCTAGCAGAAGATACTGTAGGCTTACCAATTAATGCTTCAGGAGCAGTAAATGGACTTTATTTCACCCAATATCAGGGGCAATTGGCAATGTCACTTAATGTTATTGATGTGTATCTAAGGGGCTTAAGCACTACTATCAATGAAAGTGTCTCAAAACCAGACATAAATTTGTTCCCCAATCCAGTAAATGACATATTAACTATTAGTTCTAATGATGCGGAGCCAGAAAGCATTGATGTTGTAAATTCCCTGGGTCAGATTGTGATTTCAGAGGGTTTCTTCACCAACAAACTTGATGTGAGTGATTTGAATGTAGGGATATACTTTATTCGCTTCAACTCTGGCAATAAAGTCTTAAATACTAAAAGGTTTGTAAAGAAATAATCACTTTAATTTTATTTTGAGAATGGGTGTGAACTACGTCACACCCTTTTTTGTTAACTAGCTTTATGGTCTGAGTTGGCTCGCTGAATTAATCCTTTAAATTTGTCACCATTAGTGTAGAGATATGAAAATAGATCCAAAAGAAGTTTCAACAGGAGAGTTGCATGGTTATCTTTTGAGTGCCGTTGCTCCTAGGCCAATTGCATTCGCAAGTACAATTGATAAAGAAGGCAACCCGAACTTAAGCCCTTTTAGCTTTTTCAATGTTTTTAGTGCCAATCCACCCATAGCTATCTTTTCACCTGCCCGCCGTGGGAGAGATAATACAACCAAAGACACCTACCATAACGTGCTGGAAGTAAATGAAGTAGTTATCAATATTGTAAACTACGACATAGTTGAGCAAATGAACCTTTCCAGCGTTGAATATGCCAGTGACATAAACGAATTTGTAAAAGTAGGATTGACACCAATTACTTCTGAGTTGGTCAGGCCATTTAGGGTAAAAGAGTCGCCTGTGCAACTTGAGTGCAAAGTAAGGCAAGTAATACCGCTTAGTAACTCTGGCGGTGCAGGCAACTTAGTGATTTGTGAAATTCTGCTGATGCATATCAATGATAATGTGTTGGATGATAACGGTAAAATAGATGCTCAAAAAATAGATTTGGTATCTCGCATGGGAGGCAACTTATACTGCCGTGCTTCAGGCGATGCAGTATTTGAAGTAAGAAAGCCTGGATTAACCCTAGGAATTGGAGTAGATAATTTACCAGAGAACATTCGCAATAGTGATATACTTACCGGCAATGATTTAGGCAAGTTAGGCTTGATTGAAAAGTTACCAGAAGCTGCTGAAATTGAAGCATTCAAGGAAACTGAAATTGCAAAATCCGTTTTGGACAATAATAACGCCAATGAATTGCAAAAACTTATACACCAAAAAGCCCATGAGTTATTGGATACAGGAAATGTAGAAGATGCCTGGAAGTTACTTTTGGTAAATCAAGCATAGCTCATCCTATAAATGATACGCCCCAACCAAATCATGCAACTCACCGCCAAAACAATGGCAGGATTAGAGGGCGTTTTAGCGGATGAACTTAAAAGCATAGGCGCAACTGATATCGAGCAAGGTGTTAGGGCAGTTACCTTTAGTGGGGATTTAGAATTGCTCTACAAAGCAAACTTACAACTAAGGACAGCATTAAAGATACTTGCTCCCATAGAAACCTTTACTGCAAAGAATGAAAGTCAGCTTTATGCTAATATCAAGAAGATAAACTGGAGGGAACATTTCAATCTGGAACGGACCTTTGCGATTGAAAGCACTGTTAATTCAAGCATTTTTACTCATAGTAACTATGTAGCGCTTAAATCTAAAGATGCTATTGTTGACCAGTTTAGGGATTATTTTGGCCGCAGGCCCAGTATTGATAAAGATGAACCTGACTTTCTCATTAACATACGTTGTAGTGAAGACACTTTCACTGTTTCCTTGGATAGCTCTGGCGACTCCCTGCATAAGCGTGGGTACAGGGTTGGTGAAGTAAGGGCTCCAATCAATGAGGTACTCGCTGCCGGAATGATTTACTTGAGCGGCTGGGATAAAAAAACTGACTTCGTAGACCCCATGTGTGGGTCTGGTACCATAGCCATTGAAGCAGGCTTGATGGCTCGAAATATGCCACCAGGTATTTATAGGGAAAGGTTCACTTTTCAAAAATGGAAAAGTTACGATGCAAAGCTATGGGAGAAGGTAGTGAGTGAAGCTAAAGAAAACATATTACCAACCAGCGAAGAACCTTTTATTTATGCTAACGATATTTCAAGGGAAGTAACGAGAGCGACTAAATATAATATACTACAAGCTGATTTGGAAAAAGACATTCTCCTTTCCTGCTCTGACTTTCGGGAATACATCCCTCCCAGCCCACCAGGATTACTGATGATGAATCCGCCCTATGGTGAAAGGCTTAACCCTGAAGACTTTGATACCCTATATGGAGAAATCGGGGATACCTTTAAACAGCATTATGCGGGGTATAACTGCTGGCTCATCACATCAAACCTGGATGCTTTAAAAACCGTTGGTTTAAAAACTTCAAGGAGAATACAACTCTATAATGGTAAGCTGGAGTGTAAGTTCGTGAAATACGAAATGTATCAAGGCAGTAAAAAAGGTGGTTAACTACTTCTTAAGAAACTCAATTGTTGCATTCACAGCTATTTGGGTATGTTGTGGCAATCGCTCTTTCAAGAATGGATGCTTACCACCAAAAGTATGATTGGCCCCTTCAATTTCTATCAATTTGCCGTCCTTAGCGGCATCAGCTAGTATTTTAGCCTCCAAAAAAGGTACTGTTTCATCCCTCGTCCCATGCACCACCAATAGTGGAACATTGAGTTTGCCGGCAGCTTTCTCTACATCATACCTGTCTTTTTGTACTTCGTAGTCTTCAAATATTTGATAATACATAGGCATATCCTGCCCAGTTCTTGCATTCGGGATATACGTTACCCCATCTTTTTTCCACTTTTTCAAGGCCTTAACATCAAGCCTTGTTCCAATAAAACTCACGGCACCCCAGGTGGCTACTTTCTTTATTCTTTTATCCTCACTGGCTTTCACAATTACCATAGCTCCCCCTCGGCTGTGGCCCAAGAGGTTAATATCATTCTCGTCAAACTCACCAGAAGGCAATAGAATTCCATTGAGCAACTCCTCTATTACCTTATCAATGTCATCTTGCTCTTTGGTATAATTGTTATTGCCAAAAGCTTCAAGGTCAGCAAACTCGGTAGGCTTTTTTACTGTGGTGCCATTATAAGAGAAATTAAACTTGATGAACACAAAACCTTTATTGGCAAAATGAGATGCAATCCTATTGAAATGTCCCCAATCTTTAAAGCCCTTAAAGCCATGGGCAAAAATTACTACTGGCTTCTTTTTAGTATTCTTGGTGTAGTAGATATCTAGTAATATCTCTCTGCCATGCTTCCCTTGAATTACCCTATTTTTATCGGTCACCATAAATCCGAATTGGATATTTTAATAATTACTACAAGCCTTCGCACGCTAACTAATCCAATAAGTTTTAACTTTGAGACAATGGTAATCAAATTTTAAGTGAAGGTGAAATTATTAAGAAAAAATATGTGGAATAAACTAGTATTAGTGCTGCTGATAGGTATAGCTTCTGTTCAATATGGTTACGCGCAAAAAGACAGTCAAATTCAATGGAGCGAAGACTACCAATTGCAGTGGAGTGATTTTAAATCGTTACCGGATAAATCAACCAACCTAAAAGCCATGACAAGCTCTGGTATTAATTTCGGCATACAATGTATTGAGGGACAATTAGATTTAGAAATTGGGTGCTATTTTGATAAGTATCAGTCATGGGTTAAAGAAGGTCCAAGCGATGAGTTGCTGGAGCATGAAAGGCTGCACTTTGACATTACCGAGCTATATACCAGAAAACTTATAAAGAAACTTGTAGCCCTCAAAGACCCATGCGGAAGGGATTTAGAAAAAATGCAACAAATCTACAATGAGAACTTTGAAGAGTATGATGCCTATCAAAACCGGTACGACAAAGAAACCAAGCACAGTATCGATACCGAAAAGCAAAAATATTGGGAGGAGTTAGTTGCACAAGAATTGGAAAGGTATAAGCCCTGGAGTTCAGAGCTATGGAGATAGTATCTATCACCACTTGATACTAAATTGAATAAATCCTAATTTCGACGAACCCAAAACTGGAAAAATGAGCCAATACATTCAATTTGAAATAGATAGTGGTGTTGCCCGAATTACTTTAAACAATCCTGATAAGCTCAACAGCTTTAACCGGGATATGGCAACGGAACTACAGAACCTTTTAAACGATTGTAAGACAAATAACGAGATAAGGGCCGTGTTGCTAACAGGTGCAGGAAGGGCTTTTTGTGCAGGGCAAGACTTAGCTGAAGTAATCCCGGGCAAAGGAGAGCCACCAAAAGATTTAGGGCAAACCGTCAACTTTACTTACAACCCTATAGTTATTAAAATCAGGGAACTGGAAAAGCCTGTAATCTGCGCAGTGAATGGAGTAGCAGCAGGCGCCGGGGCAAACATAGCCATGGCCTGTGATATTGCACTGGCTGGGCAATCAGCTTCTTTTATCCAATCATTCCGAAATATAGGTTTGATACCAGATAGCGGAGGCACCTTCTTTTTACCGAGAGTAGTAGGTTTACAAAGAGCAACAGCAATGATGTTTTTAGGTAAAAAAATCAAAGCTGAACAAGCTCAACAGTTTGGTATGGTATGGAAAGTGTGCGAAGACGAAAAGCTAATTGATGAAGCATTTACAATGGCAAAAGAACTCGCCTCCTTACCTACTAAAGGCTTTGGCTTAACCAAACGCGGATTAAATAAATCTTTCTTCAACAATCTTCATCAACAACTTAGCCTTGAAGAAGAACTGCAGAAAGAAGCTGGTTACACCTATGATTATACTGAAGGTGTAAACGCATTTTTAGAGAAAAGAAAACCTGAATTTAAAGGAGAATAAATGTCTGAAGATAAATTGGTTATAGGTGTTATAGGCTCTGGTACTATGGGTGCTGGTATTGTACAAGTAGCCGCTACATCAGGTCATAGGGTTCTATTGCATGATAATAATAAGGAGGCACTATCTTTTGCTATGGATGGTATCGAAAAGATATTAAATCGGCTAGTAGAAAAAGAAAGAATGCAGGAAAGTGAAGCCAAAGATGCCTTTGCCCGCATCCATCCTATTGAAGAGATAACAGATTTTCATGAATGTGGATTAATCATTGAGGCCATTGTAGAAAATTTGGAGGTGAAGCAAAACCTCTTTAGCAACTTAGAGGATATAGTTGAAGATGATTGCATTATGGCAACGAATACATCTTCTCTTTCTATCACTTCAATAGCAGCATCCTGCCAATTAAGCGAAAGAGTGGTTGGTATTCATTTCTTCAACCCTGCTCCATTGATGCCTTTGGTTGAAATAATCCCAGCCATACAAACCTCTCCAGAAGTGCTGGGGAATTCGAAAAATTTAATTGACTCTTGGGGTAAAACAACTGTTGTAGCCAAGGATACACCAGGCTTTATAGTCAACCGTGTTGCCCGCCCGTTTTATGGTGAAGCACTGCGCATTTACGATGAAGGTATGGCTGACATCCCCACAATAGATTGGGCAATGAAAGAGCTAGGAGGCTTTAGGATGGGGCCATTTACCCTAATGGATTATATTGGCAATGACATCAACTATGCCGTAACTGAAACCGTATTCAAAGAGTTTTTCTACGACCCAAGGTATAAGCCTTCCTTCACTCAAAAGCGCATGGTGGAAGCCCAAAGACTTGGAAAAAAAAGTGGCAAAGGGTATTATGATTACAATGATGACGCTGAGCAACCAGAAGCAATAAAAGATGAAACTCTTGGTAAACAAATACTGAACAGGGTTGTTTCTATGCTGATAAACGAAGCTGTTGACGCTCTTTTCTTAAAGATAGCTACTAAAGAGGACTTAGACCTGGCTATGACGAAAGGTGTAAACTATCCAAAAGGCTTACTCAAATGGGCAGATGAAATTGGCCTGGATAATGTTCTATCTAGGCTTGAAGCTTTGTATGAAGAATATGGTGAAGACAGGTATCGCCCTAGCCCATTGCTGAAAAAGATGGTGGCAAATAATCAAACTTTCTATTGATGGATAAGGATGCCCTAGCCACAAAGGTTGTAAGTCGCATGTACGAAAACGATGCTTTTTCGCAGTGGTTGGGTATAGAGCGTATTGAAGAAAAAACAGGTTACTGCAAACTACAAATGACTGTTCGTAAAAAAATGCTGAATGGTTTTAATATTGCACATGGAGGCATTACTTACTCATTGGCCGATAGCGCATTGGCTTTTGCATCTAACAACCATGGCAGAAAAGCTGTTTCAATAGAAACATCTATCTCTCATACCGAACAAGTTAAGGAAGGGGATATTTTAACAGCCATTGCTGAAGAAGCAGACTTAGGCTACAAAATAGCCATCTACAACATTACTATAACCAATCAAGACCATAAGAAGGTAGCCCTCTTTAAAGGTACCGTTTACAGAACTTCAAAAGAGTGGTTTCCAAATAAGTAAGACTATGAATGAAGCATATATAATAGACGGAATAAGGACCCCGATAGGTAACTTCGGAGGTTCTTTAGCAAAGATAAGGCCTGATGATATGGCAGCGTTGGTCATTAAGACATTAATGAATAAAAACCAAAATGTGGATTTAGATGCCATTGATGATGTAATATTAGGTTGTGCTAATCAGGCAGGTGAAGATAATAGAAATGTAGCCCGCATGGCCCTTTTATTGGCTGGCCTGCCCTACTCCGTTCCTGGTGAAACAGTGAACAGGCTTTGTGCTTCAGGTATGTCAGCAGTTATACATGCCAATAGGGCTATCAAAGCTGGTGATGGTGACTTGTTTATTGCCGGTGGTGTAGAAAACATGACTCGCGGCCCTTGGGTGATATCAAAAGTATCTAAGCCATTTGGCCGTGATGCCGAAATGCACGACTCAAGTTTTGGTTGGCGCTTTGTGAATCCTAAAATGGAGGAAATGTATGGTACAGATGGTATGGGGCAAACCGCTGAAAATCTATTAGAGAAGCATAGCATAAGCCGAGAAGACCAGGATAAGTTTGCTTACTGGTCGCAGATGAAGGCTACCAAGGCACAAGAAAGTGGCAGACTTTCCGAAGAAATAGTTCCAGTAAGCATTCCTCAAAGAAAAGGGGATACTATAATTATTGATAAAGATGAATTCATCAAGCCTTCAACATCACTAGAAGTCTTAGCCAAGTTAAGACCTGCTTTTAAAAAAGATGGCTCCGTAACAGCTGGTAATGCATCTGGCTTGAATGATGGCGCAGCCGCCTTGCTTGTCGCTTCTGATAAAGCTGTAAAGCGGTACGGTTTAAAACCATTGGCAAGAATAGTGAGTTCAGGAGTTGTGGGTGTTGAACCGAGAGTCATGGGTATTGGCCCTGTTGGAGCTTCAAAGAAAGCATTAGCGAAAGCAGGCTTAACTATGGATGATATGGATATTGTAGAAATAAATGAAGCCTTTGCTGTTCAGGCTTTAGCTTGCACGAGAGAACTAGGCCTAGCTGATGATGACCCTCGTATCAACCCCAATGGAGGTGCAATTGCAATTGGTCACCCTCTTGGTATGACAGGTGCTCGCATACTCCATTCAGCGGCACTTGAACTGCAAAAACAAAATAAAAAGTATGCTTTAGTTACCATGTGCATAGGAGTTGGACAGGGTTATGCCACCATTCTTGAGCGGTCATAGATGATTGATGATTGACTGAGAATAAATTATTTCCTTGCCTAACAAGCTTAATTTCCATAGGTTTGGTAAAGAATAAGTAACCACCAAACCACTTTTCATGGAAATTAAAAATATTGAAGGCCTATCTGCCGCTGATATTAATCGCGAGCTGGAAAGGGGCGGCAAGTTTGTCTTTTACGAATACACTGTATCCATTATAGTAATGACATTTAAAAGACCGACCTCTATCTATTTCATTAAAGGTGGTGAAAGTGCCCTTACTCCTGGATTAGGGTTTTCATTTCTCACACTTCTATTTGGTTGGTGGGGTATTCCATGGGGACCTATCTATACCATCGGCAGTTTTATTACCAACTTTGGTGGTGGCAAAGATGTTACGCAGGAAATCATCGCCTCTTTCAATCAAGCTACTGAAGCCGAAGTTGCGGAAGAAGTTCAGGGAGCATAACCCACTTTCTTCTTTCTTGATTGCCTGAGGGTAACCTACTTACCTTGCGATTTTGTATTTTTGAAGTCGAACAAGTTTATGTTTGATTGACTAACATTATTGCATGAAAAGGCTTTTACCACTCATTACCATACTTCTATCTGTTTTTACCTTATCAGCCCAAGAGTATAAATGGACTAAGGATAGGCTTGATATTCCGAGAGCAACTGTCTTTAATTTTTCTGACAATCAAGAAGATGATTGGTTTGTTCAGCTTCATAGCCTTGAGATGCCCAAGCCTGGTTCCCAAAGCACCAAAGGTCAGCTGTATCGTTTAAAAGAAGAAGCCAGAAAAAAATATCCGCGTAAAGTTGGTCACAAAAAGTTAGCCCAAAACAATCAAAGTGGTTCTACTCCTATTTTGGAGAGAAACTTTCAAGGAAATCTGTATAGCTCGGGCGTGCCTAATGATAATGATATAGCTATTTCAGATGAAGGTTATGTAGTCTCCGTCATCAATTCCGTTGTTTACGTTTATGACATCGCTGACCCTGATACTTTTCTCTTTAGAAAATCACTAGGGACTTTTGCCAGTGGGCTCGGATTTACAACATCCAAGTTTGACCCGAAAATAGTGTATGACCCTATTGCGGATAGGTTTATATTGGTTTTTTTAGCCGGTAACACCCACCAAAATAGCAAGATAGTAATTGCCTACACCCAAACTAATGACCCAACAGAGGATTGGAACGTTTACATTCTTAAAGGTAATCCAATAGACAATTTGACCTGGTCTGACTATCCGGTAATTGGGATAAATGATGAAGAATTATTCATTGGCTTTAACACTTTTACTAACGGCTCTTCCAATAACTCTGGCTTTGTGGAAGGCACTTTTTGGCAAATTGGTAATCAAGAAGGTTATGCTGGTGATACACTTATTACTGAGTACTACCACGATATACTTTGCGAATGCCCAGGCAAAACAAGAGCCATTTTTAATGTAACACCAATAAAAGGTGGTAGTGAGTTATACGGCCCCAATATGTACCTGCTCTCAAGTAGGAACCTTAGTGTCGAGAACGACACCGTATTTCTAATGGAAGTAACAGGTCGAGTTGGTGACCCCAATACAGAATTGAAAGTGAAAGTACTTAAAACCCCAAATAAGTACTTTTTGCCCCCCGCTGCGCAACAAGCCGGATCACATGAGTTTGATACCAATGACTCACGCGTACTAGGTGGTTTTTATGAAAACGGAACTATACAATATGTACAATCATGCATGGATACTTCAACTGGATTGGCTGCTGTGTATCATGGTTTTATTAAGAACCCCGATTCTGATAATCCAACACTTCACGCCAATATTATTGGACATGAATACTTGGATTTAGGCTACCCAAATATTTCCTACACGGGATTAGTTGATAAAGCAAATTATTATGATCTGATTGATGGTGACCAGGAAGCCATAATAAACGTAAACCACACAGCTGACACCGTTTTCTCTGGCCTTTCTGCATTTTATTATTCTAATGATGGAAAATACTCAGAGTTGATAAGGATAAAAGAAGGAGAAAACTATGTAGATAGACTTAATAGTACCTTGGAACGTTGGGGAGATTATTCAGGTTCACAAAGAAAGTATAATGAACCTGGCACTGTTTGGGTGGCAGGCTCTTGGGGCAAGCAAAACAAAAGCCATGGTACCTGGATTGCAGAACTAAAAAGCCCTGACTCGTTGAGAGAACCTGCATTCCCTCCTACGACATTGGTATTTCCCAACCCTAGTATAGATTTCGTTTACTTTAACTTCTCCGTTGAAGAAGATATGATGATAGATATCAGTGTTTATGATATGAGCGGTAAATTGGTTAAGCAATTATTGAGCGAGCCCATTACACAAGGCGAAAACTTTTTGCAATTCTCCACACAACCTCTTAACTCAGGAATGTACTTTGTAAGAGGTACCTCAGGTGATAAAGAAGTGTTTGAGACTAAAATAGTCAAACATGGTAGAGCATACTAGGCTGCCTTTTTAGACTTAGCCCTTCTTTTTCTTACTTGCATGTTTAGCATTTCAACCAATAGGGAAAATGCTATGGAAAAGTAGATGTATCCTTTAGGCACTTCAACGTGTACCGAATCCAATATTAACAAAACACCTATCATCAATAAGAAAGCCAAGGCCAGCATCTTCACCGTAGGATTTTGATTAACAAAATTGCTCACCTTTTCAGCAAAAACCAACATAATAAGCATAGCTATAATCACCGCTAATACCATTATTACTATCTGCTGCGTTAAACCAACTGCAGTTAATATGGAATCAAAAGAAAAAACTGCATCCAGCAATACAATTTGAACTATTGCCGCTCTGAGAGTTAGCCTCTTAAGGCTTTTTTCGTCTTCATGCCCACCTTCAATTTTACCATGTATCTCTGTAGTACTCTTCGCCAGTAAAAACAATCCACCGCCAAAGAGTATTAAATCCCTAATGCTCACATCATGGTCAAATAAAGTGAATAAGGTACTGGTAGCCCCAACCATCCATGTGATGCCCATCAATAAGCCTATACGCATAAGTAAAGCCAAAACAAGCCCTAGTACCCTTGCCTTCTTTTGGTCTTTCTCTTCAACCTTATCAGCTATTATTGAAATAAAGATAATATTATCAATACCCAATACTATCTCCAAAAAACTTAAAGTTAATAGACTAATTAAGCCAGCGGTAGTAAATAATTCTTCAAACATATCCTGGTAATTTGCCGCTAAGCTAACCAGAATAAAGCCTCTAACCACCAATCTCCCCCCTATTTTTTACACCAGTTTTCCAAATCTCAATTTCTTTTTAACACATTTTAACACTTCCATAACCATTTGATTTTCAATTAATAAAGTACCTTTTTAAAGATACTACTAAAATATTTATAGTACTTTGTATTGCATAGTACTGTATTTTATTTTATGTTTGTACCATGAATATCGAAAAAGTAAAATCACAGATGCGAAAAGGAGTGCTAGAATATTGCATCCTTTCTATCCTTAAAAATAAGGATGCTTACGCGTCAGATATAATAGACTCCCTTAAGGAAGCTAAGTTGATAGTGGTTGAAGGAACACTCTATCCCCTATTAACACGACTTAAGAATGACGGTATGTTGAGTTACCGTTGGGAAGAGTCTACATCGGGACCACCACGTAAGTATTACAAACTTACAGAACTAGGTCAAAAATTCTTAAAGGAGTTGGATACTACCTGGCAGGAATTAGTTAAAGCAGTTAATACAACCACAAATAAAACCAAATAATCATGAATAAGACGGTTAGCACAAACATTGGTGGGTATATTTTTCATATTGAAGAAGAAGCTTACTCTAAGCTCGGACAGTACCTTGATACTATTAGAGGTTACTTTCTAGACACTGAGGGGCGTGACGAGATAATGGGCGACATTGAAGCTCGCATTGCTGAAATGTTCAACGCAAGGGTTGGTAACCAAAAGCAGGTTATCACCATGAAAGACGTTGACGAAGTAATTGAGGTAATGGGACAACCAGAGGCATTTATTGATGCTGATGATGAAGACGCACCAAAGAAAAAGTATAGCACTTCAGGAAACAGAGGTAAGAGCAAACGAGTTTTTAGAGACCCTGATAATGAAATTGTTGCTGGGGTGTGTGGTGGACTTGGTGCTTACTTTGATGTAGACCCAATTTGGTTCAGGTTGGCATTTGTTCTGGCTGTAATCTTTGGTGGCTCAGGTATTCTTATTTACATCATACTCTGGATTATCATTCCTGAAGCGAGAACTACTGCTGAAAAGCTTGAAATGCGTGGAGAGAATGTGAACATAGAAAATATTGAACGAACTATAAGGGAAGAAATAGACACCCTGAAACAGAAATTCAATGATATATCTGATGGGGCAAAATCGTGGAGTGAAAGCAGGAGTGCATATCAGGCCAAGAGTACCATAAGAAGGGGCGCAGATTTGTTCATACAATTCATAAAGGCTGGAATAAGAGTATTTGCAAAAGTGCTGGGAGCCATGCTGGTTTTCTTCGGTGTTTTTATCCTGGTGATTTTTATTGGTTCATTCTTGGGGCTTACCACACCCATATCAATCAATACAAGCGATGGCTCCATTTTCTGGTCAATGATAAATCCTCCAATACTAGAGTTTTTTGGTTCACCAGCACAAGTAACATGGGGTATTATAGCCATGACACTTATGGTAGGCGTACCACTGGTAGCTATGATATATGGTGGTATTAAACTGCTCTTTAACATTAACTATAGAAACAGATTAATTGCACCGATATTGGGAGGCTTATGGAGCGCTGGAATCATCATTTGGATAATGCTGTGTATCAATGTTGGTCGTGAGTTTGCTTCCACTACTAATGTCAGGAAAGCCCATACATTACGCCCACACGAAAACACCCAAGTGTTACACGTTGAAACCAATAAAAGCGATGGTGAAGACTTTATGGATATGGGAAACGACTATGATGATTGGGATGGTGAGATAAATTTTGATACTCAAAGCAACTTCTTTTATGACACACCAAAGTTTGATATTATAAAAAGTGAAACTGATAGCTTTATGCTGGACATGATGTACAAAGCGCACGGTGCCACTAAAAAACAGGCCCGCAGGCGAGCTGAAAACGTTTCATACAATTTTGCGGTTACTGATAGTGTATTGAGTTTGGACAGGTACTTCAAGATATTCAAAGAAGACAAGTGGCGTGGTCAAGACGTTAAAATGCGCCTTAGAATGCCGGTTGGTAGTACTATCTACCTTGCTAATGGAATGGAACACTTGATAGACAATATTCAAAATGTGAATAATGCCTGGGATGGGGATATGATTAACCGCAGGTGGAAAATGACCGAGCGCGGCCTTGAATGTGTTGACTGTGACAATATGATTACTGTGGGTTTACCAACACCGCCTACTCCACCACTTCCATTGGAAGCTCCAGAAATTATAAGCTATGAAAAAGAGCAAATTAATGAGGAATGGCTGGAGCTTCCTGAAAATGATTTGTCGGACATCCATAAATACGATAAAAGCAAGGAGCGATTTGATTACGAAATGAAAAAGAAGCTGAATGAAATCTTCTTCGAAATGAGAAATAACCCGAAAGAAGCATGTAGCTAAAAGCTCAATTACATAATTTGATTCTAAGAGCAGCCTTAATACCAAGGGCTGCTTTTTCTATTTTTCACCAAACCCTTACTACTATTGGATTTGCCAAATACACCAAATTTGTAACATAATTAAGTTTTTTTAGGAAATCTTAACAGTACTTGTGATATACAATAGTCAATTTTGCTTCTGAAACCAATAAAACCGGAAGACATGAAAGACTTATTACCAGTTCTATTTTCTCTACTATTTTTATCATCGGGTTTAAAGGCTGATGAATGGGTTGTGAAGAACAAACAAAACTCTGAATTACCTCATAACTCTGTGCATGTGGTGACATATGAAGGCCCAGTAGCATGGCTTGGCACCTACGAAGGTCTTGCTCGCTACGATGGATATACCTGGAGGATATATAACACAAGCAACTCAGATATACCTCACAACACCATAAATACTATTGTTGCAGACCACTTGGGATACAAGTGGATTGGTACTAATGAGGGGTTGGCCAAATTTGACAATCATGGTTGGGCGGTATACAACGAGCAAAACTCGGGATTACCTATAAACAACATAAAGGCCATTGCCATTGATAGTGATGGCAACGTTTGGATAGGCACTTGGGGCGGTGGCCTAGTGAAATATGATGGTACGAACTGGACTACTTATAATACCAACAATTCTGGCATTCCCCATAATGGTATTCTATCAGTAGCTGTTGATGGCAACGACAATATTTGGGTAGGTACCTTTAATGCTGGCTTTGTGGTATTTGATGGCAATAGCTGGACAGTTTCTGATACTTCTAATTCTGAATTACCCCATAACTCAGTTAATACTATCACCTTTGATAAAATGGGCAAAGCATGGATAGGCACCAACGGCGGAGCCGTGCACATAGATGGTAGCAACTGGGATGTGTTTAGTTACTACAACACAGGTTTCTATTTCAGTGATGTTTATACAGTAGATTTTACTGAGGATGGCGCGTTAACATGGCTCGCTACCAACCATGGCCTGCTGGAATATGATGGTGCCGATTGGCGTAACATCAGAGTTGATAACTCTGGCTTACCTAATAATCAAGTACTCTCAATAGATGTTGATGATGATGAAAATATTTGGATTGGCACAGCAGGTGGTGGAATGGCTATTCATAACCCAGATGGAGTTACATTAGACAATAATGAGGCACTTAAACAATCAGACGGAATCAACGCCTACCCTAACCCTGCCAACTTGCAAGTAAGGATACAATTTAATGAGGCGTCTAGCGGTAATGATAATATCAGTGTGGATATATTTGATACTCAAGGGAAACTGATAAGAAGCCTCTCAAAGACTCAAAGTGGACAGAACTACATTGATATTGAGACTGCCTCATTGCTCTCAGGAATGTACTGGTGTAGAATTCAAAGAAGCTCTAGTATCTTAACACAGAAACTACTGGTAAGTCATTAGGTTTTTTAACTGCGGCTTGTGAAAAGGGAGTATTAATTAATACTCCCTTTTTTACTTTTATTACTACTTTTGAAAAGTAACATTTCATTATGAAACACTTCCTTATCAGTATTGCACTGTTTTTAATTTGCCTTGGTGCTACTGCACAGTATTTTCAAGATATGAACAAAAAAACCGAGGAGAACGATAAGATAAGAAAGACTCCCCATTTTGTGTTCAGGGCATTTCCTGGTTTCTTCTGGACTAGTGGTTACTCCCTTAACCTAGACACAGAAAGTAGTTCCTCTTATAATTACGGTGAATACGTATCGAACACCTACGTAGGACCTGTTTTAGGTGGAACAGCTCTATATAGAATAGGCTTCTTTAAACCAGGAATTTCAGTAGAGTAT
Organism: Flavobacteriales bacterium; assembly: GCA_028281825.1. GTDB lineage: Bacteria > Bacteroidota > Bacteroidia > JANQJC01 > JANQJC01 > JANQJC01. The sequence continues at coordinate 86,263 of JANQJC010000105.1, forward strand.
TTCCACGGCTTCAATTCTTACTCATCCGATTACGAGCTTGATGTTAATGTCGATAATTATAGTGGCTTAAGATACAATGCCAGACTTGAGTTTGGTGGTGGCTATGAAAACACATTTGGCGGTGCATTTGAAATCGGTTCGATGCTGCCTATCAATTATATCGGGCAAAGCATAAAGCCACCTTTGACATATAGTTTTGAAATCTGTTACTCAGGGAAAGTAAAGAGCGGCCTATGGATATATGTAGGATGGTCAATAGCCAGGATGGATGTGCTTAATGCTTACGTTTCAGGCTCTTATTATGATGATATTTTTGACGAAACTGTTACAATAGTCCCTAAATATTATAAATCAAATGTGTACTCAGGCCAGATTAAAGTTGGCCTTGAGTTTAATACCAACAAAAAATTAGTTAAATAATGAAAACTAAAATCTTCTCTCTGACCATTTTACTTTTCTTTCTTGCTGCAAGCAGCTTATTCGCCCAACAAAATGATGTGATAATTGTGCGTTTTGTGGATGTTCCAACAACTGTATCAATGAGCCCTATTGTGGGTGAAATCAATATCTCATATGGTGATGGCAACTACGAAAAAATAGAGCTGGACAAGGTAAAAAAAGAGTACCCAAAAGAAAACCTCGATAAACTCAATAGGGTGATAACCAAGCTATTGGACGAAGGTTATGAGATCATATCTACGGCTACCAATAACCCTTCTGTTGGCTCAATGAACTCTACATTTTGGATATTTCGCAAAACCGAATGAGATAAATAAATAACACGAAAGCAATATCAAGCACCCCTCAATTTCGTATCTTTGCCAACTACAAGATAGGATATGGCTAAAGAAGAAACAGAGGTATTAAACGATAAGAAATTCTCACTGGAAGAGTTTAAAAAAACTGTTCTTAACGACTATAAAATTGCCAACGAAAGCCGCCAGGCGAGCTTACTAGGAAGAAAAGAAGTATTAACAGGGAAAGCCAAGTTTGGAATATTTGGTGATGGTAAAGAGATAGCGCAGATAGCTATGGCAAAAGCCTTTAAAGAAGGTGATTATCGTGCTGGGTATTATCGCGACCAAACATTCATGATGGCTGCCGGGCTTTTGACCGTTCAGGAATTTTTTGCTCAACTTTATGCTCATGCTGATGTTGTGGCCGACCCATCATCTGCTGGCCGCTCAATGAACGGGCACTTTGGCACCCGCATGCTGGATGATAAGGGTAATTGGAGAGACCTAAGCAAAAGCAAAAACTCTGCTTCTGACATATCTCCTACTGCTGCGCAGATGCCAAGGGTATTGGGATTGGCATTTGCCTCTAAATGTTATAGAAATATCCCAGAACTTAAATCGGTTAAAGGATTTTCAAACAACGGAAACGAAGTTTGCTTTGGAACCATTGGTGATGCCAGCACTTCTGAAGGAGTATTTTTTGAGGCTATCAACGCCGCTTGTGTATTGCAAGTACCTATGGTAATGTCTGTTTGGGATGACGGCTATGGTATATCAGTGCCTAAGAAGTATCAAACCACAAAGCAAAGCATTTCTGAGGCCTTGAGTGGTTTCCAAAAAAACAAGAAAGGTGACGGACTTCAAATATACAATGGCAAGGGTTGGGATTATCCTGGTTTGTGTGATTTATATGAAAAAGCAGCAGCAGTTGCCCGTGACAAACACGAGCCTATCTTAATCCATGTTGAAGACTTAACCCAACCTCAAGGACACTCTACTTCTGGTTCTCATGAAAGATATAAGTCGAAAGACAGGCTTAAATGGGAAGATGAGTATGATTGTATTCGCAAAATGCGTGAGTGGATTGAAGCATCGGCAATTGCTACAGCTGAAGAACTGGATGAAATTGAAGATAATGCGAAGAAACATGCCCGAGATGCCAAAAACGAGGCTTGGAAAGCATTTATCACTCCAATTAAGCAAGAAATTGCTACCGTAAGTACCTTCATGAATCAAATAGCACAGGAAAGTGCGAGCGGTCCGTTTGTAGCAAAAGTAAAAGATGGACTGGCTAAAACTATGGACCCATTGAGGAAAGATGTTTTAGCTGCTGTGCGCAAAACCTTACAAATAACCAGAGGTGAAGACGGTGTTGGACGCACTCAACTAGTAGCATGGCTAAAGCAAGCAAATGCTGATAATATTGAAAGATACAGTTCCCACTTAATAAGCGAGTCAGAGCAATCAGCATTGAAAGTAGATGCTGTTGCGCCAGAGTATGATGAAGATAAACAAGTAGATGGCCGCGAGTTGCTTAGAGACAACTTTGACACCCTCTTGACCAAAGACCCCAGGGTAATCGCTTTTGGAGAAGACCTTGGTAAAATTGGGGGGGTTAACCAGGCATTTGAAGGTTTGCAAGCCAAGCATGGCGAAAACCGCGTGTTTGATGTTGGCATCAGGGAGGCAACTATACTTGGGCAAGGTATCGGCATAGCAATGCGTGGATTAAGGCCAATTGCAGAAATACAATACCTTGATTACTTATTGTATGCCATACAAATAATGAGTGATGACCTTGCCACTTTACGATACAGAACCAAAGGTGGACAGAAAGCACCGGTGATAGTGAGAACACGCGGCCATAGGTTGGAAGGCATTTGGCACTCAGGCTCACCTATGGGCATGATAATTAATGCTTTGAGGGGTATACATATCCTAGTCCCCAGAAATATGACCCAAGCAGCAGGTTTCTATAATACCATGTTGCAATCTGATGACCCTGCCATCATCATTGAACCTTTGAATGGCTATAGGATAAAGGAAATGCTTCCAACCAACCTTGGGGAATTTAGAACACCGCTTGGTGTTCCTGAAGTACTCAATGAAGGGGATGATGTAACTATCGTGACTTATGGTTCATGTTGCAGAATTGCCCAAGAAGCCATCAAACATTTGAATGAACTGGATGTATCAGTAGAATTAATTGATATCCAGAGTTTGTTGCCATTTGATGTGAACCATACTATTGTGGAGTCATTAAAGAAAACCAACAGGGTATTGTTTTTGGATGAAGATGTGCCTGGCGGTGCCAGTGCTTTTATGATGCAGCAAGTGCTAGAAAAGCAAAAAGGTTATTACTATTTAGACAGTCAACCCCGCACATTAACCGCAAAGGCACACCGCCCTGCCTACGGCTCTGATGGAGACTATTTCTCCAAACCAAGTGTGGAAGATGTAGTTGAAGCTGTATATGGTATTATGAGTGAGACTGACCCTGAGGGCTATCCTGCACTTTATTAAAAATGTATAAGAAAATAACCGAATCTGATTCATTGTACGACCATCTTGAGAAGATGGAAACCAATGAACTTCTTAGAAGTATTAATGCCGAAGATAAAAAGGTTCCCAATGCTGTGGAGAAAGCTATTCCCCAGATTGAGAAACTGGTTGAAACAATTATACCCAATATGCAGCAAGGGGGTAGGCTTTTTTATATTGGTGCAGGCACTAGTGGAAGATTAGGTATTGTGGATGCGTCAGAATGCCCACCTACCTATGGTGTTGAACATGGTCTGGTTGTGGGTATAATAGCTGGAGGCGACAACGCGATAAGAAAAGCGGTAGAATTTGCTGAAGATGATCCCGAACAAGGCTGGAAAGATCTGCAAGAGTTCATGATAAACCCGAAAGACACTGTGATTGGAATTACAGCATCAGGTACTGCTCCATATGTAATAGGTGCTTTAGAATCTTGTAATACCAATGGTATCAATACTGGGTCCATCACCTGTAATCCAGAAAGCCCTGTGGCATTAGCTGCCAAATACCCCATAGAGGTTGTTGTGGGCCCTGAATTTGTTACTGGAAGCACCAGAATGAAAAGCGGCACTGCCCAAAAGTTGGTATTGAATATGATATCCACCACTATAATGATAAAACTTGGTCATGTGAAAGGAAACAAAATGGTAGACATGCAGCTGAGTAATAATAAACTGGTTGACCGCGGAACCAAGATGATAATGGATACTTGCCAATTGGACTATGAAATGGCCAATGAACTGCTGAAGCTTCATGGTAGCGTGAGAAAAGCCATTGAGGCGAAAAAAAACTCCTAATATCTCACCCACCTTACTTTCTTTACTCTTATTGATTTTTAATTCATTACTTTGTTTTAACACTATGTCGACGAAAGATGGATTTTTATCGGAAAGATATTTGATTATATTTGCTCAATATGCAGTCTTAACAGTTAGGATTTTGCATAGCCAAAACTAACCAAACCCTTTATTATTATGCTAGAACCGGGGACTTACAGCATTGATGTCGACTTGGGCGAAACAATTGTTATTGAACTAAAAGAAAATGGCAAAGCCACCAAGACCAGAATTAGGTTTGGCGCCAAAGAGGAAAAGCTTGACACAGGAAAATGGGATTATACAAAAAACATTCTAACCTTGGAATGGAAGGAGAAAAAAGAAATGCTTGACTTTAGAAGCTATGGAGTTGCCCGCCAACGTATTACATTTATGTCCAAACCAAGTGGCGAAAAAGTAGTTTGGAGAAAAATGGGATAGGCACTGTTCCACCTTCAAAAAAAGCCCTATGCTGCTGTATAGGGTTTTTTTGTTTCATTTATCGCCCAAGTGACTGAACCTTTGTGCAAGATGTTACAACTTTACTTAGAGTTTAATGCTAATCAATAAATGGGATTGAAATGAGAGTTTTTGGAATTATACTTAGCTTGGCACTGTTAGGTTCATTTAATGGATGTGGACAGCACGGAAAAAATACACAAAGGAAACAAAAAGTCGAGTGTAAAAAAATGCTGACTCCACTCCAGCATCATGTTACCCGAGAAGCTGGAACTGAGCCTGCATTTTATAACGAGTATTGGGACAACAAAAAAGATGGCGTTTATAACTGTATTTGTTGTGAGCTTCCTCTTTTTGACTCGAAAGAAAAGTATAAATCTGGAACTGGATGGCCAAGCTTTTGGCAACCAGTGGATGATAGAAATATAGCTAAAACCATCGACTACGACATAGGTTATGCCCGAACAGAAGTGAGATGTCAACGTTGTGATGCTCACTTAGGGCATGTTTTTCCTGATGGCCCCAAGCCAACTGGTTTGCGTTACTGCATCAATTCAGCCGCCTTAAACTTTGAAGAAAGATGACTATTTGTAGTCTTCAACACTCAAAGTTTGTGTGCAAAAAAAGTACTCTTCTTTGGTTTGGTTACTACAAACAATAAACAACCGATTACTAGAGTACTTATGAACCAAAGATTGATACCACTCCACCCCCGCTCTATCCAAGTTTGAGGTAGGCTCGTCTAGCAGAACTAAGGGAGTAGCGCTTAGGATTGCCAGAGACAGTTTAACCCGTTGCTTCATGCCTGAAGAGAAATACTTTAACTCCTTATTTTTTGACTTTTCCAACTCAAGTAAGTCAACAATTTCCGGAACTGAAATCCCATCCAAGAATGGTTTGAATGAACTGTGAAATTCCAACATTTCACTCATGGTAAACTCCTCCATCAATTCAAGGTAGGGAGTTGTTATGGAAATCTGCTTAAACGCCTTTTCTGGATGCAATTCTCTGCCTTTAAGAGTATATTTAATCTCACCTTCAGATGGCGCATAATTGCCATGAATAACTTGAAGCAGTGTTGATTTTCCAGAGCCATTAGCCCCTAGTATTGCGCAATGCTCTCCAGCGGATAGTTCAGTATTAATTCCCCTGAATATCCATTCATTATTGTAACGCTTTCCAATATTTTGGAGGGTAACTTTCATCGGTCACTTCCACCACCATTTCTTCCGTATCCTTTCATTACACCCCTATTTGAGTTATTGATAAAAGAAATTATATCATCCCTCTCATCTGTAGCAGGAAGTTCTGCTTCTATGATACGAATAGCTTGGCTAGTATTATGGCCACGAACATAAAGTAAACGATAAATGTCTTGTATTTCGTTGATTTGAGCAGCTGTGAACCCACGGCGCCTTAAACCTACTGAATTGATACCAACATATGATAGTGGCTCCCTTGCGGCCTTGGTAAATGGTGGTACATCTTTTCTTACAAGTGAACCTCCTGAGACCATACAATGTTTACCAACATTAACAAATTGATGAACTGCCGTCAACCCACCAATAATTGCATAGTCTTCAACAGTGATATGTCCGGCAAGGGTAACTCCATTCGCCAATATACAATTCTCTCCAACCACACAGTCATGAGCTATATGAACGTAAGCCATTAAAAGGGTATTGCTACCCACCTGCGTATATCCTAGCGCCTGTGTGCCTTTGTTTACCGTTACACACTCCCTGATAGTTACATTATCCCCTATTATTACTGTAGTCTCTTCTCCCTTATACTTCAGGTCTTGTGGTATGGCTGAGATAACAGCCCCCGGAAATATACGGCAGTTTTTACCTATGCGCGCACCTTCCATAATGGTAACGTTTGAGCCAATCCAGGTGCCCTCACCTACTTCAACATTTTTGTGAATGGTCACAAAAGGCTCTATCACTACATTGTCGGCTATTTTTGCCTGAGGATGGACGTATGAAAAAGGTTGGTTCATTCTTCTGTCTTTTTGCTCAGTTGTGCCATCATTTCAGCTTCCATTACTAGATTATCTCCTACAAATGCTTGCCCCTTCATTTGACAAATACCCCTCCTTATTGGCCCAATCAATTCAAGTTTCATGATGAGGGTATCACCGGGTACCACTTTCTGCTTAAATCTTACATTATCAATCTTCATAAAATAAGTAAGATAGTCTTTTGGGTTATCTACTGTATTAAGTGCCAAGATACCACCAGTCTGTGCAAGGGTTTCTACTTGTATAACACCAGGCATAACAGGCTCTTCAGGAAAATGCCCTTTAAAATAATACTCATTAATGGTTACATGCTTTACACCTATCACATGTTTATCAGTCATTTCCACAATTTTGTCAACAAACAAAAAAGGTGGCCTATGTGGTAAAATGTTAATAATGTCATTTACATCGTAAAGCGGAGGCTTATTGGGATCATACTCTGGTGCCACTGGTTTATTCCTCACCTTCTTAACCAGTTTTTTCAGCTTCTTGGTAAACTCAACATTAGCCGCATGGCCCGGCCTTGTCGCATATACATGCGCTTTTAAGGGAATGCCCAAAAGGGCAAGGTCTCCAATAACATCTAATAATTTGTGCCTGGCTGGCTCGTTCTGGTATCTTAAATCAACATTATTAAGAATACCTTCTTTCTTCACTTCAACACTAGGCCTGTTGAAAAGCTTTGCTAATCTATCAAGTTCTTTTTCGGTAACAACTTTATCCACTACAACAATAGCGTTATCTAAGTCGCCGCCCTTTATCAGGTTATTGTCTAACAGGAGTTCCAATTCATGTAAAAAGCAAAAAGTTCGACAGGATGATATCTCATCCTCAAACTCTGATATATGCGCCAGTGATGCGTGCTGGCTACCAAGCACCGGAGAGTTATAGTCAATCATCACGGTAACTTGAAACTCATCTGATGGAACTGCTATTATCTGTATACCCTTTTCTTCATCTGTATACTCAAGGTTAGTTTTAAGCTCAAAGTATTGCCTCTCCTGCTCTTGTTCAACAATTCCGGCATGCTTCAATGCATCCACAAACATTTTTGAGCTACCATCTAAAATTGGGGGCTCAGGACCGTCAATCTCCATCAGCACATTGTCAATACCCAAACCCACTAAGGCAGCCAACGTGTGTTCTATCGTTCCAACAGTCGCACCATTAGCTGATATGGTTGTACCCCTTGATACGTCTACCACATTGTCGACATCTACTTTAACCGTAGGTTGCCCCTCTATATCAATCCTCTTGAAACGATGTCCATAATTTTCAGGCGCTGCTTTAAAAGTCAGATTGGTGTTTTGTCCGGTATGCAGTCCCACACCAGATATAGTAATTTCTTCTCTTATAGTCCTTTGCTTTTCGCTCATTCTTTTTGCTGGTCTTGTATTTTCTTCTCCAGGCTTGACACACGCTGATTAAGGTCGGGCAATTTACGGAACATTACGTAAGAACGCCTATAGTCACCAACAGAAAATGCAGGTGAACCTTGAATTATCTCACCGTCTTTCACATTATTACCAATACCCGATTGCGCGGCTATCATCACACCATCTCCAATTTTCAAGTGACCAATGATACCCACTTGCCCACCAATCATGCAATTCTTACCAATATGTGTTGAGCCGGCTACGCCTGATTGTGCAGCTATTACTGTATTCTCGCCTATCACCACATTATGGGCAATCTGTATAAGGTTATCTAGCTTAACACCTTGTCTAAGAATGGTAGAACCAATAGTTGCACGGTCAATAGTAGAACCAGCCCCTATCTCTACCTTGTCTTCAATCACCACATTACCCACCTGCGGAACTTTTCGGAAATCATTTTCAGACTGTGGAGCGAAACCAAAACCATCAGACCCTATCACCACATTTGCATGAAAAGTACAATTGCCGCCAATCTTGGTGTCATGATAAATCTTTACTCCCTGGTAGATAACCGTATTATCCCCTATTTCAACATTATCCCCGATATAAACATGAGGATATACCTTCACATTTTTTCCAATCTTCACGTTCTCTCCCACATAAGCAAAAGCCCCTAAATATATATCATCACTTACTTTAGCAGTAGGGTGAACAAAAACGTTTTGCTCCCTTCCATGCTTTTCCTTTCTTATCATGTTTTGATAATAGGCCAATAAGGTGGCAAAACTATTATAGGCATCAGGGACACGGATAAGGGTAGCCTTGATTTCTTTTTCGGCCACAAAATCTTCTGCTACTATTATTGCCGAAGCTTCAGTAGTATATATGTATTGTGTGTATTTTGGGTTGGCTAGAAATGAAAGTGAGCCTGATTGCCCTTCTTCTATTTTTGAGATAGTACTTATCTCTACCTGCGGATCACCATCCACGCTACCTTGCAGCACATCTGCAATTTGCTGTGCAGAGAATTTCATGCGGCAAAGGTAAAAATTAGTGAATTAGTTTTGATAAGTTTAAACTGTGTTAACACATTAATTCCTGAATCGACCGAAATCAGTAATAAATCTTGACTTCTATATCATCAGCGCAGGCCTTTTTTTCACCTACATTCCATAAAAATGTCTTAATCTTTGCTCCTTTCTTAAGACTGATTTGCTTCTTAAAATACAAAGGTGACCATGCATTATGCTGAACCCCAAGCATTTCAGTATTTACTGCTTCCCAAAAGTATTGCTCATTTTCATCAGACACTGAAACCACCAATGCTAACTTTCCCCCATCTTTCACCTTCACTTGGGCGTTCACACTAACTGATATCTCAGTTGAACCTTGATTGTAAATGCTATCCAGGGTAAACTCAAATGTGTGAGAATAACCACCTTTTTCCATTTCAAAGAAGTGATTACCAGAAAAAGCCTTACCAGTCTTCACTTTACTCTCATCCACATGCCAGTGCTGATAAGGCTCTTCAAGGTCATTTAAAAATCCCATAACTAACTTCTCTTTCTCAGGCGTGTTTTTACCAAACAAACCAGAAGCCGACTGAAATTTCACATTTGCACCCTCACTTGAATTATTAACTGAAGTGTATTCCCATTGTATCTCTATTTCATCTCTGACTGCTTTGTAATTAGTGCAAGTAAATCTTATGTCTGTAACCGTCGGCTCCATAAAATCATTTTGAGGCTGCATAATCAATGGATTAACCCAAAGTCCCAATGCTGCAATATCTGGTACTATCCTATATCTCTTAATTTCTCCATTGTTTAACTTATATTCCACATAGTAAGCTTCATCTTTAAAGAGTTGATTTTTCATAAAACGCCAGAATGTGCCCCTAATATTCACCCTGGCTCTTTGGATTCCGTCTTGAAGTTCAGGCACCTTAATCCACTCGCTCCATTTAATTTTAATTATATCTCCCGCAATTTCCGTTTCACTAAGATGATTGCCTTTATCTCTTTCAAAAAGAATGGCTTTATCACATTTATCAACTACACTGTAATTATCCAAAATTTGTAAAATTGTTTGTGGCTCATTGTTCAAAACATACCTATCATCAATACTAGAAAAGTTTCCTCCCCATTGGTCTTCCACCATATCCCAGATAATGAATTCGGCACCCTGATGTTTTGCAAAAAAACTGGCATTCTTGCCATCTAACCAAGGTGTATATGATGCGTAGGATTGTATGACCACCCTGGGTTTCCAAATCAATCCGTTTGCTGGAATAAAAGAAAAATCCCATGGATACACATCCACAGTAGCATCTCCAATTCTATCAAGCCACTTTTGAGGTAGTTTTTGAACAGCCAAAGCCCCCTCAGACTCTCTCAATCCTTCTTCTGCAATTATATCTCTCTGCTCTATCCACCTGAAAAACTGGTTTACACTCCAAATTTCAGGCTTGTACTCCCTATAGTCATAGGTTACTACAAGGTTTCTATACACTAAAGCCAAAATAACACCTATAGTGAGAAAGTGCCTTTTTTTAAGCTCTTGAAATGAGAGTAAAATCAGTGTAAAAAAAAGCACCAGATAGCAGAAAAAACCACGAGCATGTAGCAAATCTTCCCTAGACATGCCGTGTTTCCAAACGGCAAAAATTGACAAGAGAAACAACCCATATACAAAATTGACTTTTGAGTTTTTAGCGATAAAGGGGAACGCGAAAAACAAGACCATGGCAGCACCCAGCACCAACCAATTGTTATCGGGGTAATAAGAAGTAGCTGCAGAAGAGCCTTTGGTCAATTGCAGAGTTCCAGCAAAATAATTAAAGAAACCTTCAAAGCTTCCATATATCATTAGCCAAAAGAGAAACAGAAGTACGGGGAAACTTCCCAATACATATAAAGGCACTTTAAAGTCCCTTTTTTGGTATAAATAGATACAAGCATAGGATACCATGATGATACTATTGGTAATGCCAATAGAAGCTCTTGTGTATAAACCTATCACAGTAAAAAGAATAGGTATACTTAGCCACCATCGCTTTCCCGTAAAATGAAATACTATTAGGGCAGCAGCAACTCCTCCTGTTAGCACCAAATTGATAGCCACTATTTCCATGAGCATAATTGCCAGGGCTGCATGCAATAACCACTTTTCAGGTGCTACTGCTGAGCCTAGCTTGAATAGTGTAAAAATGAATATCAGCCTAGTGAGAGAAAGCACCCAAAAGGCAATGTCCAGATTATTGCCAAGTGGTAAGGGGTACATCAAAAATGCCAAAGGACCGTGGGGAAATACAATATGCCTGCCCATATCAGAGCCATTGGCAAAAATATAATTGAAAGCCCATGATAGTGGCTCGTCAATACCAGGGCCATGTGAAGGACTTATCTCAGGAAAAGTGAAAACAAAAATTATGAGAGTAACAGCAAAAAGGCCTATATTCTCCCATATGCTTGTATTTTTATTCATAATTTAAGATGCGCTAAATTAGAAATTAAACTCTTCTTGTTAAATTTGTTGCTATGGCAAGACAAATAATGGAGTATTTGGGTATTGAAGGTTCTATAGTAAGGTCATCCATCGTGTTTCTTATTTTGCTGGTACGTTATCTGGTAATTGCCGGTGGAGCCTTCTTGATTTTTTATGTCTTTCGGAAGCAATACAAAAAACTTTACCGTAAGATACAGGTCAAGTTTCCTAAAGTAAAAGACTACAAAAGAGAGATACTCTACTCCATTAGCACTTTTTTCATTTTTGCGGCTTTGGTGTGGTTGATACTCAACCCTTCGGTGAGCAAATACACATGGACTTATAAACATATTAGTGATTATGGCTGGGGATACTTTATTGGAAGTGTTGTTGCTATGATTTTTATTCACGATGCTTATTTCTACTGGACCCACAGAGCTATGCACCACCCGAAAATATTTAAGTACTTACATAAGGTGCATCACTTGTCAAAGAACCCATCACCCTGGGCGGCATTTAGTTTCCACCCTTTAGAAGCAGTTGTTGAATTCAGCATTATATTAATATTTATTTTTTGTTTCCCGACACATCATTTTGCTACACTTATCTTTCTTTTCTTTATGACGATAGAAAATGTGTTGGGTCATTTAGGATATGAGCTTTATCCAAAAGGGGCTAATAAGCATTGGTTGGGCAAATGGTTCAATACTTCTACTAATCACAATATGCACCATGAATATTTCAAAGGCAATTACGGTTTGTATTTTACTATTTGGGACAGGCTTATGGGTACAATGCACCCAAAGTACGACGAGCGATTTGAGCAAGTCACCAGCCAACCCAAACCCACCAGAAAACAAGATGAAGATAAGGTACCTGCCTCTGGGCGACTCGTACACGATATGTGAAGGAATGCCTGAACAAGACAGGTGGCCAAATATACTTACCGAACACCTTAAAGAAAAAGGCCTTGACATTGAGTTGGTTGCTAACCCTGCAGTGACTGGCTGGACTACCCAAGATTTGATTGATAAGGAATTACCCCTTTACCGAGAGGAAAGGCCCAACTTCTCTACCCTGCTTATTGGCGTGAATGATTGGGTCCAAGGAGTATCAACTGATGATTTCAGAAAGAACCTGGCCTATATTATGGATGAAATGCTCAAGCCCTTATCCTCACCTGAAAGGTTGATAGTGGTTACCATACCAGATTTTTCCGTAACCCCTGAAGGGCCCCAGTATAGCCGTGGAAGGAATATTACCGAAGGATTGAAAGCCTTTAATGAGATTGTAAAAGAAGAAGCTGAAAAAAGAGAACTGGATGTAGTGGACATTTTCCCAAGCTCACTTAACATGAAAGGGAAAGCAGAACTGGTTCATACTGACGGGCTACACCCATCAGCAATAGAATATGCCAACTGGGAAGAACTTATCCTCCCAGTGGCATATAGTAATCTCACTGCTAAATAAGATTAAGGGTTAAAAGGCACCCCAGGGCCTAAGAATTTAGGGTCGTGCGCGGGGCGTGAGTAGATATTAGCCTTTTGCATGGTTATCTTGTATTTAGTAGTACCAACTTGGTCTTCAAACACGATAGGCTCTTCCGATGTCTTATTCAAACGCTCTTCATACATACCAAAACGGTCACCAATCAGCATCAGGTAGCTATCTGCACCATTAAAACCCGGTTCACCATGAGGGCCACCTGGTCCACCTGGGTTAATCCAAATCTCATAGGTACCCCACCAATAGTCATATGGTGTGATGAAATACTCAAATTCAAACACGCCTGCCCTTGTTGGATAGTATTCACCTAAAAATGGATTAGTGGGTATGGATGGGTTATTGTCCCAATACCTCTCTGGGTGATAATCACCATAGTCAACGCCAAAGTATGCCCTACCTGGATTTCCCGGAGGGCCTGGTGTATTGGCTACATACACACATGATGACAAACTTGTTACCATCATTATCAAGGGTAATATATATCTGTATAATCTGGTTTTCATGATTGATGTTTTAAAGTTTATGCCAGGCTATATTCAAATAGGATGCCAAAAAATATTTTTGTGAGGGGAATTAACAATAGTTAATGCAGACTTGGTATAGTTATTGATAGTGTATCATCAACTCATTAACTTTGACAAATGAAAGCGCATCAATTATTTATTTTATTAGTTTCAATAATATTCATATCATCCTGTAAATCAACAATTTATTTTACTGAAGAAACTAAGTTTCAGCTTGAGAAAAGTGAAGTAGACCTAAGGAGAGTTCAGTTCTATAATTCAGAAACAATTGTGCTTGCTCGCCAAATAAAAAAGGAAGAAGTGAATGTTGTTTCTGGTAAGGTTCGTCTTGAAGAAGGGCGCTACATTGAAGAAGTGATTATTAAGGCCGGTACTCCTGGTGTGTTTATGGAGAAGAATGAAAAAGTACTTTTCATTAGCTTTGAAGAAGGCTCTAGCAAGGTGATACCTTTCATGAAAATTAATTCAAGGAGTTCCGGCAACGCGCCAATATATCAACTAGCTTCACTTGAATGGAAAACCAACTCAAGTGGGCGAAAGCTGGGGGTTATCAATTATGACAACAACAAGTATAGTGTAGTAAGCGGTGACCGCTCTCGCCTACTTATCAATAAAAGCACTTTGAGCAAGAACGAGAGGAACTCTCGTGTGGCTAAGGGTGTGAAGATTGAGTAGGGCTAAGCCCTCTTCCCACTCCCCAATCCATTGAAGGGATTAAAATCCCTATGAGTAACACCCATACCTATGGCACGCTGAACGCTGCCACTACCGAAGCGCCTTTTCATTCTATCCACTGCCTGATAGAGGTTTATCATCTCCTCACTATCTTCAAAAAGGCTGATTTGATGGCTGCCATGAACCAGATGACTGAATTTTACTCCTATCAGTCTCACCAGTATGCGGCGATGATAAACCCGCTCAAATAGCTCCTTCACCTTTTTTATCAGCACGTGGTCAGACGATGAATAAGGTATGCGTGCCTGCATGGTATGGGTTTCAAAGTCTGTATAGCGTACTTTGACAGTAACACAAGCCGTGAGTTTTTGCTCATTTCGCAATTGAAAAGCCAGTTTTTCCGTCATTGAAACTAATACACTTCTTAAAAAATGCGGGTCGGTAGTATCAGAACCAAAAGTTTGTTCGGTTGACATTGATTTTTGCTCAGAGTATGGAATAACAGGCGCGTAATCAATACCATTCGCCTTTTGCCACAGCAGAATACCGTTTTTACCCAATACCGTCTGCAACATATGCACTGGTGTTTCCTGCAGGTTTTTCACATATCTCACCCCCAGATTGTGCAATAGCATGAAGGTTTTACCACCCACCATCGGTATCTTTCTCACGGATAACGGAGCCAAGAACTCCTTTTCAGTACCTGCTATAATATGCTTATGCCCATTGGGTTTGGCTTCACCTGTGCCCACCTTTGCTACGGTTTTATTGATAGCCATACCGAAAGATATAGGGAGTCCCGTCTCGTCAATAATCGCCTCACGCAACTCACTACCCATTTTGTAGCAACCGAAAAAGCGGTCGATACCAGTTAAATCGATATAAAACTCATCAATAGAAGTCTTCTCATATAGGGGCACTCGCTCTTTTATAATTTCAGTAACCATTTGTGAATAATAGGTATACCTGTCTGTATCACCCCTTACCACAATGGCATGAGGGCATAAGCGCATGGCCAATTTCATGGACATAGCAGAATGGATGCCATAAGCCCGTGCCTCATAGCTACATGAGGCTACTACTCCCCTCTCCTTTCCGCCTATTAGTATAGGCTTACCAACTAACCTCGAATCTTCCTTCCTTTCTACCGATACAAAGAAGGTATCGAGATCCATATGCATAATAGATTTGGCGTTAAGCATCTTATTGACAATTTATACGTCGAAATTATGACAATAAAATAATCAATAATTCTTAAAGTCCAATAAAAACAAAGAAAGCAGAAGGATTTTCAATCTATACGAGCATTGAGCAGCTCCACCAATTTTTTGGAAATTTTATTGAAATATCGCTTGTTTTTGTAGGCTCCGACCCATTTTATCCCAGCTACGGCAGTTGTGATAAATACTTCTTCAGCATGGTGAAGTTCCGTTTCACTCACTTCATCTGCTTCAATCACTTCCAAACCAGCTTTAGGGGCCAATTCAATAATCTGTTTTCGCATAGTTCCTTCAAGACAGCCCGAAGCCAGCGAGGGAGTTAATAAAGTATTGCCTTGCACCAAAAACACATTAGAGCTAGTGGCTTCACATAAAAACCCCTTTTCATTGAGAAGTATCAAGTCGTCTAAACCCCGCTCCTGTTTATCTAATGAAGCCATTACAAACAATAAGCTGTTCCCTGTTTTAAGATTGGATAGACAGTTGATGGCCTTTTTCATTTCAAGATATATATCCACCTTCAATCCCTTTTCATTGAGTGTAAAAAAGTTATCAGCATACGGTAATACTTCCATAAACCAAGAGACTTGATTGCTATCAGGTTGATAAAGACCGCCATCATTACGGTAAACTACCAACCTAGCCCTACCTCCAGTAGTTATTTCGTTTAAACCTATTAGCGTATTTACTTGCTCCGTAAAGTAATGGAAAGTGAACCCTGATGGCAACTTCATCTTGAGAACACGTGCAGCTTCTATTAATCTGGCATGGTGATTTTCCAAAAACACAGCTTTTCCGTTCACTATCCTTATACTCTCAAAATAAGAGTCGCCATAACGAAATGCCCTATTGTGAGAAGAGAACAACAAGTCATCATCCTTATATAATGCTCCATTCAGCAATACCCTCATGAGATATTATGCTCTTTTAAAACCTGCAAAAAATCAGAATTTGCTTCTACTAAAACACCACCTAACCCTACTGCTTCACTTGCCTGGATATCCCTGGGTTTATCACCGATAAAGAATGAGTTTTGAACATTAATATCAAAACGTACAATAGCTTTCTCTAAGAGAAGAGAACCCGGCTTACGACACAAACACTTACCAAAATCGTTATGATGCGGGCAGTAATATATCTCAGCAAAGCTTACGCCGCTTTTACTTAGTTGCTGTTTTAGCCTCGCATGCAGTTGTTCTACATCGCCCCTAGTGTATAGACCCTTAGCAATCCCACCTTGGTTGGTAATCACTATCAGCAGATAACCATTTACCTGCAAGGATTTTAAGCCTTCCACTACACCAGGCAATATCTCGAAGTCCTCCCACCTCCAGGTGTATTCACCTCGCTCGCGATTGATAACCCCATCCCTATCCAGAAAAACAGCCTTATTCATAAACCCAAGGCAAACTTAATTTGGTCAATGAAATAAAGGAATAGCTTAGGTTTCAAAAGAATAGTAAACCCGAAACCGAATAAAGCGCCAAAGAGGTGAGCATCGTGATTTACGTTATCTCTCCCACGCTTACCCATGAAATAGGAGTAGCCTACATATACAACTGCCCAAATAACACCTGGCAAACACAAGATGCCATACAGGCAAATACTATTCATAGGCGAAAACAACACGTAAGCAAACAGTATAGCAGATACCCCGCCAGAAGCACCTACCCCATTATACCATGAATCTTCTTTATGTTTTTCAAAAGTTGGAATAACAGAAGTAAATATGGCACCCACATAGAGCAATATAAAATAGGCTGTTCCCAATCCACCACCAAATAGCTTTACAAATTGCATCTCAACTACCCGCCCAAACATGTATAACACAAACATATTCACCGCAAGATGCACATAGTCAGCATGAAGCAAGCCGTGTGTAAAAAACCTATGCCACTCTCTGGCCTTATATACCGTGTAAGGGTTAAACTGCCAGCGATTCATAAGGTTTTGGTTACCAAATGCCATGATTGACACGATACAAGTGAGAATGATAATAATAAGTGTAATGCTCATTAAGCTAATTTACCTTTGATATTTTATTTGCCCGCTGGTCTTTAATCATCCACCCCGAATCTTCTCAAGAAGTTTCTCTTCTTAATTGCTGAAGATTGCGTGTATTGGTATGGATAACCATTGATTACCTTATTCTGGCGCTTATCAGCTTTGGTATCCCTGATGGCATTATTAAAATTCTCATCAGAAGAAGAAGCCGACATCAGGTTGTTTGAATATTCAAAATAGAACCATGTATCAGCACCTGGCTCAAGATACAAGTAGAATTTATCCCTACCACGTTTTTTCTCAAACTCAATCATACCATACACCATGCGGTTAATCTGGATACCATTGATACTACTTACTCCTATGAAACCCTTGTATCGGTATGAGTTAGTAGGCTCATTCCAGTAGAGCTTAACATCCGTCAAGAATAGTGTTTTCTCCAACTCTTTAGGATATTTCTTGAACTGTCCATAAAGGTTGAGCTCTTGCAGCTTTTCTTTGGCTTCTTTTTGACCCAATAACTCCATCAAGGCCAGTTCAAACTTCTCTCCATAATAGATAGGGTCCATTGGCGGGAAAAAGTTTGCCAGTCTCTCAGCCATCACTCGCATCGACTCATCGTTGAAGAAATAGTTAATTCCTATAAATACATCCAAAGTGGTTGAGTCATTGTTGATATTGTGCCTGATGTTACCAAGGGTAGTTAGCTCAACTTGTCCAAGATTTACGGCCAACTCTAACTTACCTTGCCCTTCGGTAATACATTGGTCGTTTAATGAGATAAAGTTACCCGGCACCACATTACCTTGCAATTTCTCTTTATTGGAGATGCGATACTCCTTTGCCTCGTTATTGTAATGCAGATAACCATCCGCAGCCACAACATCCAGGTCGCTTGTATTTATTTTAGGTGACAAGAACGTCGGATATATACCAGATGTATCTTTACCCAAAACAATACCAGTAGCCAAAGCCCTTCCAGTTGCATCTTTTGGAGCTTTCTCAATCGGGATATAAATTTCCTTAGGGTCAATTTCCGCTTTGAAGCTCAGCCAGCTGGCTGGCATTCCATCACAATTGTGCAGAATTTTAGTACTACCAGAATAGGTCAGGTTTTTCTTGCTGGCATACAGTGTAACTGAACCTTTATAGTTAAAGTTAGGGCTCAATGTAAAGTCTTCTTCCTCAGTCACGGTGCCAATAGCCAATGTTTGCGACGTAGAGTCAACACTGATGCTTGTCAGGTGAATAGGCTTCTTGTTTTCTGCCACGTCTACATAATCATAATATCCAGTGCCTGTATACTTATTTTTACCGTGGATATTCAAAGAAGCATTGTAGATGTTATGGAACTTGGTAGTCCTATTAGCCAAAACACCAGCGTTCTCAAGGGTCTCCATCTTGGCAGCCTCTTTCACTACCACTTTACCGCTATCAGGGTAGATGTATGCATCAGCCACCTCTATGTGTTTCACATCTTTTGCTTCTAATACATATTTGGTCAAATCAAATTTAGCATTCGGTGCCACAAAGCTGAGTGAGTCCTGCACCGGGTTGACTGATATAAACCGCGAGCCGACCAGCTCTGAGGTTTGGCTGGCAGGTGTGCTTGAAGTAAACTCCACTTCTTTCTGGTCAAGGAACCATTTAAACTGATCCAAATAGCAGATATATTGGTTCTCAGGGAACTCAACATAAGAGCCACCATCATTTGCTTTAAACTCACCTGTTCTTGTTGCAAAGTCAATCTTTGCACTTACGTTTTTAGTTGAAAAGGCAAGCGATGCCTCTTTTTGCCCCTCAAGGGTAAAGTCGGCTGTATCTGCCTTAAAGTCCTCTTTATTGAACGCAAACAAATCAGATTTCAATTCTGAACCAGTAAATGCCATTGTTCCATAACCTTCCAAACCTGTACTTTTCAGGTTGATACCACCATATAGTGTAGCTTGTCCATCATACATTGTAAAAGGCTCTTCACCCTGGTCAACCATATAGTTGTCTAAGTATGGCTCCCAATGTATTTTAACCTCTTTCCCGTTAAGTTGCGGGGTTTGAGGGTCTCCGGCACTTTTTGCGATTGCAAACTCTTTAGCAATAGTATTCATAGAGTCGGGCATGAATATAAAGTCGTCTGACATGGTGGTAGAAGACATATAGTCTAAAGAACCTTTGCCTCTCAAACCTTCATGGCTTAACTGAATATTTTCATTGTAGGTACCCTTACCCCCATAAATTGGATATCCACCGGGAGGGGTTTCTCTCTTGAAACCAAGTGAGAAGTCTTCCTGCAACCTAAGTGTTTCATCAAAGTTGGGGAAAATGCCTGCGGACTCGAAATCACCTTCAAAGGCCAAACCTTCGGCTGTAAAGTTGTCCAAACTATCCACGGTGAAAGGTTTCAAGTGGAAGTAGAACCTCTCTTTATCATAAACGCCCTGCTGGATAGAACGACTGTTGTAATACACGTAAGAATCCTTCAAGCTATTAAATATGGGGTATTGGGGAAAATCCTGCAACCCCGATTTGTTATTCGGATGGTCAATTAGCACCTCGCCATGCAAGTCCTGTAATACCGTTTTCACACGAGCCAGTATCTCTCTTTCCTGTGCATCCAACTCCCCTGTTGGCACTTTCATCCTCAACGAGTCAACCTGGTCAAGATTTAACTTGAATTCATCGTACACAAAATCAAACTCATTACCAAAGATATCGAAACGCCCTGCCACAACCTTACCATCAAAATCAAAATCACGGTTTTTCTTGACTGTCACTTCCTGTTCCTTGGGATATATATAAACATTTTGGGAATCACTCAGGAATATTTCGGCTACACCCCGTATCAAGAGGTCAAAGTTTAATAAACTCAAGGTCGCATTATCATATTGCTTAATGATGGAGTTAAACTGTAATACGTCATAGTCAGTTTTACCGCCTCTGGCATTAATGTAATCAAAAAGCCTGTCCTGAATTACTACTTGGTCTTCATCTAACTTAAAGGCCAGAAAGCCCATCGTGGAAAGCCCCATTAACATTTGGCGCACATTTGTCTCATCTATGCGGAAGTAGCCTGCCAAATCTGAGACATTCAATAAGTTAGTATCTCTTTGTTCGGCATATCTCTTAATTTTCACTAACGGGTGAACGTCGTCCATCATTTGCAGGCGGGCATAGCGAAACTCATCGTAGAAATTAGCGGATTCGAATAGCGCCTTGTTTTCACCGCCACCAGTTATCATTTTGAGGTCCATTTTCTGCTCATCCATTTTCCAGTACATACTTTCCACATACATATCCAGTTTATGGAATGAGTCAAAATACGGTGTTCTGGATAGACCTTCCTGTCCACGAAGAAGCGCAAGTTCTTGTGTCTCAACATTAAACTTCACTTCTAAACCAGGGTGAAAAATTGAATCTTCTTCCCAGTACATCGTAATACTAGCTTTGGGAGAAGTAATCCTGTCCTTGCGGATGATGAAAGTTTTTGCCCTGGCAAACAAGAAGTCTTTTATCTCCTTGGTTTCAAGCACTTCTCTTTTGAATACCAATTCCGCATCTTTCTCCTTACTACCCGAACCTAAAAACTTACTACCATGTTGCGAGAACCCACCGCGATAATCCACATTTTTGAACAGGTCTTTGATAACCAAGTCTTTCTGTTCTGAGTCAAATCGTGGGTAGGATGCATCATCAGGCTTTACATTTGCTAAAACCTTCTCAGTGAGGATACCTCTTTGAGGCGCGTCAAAATATTCTGAATTATAGAAAGCGACATTCTCAATTGAGTACTCTGACCTTGAAACATCTAACGAGTAGTCATCAATTTCGGCACGTACATTGCTTCTTTCCATACCCGCTCTTTGCCAATCAATCACTCCGCCTTTACCCTGCCATCTCTCCAAGGTTGGGTAATAAGCACCCGTGGTGCCATATATTTTTGAACTATCGTCTTTCGCATAGCATATCAAGTCTAGTTCACCTTTAAAACGAATTAACGGAACGCTATCAAAGTCAAAGGTGTAATTACGAGTAGAAGCCTTCCACCTTACAGCTCTGGATTCAAAAAGAGAGTTGTCTTTGAATAGAATTTCGCATACCTCAAGATAATTTGAAAAGTTCTTTCTACTTCCTTCAATTACCTTACTCAAGCTTTCTTGCCACGAGCTAAAACTCTCCTCTGATTGACCACTTTTGTTGAAACTCATCACCGTAAACAGGTAGCGATTGAAATCGTCTGCTTTTTTTCTCTTTTTCAGCATCTCATCTGAGAAGTCATAAATCTTATTGCGCTGATTTTCAGAAATTTGGGTTCCCAGCCAAATTGGCTCAAACTCTTCCATAAATTTCTTGGCTCCCTGCTTATCACTGAGAGAAAGAAAACTGGTCATCTCCTCCAAAAACTTCTCTTTTTCATGAGTAAAACTCTTGGGAGTTTGCGCTAAAGTATTAATGCCCAAACTGGCAGTTAATACTAAAAAACTAAGTTTTGTCAACCACTTCATATCTTATTATTTCTTTTCAAACCTGGCTGCTACCCAATTCTTATTTGTATCATCCGAAACAAATACCAAGCCATTGTCTGCGGCTGCCCTTTTGATTATTTCTCTGTCTTCATTCAAAAAACCACTCATCAACAATACCCCACCTTCATTCAGCGCTTCTTGATAAACTGGCATTTGTTCCAACAACACATTCCTATTAATGTTAGCCAATATCACATCATACTTATCGCCACCTACCTGCTCAATATCTCCAAGTAATACTTCTATATTATTTGCACCATTCATATCAACGTTTTCAAGAGCGTTTTTGTATGCCCAGTCTTCAATATCAATGGCCTTTATTTTCGAAGCCCCCATCTTACTCGCCAATATAGCCAAAATGCCAGTGCCACTGCCCATATCTAGCACGGTTTTCCCGTCCATAGCTAACTCTATCATGGCCTGCATCATTAATGCGGTCGTAGAGTGATGCCCTGTACCGAAGGACATCTTGGGTTCAATAACTATCTCATATTTCACATTGTAATCCGAAGGGTGAAAAGTAGCCCTCACATAACAAGTATCACCAACATATAGGGGCTGAAAGTTTTTCTCCCATTCAGTATTCCAGTTTTGGTCTTCAATAAGCTTGCTCTCAAAATTAAAGGAAATTGTATCGCCAAAGTTAAGCGTTGAGAGTTTGTTGATAACTTCCTGAGTATATTCTGGCTTCTGGATATATGCCAACAGACCAGTTTCGTTCTCAATAAAGCTTTCGAAACCTATTTCACCCAGTTCGGCAATAACTATTTCGTTTCCAAGTTCTGTTGGAGAAACCTTACAATCCAATTCAATATATTCCATCAGAACGACTGGATTATCTTTACAAAAGCATCAGCATCTAATGAAGCACCGCCAATGAGACCACCATCAATATCAGGCTGAGAAAAGAGCTCATGTGCATTTTCAGGTTTGCAACTTCCACCATATAATATGCTGAGTTTGCTAGCGATATCATCACCAAACTTTTCGGCTATCATCCCACGGATAAACTCATGCATTTCCTGCGCTTGCCCGGGTGTAGCTGTTTTTCCAGTACCTATAGCCCAAACAGGCTCATAGGCAATTACAACTTCACTCATTTGTTCTGGTGAAAGACCAAAAAGGGCTGTTTCAATTTGCATTTCAACCACCTCAAATTGTTGATTGGTTTCTCTTTCTTGCAACTCTTCGCCGCAACAATAGATAGGCCTAATACCCTCGCCAATAGCTGTTTTAATTTTCTCAGCCACCAGTATATCATCTTCATGGTAGTATTTGCGCCTTTCTGAGTGCCCCAAAATTACATACCTCACCCCCATTTCCTGTAACATGGCTGCAGAAATATCGCCTGTGAATGCACCTGAAAGTTGTACATGACAATCCTGTGCACCACAAAATACCCATTTGGTTTCTCGTATCACTCTCGCAACCCTGTCAATTGAAGTATAAGGTGGACATATAACTATTTGTACGTCCAAGTCCTTTACAAGCTGCCTGGTAATATCGGTTACCAATATTGCCCCTTGGCTGGGAGTCATATTCATTTTCCAGTTGCCAGCTACTATTTTTTTTCTCATATCTAAGATTTATCCAAGTCTGACACGAGGGTCAATAATACCGTAAACAATATCAACTAAAACATTGATAACCACAAATATAATAGAGACAACCAATACTGCACCCATTACAACAGGAAGGTCAGAAGTATTTAACGCTTCCAGCAAAACATTACCTATGCCATTCCACCCAAACACAATCTCTACAAACACTGCACCTGCCATCAATGAGGCCAACCAACCTGATATGGCAGTAACCACAGGAT
Organism: Flavobacteriales bacterium; assembly: GCA_028281825.1. Taxonomy (GTDB): domain Bacteria; phylum Bacteroidota; class Bacteroidia; order JANQJC01; family JANQJC01; genus JANQJC01. The sequence continues at coordinate 109,971 of JANQJC010000105.1, forward strand.
TGAGTGCATTAATTAATCCATGCTTAATGATTATTGTATTAAAACTTAATCCCTTGGCACGAGCTGTACGCATATAATCCATAGATAACACCTCCAGCATAGAACTGCGGGTAAGCTGCATCACAATGGCTAGTGGGCGAATACCTAAAGTGATGGCCGGGAGTATCAGGTTTCTCCAAACTATGCGCCTGCCTTCAAATTCATCCACTTCATAAAGGCTACCTGTTACTGGCAACCCTGTGATGTTGCCTAATAAGTATGCAAATATCCAAACCATTAATATAGCTGCTACAAAGGAGGGCAGTGACATCCCAAAGACAGAAGTAACCAAGCTGAACTTATCCAGCCAGGTATCTTTGTAAACTGCTGATATTATACCTAAGCCTATACCCAAAGCTGTTGCTATCAAAATAGACAGCAAAGCCAAGACAGCTGTAACTGGTAATGCAGTACCAATTATATCAGTCACCAATCGCTTGCTTTGATAAGAGCGCCTGAGATAAGGTGGTTTTACGACAAAAACCTTACTTATTATTGCAAATAATTGTGTAGCATGTTTGTATTTATCCTTATCAAAATAAAGGTAGTGCTCGGTATCTTTATCTTCATAAACAGAGATTATAGAAAGGTCATTCAAGTATTTAATGTAGCGTTTCCATTTGGGTAAATCCCAACCAATATCTTTATTGATGGCATCAATCAGAACCTGGTTTTGCCTTTGCCCCAGCATGCTGCTTGCCGGGTTTAGTCGCTCAATATTAAATATGAGAAAAATAACGGTGACAATGCCCCAAAGCACCAATAAACTATACCCTATTCTGCCAATTATATATCTAAGCAATGGGGCCTATTTAAGTAAATCAGCTTTTACACGGTCATACTTCGGGAAGGCATTATAATGCCATTTGCCCATCACTACCCCATCTTTTATCAATATTAAACCTGGATTGGCACGAATGATAGTTTTTAGAACCGTGCCGTCAGAGAAATAATAGTCAAAAGTTGAAGCATTGTCCTTCCCAAACTTTTGTGCAATTGAATTAGCCGAGGCCGTCAGTGCTACAAAAGTATGCCCATCTGCCTTTGCTTTGGTAGCAAACTGATTGGCTTTGGCCTGTGCCTTTTTACTAGACTCATCAAGGTTGTATTCTATCAGAAGGAATTTATAGCCTTCGCCATCTAAGAAGTCTTGCGTCACATCATTTCCATAAGCATCTGAGATAGAGAAATCCTGAATTTTAGCAGGAATACCTTCTTTAACCACCGTAGTTTCAAAATTCAGGTATTCGTATTGCTCTGTGTAGTTTTCAGGGAATTGCGCAAACTTCTCTTCTGCACCAGTTGCCTTGTTCTTTAATATATAAGTGTAACTCAGTGAGTCAGGAATACCAATCATTTGCTCAGGAATATTTTTACCAACCGCATATGCCCTAAAATCTTTAGTTGGCAGATAAAAGAAGCAGTAAAGTGTAAATCCTGTAATCACCACAGTAGATATTACATTGACGAGCATTGCCCTGTTGGCTTTACCTATGAAATTAAGTGCATAGAACACAATCAAAACACCCAAGGGGAAAAAGAAGGTAAAACCCCACTCTAGCCTACCGAATGACAGCCATCCTAAAAAAGCCATTAAAAGCACCGCCATCACATAATGGGTTCTGTTTACTTCTCCTTCTTCAATCCAGTTCCTGTTAATGAAAATGATGAGTACGAAGAATAAAAGGATACAATCTTTATAGAAAGACTGCCATGGTGTTAATGGTATAGCATCACCGAAGCAACCACATGTTTTCACAATATCATAATAGGCTGAAGCTAACGTGAGTGCAGCGAAAAAAAGTATCAACAACACCAACGACCACGAAGTAAATTTCATTTTGTAGCCAGTGAGCGTTGCCACCCCCAATACTATCTCAAATATTACCAGAAAGATGGAAATGGGCAATGCAATATCAATAAAAAATTCCCATGGAAACACACTAATCCAACTCCAGAACTCCATTTGTGGTGGTGGATTATGAAAAACCTCAAAATACTCAGTGAGCTTGTATGAGAAGCCAACCGGGTCAACTGCTTTTACCAAGCCTGAGAAAATGAACAATAGACCTACAAAGTATCTGGATATATCAGTAATGAGCTTCATAGCTTTGGATTTGAAATTCAAAGGTAAAATTCCTAATTAGTTTTGAAAGAGTGTGTTAATGAGGTGTTAAAAGATTTTAGGTTAGAAATTTTAAATGTGAAAACAAAAGGCGGGTAAGCCCACTGTTTTGTAGAGATGCAAGACTTTGCGTTTCTATCTTTTCCCAATTTCTCTGCTTGATTTTTGTATTGCACCCCTCCAAATCTCCCCTTCCCGACTCAACCTTTTCGAAAACTGATTGGATTGTTCATTTCCCTGAAAGGAAACAGACTGAAATTTGATACTACTGTTCGATAACGTTAGGGTTAATACTTCTTTATATTTGCACCAATGAAACCTACCATTAATTGCAGGGGAAAATTACTGGACTTGAGTCAGCCTATGGTAATGGGTATACTGAATGTTACCAGTGACTCTTTTTATGCTGGTAGTCGCTTTCAGGAAGAGAAAGCCATTATTGAACGTACTGCGCAGATATTGGATGAAGGCGGAACTATCATTGACATTGGTGCGCAGAGTACCCGCCCGGGTGCTAAAGAAGTTGGTGGGCAAGTTGAGACAAATACCCTTTGTCATGCGATTGAGATTGTTAGGAAAGAGTTTCCTGAAGCTATCATTTCTGCAGATACTTATAGGGGCAGCACTGCCAAGGCCGCAGTTGAAAGTGGGGCTGATATGATTAATGATATTTCAGGTGGCAGCTTGGATGAAACGATGTTCCCCACCATTGGCGAGTTGAACGTGCCGTATATATTGATGCATATTAAGGGTACTCCGCAGAATATGCAGGCTAACCCGACTTATGACAACCTGATACAAGAGGTATCATTTTACTTCTCAGAAAAGTTGCGCCAATTGAGAGCGTTAGGTGTGAACGATATCATCTTGGACCCTGGATTTGGTTTTGGCAAAACAGTGGAACATAACCTTGAGTTGGTGAACAACCTGGAGCAATTCAAAATGTTTGGCCTCCCCATTTTGATGGGATTATCCAGAAAATCTACTTTCAGTAAGTTATTGGACGTGAAAGTAGAAGAGACCTTGAATGCAACCACTGTTTTGAATACAGTTGCTCTTAAGAATGGAGCTAGCATCCTGAGGGTGCATGATGTAAAAGAGGCTTTTCAGGCTTGTAAGTTACTGACTATCAACACTTAGGGTGTGTTGTGTTTTCTTGTAGCAATGTAAAAACAGCGGTTTTTGATACCCCCTAGGGACTCACGGAAAATCTTGAGTTGCGAATAACAGCGTACTTTTTAGCACCTACTTTATCAATATTGGGTTGTGGATATAGTGTTGGATGAATTGGGTAGAATACCAAACAAAAACGTTAATATTGCGAAACAGCAATGGAAACACTATTCATAACTTTCAGGTGGCTAGATGCAGTTGACATCTTTCTGGTTTCTTTGCTTATATACCAGCTTTACAACCTGATTAAAGGTACTGCTGCCATCAATATCTTTTTGGGTTTGCTTTCTTTTTACTTACTCTGGTTGCTGGTTCGCGCATTGAATATGCAATTGCTGGGTTCTATACTTGGCCAGTTTATTGGGGTGGGTGTAATTGCTTTGATTATTGTTTTCCAGCAGGAATTAAGACGTTTTCTACTACTAATAGGCACTACAGGATTTTTCGGTCGCAAGCGCGGCAGGCGTACTAGAGGTATTTTACCTTTTAAACTAGGAGCCGCACAACCAACCAAATTAGATATCAACGCACTTGTCCGTGCTTGTCAGGATATGGGTGAAACCAAAACTGGTGCTATCATAGTATTAACAAGGGATTCAGAGTTAAAGTTTTATCTCAATACTGGTGAAAAGATTGATGCTAGAGTCACTACTCGCCTGTTAGAAAGCATCTTTTTTAAAAATAGCCCACTTCATGATGGGGCTATTATCATAAGCAATAACCGTGTAGTAGCCGCACGGTGCGTGTTGCCTGTAACTGAAAATGAAAGCTTCCCCGTTCACTTAGGTATGCGCCACCGCGCTGCAGTAGGTGTCACTGAAAACTCCGATGCCATTGCCATCATCGTTTCAGAACAAACGGGTGATATCTCTTACGCCCGCGAAGGCGAATTGACCTACAACGTTACTCCTGAAAAACTCACCGAAATGCTTGACAAAGAATTTGGCAAGTAATGGGTTGACCCTAAGTTTCAAATTCCTAAATTCGCCGAGCTATTTGTCTAACCATAATTTTTGATAACCATGTCAAAGGGATTCTATAACGTACCTATTGCCAAAAATGAACCTGTAAAAAGCTATGCCCCTGGCTCTCCTGAAAAAGCTGAGTTGCAGGCTATGATTAAGGAATTAAAAAGCAAAGAAATAGACGCACCCATGTATATAGGTGGTAAAGAGGTACGCACTGATGAAAAGGTTAGCATGCACCCACCTCATGAGCTTAACCACAATTTGGGTGTATTCAACAGAGGTGGTGCTGAGCATGTGCAACAAGCTATTGATGCTGCTATGGCTGCAAAAGAGCAATGGCAAAATCTTTCCTGGGAACACAGGGCTTCTATTTTTCTGAAAGCTGCTGACCTATTGGCTGGCCCATACAGGGCAAAGATGAATGCTGCCACCATGCTGGCACAAAGTAAAAATGCCTTTCAAGCCGAAATTGACGCTGCATGCGAGTTGATTGACTTCTTCAAATTCAATGTGCAGTATATGACTGATATTTACAAACCACAACCAGAGTCTAACCCTGGCATGTGGAACCGCTTGGAGCAAAGACCATTGGAAGGGTTTGTGTTTGCATTGACCCCTTTCAATTTTACATCAATTGCTGGCAACCTGCCGGCTGCTCCTGCCCTAATGGGCAACACAGTAGTGTGGAAGCCCGCTGATACTCAAATCTACTCCGCACAAGTGATTATGGAGATTTTTAAAGAAGCAGGTGTGCCTGATGGGGTTATCAATTTGGTATATGTACGTGGCCCCGTGGCTGGTGATGTTATTTTCAATAGTCCTGACTTTGGTGGTATTCACTTTACTGGTTCAACAGCTGTATTTCAAAGCATCTGGAAAACGATTGGTGAAAACATACACAAATACAAGTCATACCCTCGCATAGTTGGTGAAACAGGGGGTAAAGACTTTATCATGGCGCATAAATCCGCTGATACAAAAGCTTTGGCTACTGCTATCTCTAGAGGTGCTTTTGAATTCCAGGGACAGAAATGTTCAGCTGCATCAAGGGTTTATGTTCCAAACAACTTGTGGGATGAAGTGAAAGGCTATCTACTGGATGATATCAACTCCTTTAAAATGGGTTCCCCCGAAGACTTCAGCAACTTCATTAATGCTGTTATTGATGAGAAATCTTTTGACAAGCTAGCTGGCTATATTGACCAGGCTAAAGAAGACGATAACGTAGAAATTATTGCTGGCGGTGGATACGATAAATCAAAAGGCTATTTTATTGAACCTACTGTTATCCTTACAAAAGATCCTAAGTACACTACGATGTGTGAAGAGTTGTTCGGCCCTGTGGTTACCATATATGTGTATGAAGCTGATAAGTTTGAAGAGACTTTGGATTTATTGAACGAGACTTCCATTTATGCATTGACTGGCGCTATCTTTAGTCTAGATAGATATGCTGCTGAATTTGCAACCAAGAAGCTAGTTAACGCAGCTGGCAACTTCTATATTAATGATAAACCTACTGGCGCAGTTGTTGGCCAACAGCCATTTGGTGGTAGCCGTGGTTCGGGTACTAATGACAAGGCTGGCTCAATGATTAACTTATTGCGTTGGGTATCTCCAAGAACTATAAAGGAAACTTTTGTACCACCTAAGGATTACAGATATCCTTTCTTAGGGTAATTGAAGGTAATAAGCAATACCAAAATGGTAAGCTAAGCTTATGGCAATGCCTAGGAGTGCCCCTGCGAATATCTCTGTGGGTGAATGCCCTAAGAACTCTTTGAGCCTTTCTTTGCTAAGCCTATGTTCTGGTGAAAGCATTTCACTTATTATCTGATTGAGCACTACCGCCTGGCGACCTGCATTGCGTCTTAAGCCTGCTGCATCAAACATCACAACACTGGCAAATAATGCAGCTACAGCAAAAAGGGTAGAATCAAAACCATCAATAAGGCCTACACTGGCAGCCATAGCTACTACAGTTGATGTATGACTTGATGGCATCCCTCCTGTTGCAAACATGATGGCATAATTCATTTTCTTACGCTTGAAGCCGTACCTGATAATTTTTATCCATTGAGCAATGGTGTTAGCTATCACTGCCGCAATAATGACTTCATAACCATTATCATATATGTAGTGCAACCATTTCATGGGCTTCCAAAGTTAGCGAAAAGAAAAGTTCGGCAGTATCAATAGGTCAATATTAATACGCTTAAGCTGCAATAATGTACTGCTTATCAGCGTTAAATTTTTTTGAAGGATAATAAAGGTTAAATTTGCCCAAGAACTCCTTCGATGTGAAGATAATTTAATGACCCTTAATGAATTATAAAACCGTAAAATTCTCTCAAGCAGATACGTCTGACTTCAGCCGCACACTCAAGGCAAGGGTTAGGGAGTACTTCAAAAGCAGAAATATAGATAGGTACGCAAACAAGCAAATGGTTATAAAAACCATATTTATGATAAGCTTGTATTTTGTACCATACTTCACCATGATTTCGGGGTTAGTAAGCAACCCATGGCTTATATTTGGCTGTTATGCACTCATGGGTTTTGGTATTGCAGGAATAGGGTTAAGCGTAATGCACGATGCCAATCATGGGGCTTATTCACGCAACCAAAAAGTAAACAATGCTCTCGGCTTATTGCTAGATATCATTGGAGGATGTGCATTTAACTGGAAGATTCAGCACAACCAATTACATCATACTTTTACTAATGTTCACGGCTTAGATGATGATATTAGCTCAACTAAACTGATGCGTTTCTCTCCTCACCAAAAAAGAAAGAAAATGCATCGTGGTCAGCACTTGTACGCCTGGTTGCTTTATGGTTTAATGACTTTTTCTTGGGTAGTAGCTAAAGACTTTAAAGTGCTTATCTGGTACAAAAACAGGGGTTTATTAGAAAGCCAAAAGAAGTCATTTAATCGATTGGTTGTAGAAATAGCTTTAACCAAAGTAGCTTATTTAAGCTATATGGTAGCACTGCCAATTATTTTATTGCCCATACCTTGGTGGTTGAGCCTTCTGTTCTTTTTCACAATGCACTACATTGCTGGTTTGATATTAGCAGCTATATTTCAGCCAGCACACGTGGTGCCTGAAACTGCTTTTCCATTACCCAACGATACTGGCAATATGGAAAACAACTGGAATATTCACCAGTTACATACTACTTCCAATTTTGCTCCAAACAGTCAATTTTTCTCATGGTTTGTTGGCGGATTAAATTATCAAATAGAGCATCATTTATTCCCTAATATTTGCCACATTCATTATAAGGCTCTTTCCCCCATCGTGAAACAAACAGCAGAAGAGTTTGGCTTGCCCTACTACTCACAGCCAACATTTGTCCATGCCTTATGGCAACATGCTTTATTTTTAAAGACTTTGGGAGAAAATGATGAGTGGTTAGATTTAGAAAAAGCCGCTTAATCTAAAGCATTTTTCACCTTTAGTGCTTTCTCCAATAGTGGCTTAAAGTTTTCTAACTTAAGTTGACTGCCACTATCGCTTAAAGCTTTTGCTGGTTCAGGATGAGCCTCAATAAATATTCCATCGGCGCCAGCAGCAATAGCTGAAACCGCAATAGTTTCTATCATTTCGGCATTGCCACCAGTCACACCGCTAGTTTGATTAGGAACCTGAACTGCATGGGTAGCATCTATCACAACAGGCCAACCTATTTTCTTCATAGTCGGGATGCCGCACATGTCTACCACAAGATTATTGTAACCAAAGGTAGTGCCACGTTCAGTAAGCCAGATATTATTATTGCCGGTGCTTTGCACTTTATCTGCGGCAAACTTCATAGCTTCAGGAGCCAGAAATTGCCCCTTTTTGATATTAACTCCTTTACCTGTGTTACCAGCGGCTATCAATAAATCGGTCTGACGACATAAAAACGCTGGTATCTGCAAATAATCCACGTAATTAGCAATTTCAGCACATTCATGGCTTTCGTGCACATCAGTAATAACTGGAACGCTTAGCTTTTCACCTACCTCCTTCAGAATATTCAAAGCCTCTTGTTTGTCAATGCCTGTAAAACTATCCAGCTTACTTCTATTGGCTTTTTTATAAGAAGCTTTAAAGATGTAATCGACACCAAGCTCATTGCATACTTTTTTGGCATGTTCAGCCACCTGAAAACAAATCTCCCTGCTTTCAACCACGCATGGCCCTGCTATTATAAACAGTTTACTCATCTCCCCTTGATTTTCCTCCAAGATATCCACCATGATGGCGCCTGGCATATTCTTCTTTAGTAAAACCTATCTTTTTCATCATTAACACTACCATCACATCACCAATCACTGCCATTGTGGTTGTTGAAGTTGTAGGTGTAAGACCCAACGGACAAATCTCGTCAGCGTTACCCGTAAATAGAGGAACATCAGCCATGTCCCCTAGTTTACTATCAAGGTGACCCGTAATGGCTATTACAGGAATATTGTCGTAAAGGTTTTTCGCCAAATCCAAAAGTTCCAAAACCTCTTTTGTTTTGCCCGAGTTAGATACCAACAATAAAATATCATCTTTTTGTATCAATCCGATATCCCCATGTTGCGCTTCACTTGGCCTTAGATAAACTGCTGGTGTGCCCGTGGAACTAAAAGTAGTGGAAATGCTATGGGCTATTTCTCCAGCCTTGCCAATACCACTGGTAACTAGCTTCCCTCCTTTTTCATGCACGTGAGTATGAATAAAGTTTACAGCAGCTTCAAAGTCATTATCCAAAGGGATGTTTCTTATCGCTTCGGCTTCCTTGTTAATCAATTCATTAATGAAACTGCTCATGAGATAAAGGTAGTGCTTAATCTGAAATTGAATCGTGTTTTAATCTCTCCTGGAAATCAGTAATTGCTTTGGGAACATGCTCCATCACCTCAAAAAAGCTTTGAAGCTTATCTGCAGGAACATCCTTCACTATCTCTTGCTCCAGTCTAAATATTGCTCTTAATGCAATTTTTCGCATTGCCTTTCCCTTAGCTGTCAGGCATATATACACCTTTCTTTTATCGCCTTTTTCTTTGTCCCTATATATAATTTCCTTTTCCTCCATTGTCTTTAATAAGCGAGAAAGGCTGTTCGGCTCCATACCCATTCTAGGTGCAATCTTGGTCACTGGTGTTCCTTCTTCTTCGTTGATGGCTGCTAATGCAAAACCCATTGCCAGGGTTCCATCATACTCTTGCGCAAGTTGATTGTACATCTTGGCAATTTCAAACCAGGATGAGCGCAGCTTGTATACTATAAGGGAGTTGGCTACTCTCTGAAAATCATCCATCTAAATCTTATTTACTACTGATACTGTTCTTTTATCAGCTGGCAAATTTAACAGCTTAAATGATTTTACCACAATTATTGAACCAGGGTGATTAAATGGTGGCTATCAGTAGAACTACTTTATTAGAGTAACATGCCCTGAGTATTCGTGTGTTCCATGCTTTTCATCATTCACCACAAATTTCCAAACGTATACACCCGACTTGACATATTCGCCCCCATCTCTGGTCTTTCCATCCCAGGGATGTTCTTCGCTATTTGAACTGTAAATCATCCCACCCCACCTGTCAAAAATGTATAACACATAATCTTTAATTCCTGTAGTCTTTGGGAAGAAGCCATCATTCAACCTATTGCCATTAGGCGTAAAGGCATTTGGAACAAATACGGTAAAACCTTCCTCTATTCTCACTAGTTTGCAAACTGTATCCACACATTCATCCACATTAAAAGCAAGCAAGCATACCCTGTAAGTACCAGGCTCATCATCAGGAAATTCGAATATAGGATTCTCATCAGTAGAGCCACCCAAATCATCAAAAACCCATTGGTAGGTTTCAGCTCCAGACGATTGATTATTAAAAGTTATCTCCGTATCAAAAATTGTTGCATCTATAGGTACAAAGCTAAACTCAGCCTTCGGTGGAAATGAAGCAGCAATAGTAACTTCTTCAAAATCGTTACACCCATTAGCATCCCTCACATACACGGTATAGGTGCCAGATGCCAAACTATCATAACTCAATGCACTGGAATAATTAATTCCTCCGTCAATACTATATTCTAAAGGTGCCGTGCCACCAGTGGCAACTATGGCAAGCACGGCATTATCTTCACCACATGTTGCATCAACTACCGTAATATCATCTATCGTCGGTGATGGTGTATTAGTGAGCGTCACCTGCTCCATCACCCTACAACCTGTTGCGTCTTCAACTACAATAGTGTAGGTTCCCTCTCCCACTCCTGCAAATTGCCCTCCCGGTTGGAAACTATTCCCATTGTCAATACTAAAGTTAAGAGGTGTGCTTCCACCACTGGCTGTTACCGTAACTGTGCCGTTTGCATTACCACAAGTTGGGTCAGTAAAAGAAACATCATCAATCGCAGGTCCATTGGAATTAGATACAACTGCCTGCCCTGAAACTTGACACCCTGTATTATCTTCAATTACTACGTTATAATTACCAGCTGTAAGGTTGTTAAATGAGCCAGAAGATTGGAAAGTGTTACCTGCATTGATACTGTATTGCAGTGGCGCAGCTCCTCCTGAAGCTGTAATGGTAATACTTCCATCACCTGAGCCACAAGTCGAATTAGTAGTAGTTATATCATCAATTACAGGCTGTGTAGATGCAGCAATATCTATCTGTTGGCCCAATGCCTGGCAACCAATGTCATCCACCACTACCACATTATAGGAGCCTGCTGGTAAATCTATAAAACCACCTGCTGCCTGGAAGGTAGTACCACCATCAATACTGTACTGCAAAGGGGCCGTACCACCAGAAGCAGTAATGGTAATCGTTCCATCGTCTTGACCACAAGTTGTGTTGGTAGAAGCCTCATTGGTAATAGTTGGCCCATTTAAGTTATTAAGTACAATTTGGTCTGTCGCCTGACAACCATTGGCATCTTCTACTACAATATCATAGGTTCCTGTGCCTAAGTTTTGGAATGCACCAACAGGTTGAAAAGTCGTTCCCCCATCAATGCTGTATTGCAAGGGTGCAGCCCCTCCAGTGGCTAGCATACCTATAATACCATCATTGGCACCGCATGTTGGTGGTAAGCTGCCCAATGTATCAATTGTGGGAGCCGTAGATATGGCCAATGCAGCTTGGTCAATAACCTGACATCCAGCATTGTCTGCTACAACTATATCATAGGTTGCACCAATTAAACCCGAGAAACTGCTGCTCGCTTGAAAAGTAGCACCATTGTCAATACTGTATTGTAATGGAGCGGCACCACCACTGACAGTAACCTCAATGCTACCATTAGCATTACCACACGTAGGGTCGGTGATAGAGATGTTATCTATAGTCGGTGGTGTTCCTCCCGGGAAAACAACCTGGTCAGCGGCCTGGCAGCCTCCATTATCTTCCACTATAATGTCATATGTTCCAGCGCCTAAGCCTGCAAAAGATCCACTAGCTTGAAATGTAGCGCCACCATCAATACTATACTGCAAAGGTGCAGAGCCACCACTAGCTGTAATATCAATAGCACCATCTTGAGCACCACAGGTCGGTGTGGTTTCAGCGACATTATCTATTGATGGACCATTTAAGTTGTTCAATGAAATTTGGTCTGTGGCTTGGCAACCATTGGCATCTTCTACTACAATGTTGTAACTTCCACTGGCAAGTCCGGTAAATGAGCCGCTAACTTGAAAAGTAGCGCCATTGTCAATGGAGTATTGCAATGGCATGGCCCCACCACTGGCTGATATAACCAGCACACCATCTTGTGAACCACAAGATGGGCTGGTAGGATTTAGGTTATCAATGGTCGGGCCAGTTCCGCTGGCTACTGAGTTTTGAGTAGAAGCCTGACAACCATTAGCATCTTCCACAATGATGTCATAGTTACCACCTGATAAGCCAGTAAAAGTGCCGTTAGCTTGAAAAGTTGCACCATTATCAATGCTATATTGTAAAGGAGCAATACCACCACTAGCAGTAATTGTAAGGCTACCATCGCTATTTCCGCAGGTTGGGGCAATAGTAGACACATTATCAATCGTGGGAGCTGATGGGTTACTCAATGTAACTGTATCACGAGCAAAGCATCCACTTGCATCTTCCAATTCTATATAATAGATACCTGCCCCTACACCAGTAAAGTTGCCATTTGCCTGATTGGTAAAACCACCATCAATACTATATGTTATTGGTGGATTGCCACCCGATGCTGTTATTGTAATTGTACCGTCATTAACGCCACAGTTAGGGTTTGTAAAGGCGATATTATCAATCACGGGAGGCACTCCTGCATTAAACACCACCTGGTCAGTCACCTGGCAGCCATTGGCATCTTCTACCACTATATCATAGGTTCCTGCGGCAAGACTGTAAAAATCTCCAGTAGCCTGAAATGTAGTTCCATTGTCGATGGAGTATTGCAAAGGCTGAGCACCCCCACTAGCTGATATGTTGATACTACCATCCTGACCACCACATGAGGGGTCTGTCGGATTCACATTATCGATTGTAGGTGCATTTCCTGATGTAAGTCCATTTTGGGTGGATACCCGGCAACCATTAGCATCTTCCACAACTATATCATAAGTACCTCCGGGCAATCCATTAAAAGTATTGCTTGCTTGAAAGGTGGCTCCATTGTCCACGCTATATTGTAAAGGAGCTACACCACCACTGGCTGTTATTACAATACTTCCATCACTAGCACCACAAGTTGGGGCTACTGTAGCCACATTATCAATCACTGGTGCCGAAGGATTAGTTAATGTAATGGTATCATACGCAAAGCAGCCATTGGCATCTTCCAATTCTATATAATATATCCCCGCTTGTATGTTAGTGAAGTTTCCATTACCCTGTGTGGTAAAACCTCCATCTACACTATAGCTTATAGGCGCCAAACCACCTGAGGCGGTAATAGTAATTGTTCCATCCCCATTACCACAAGTGGGATTGGTAAAGGCTATATTATCGATATCCAGCGTACAGCAGTTAGGTGACACGGTAACAGTAACCTGGGATGTTTCCTGTGCGCATTGGTTTTGATCTTCTACGGTTAAGGTATAAGTTGTTGTTTGTTGCGGGCACGCATCTGGGTTGAGTGAGTTAGGGTCACTTAAACCTGTTGTTGGCGACCAAGTATAGTTAGCTGGCGCAGTTACCTGAGGGTCATCAAAAGTTATATTCCAACCATCAAAAAAACCAGTTCCTATACCCAATCCAGCCGTGTTTGCTATACTTATAGTCCATAGACCATTGCTAGTACACCCATTAAGCCCTGAAAAAGGCTGGTTGGGCGAATAATTGCCCGTATATGGTGCCGAGCCACCACCAATAGCGCCACCGCCAGAAGGCACAAAGCAAGTATTGGTATATCCAGTTGTTGGGCTTCCTGAAGTAACACCACTAGGTACAAGCGTTATACTTGTTCCATCTGGGCAAAGAAGGTTAATTTCCAAAGCGCCAATATCCACTTGGGACGGTGGAAATAAATTTTGCCCAAAGAAAGTCAAACCATCAATGCAAACATTTTGAATTGTCGCAGTGCCAATAGGGTTGTTTAAGCCTTGAACGTTAATGTTTATTTCAGTTGTAGAACCAAATGCTGATGCAACAGGTTGAAACTCTTGATTAGAGAATGTAACGGTTTGCTGTGGGTATAAAATGACTTCTGCAGTCGCATCCAGTGTAGCACAGTTACCAGGACAAATAAGTTGGTCAGTTCCCGCATTAGCGTTTATAATTGGATCATTAACAACAACATTCACACTTGCAGTACATGCATCTGTTGTTCCGTTGGTGTACACAACAGTATAAGTAGTGTCATCAGTTGGTGAAACAACTGGAGGAACAGCCCCCTGAAACTGATTATGAGTCCATATATAATAGTAGGCTGGGTCATTGAGAATTATCTGAACATTATCTATGCCCCAGTGGTCATATTCTGCTCCACTAGTCGCATCTTGAAACCACCTTACCAAGGTAGTACCTGTCATTGCTCCTGTCGGAATTGGGAAACAATAGGTATTCCAAGTGGTTAATGTAGGGTCATTACCACCAAGAGGGTCAAAGTAATTGATAGTATTCCAGGTGTTTCCACCATCCGTTGAATACTGCAAAAACACCCCTTCATCGGGTTCATCAGGCCCTTCGCATGGCGCAGCATCGCCCTGAATTGAGAAACGCAAATCAAAACAAATCTGCCCACCTAAACTCAAGTCGAGTGCCACGGTGGTTAATGTTCTGGGTTGTGGTGTTGCATCACCCATCCATAGGTGTACAGTTCCATCTGGGCCATTACCACAAGGATTGGTATAAGTAGCAGCAGAAGTAGCACTCCAACCCGTACCTGGTGTCCCATTGTTAAAATCATTGTCAAGCGCTAGGTTACCCGAATTACCTGTGGCTGAAAGTTGTATAGTCTCACCACAAACAATAGTGAGTGGGTCTGCAAATGCTTCTACTGAACACTGAGAGAAACTATTTTTACCTATGCCTAATAAAAATAAACTAACGGAAAAAAGGCGAAAAATTCTAAAAACAATATTCCAAATACACATACTCCTACCTATAAAAACGGGTAAGTATAAGGATAATTTCGCTTTGCGCGTCCATAATGTTAGTTGCAACACCCAACTATCTTCTACACATCCGCTTTGTAATGCACTCTTTCAGGGCAGTCTATAAAGTAATTCACAATTATCTCTTGAAAACTTAACGAAATTATCCGCCCCGTTTCGTTAACAAAAAATACTTTTGACAGTGTAAAATCTAAATCCAAATGAAATCAGCACTATTAACCATTCTAATCACCATACCAGCCTTGGTGTTTTCTTCTGGCTCATCAGACGCACTATTCAAAAGCGGGGTATCAAAATATGAAGCCAAGGACTTTAAAGGTGCAATTGAGGATTTTGATGCTGCCATTAAGCAAGAACCTACGGAAGCAAAATTGTATTTATATAGGGGGTTAGCCAAAATTGGTCTCGATAATAATATTGCTGCAATTAGGGATTTTAATAAAGCAATCGAACTAAAATCAGACTATAGTGAAGCATATGCCCAAAGAGGTAAGGTGAAATTTGAATTGGAAGATATTGAAGGGGCATTTGAAGATTGTAAGGAATCTTTGAGCATTGACGAAAAGAATGCAATAGCCCATTTAGTGCTGGGGCAAACCTATTTTGAGCAAAAAGACTATAGCGAGTCTATGAAATCATTTGGTAGGGCAATTGAATTAGCTCCATATAGCCCCGAGCCATCATACCAAAGGGGAATAGCAAAAATACAACTAAATGACTATTTAGGTGCAATTAAAGACTTTAATAGGGTGATAAAACTTGACTCTGAGATGGCTGATGCCTACTTGCAAAGAGCGATAGCTAAGAGTTTTATGGGAGATAAGGCAGGTTCATGCATTGATTGGAGCATTGCTGGTGAGCTTGGTGCGGCTGAAGCGTATGATTATATCAAGTCTAAATGTAATTAGTCGAAAGTAACAAGTGTTTAGTCGTAAAACCGAAACCTTGCAAAAAGAGCTTAAGTAATTAAAAAAACATTACGCACACATTCACGTTGTATTTATGCAGCATTTTTTAACTAAAACCAGAGAGTCATGCCAAATACAGATGAAGATTTTGTAAAAAGCGCTGATTACAAATTTGGAAAAGGGGAATACGAAGAAGCAATTGACTATTATAGTCAAGCAATCAGGCTTAACTCACAATACTCAAAAGCTTATTACAATAGAGGGATTACAAAAGTTTTTATAGAAGATTACGCGGGAGCCATCAAAGACTTCACTAAATCTATTGAAATAGACCCTAATGACTCAAACGCATACTTCAATAGAGCTAATGTGTATGTAGCACTTAAAAAGTATAGCAAAGCTATCTTTGATTTTGATATGGCTATCGAGATTTACCCAAGTGATATTGACTACTTCGTTAATCGCTCACAAGTCAAAATGGAACTAGAGGATTACAACGGTGCAACAGAAGATTTAAACTTAGCCCTTAAACTGGATGCCGAAAATGCCAAAATTATTTATTTGAGAGGCATAGCTAAAATGGAAGGGGGAAAAGAAAAAGCTGCCTGCAAAGACTTTGAAATATCTGCTGATATGGGATATGCTAAGGCAAAATCGACTATACAAGAGTTTTGTGCTGTTTAATTTCCTAATCTTACACCTTTGATTTGGTACACTCTTTGTGCAAAACAAATTAATGAAACTATACTTTTTAACACCGCTTTTCTTTTTGTTCAGTTGTCTTACTGTCTATTCACAAGGTTCTTCTAAGGATTATTTCAATAAAGGCTACGACAGCTACCTCAAAGGTCATCATCAAGAAGCCATACAATTATACACCATGGCTATTGAATTAAAAACCGATTACTTTGACGCCTATCTCGCCCGGGGAATTGTGAAAGAAGAAATAGGCCTGTATATGCCTGCGATTGAGGATTTTGACGCTGTCATAAAAATAAAGCCTGAATTTGTCAAAGGATACAATGAACGAGCCAAATGTTTTCAAAAGTTAGGACAATACCATTTTGCAATTCAGGATTTCACAAAAGTAATCAAGTTAATGCCAGCCTATGCCTCAGCTTATTTGAATAGAGCTGAGTGCTATGCAAGCCAAAATAAGCTTAAAGAAGCCGAAGCTGATTTTGAGCAAGCCATTCAATTGCAACCTGACTTGGCTGAAGCATATTTTGGGTTAGGTAATATCTTTCTAAACAAGAAGAAGAATGCGGAAGCTTTGGGCAAGTTTAATAAAGCTATCGAGTTAAATCCTGAATATGCAGAAGCGTATAACAAGCGCGGCATCACTCAAAAGACACTTCAAGAGCTCAAAGAAGCCCATAAAGACTTTTCTTCGGCTATTAAATATGATAAACAATTAGCCGATGCCTATTTTAATCGGGCACAACTAAAGTTTGATGAAGGCAAAGTAAACAGAAGCGCCTGCAAAGACTGCGAAAAAGCTGCCGAATTGGGCCACGCTGAAGCTAAAAAGGCGCTCAATAAGCATTGTACTGATAACTCCAGCAAAAAGGAACCTCCTAAAGAAAAAGAAGCTGCTAAAGCCCCTGATAACTCGCAGGTTGACAAAAAATCTGAACCAGAAAAGAAATAGCCACCTCTTTCTTTCTCATTCATATTATCTTTAGCCATTCTTAATTGAGAAGAAGCAAAGGATTTATATGGAGCCCCTGGCAGAGAGACTAAGACCTAAGACGTTAGAAGAGTACATTGGCCAAGAACATTTGGTAGGCAAAAACTCCGTTTTGTTTAATGTAATCAAGTCCGGTAATATTCCTTCAATCATTTTCTGGGGACCACCTGGTACTGGAAAAACCACTCTAGCTAATATTATCGCAGCTGAACTTGATAGGCCTTTCTTCACGCTCAGTGCAATTAGCTCCGGGGTTAAAGATGTACGTGAAGTTATTGATAGAGCGCAAAAACCGGGGCTATTCAATGAGGCTCCCCCCATCCTATTCATTGATGAGATTCATCGTTTTAGTAAGGCTCAGCAAGATTCCCTGCTTGGGGCAGTTGAAAAAGGTACAGTTATACTTATTGGAGCAACTACTGAAAACCCATCATTCGAGGTTATTTCGGCTTTACTCTCAAGAAGCCAGGTATACATCTTAAAGTCACTTGAAAAAGAGCATCTGCTAAAACTGCTGGAACGCGCCACTGAAGAAGAAGAGAAAACTAAGTTGAAGAAGATAATCATCAGTGAATATGAAGCGCTCTTAAGACTTTCAGGAGGTGATGCCCGTAAGCTACTCAACATCTTCGAGTTAGTAGTTAATTCTGTCATCACCAAAGAAGTAAACATTACCAATGAGTTGGTCACCTCCTTGGTACAGGAAAAGATAGCTCTTTATGACAAAAGTGGCGAACAACACTATGATATAATTTCCGCTTTTATAAAGTCAATCAGAGGTAGTGACCCCAATGGGGCATTATACTGGCTAGCGAGAATGATTGAAGGCGGAGAAGATCCGCTTTTTATCGCACGAAGAGTGCTTATTTCAGCCTCCGAAGATATAGGTAACGCTAATCCAACTGCTCTGGTTATAGCAAACAACTGTTTTCAGGCTGTAAATGTGATTGGCTATCCTGAATGTTCTATAGTTTTATCTCAAGCGGTTGTATACTTGGCATGTTCCCCAAAGAGCAACGCGTCATATGTCGCAATAAAAAAGGCTAAAGAAATAGTCTCTCAAACAGGTAATCTTCCCGTGCCCCTGCACTTAAGAAATGCACCGACTAAACTAATGGGAGAGTTAGGATATGGCAAAAACTACCAATACTCCCATGATTTTGAACAAAATTTCAAGTTACAGGAATACCTTCCTGAAGAACTTCATGGAATCATGATTTACAATCCTGGGAAAAACCCAAAAGAAGATGAGTTTAGAAAGAGACTAAAAAGCTTTTGGCAAGAAAAATATGGCTACTAAACCAGGTTGGGCTGGTTTTCAACTTCCAAACCAGCTATAAACCCCCAAGCAATACCACCAATGCTTTGCTCAGCAATTTGCCATACAAAACCAAGTACCAGAGTCTTAAGCTGCATACCTTCATTATAGAAAGTGCTCGTAACTACCATCAGCATAAAAACTATAAAACCAGTTATCATTCCAACTAACGGCCCCGAAATTAGTGGCACATCATATCTGGAGTTGTTAAGCTTGTAGTATAGTGCTGACACCATTACATAACCCACTGCAGCATAGGCCAATAAAGTACCTCCGAAGTATACCAAAGGAGAAAAATCCACACTATGCGGTGCAGTAAAAAAGTCATCACGCATTAATTTATGCCATAAAAAAGACATTCCAAGCATGGTGGCAGTGACCATAAACCATGCAAAAAATTTTCTGTTTTTTGTTCTCATAATAATAGCCAGGTTTTAGTTTTTAAACATTTAACGTGTGTAAAACCCTTGGGGTTTCACTATTACCAAGGGTTTTATGAACATTTGATTGTTGAAACAGCTTAAATTCAGTTTATTATTAAATTTACCCCGCATGAGTTTTAAGCTGTTAGCAAAAATTAACCCTCGAATGAGAATACCCAAGTTTTTAGCGTTTCTTAGCTTTATAATTTCACTTTCGTTAAGTGGATGCAAAGAAAATATGTCAGAAGCCAGCTGGGATGTAGATATAATTGCACCAGTGCTCAAGACAACACTTACACTTGAAGACCTGGAAAGAGACTCAATAATTCAAGCTGGGCAAGACAACAGCCTGAGAGTCGTTTACGAGAGGGATTTAGAAGAATTGTTTCTGGATACTTTACTTACTATTCCTGACACCACAATTACAAACAATTTATTTTCAGTTATCCCCCTCAACGTACCTGCAGGACAATTTATTCCTGAATTAAGTCAGGAAACTAAATACAACCTGAAAGGAGCTGAGCTAACAAAAGCCTTAGCGCGTTCTGGAAAGGTAACTGTGAAAATGACCAGCCAGCTTTCTACCAAGTTATTCTTTACTTATAAAATACCGTCGGCTACGCTAAATGGAAATGTATTCCAATTCACAGGTGAGATTGAAGCTAATGGCTCCATTTACGAAGAATTTGATGTATCTGGTTATACATTTGACCTAAAGGGGTTGAATGGAAACAAGATAAATACATTAGTGACTTCCTTTTCAGGACAGGTTGACCCAGACGGTGGAAGTGTTTCTTTTGCCTCAAATCAAACCTTTATTACAATTGATAATGGTTTTGTTAGTATTGTGCCAGAATATGTAAGAGGATATTTTGGTAATCAGGTTGTAAACATAGGCCCTGATACAGCCCAAATAAAATTCATGCAACGTATCATTGACGGTGGTATTGGTCTTGACTCTGCTACACTTTCATTAAACTTCAGCAATGGCATCGGTGCTGACGCAAAAGCCCGTGTAAATTACCTTACTGCGGTTAATAACAGAACTGGAAGTACTGTAAGTTTGAGCCATCCTGTTATAGGCACTAATATTAATATTTCCCGTGCAATCGAAACCTTCATTCAATCTGGATATGTAATACCATCTGAAAAAGAATATAAGTTTAATAACGCCAATTCAAATCTAAAACAACTATTTGAAAACCTTCCAGAGGAGTTACATTATAGTGTGGATTTTGAATTAAACCCATTAGGTAATGTTTCTACGGGGAGTGATTTCTATTACCACCAACATCAGTTCCAGGCAAAACTAAGGCTAGACATCCCCCTATCCCTATATTCTGATGACCTAACATTGGTGGACACTATTGACTTTAACGCAGGAGATAATACACTTGCCAGAAGAATACAAAATGGAAGTTTTAGGGTAATTGTAGACAACAGTTTCCCAATGGAGGCTAAGTTACAACTCTTCTTAATGGACACTAACAATATAGTGCTCGACTCACTTATTACACAAAGTGTAATTGCCGCTCCCGACTTGGATACGGATAAAAAAGTAATAGCACCAAAGAAAAGTACTGTAATTGCTGCTATTACTGAAGGGCAATCAGAGGCAATAAACAATACCAAAAAAATTAAGATTAAAGCAAGCTTTACTACCCCATTAGGTAATGAATTGATAAAAATATACAGTGGCAATAAGCTGGATATTAAGATAATTGCAGATTTTAACTACTTACTTGAACAGCCCTAAATTGAACAGATATTTTTTTCCTTTTTTACTATTAATGGCTCTACCTTTTGGTGCAATGGCCCAACAAGAGAACATTGCCTTTAGGTCTGGTTATGATGGTCAGTTTGTGATTTCAGCTGATGGAAGCTTTGATATTGGCTCAAATGCAATAACTTCTAAATTTTTAAAGAACTTTTACACTGGTCAGTTCCTTGATGCAGAACTCAAAGACAAAACTTTCAAAAAGCTCGGAAAGAGAAATAGAATAGGATTTGACCTTAACTACGGACTTAGGATAGCTCAAATGCCTGATACAAGCTCTGCATGGGGATATTATGCCAGCATAAACAATATATTGCACCTTGATATGGGATTTACCGAAGACTTATTCAGGCTTTATTTTGGTGGCAATAAGCAATACGCAGGCAAAACTGCTGAACTAAGTAAATCTAACTTCCAACTTTTGTCCTATCGGCAACTTAAAGGTGGTTTTATTAAGCAAGGCAATAATTCTATCTGGGGCTTGGGCTTATCCTTCATTAAAGGCGAGAACTATGTTTCAGGTCAAATGAATAAGGGAAGTTTGTTTACTGAAGAAGATGGACTTTATATCGACCTAGAGACACAATTGAAAGCACAGATGAGTGATACCAGTAATACTACTTTTAGTGATTTTGTAGGATGGGGGCTTGGCGTAGACTTTTTCTATTCTGCCCAACTTAATGACAAAAGCAAACTAAACTTTGAGGTTGCTGATTTTGGATTCATCTCTTGGGGCTCAAAATCACTTACAATTGAGAATGATACCAGCCTGCGCTTTGAAGGTATTGAAGTGGACAATATCATCAACCTTGGCGACTCTATCTTCAACGGTTTTACAACAGACTCTATTCTAGATACTCTTAATGCCACTTCTAGCAAAGGAGCCTTTTCCAGACTATTGCCAGGGTATTTAAGCGTAGCTTATCAAAACCAAATAAAAGAAAAAATAGCCCTTAATGCAGGCCTCATATACCGGCTTAATGCCAACTATTTTCCTTATATTTATTTTGGTTCGGATATTAAATTAGGTGATAAGGTAAACTTCATGGGTAGATTATCTTACGGTGGATATGCAACATTGGGGTTAGGGTTGGGCTTTGATTTTAGCTTGGCAAGATTCCTAGATTTGAGAATATATAGTAATCACGTTGAAGGATATTTGCTTCCAGGTGCTGCCACGGCACAGGGAGTTGCAATTAATCTAACAGCTCACTTTTAAGTTTTAAAATGCGCTTATTGTTAATCAGCATACTTATAATTTTCTGCCTTGGGCCAACCCATGCTCAAATAAAATTTGAAATAATCTATGGTGGAAGTGGTTATGACCATGCTCGTTCTGTATGGCAAACTAATGATAATGGATACATAGTAAGCGGCTTTAGTAATGTTGATGGCACTACAAACACTGAGGTATTTCTACTAAAAACTGATAGTGTAGGTGCTATTGAGTGGTTTAAATTTCATGGTGGAGACGAAATACAAGCTGGTAAATCAGTGCAGCAAACAATGGATAACGGATTTATTGTAGCGGGTTACACCAACGAGAATATTGGCAATGCGTATGACTTCCTATTGATAAAGTTTGACCAAAACGGTGAGCTTTTGTGGAAAAAGACCTATGGCGGTGAAGATTGGGACCTGGGAGAATACGTTGAACAAACTTTTGACGGTGGATATATCATTGGTGGAAGCACATTTAGTTTGGGCAACGGTGGTGAAGATGGCTACCTGATTAAAACCGATGCCAATGGTAATGTTGAATGGAGTAAAACCTATGGAGGCTCATTAGATGACCAATTCCAAACAGTAAGACAATGCTCTGACTCAGGTTTTGTGGCAATTGGAAGGAGTACCAGCTTCAGTAATGGCGACGATGATGTTTTTGTGGTAAGAACTAACAAGCAAGGTGATACGCTTTGGACTAAAACCCAAGGTGATGTAAATAGCGATTATGGAAAATCTATTTTGCAAAACCCAGATGGGTCATTTGTTTTTGTAGGTGTTCAAAATGAACCTTCTACAGGGCTAAACAAGGCCTATTTAGTTAAGCTAAACTCTTTAGGAGATACTGAATGGTCTCATATCTTCGGCACCGTTTCAGGTGATGAGCCATCTACTGTAAAGGCCGTTCCGTGGGGAGGGTATGTATACAGTGCTTATAATTTTGGTGGCACAGGAGCCGGAGGAAAAGACTTATTTGTTTTGAAAACAGGAGATGGAGGCAACTTTGAGTATGCTAAAACATTCGGTGGTACTAATGATGATTTGGCCTTTTCAATGCAAATAACAAATGACAACGGATTTATAATAGCAGGAGAAACTAAATCCTATGGTTCTGGTCTCACAAATGTTTATTTGATTAAGACAGATAGCCTTGGTGTTTCATCGGGCACTGTTGTTATTGGAGTAGATGAAGAACCAAATGAAATAGAAGCGAAAATTTATCCCAATCCAGTAAACACTGAATTAAATCTCGTTCTACCCCAAGATATTGGAAATAACCCTTTTAACTTTAAATTATTTGATATCAATGGCAGACTGGTTATGTCAAGAAGTTTTTCTGGTGTTAATACTTTCAAAATCAACTTGGAGCATCTGAACGAAGGAATTTATTTCACTCAGTTAATTGGAGAGAGTTTTGTTTCAAGTGACAAAGTTATCATCGTTCATAACTAAATGAGTTGTTTTGATTAAGGATTTATCAAAACCTCCAAGGCTCTTCATTTATTTTCTTATTCCTGTTTGTGTATTTCTTGGCTTTAACAAGCACGGTAGAGACACCCAAAATCATCATAGGGTAATATGGGCTGATGCCGCTGGCTACTACGTTTATTTACCAATTTGGTTTATTCACGGAAACAACCCATCTGGCTTTCCGCAAAACATAGAAAAAGAAACTGGTGATGGCTTTCAGTTTAATGAACAAAAGGAAAAAGTAATAACCAAATACCCATGTGGGGTAGCCATTTTACAAACTCCATTCTTTCTTGCTAGTCACGTCTTAGCTTATAGTTTTAGTCACAAAAAAACAGGCTTCTCCCTTATCTATCATTGGGGAATAATAATCGCTGCTTCAGTTTATGCCTGTTTGGGGTTGTTCTTTTTATTCAGTTTTTTAAGCCAATTCTTTAAACCTAAAATTGCTTTTTTCACCTGCTTATTATTGCTTACTGCTACTAACTTATATTACTACGCCATTGACGCTTCTGGAATGTCACATGTGTATTCCTTTTTCGTGTTCTCAGCCCTACTCTACACTGGATTCAAACTTTTTAGAACCGAAAAACTGCTACTGGGTATAGTATTTGGTCTACTTTGCGGACTTGCTGTTTTGATTCGTCCTACAAATCTATTGTTCATTGTTTTTATAATGCTGATGAGTTGGAATGATTTAGGAGCGAACAAGGGCAGCTTAATTAAAAAACTGCTTAATAAGCCTAGTCTTATTGTAGTTCTTCTTTTTGCAGGACTGGTTACACTCATACCACAAATGTTTTACTGGAAAGATGTTTCTGGAAGCTTAGTGCATTATTCCTACACAAATGAAGGCTTTACCAACTGGCTCAACCCGAAGCTAGCTCAAATATGGTTTAGCCCAAACAATGGCTTATTTATCTACTCACCAATTTTATTACTTAGTGTGATTGGTACTATTCTTATGATTGCTAAAAGAAAGCACATAGGAATCCTGATTGGTGTATTTTTCCTCGTAATCAGCTATGTGTTTGCTAGCTGGTGGTGCTGGTGGTACGGATGCTCCCTTGGTTCAAGAAGTTTTATAGAGTATTACACGCTATTAGCAATACCGATGGCATGGCTTTTTAGTAATCTAAAAACAAAAAATCAAATTATAACCATAACTATTGCCGCACTGGTATGTGTCTGGTTAAACTTTGACATCACGTACTATTATGATGGTTGTTTCTATGGTAGTGAATGGGATTTTAAGTCCTACTTCTACTTATTGAAGGATTAATTGTCTATTTCCTCTGATATTCTAAAACCCTCACTTTTTCAAAGTTTCTCTCCTTAACCAGATTATACTCCGTTTCTACTACCTGTGTTATAGTATGCTCTGGGTCCACATTCTCCCAATGACACAATACAAGAAACACCCTTTCCCCAGGTTGTATATCTTGCAAATTCTCACTATTCAAGCTATTGAAAAAGTGAACATTACTTGATTGGAGTAGCTCAACATTATTATTGTATTGCTTGAAAAACTCTTTATCGTAGTAATAGCTAAAAATCATGTTGGTATACCATGCACTTGCAATCACGGCATCCTTTTTTGAACGTGTCTGTTTAAGATAGTTAATAGCTTCTTTCCAATTCTCATCTTTAGATAGACTAGTATTAATACTCAATCCAAACGCCAAAATCAACACACCAACTATTCCCCACTTTATGTTAGTGTTCCATGGTAGTCCAAATACAAATACCCCTGAAAGAATATAAAAGGGAAAAGAGACGTAAAGCAGGTACCTATTGAGAAAAACAGGCGTTTTAAAAGAAATCAAATAATCAACAAAAACAGGAACTACAATCCAGCACAAGAGCAACACCCACTTAAATTTCTCACTATCAGTTAGTGCCCTAAAATTAAGAAGCTTACTTCTATTGAAAAATAGCCAAACAGCTCCAACTACAAAGAATAGAATCAAAGGAATTTTACTGCCAAAAAAACTAACAAATAGCCCCACTAATTGCCCAAAACCCGGAGGTTGTAACCAGTACACTCCTTTTTCAGGCATCGCTTCTATAATAAAACCAACCCATGGAATTAAAGGGATAATGGAAACTATACCTCCGATAATCACAGCAAAGAATAAGGCATTATTTTTCCTAAGAAAGAATAAACTCACAATAAGTTGGGTGACTGGGATAAAAACTGCTATATAGTGCGAAAAAAAAGCCATTGAATTAACAACTCCAATTCCTAGCCCTAACCAATAATTTCCCCGCTCAAAAACCTTGAAATAAAGATTAAGAGAAGCTATACACAAAAAACTTACGAGTGCAAATGCCCTTGCCTCCATTGAGTAGTAGAAATGCATATCAGCAAACGAGAAAAGAGCCGTTGAACACAATGCAATACTTACTCCCCAATACCTTTTTACTGTAAGAAAAAGCAAAGGAGCTGTTGCTGCTGAAAACAATAAAGTCATGCTTCTGGCCCCCACTTCAGAAATCCCAAACAACTTTATCCAAAAATGTAATAGAATTAAGTAAAAAGGGGGGTTTTGATCGACTTTGCAAAGTTCAATTATCTCAGCAATGCTCTTCTGTGCATTAAAAACACTATAGGCTTCATCAAGCCATAAACTCACATCTGGATACAACAAAAACTTGAACAGAAAATTCAATACAAACAATCCTGCCGCAATAAGAAGAAATAATGAACTCCCCTGAGATTTCCTCACAAACCTAAATTCTGGTAGTATAATTTAAAGTACTAAGAAAAGGGAAAAAAACTAAGAAAGCTATTATCTCACAAAAACAGGCTGACTGGTGGAATTAAATTCACCGTTAAAGGCGAT
>JANQJC010000005.1 GCA_028281825.1 Flavobacteriales bacterium
CAAGGTAATTTCAGGCAGCCTTGACTTTTTGCATACTTTTTGGTCAAGCAAAAAGTATATAAACAAACACCATCATTGCAATCCACCGCAGGCGGAGAAGCAATCTCAAATTCCCTTCCCTATGCCTGTCCCGAAGAATTTCGGGAAGAGGAGAAAATCGCGAAGCGATAGGGGTGTGTTTTTCGTCAAGCAAAAAGTATAAAAAACAAAAAAGCTAATCGCTAACAGCTAAAGGCTTATAGCTAAAAATCCCGTCCCGTCCAAGCCTTAAAATTCGCCTTCTGCTCTTCACTAGGTTCAGATAATTTATAGGGCCAGCGGGTGCGGTAATAGCGCTCATCTTCATTGGGGGTGAGTGGTACCTTCACAATATCATCTACTTTATTTACGGTCAGCGTAACGGTCTCTTCCTCAAAGTACTTGCACCACTCTTTCAGGTTGCCTTGCAAGCGGATAGAGTTAATCGCCAATATCTCATCACCAATGTGCAAACTTGCTTTATCAGCAATGGAATTAGGGGCAATATCTGTAATCTTAGATGACCCACCGGGTACTGAATCCACTTTAAAACCAAAACGGTTTTCAAAATACATCCTTGAGCGGGTATTCCTCACCTCTATCCCAACGTATTCAAGTGATTTTAGTAAAAGTGGCTCGTAATCTTCAGTGCCATTATAATACTTATCAAAAAAGTCCTGAAAAGAAGTCCCGGCAACAGCTTCAACCGCATTCTGGTAAT
Source organism: Flavobacteriales bacterium (assembly GCA_028281825.1). Classification (GTDB taxonomy): domain Bacteria; phylum Bacteroidota; class Bacteroidia; order JANQJC01; family JANQJC01; genus JANQJC01. Next base: position 740 of record JANQJC010000005.1, read on the forward strand.
CCTTCTCTGAGTACCCTATCCCCTTTTTCCCAAAATCTTCATACAACTTGCGCATCACGTCCATCAACGACTTTTCATTCTTTGTCAGCTTCATGATAGTTATATCCAACATCAAGGCGCACAAGGCACCTTCGGTATAGATAGACACCTTTCTGTGCGGTATTCCTTTCTCATAGCCATCCAACCAGGTATCAAATGAAGATACTGCCACCGAACGGTTAAAGCGACCATAGTTATGAAAATGCCTCATGAACAACTGGTGCATCGTTTTAAAGTATTCAAAGTCAGTAAATACACCCGAGCGATAGGCCAATAAGTCGCCATAATAGGTAGTCACCCCTTCAGCCACATAACCTAATCGACTATAATTTTCCTTGGAGAAGTCATAAGGCATCATTTCCACCGGGCGAATGCTTTTTACATTCCAGGTGTGGAACAACTCATGGCTACTCACCCCTATAAAGTCCCAATACATGATTTCTTTCATGATATCATAACTCGGGCCAAGCGTTATCATCGTAGAGTTACAGTGCTCTACACCATGGTAGAGTTTGTAGGGAACAATAATGTAAATAAAGTGATACGCTTCCACTGGAAATCCCCCCATCATCTCCAATTGTGTCTTTGTAAACGCCTCAAAATGTGGAATTATCTTCTCCCAATTCGGCCTGTTCTCTCCTGCAAACCACAGGTTAAACTTCACCCCATCAATGGTGTAATCCCTGTGTTTCAACTCATTTGAGCACACAAACGGACAATCCGCTAACTCCTGAAAATCCTTAGCCCTCAATTGGTGCTTACCAGCGTGGGTCATCCCTGTGGCAATTTCAAAGTTTTCAGGCATATCCAAATACACATCACAGGGCTCAAATTCCCTTCCAGGGATATACATGCAACAAGTCACAGGGTTCACGTAAAACATCTTATCATCCAACCATGACGAACCTGCATCCAAATCGGCCGCATAGTAATTGTATTTTACATGCACTTCGCTAACACCAACCGTATCTATCTTCCACCTATCCTTGCTTATCTTCCTAAAATTCAGCGCATTACCCTCACTATCTGCAACTGCCAGTTGCTGTACATTCTTGGCAAAATTCTGCAGTGTATACCTACCCGGGCGCCAGGCGGGCAATTGTATTTCAAGGGTATCCCCCTCATGGCCTTTTGCAATAAACTCTATTTCTATGAATTGCCTGTGCGGCGCTGTGTATCTTATCCTGTACTCCATTCTCCTGCTACTGTTTGGGCCTCTAAATTAGGAATTCTATAAGGACTAAAGAACCCGAAAAACGCATAATTCCTTCCATTCAACGGATAATAATTCCTGTCACACGGATAATCAAAGTGACTAATAATAAAGGTTATAGCCAGTTAAAATTGTGAGTGATTATTAACCCATAAAAATCTAAAAGCCATGTCTGCAAAAACTTTTCATCCAATCAAACTAGTTGCTATCACAGCTTTATTGCTCATTATTTCATGTGGCAAAGGCGTAAAGGAAATTCCAGAAATCAATCCTGAGTTTGGGAAATACATTTCCGCTTTCACTTCGGGCATCATTTCAAAGAAGTCAACCATCGTGGTTCAATTGACTACGGATTACTATAATCCAGTTAAGAAAGGTGATAAAGCAAGCAGCAAGCTTTTCCACTTCAATCCATCAATTGATGGCACAGCTAAGTGGATTGACCAGAGAACGATTGAATTCACCCCTGAAGAAAACCTGGAATCAGACAAAGTTTACAATGGGGAGTTCAGGCTTGCTAAGCTCTTGGATGTTCCAGATGAGTTTGCAGAATTTAAGTTCCAGTTTAAAACCATTAAACAGGATTTAAAGGTGCAGTTTGATGGCATGCGCTCTTATGATGAGAACAAACCCGAAAAGCAGAAGCTGTCAGGTAAGGTATACACAGCAGATGATGCAGACGCCACAGAGGTACAACGAGTGCTCTTTGCTTCACAAAATGGCAACACTTTAGATATCACATGGGAACACACAGCGGCCCGCACCCATGTTTTCACCATTGAAAATATTGCCCGCACCGAAAAAAAAGGCAGCGTTTTCATCAAATGGAATGGTAAGTTTATAGACAGCAAAACCAAAGATGAAGAGAGCTTTGAAATACCAGCCCTGGGTGATTTTAAGATTATAAACACACAAGTAGTTCAATCACCTGAGCAATACCTGATATTGTATTTCAGTGACCCATTGCAAAAAGTGCAAAACCTCGAAGGACTCATCAGGATTGGTACCCTCACCAACCTGAGTTACAATATTGAAGGCAACAAACTCACCATATACCCCAGTTCAAGACTATCAGGAAGGCTAACAGTTGCCATCAGCGAAGGACTGAAAAATATCTTTGGTTATAAAACCACCTCTGGCGAAGAAATAGAAGTAGCCTTCGAGCAAATCAAGCCAAACTTCAGAATGGTAGGCAAAGGGGTTATACTGCCCAATTCCCAGGGTCTTATTTTCCCATTTGAGGCAGTTAACCTAAGTGCTATTGACATCACCTTTATCAAAATATATGAAGACAATATCGTTCATTTTTTGCAGGACAATCACCAGATAGATGGTACCTATCAACTCCATCGTGTTGCTGAAAACATTGGCACTAAAACAGTGCACCTGGATGGATTTAGCAATTACCAAAAAAGCGACTGGAAACGCTACCATGTAGACCTTTCTGACTATATCAATGTAGACCCCGGCGCTATATACATGGTGCAACTAACCGCTAAAAAGAGTTATTCACTCTACGCCTGCGAGGGAGAGGATATAGATGATAACCTTACCACACTAGAGTTCGAGCAAGAGCAAGACTGGCATCAACTGTATGATTACCAGCTAGGCAGAAGAAGCCGATACTACTACTCCTACAGTAGAAACCCATGCGAAGAAGGGTACTACAGCATGATTCAATCCCGCAACATCCTTGCTTCAGACCTCGGGGTGATTTCAAAAATTGGAGAAGACAAAAAAGTACATGTGGTGGTAAACAACCTATTGAGCACCGCCCCTATAAGTGGCGTTGACGTGGAGTTTTACAGTTATCAAAACAAACTATTGGGCAAAACACAAACAAACAGTGATGGCATGGTGGAAATGGAACTTCGTCAAAAACCATTCCTTGTTGTGGCTAAGCATGGCAGGCAAAGGGGTTACCTTAAGCTGGACGATGGTAATTCACTGTCACTATCTAAGTTTGATGTGGCAGGAGCACGAACACAAAAAGGCTTAAAAGGCTATATCTATGGTGAGCGCGGGGTATGGAGGCCTGGCGATTCTATCTACGTTTCCTTCGTCTTGGAGGATAAACTAAAAACATTGCCTGCCTCCCACCCCATTCGTTTTGAGTTGATTAACCCGCGTGGTCAGGTGGTACAAAACATCATTAAAACGCAAGGCGTGAATGGTGTGTATGATTTCCGTACGGCCACCGACCCAGATGCCCCTACAGGCAACTGGAATGCAAGGGTAAGTGTGGGTAACACTCAGTTCTACGAAAAGATAAAAGTAGAAACTGTTAAGCCCAACCGCCTCAAGATATACCTTGATTTTGATAAGAAAGTAATAACCAACACTGCTGACACCAAAGGCAAGCTAGCAGTGAAATGGCTGCATGGCGCCATCGCCAAAAACCTGAGGGTGAAAGTAGACGTGAGCCTCGTAGCGATGCACACGAGTTTCGAAGGTTTCAAAGGCTATGCTTTTGATAGTCCTTTAAAAAGCTTCGCTGCTGAAGAAACAACAGCATTTGATAATAAAATTGACCACAATGGCGAGGCTACCTTCACTCCCGATATAAAAGTCTCAGACGCTGCACCTGGCATGCTCAGGGCTTATTTTAACACAAGGGCTTTTGAAGAAAGTGGTAACTTTAGCGTAGATAGGTTCAGTACCAAATACTCCCCCTACAAGAGTTATGTGGGTATTAAAATGCCAACTGGTAACGGGTACTACGGCTCACTGGCTCTTGGTGAGAACCACAAAGTTGAAGTTGCAAGTGTAGATGCACAGGGCAAGCCCATCAACAGGAACAACCTTGAAGTAAAAGTATACCACGTTCAATGGAGATGGTGGTGGGATAGATACGATAGAGACCTGGCTAGTTACATCAGCAGCCAAAGCGTGCTGCCTGTCCAAAAAGGAACTGTGAGTACTGCAAATGGTAAGGGTGCTTTCACGCTAAGTGAAGATATTGAGCAATCAGGCCGCTATATTGCCATCATCACAGACCCTATTAGTGGCCACTCTACTGGCAAGATATTCTACATGTGGAACCACAATAGCAGGTACACCAGTAATATTGCACAAGACCCAACCATGTTGGTATTCTCTTGCGATAAGGATAAATACTCGGTGGGTGACAAAGCCTCCATCAACTTCCCTTCCAGTAAAGAAGGCCGCGCCTTAGTGTGTATTGAAACAGGCACTAAGATTTTGAAAAAACTTTGGGTAGATACAAAATCAGGTAATACAAAAGTAGAGATACCCATCACAGAAGAGATGGCGCCTAACGTGTTTGTCCATGTCTCATTATTGCAGCCTCATCACATCACAGAGAATGACCTGCCCATACGCATGTATGGCGTGATACCTATGATGGTGGAAAACCCAGAAACACACCTCAAGCCTGTATTAGCCATGGCTGATGTATTGAAGCCTGAGGAAACAACCACTATCAAAGTGAGCGAGGCAACTGGTAAGCCTATGACCTACACCCTCGCCATAGTGGATGAAGGCTTACTTGACCTTACCCGTTTCAAAACACCTGACCCATGGCCTCAATTCTATGCTCGTGAAGCATTAGGCGTAAAAACCTGGGACATGTATGACTTGGTGATGGGCGCCTATGGTGGTGAGTTAGATAGAATACTCAGCCTGGGCGGTGATGGCAGCAATGGCAAAGGCAAACCAACTAAGGCAAATCGTTTTAAGCCAATGGTGAAATTTATAGGGCCATTTGCTTTGGAAAGAGGCAAAACAGCTTCTCACCAAATTGATATACCTAACTATATCGGTTCGGTAAGGGTAATGGTAGTTGCCTCTCAAGATGGAGCCTATGGCAATACTGAGAAAACCGTACCCGTAAGAAAACCATTGATGGTATTGGGTACCTTGCCTCGCGTGTTAGGACCTACAGAAACGGTAATGCTACCAGTCAACGTCTTCGCGATGGAGAAACACGTGAAAAACGTTCAGGTGGAAGTAAAAACTAACGGCATGTTCACCGTTCGTGGCAGCAAAACCAAAGAAGTACAATTCGCCAAGCCCGGAGACGAAGTAGTAACCTTCGAGTTGGAAGTAGCCAATAAGATTGGTATTGGCAAGGTGGAAATACTCACCAAGAGCGGCAGCGAAACTGCAAGGCACGAGATAGAATTGGATGTTCGCGCCTCTAACCCTATAATGACCGATGTTGTGGAAGCCATCATCCAGCCGGGGGATACCTGGACCAGCGATTACGCTTTCGCGGGTATTGAGGGTACTAATGAAGGTACGTTAGAGCTTTCAGGCCTACCTCCTTTCGACTTAGAGCGTAGGATGGGTTACCTCATTCGCTATCCGCATGGCTGTATCGAACAGACTACATCATCTGTGCTGCCACAACTGTTTGTGAAAAACATCATCGAGTTAGACAATGAAAATCTCAACAAGATTGACAAGCACATCAAAGCTGGTTTGGATAGGCTTAAACTGTTTCAAACTGCACAAGGTGGCTTCTCTTACTGGCCAGGCCAACCTGATGACAGTGATTGGGGAAGCAACTACGCAGGTCATTTCATCCTTGAGGCTGAGAAAAGCGGCTACCGCCTACCCAGCGGCATGAAGAAGCGTTGGATTGCCTACCAGAAGAAAGAGGCCCGCAATTGGAGGGACCACCATCGCAATATAGATTACGACCCGCATCGCAGTTACTACAGGGATGATGCCTACTACTACGACCTGGGGCAGGCCTACCGCTTGTACACATTGGCATTGGCTGGTGAACCTGAACTAGGCGCCATGAACAGGTTGCGTGAGTCAAGCACTTTGAGCGTACCCGGCAAATGGAGACTGGCAGCCGCTTACCAAATGATAGGTCAAAATGATGTTGCCAAACAAATGGTGAGCAAGCTAACTACTGAGGTTCAGCCATATACAGAGCTTTCTTACTCTTACGGCTCCGACATACGTGACAGGGCCATGATACTGGAAACCCTCACTCTACTCAGTGACTTTGAATCAAGTACCGGGGTGGTGAAAGACATCTCATCAACCATGAGCGATGAGCACCACTGGATGAGCACTCAGGAAACAGCTTACTGCCTGTTATCCATGAGCAAATACCTGGGTAAGATAAGTACCAGCAATGTGATGAATTTCGCTTATACCATCGGTGATAGGAACCCTGCCAGGAAGCAAACTTCCATCCCTGTGTTTCAGGAGAAGTTGTCTGCTAAAGAATCCAGTGGAAAGGGTAAGGTGAGTGTTACCAATAATGGAAATGGAGTGCTTTACGCCAAATTCACCATGGAGGGCATACCTGTGGCTGGCGAAGAGAAAGGCGCCGAGAAAAACTTAGGCATCAAAGTGAAGTACCTGACCATTAAAGGGGAAACACTAGACCCTGCCAAGATTGAGCAAGGCACTGATTTCGTGGCTGAAGTAACGCTACACAACCCCGGTATCAAGGGCAATTACAAGGAGATGGCACTTTCCCAGATATTCCCTTCTGGCTGGGAGATACGTAACACCCGCATGGAAGAGTTCAGCGCCTTTAAAACAGGCAATTCTGATTATCAGGATATCCGCGACGACAGGATTTACACCTACTATGGTTTGAGTAAAAACCAAAGTGTAACCTACCGTGTAATGCTCAACGCGAGTTACGTAGGGCACTTCTACATGCCCGGAGTAGTGTCAGACGCGATGTACGACAATACCATCTATGCACGTGTACCTGGCAAATGGGTAGATGTGGTAGAACCGGGAGTACTGGTAAATAAATAAGATACACTTAGGCTGGTGGCTATCCCCCGTTGTTGCTTCGGCACGCGGGGGATTTTTTTTGATTGAAATACGTCATTGCGAGCGAAGTGCGGCAATCTCATATTGCTAGACTAAGCCATAATTAATAAGCTTCTGACCTAATTCATTGATATTGTATTCTATTAGAGGTAATGCTGGTTCAAACTTTATACTTCCCATTGTATTAGGAACTGAAGTGATTGCACCAGGGTCTTTTTCCAATTTCCAGTTAAAAATTCCGAGAGACGAAAACTGCTCATTAGGTAGCAATTCAGACCTTCCATCCCTTAGATTTATTAAATCTGGAACATAGGCTTTTTGCACAACAGATGATAAACGCAAAAAATCATCATAAGTAATCTGTTCTTTGATAGCTGCTTTAAAAAGCCGACCTATAATCTCTGGCTTGTCTAAATCATCCAATTGCTCAATAATCACAATTAACTTTTCCCCTACTTTATTTCTAAATTTTTTCTCAGCTTCAAGTTTGTTAATAAACCTGATTCTTTCCTCTTGTGGAATTTTATTTATCTCAAATAAAAACTTCAATATTTTTTTAGCAAAAATGCTTTCCCTGATTCCGCTAACAACTTTTCCAGCTTTATATAGTGTCCCAAAAACTGGTATCTCCTTGATTACATCTTCTTCCAGAAAATGATCTAAGGATGTTTCCAATACATCTACTGTAATGTCCTTTATATTGTCCCCAGTTACTTCATCTATCAACGAAACTTCTATACCAGGATTTTCTTTATTGTTTGCTTCTTCTTTCATTTAATATCTATCTAATATGAAGCAATCTACACAATTTTGTTATTGATTAAATCATATCACAGATTCTTCGCCCTGAATTATAAAAGCCTCTGCGCGCTCTGCGCCTTCTCTGTATTCTCTGTGGTTAATTTTAATTTGAGATTGCTTCTCCCGAAAGCTTTCGGGATCGCAATGACGGTGTTTGGGTCTTGCTAACTGCTAAAAGCTAATTGCTTAAGGCTTATAACCCCTCCAACCACTCCATCACAGTGGTCCGCTTGCGGCTAGAGACAGCTACATTAGAGCCGTCGAGCATTACTAGGTAGCCCCCGTCGGTCTTTACAAACTCTTTGATGAATTCGGCATTCACCAAATGGCTTTGGTGCACACGGATAAAATTATGGTCCCCTAAAAGGTCGTCAAACTCTTTGAGTGTCTTAGTCACAAGCAGTTTCTTTCCTCCATCAAAAAAGAAGGTAGTATAGTTCACGCTCGACTCACACCGTACTATATTAGATATCTTCACTACGTGTATCTTGTCTTGTGTACTCAAAGCAATGCGAGATTGCTTCTTCCCCTTGCTAGCCAAATTATCCTTCAATAAGTCAAGCCCTGGCTTTTCATCCTTCCTTTCAATATCCGCTTTCTTCACGGCATTCATCAGGTCGTCTGGGTCTATCGGCTTGAGTAGGTAATCCACCGCCGAGAAACGAAATGCCTTGATTGCATAGGCATCACTGGCAGTAGTGAAGATGGTCTTGAAACCAGAATTGCCCAGTATTTCCAACAAGTCAAAGCCACTACCGTCCTTCATTTGTATATCCAGAAAAACCAGTTCTGGCTTCTCTTCCCTGAGCAGCTTAGCGCCAGTCACCACGCCTTCCGCCTCGCCAATGATTTCAATATCAGGACAATAGGTTGCAAGGTCGGCACGCAAGGTTTCCCTCGCCTGTTGTATGTCGTCAATGATAACTGCTTTGAGCATGGAAATAATTTGGCTTAAAAGTAGAAGATTTTGCTTAGTCAGCCAAAATCG
>JANQJC010000047.1 GCA_028281825.1 Flavobacteriales bacterium
GTACCGGAGTATAAGAACTATCCTCATCATTAAAATCTTCTGCTCTTACAAAAACATCATCTTCACGCCACCAGGCCCGGTCAAAATAGTTAGTATAAAGTTTGGTTGTTCCTACAAAATTGCTGTTGAAATATTTGTTTCTTATTACATCCAATGAAAGTCTGAACACTTCAAAATTGTCATGCTCTTTTGGGTTAAACCTTGGGTTGTTCTCAAACGAATATTCAGTAAGGCCAGTGTAAGTGGCGTTTGAATTTTCGTAATTGGCATTAGCCTTGATGTAGATATCACTCTTATCATTAGGCGCTACCTTGAGTTTTATTGTTCCATTGAATTGGTCGAAATGGTTGTTATCCCTGTAGCCATCAGCACTTTTGTACAAGAACTGAAGCTCTGGGTTTATTTTATCTGTGCCAAAACCACCCACCGTGGCAAATAGACTACGATAGTTGTTCTCACCAATAGTGGCCTGAACGTGCCCACCAAGATGCCTCCTAGGGCGGGTGGTAATGTAGTTAATAACCCCACCCATAGTTTGAGGCCCATACTTAATAGAGCCACTGCCCTTAATCACTTCCACTTCATCCAGTCTTTCAACAGGAGGATTGTAATACATATTAGAATATACATAAATGGCAGGCTGGATTGGAATACCATCCTCCAATATCAATACCCTTGAACTACGGCGTGGATTAAGCCCTCTGATGCCAATACTAATACGTGAATTACCCATACCATCATCCGCAAAGCCATGAACACCGGGAATATATTGTAGCATTTCCTGCGTACCTATTGGTCTAATCAATTGTACTTCGCGGGCATCAATTTTTGTGGCTGCACCGGGCAGGTCCTTAATAGATTTAGAACGCAAACCAACTATCTCAACCCCTGTTAAATTGATGGAACCAACTTTTACATTGAAATCCAGTTCAGCAGTTTTACCAGCCTCAATGTTTACTTTTTGCGTCGTAACCTCATAGCCAATGTAGTTAACCTGAACTTCCCTTTCCCCTGCTTCAATTGATTTGATTAAAAAGTTTCCGCTATCATCGGTAACCACTCCATTGAATTTCTTGCCATCTTCCCACCAAGAAATCGACGCCCCAATCAATGGTTCATTAGTGCCTTCTTCAGTTACTTTACCCTTTAAAGAGCCTGATTGGGCCAAAAGTGTAATTGGGTTGATTAGCCCAACTAACACGAGAAAGAAGTATCTAGATATAAACGCCATTTTTTACTTAATACACCTCCGGATTTTGCTCATATAATGAATCAACCTCGTAGTAGCCCGGATTTGCCAAACGCATTTTACCATAGCTACCGCCACCGCTTTCTTCTGTTTCTGAAGCAGGGAGTATTGGGTCATCTTCACAGCTTGAAAGCATCGCCAATGAAACAAGCATTAAAGTAAAGGCTGTTACCTTTGGCAAGTGCTTGGTGTACTGGTTAAAACATACCCTCATTATGCTAATCATTATTTAGATTGATTTTAAATAATGGCACAAAAATAGACCCATCAAGGGCTTGACGCAATACCATAAAGTGGGTATATAAACGAAAAAGGTTTGTATTTGGGCTTTACTTTCTTAGTTCTTTCCCGAAAAATTGACACTTTTATAGCCCAAATTTTTCGCGAATGATAGATTACTTTGATTGCAAAATAGAGCGCGTTTCTGCTCATCAGGTTGGTAACCAAGCCAACGAGGAGAACCTGGTGGTTTCTGAAAGCCCTATTGAAATAAGCGACAACCAACTAAAAGAAGCCCTTCTTAATTACTTCGTTACGCATTTTAGTACTGAAGAATTTTTTCAGTTTGCTCCTATTGAAGGCGACCTGAATGCCAATCCTGTTTACAAGGCTGTTACCGAAATATTGGAAGACCCAAGTACTCTGCACCAGCAATCTATTGACCTTGCAGACCGCCTGTATGAGTGCCAAAACCACCCGAACATTAAAGCAGGTGATTTTTATGTAACGCTGCTAACTGATATACAATTGGATGGTGTGCACACTAACGCCGTTGGTTTATTCAAAGCAGAAACCAAAGATTTATTCATCAAGCTGCATACCAGCACCAACTATTTTGAATTAAGCACAGATGTAGGCACCAGAACCAGCAAGCTTGACAAAGGCTGCCTCGTGTTTAATACTAACAAGGCTTCAGGATATAAAGTATGTGTGATAGATAAATCAAACAAAATAACTGAGGCACAATACTGGAAAGAAGAATTCTTGAATACTAAGCCCTGTAATGATGATTTTCACAACACACAAACCTTTATGAAGGTGACCAAGGATTTTGTGACCAAACAAATGCCCAAGCAGTTTGAAATGGACAAGACAGATCAGGCAGACCTACTCAACCGTTCAATAGACTTTTTCAAGAGCAACCAACAATTCAACGACCAGCAATTTGGAAACGAAATTTTTGAAGATGAGCAGGTAATCAATGCTTTCCATCGTTTTAAGAATGATTTTCAGGAAGAAAAAGAAGTAGAGTTGGCTCAAGATTTTGGAATCTCCGCCCCTGCGGTACAAAAAAACCAAAGGGTTTTTAAAAGCGTTATCAAGCTGGATAAGAATTTCCACATATACGTGCATGGCGACAAAAAATTGATTGAACGTGGTGTGGATGAAATGGGTAGAAAGTTTTACAAAGTATATTATCACGAAGAGACTTAAACCCCTCCTAAATCCTCCCCCAAGGGGAGGACTTATAGCTGCATTTTTGTATTATTTTCCACACTTTTGCAGGAAATCATACTACTACATGAGATTTTGTTTACTAATTCTTTTATTAGGTATCTGTGCTTTTAATCTAAGCGCTCAACTAAACCCTGAAAACATTACAATAGTTAGAGATAGTTTTGGGGTGCCTCATATCTACGCTCCTACTGATGCCGAAGTGGCTTATGGGCTAGCATGGGCACATAGTGAAGACGATTTCCCCTCTATTTTTCAACTGATGCTTATTGGAAAGCACAGGCAAGGAGAGCTATTGGGAGCAGACGGAGCCAAAACCGATTTTTTTGCCCAATACCTAAAAGCTGAAGAACGAGTAGACAAAAACTATGATAAACTGCCAGCGAGCTACCGCAAACTGATAGAAGGCTATGCTGCTGGGGTAAATGCCTATGCGGCAGCCCATCCCAAAGAGGTGAAAGTAAAAGGTGTTTTTCCATTGACAGGAAAAGACCTCGAAAAAACCTATTCAATTGTAATTTGTGCACTAACAGGCGCACCTATGGCCATAGGAGCTGTACTTGAGGGGAAGAACTACGAGTCGGCAGTAAGTGTAGGCTCTAACGGTTTTGCTGCTAACTCCAAGTTCACAGCCGATGGGAGAACTTATTTAGTGAACGACCCACATTGGCTGATAGATGGCCCTATCACTTTTTATGAATGCCACTTGCACAGTGATGAAGGTTGGAACATCAGTGGTGGCGTTTATCCAGGTATACCCATGCCAGCCAATGCCCTTACGCCCAACCTGGGTTGGAACCTGCCATTTAATTTTCCCGACTTGATTGATATATATGAATTGGAAATCAATCCAGAGAATAAACACCAATACAAGTTTGATGATAAGTGGCTAGACTTAGAGGTGAGGAAGATTCCCTTGAAAGTGAAGATGGGTTTCCTGAAATTGAAAGTGAAAAAGAAGGCATACTGGACGGTTTATGGCCCTGCTATTGAAACTAATGACGGCAAAATAATGGCTACCCGCTTTGCTGCCAATCAAGAAATTGGGGCGTTGAACCAGCTTTATGAAATGGGTAAATCAAAAAACCTAAGTGAGTTTAAACAAGCTGTGAAGAATGGAAAAATGCCGCTATTCAATATCGTATATGCAGATAAAGAGGACAACATTTTTTACATCTACAAAGCGCTTATACCCAAGAGAAACCCCGACTATAATTGGCAAAAGGCCTTGCCCGGAAATACCAGCAAAACCCTTTGGACAGAATTTTTGGCTTATGAAGACCTTCCACAGGTTACTAACCCTGAAAGTGGATACATCTACAATATGAACAGTTCACCCTATTTCTGTACTGGTGAAAACGAATGCCCCGAGCACGGGCCTTATCACAAAACAGGTGGTATTTATATTGACCCTGAAAATGACAGAAGTGTGCGTTTCCGTGAGCTGGTGGGTGGTATAGATAAAATAGACTACCCTACCTTCAAAAGCCTGAAGTATGATATTGAATATCCTGAAAAAAGTGATGGTGCCTTTGATTTCACCTTGCAAAAAATGCAACAATTGGATAAAAAGAAATATCCTAAAATTGCTGATGCCCTTGCCCATCTTAAGGCCTGTAAACTAGATGGACACCTTGAGAACAAACATACGGCTCTCTATCTTTTTGCATTGGGATATCTGTTTGAAAAAGTGGATGCCAACAAGAGGACTTTTATCATGAACGGCTTTCCTTATGATGAAGAATTATTTGCGGATGCAGTAGCTCACGCTAAAAAAGTGATGCTAAAGCATCATGGGAGATTGGATGTACCTTTGAGTAAAGTTCAATTCTTGGTGAGGGGCGATAAAAAAGTGGCTATCCCTGGCTTACCACAAAATCTTAACTCGGTAGAAGGGGAAGCAACTAAAGATGGTTTGATTAAAGTTTATAGAAATAGTTCCTTCCTTCAATTCGCCAAGTATAGTAAAGATGGTATTGAAGCTGAGAGTATCCATACCTATGGTAATTCAAAACGCCATGATAGTCAGCATTATGATGACCAAATGGAAATGCACTCTGAGTTCAAGACCAAAAAAGTGATATTTGACAAAGAGCAGGTATTAAAGAAAGCTGAGAGTATATATCATCCGCAGTGAAATCTTACACGGCTTTTGCAAAATACTATAACACATTTTTCCGTTAGCTTTGTGACCTTTGACTGAAATCATTTCCCATGAGATTCCTAATTCTTATATCCTTTCTGAGCATTGTATTTTCACTAACTGGTTATGGACAAACTGTAGGCTTAATGCAGTATGGCCAAGGCACTGAAGATGGATATGTGTTATTTGCACCCTTGTCTTCTACTTATACCTACCTGATAGATAATTGTGGAAGGGAAATAAATACCTGGCAAAGTAATCAAAGCCCAGGTGCCTCTGTTTACCTTCTAGAGAATGGTAAGCTACTGAGAACTGGTAAAACAAATAATCAAAATTTTACTGCCGGTGGTGCAGGTGGAATTATTGAGATTTTAGATTGGAACAGCAATGTAGAGTGGACTTACACTATCTCAGATAGTACACAAAGGCAACACCATGATGTAGAATACCTGCCCAATGGAAATATACTAGCCATAGTTTGGGATTTAAAAACCGAGTTGGAATGCATACAAGCCGGCAGAGATACCAGTACTGTACCCGGTGAGTTATGGCCTGAAAAAATCATTGAGATAAGACCGATAGGCATTGATAGTGCTGAGATTGTCTGGGAATGGCATGCCTGGGACCATCTCGTTCAGGATTTTGATAGCACCAGAAACAACTATGGTGTTATCGCTGACCATCCAGAGCTTATTGATGCCAACTACCTGGGCACACCAGCCGTAAGCAACTCAGATTGGTTGCATGTAAATGCAATAGCCTACAACCCTATTTTTGATCAAATAGTTATGAGTAACCACCGCTTTGATGAAATATGGGTAATTGACCATAGTACCACTACTATTGAGGCTTCAGGGCATACTGGAGGAAACTCTGGTAAAGGAGGGGATATACTCTATCGCTATGGTAACCCGCAAACCTATGACCGAGGCACTGCCAATGACAGGGTACTTTTCAATCAGCACAACCCCAATTGGATACCACCAGGCTTGCCTGGAGAAGGTGATATCATTATTTTTAATAATGGAGAAAACGGACCAAATGCTTACTCTACAATTGACCAAATTACACCACCTATTGATGGCAATGGCGACTACAACTTGACTGGACAAACATTTGGCCCATCAGCCTTAACCTGGCAATACGCAGCCTCGCCATTGAATAGTTTTTTCTCAAGCAATGTATCAGGAGCGCAGCGCTTGCCTAGTGGAAACACGATTATCTGTGAAGGAGCCAATGGTCGGTTTTTTGAAGTTGATTCTTTAGGAAACATGGTTTGGGAATATGTAAACCCCATCAATCAAAATGGCCCTATTCAGCAAGGTGGAATTGTAAATGGAAATAGTGTATTCAGATGCACAAAGTATCCAGAAGATTACACCGGCCTTAATGGCCAGGACCTAACACCAGGTGATCCATTGGAGCTTAACCCCACTCAAACCACTTGCAGCATTATTACCCAAACCGAAGCCAGTAGTCTAATAGAGGAAACCAAGATTAGTGTTTACCCTAACCCCGCAAAGGGTGTATTAACAGTGGAACGCCCTACTAATCATGGGGTATTGCAAGTAACTATATATGACATAAGCGGCAAGCAGCTAGCAAATAGAACACTTGCCAGTGGAAATTATAGGATGATGATAGACCTTGCCAGCTACCCTGCTGGTTTATATTCAATAAAACTTAGCAATGGGTATGACACCCAAGCCTCAATGTTTTCTGTGATTAAGTAAGTATTACTCTGGAGTGATGATATTCTCCTTGATGGCGTATACCACTACACCTGCGGTATTGTTTACGCCCAACTTGGCCATTATATTCTTGCGATGGGTACCAACTGTATGAGTGCTCAAAAATAGCTTATCCCCTATTTGCTTATTAGAATATCCTGAGGCTATTAATCTGATGATATCTACCTCACGGCTGGATATCTTCATGGGCTCACAACAACTTGCCACCAAATTGATATCCACTTTGTTTTTGTCCTTATTCATCAAAGAACTTATAATCTTGCCACAGAAGAAGTTTTCACCCTTAGCTGTTGAATAAATAGCCTCTACTACCTCATCGCGGTCGCAATCTTTAAGGATATAACCCGTAATACCCGATTCTATGGCTTTAAGCATGCCACCTTGAGATACATAGGTGGTTATTGCCAACACCTTTGCTTCAGGCCTTTTCTCAAGCACATTTTTGATATCCTCTACCCTGAACTCAGTAGAACCAAAGTCGATGATAAGCAAATCAGGGCTTACTTCCTCCAGCATTTCATTTAGCTCAATGCTATTAGAAACTTCACCAACAAATTCCAAATCTTCAGCACCATTGATAATGGCTTTGAAACCTTCCTTAACGATGAAATTGTTATCAGCCAGAAGTACCTTTATATTACTGGATGCGATCATGCTGCAAAGTTATTTAGAATTAGTTTAAATAACGAATCATATTTCAACTGTTAGCCCGTCATAAGCAGCAATAGTATTTTCAAACACCGCCTGAGACTCCTTAAGTAGCTCATCTGTCTGCTTATATCGGGATGAATAATGACCTATCATCAGCTTCTCCACTTGCGCTTTTTTGGCTATCTCAGCTGCCTGACTGGTAGTGGTGTGAAAGGTTTGCTCCGCCCGCTTAGCCAGGTTATTCATAAAAGTGGATTCATGATATAGCAAATCCACTCCTTTGACATACTTAGCCACCGACGGGTCATAAATAGTATCTGAACAAAAGGCATATGACTTTGGCGGCGTACCCACATGGGTAAGCTCATCATTAGTTATCACCTCTCCCTTTTCAGTGGTGAAGTCTGCCCCTTCTCTTATCTCTCTTATACTTTCTATTGGAATATTATACTGCTTTATTTTTTCTTTCTTGATGTTTCTTGACCTCGGCGCCTCATCAAAACGGAAGCCCCAGCATGGTATCCGATGTGTGAGTGGGAAACTTTTGACTATTAATGAATTTGTTTCCAATATTATGTTTTCTCCTGGCTCAAGAAAATGATAAGTGATTGGAAACTTTAATTCAGTACCTGAATGTTTCCATTGGGTTTGCAGTATCTCTTGCAAGGGTTCAGGGCAATAGATATGCATCATGGCGGTGCGTCCTACCAAGTGTAAAGACGACAAATAGCCCATCAAGCCAAGGTAATGGTCGCCATGTAGGTGGCTAATAAATATATGGTTTATCCTGTGGCCTTTGACCCTAAATTTAGCCATTTGCATTTGAGTACCTTCTCCACAGTCTATCAAAAAAAACCGCTCATGCACATTAAGTACCTGAGCGGTTGGATTTCTCTGACTGGTTGGAGTAGCAGAACCACATCCAAGGATAGTCAGTTTTAAAGCCATTATTTTCCTGAAACAATCATTCTTTTAGTGAATGATTTCTCACCATTTGAAACAGTAAAGAAATAAGCACCCGCACTAAAGTCTTCTGCGTTAAGGTTAATTACATTAACACCAGCTTCAGCCTCGATAGTGTTAGCAAATACTTGCTTACCTAATACATCAAACACTTTGAATTCAACATCAGCAGGAACTGGAGTTGAAAACTTAATGATTGAATTTCTTTTGAATGGGTTTGGTACATTTTGAATAACGTCAAAAGTAGCAGTATTTAGCTCAAGAATTGAATTACCACCGCCAGCCGTTTGAAGCGCGTATGGACCCCCATCAAGAGCTTGAGGAGCTCTAGGTAAATCAAAATTGCCGGCACCAGGAACTGATAACTGACCTGGGAAAGAAACAGGCAAAGAACCAATAACAGGCACACTAATATCACCTGAACCTGAAGTAAGTGATTCTATCGCTACGTTAGTAGAACCATTTGAGTTTGTTGGAGTTCCACTGATAGTAAGTACACCTGTGGCGCCACCAAGATAGATACCTGTTCCATTATCAAAAGATGCACTAAGACCAGCAGGCAAACCCGTTACAGTAAACCTTACTGTATCGACTGTAGCGTCAAAAGGAGGAATAGAAACAGGAAGTCCGCCCAAACCAAGTGCGGCAGGGTCAATTGTTACAGTGGTGGGAACGTCAATGTCAATGGTTTCACTATATGCTGTTCCAACAGTATAATCAGGCAATGCACCAGAACCAGGAGTAAAAGGGTTTGATGTTTGCGCGAAGACTGCTGCAGACATGATTAATAGGGAACCTAGAGAAAGTAAAAGTTTTTTCATTTTTGTTTGATTATTTATTTGTTTGCTCCAAAGATATTAAGACTAATTGAATATCAGTATGACTTTTGTTAGTATTCAGAAAAAGAGCCTTGAAAATCAAGGCTCTTTTAATATAGATTTTATACTATTACCAAGTGCCTATTTGATGACCATTCTCTTGGTTAGTGTAGTAGTACCGTCACTTAGAGAGTAGATATAGACACCTGCCGGATATTCAGCGACAAACTCAAATTGGTTTACACCCCGCTCCGCATCTATCTTTTCATCTCTTACAATCTCACCTAATACGTTATACACTTTGAACTCAATCGTTTTATTAGCATCTGAAGAGAAACTGATAAGTGTCGACTTATCAAAAGGGTTAGGATAGTTTTGACCCAGGTCAAACTTGTTAAGGCTTAAACCATCTTCGATACCAACATCACCAACAATAATTTCGTACTCACCAAATGGCAAAGAACCTGCTTGTTCTGTAGCTACCGAGCCACCTAATGCTGTTCCGTAAAAAGTCACCATTACAGTGATAGGGTAAGTACCGTCAGGGTCAGTTATTGTTCCAGACACATCTATGCAACCTGTTTCCAATGCATCGTAAAAGCAATCTGCATTGCTACAGGCAAAACTTAAACCACCTGGTAATCCAGTGATATCATCAAATGATATGCTATCAATTTGTGCATCCACTGGAAAACCTTGAAATTCTACAGTAGTATCTGAAGGCACCTTGAACATAAACACTTGCGAATATGCCACACCCATATCGCCTGGAGCCAGGGGACTTCCTGGCTCGGGAGTAAACCCTGGTGGGGTTGTATTTGGGTCAGGAGGGGTACATTGCGCCATCGCAACACCTGCTGATAACACAAAACTAAATACGAAAAGGAGTAATTTTTTATTCATACCTTATTTGTTAATTTTTGATTAAGTTTCAAATTTAAGAAAATAATCTAACAAAAAAGCCACCCAATTGGGTGGCTTTTTTGTGTGTTATTGATGTGTAAAACCTATCTGCCAGCAATAACCATTCTCTTAGTGTAAGCTTTTTCACCGTTGCTTACAGTGTACATGTAAACACCTGGAGAGTGAGAAAGAGCGTTGAATACGAATTTATTCATACCAACTTCTGACATTGCTTTCTCTTGGTAAACCACTTTACCTAGCACGTCAAATACTGTCAACTCAACTTCTTCATTAATAGGAGTAGAATAGTTGATAGTGGTTGTTCCCTCAAATGGGTTAGGAACGTTTTGACCTACCTGGAATTCGTTAGTATTGAATACTTCAGTAACACCAACAGGCATAGCAACAATTTTGTAACCTTCTACAGTAGTAGCAGGGCCATCAAAATCACCGATAAGGCTATGGTATACGTTTGGAGTTACATGCACAACCAGGTCGTAAGTAGCTTCTGTAGTTAAAGCCGGACCTGAAAGCAGGATACAACCAGTGCCACCGCCAGGGAACTTACAATCAGATGGATTACAAGCATAGGTAAAACCAGCAGGTAAACCTTCCACAGAGTCAGCAAGGAAATAGTTAATATCCAAAGTAAGTGTACCGAAACCAGGAACATCAGTGGTTGTATCATTAGGCATTACAATTTGGATAACAGTGCTGTAAGATAGTCCAATGTACGCAGGTGGTAAATTTTCTAGCGTGTCAGGATAGATACCTACCTCAGTCTCTGAAGTTGGTGTACATTGAGCAATTGCAGCTGAAACACCAAAGATTGCAACTACAAATAAAGAAAGTAACTTTTTCATCATAAGATTAAATTAAAGATTAAACATTTAAGGTATAAAGATACGAAATTAAAATTATTCATCATCTAAATCGCGCTCTACTTCTTCCATATGAACAAGGTCAACACTCTCCTCAAGAGTAGGCGCGATATTAAGTATAGTGTCTAGTTGAGAAATGGATATGAGCTTCATTACAGACCGTTGCAAACCCGTGAGCACAAATGTGCCGCCTGCATTCTTGCAAAGCCTGTTGGCAACCAAGATTGCGCTTAGCCCTGAAGAGTCGCAGTAGCGGGTCTCAGTAAGGTCTATTATCAGATTTTTAAATCCTTCAGAATTCAACACAACCAACTCTGACTTTAGGCCTGGAGATATATGGCTGTCTAATTTTTCTGATTTTACGCTTATTAAAGCGTACTTATCTTTTTTGTCAACTTCGAAATTCATCTGTTTTTTGGATGTTTAAGCAAAAGTAGGAATATTTTTTTCAAGTTGCACCCTGCATAAAAAAGTAATTAACCACCAATTGTTGATTTTCCTGATAAGAGATAAAGCACCGCCATCCGTATGGCTACCCCATTCTCTACCTGTTGAAGGATGATAGACTGCCCTGAGTCCGCTACATCGCTGGTTATTTCCACTCCCCTATTGATGGGGCCTGGATGCATAATTGTAATTTCTTTACCTAGTGAATCGAGGAGTTGCTTATTTACTCCATACATCATGGTGTATTCCCTCAATGACGGGAAATATTTGATGTCCTGACGCTCCAGTTGTATGCGAAGCATATTTGCTACATCACACCATTCCAAGGCTTTTCTTAGGTTATGCTCCACTTTTACATTGAGTGCACTAATGTGTTTAGGTATCAATGTAGTTGGCCCGCATACCATCACTTCGGCACCTAACCTGTGCAAGCAGTATATGTTGGATATTGCTACCCTTGAGTGCAAAATATCCCCCACTATCACTACTTTTTTGCCTTTGAGGTGCGGGACATCAAACTTTCTGGTGATGGAATAAGCATCTAAAAGTGCCTGTGTTGGGTGCTCATGAGCACCATCTCCGGCATTGATGATTTTAGACTTGACATGCTTAGCCAGGAACATACTCGCCCCCGGGTTAGGGTGACGCATCACCACCATGTCTACCTTCATGGCCAGGATGTTGTTCACGGTGTCAATCAGTGTCTCTCCCTTGCTCACTGAGGATGAAGAGGCCGAAAAATTCACAACATCGGCACTGAGTCGTTTCTCCGCTAATTCAAATGAAAGCCTGGTGCGGGTAGAGTTCTCAAAAAACACATTGGCAATAGTTGTATCCTGCAACGAAGGCACCTTACGGATGGGCTGTTGCAATACCTTCTTAAAATAGTCGGCGGTAGAAAGAATAAGCTCGATATCTCCCTTGGTGAGGTATTTAATTCCTAGCAGGTGATCTACGCTGAGCTTTTTCTCCATATTACTTTTTTACTGTATGTAGCTTTACACAATCTTTTCCTTCGGTCTCCTTCCACTCTACTGAAACTCTCTCGCTAAGTGATGTATTGACCATTTTACCTGTATAGTTGGGCATGATAGGCAGGTGCCTTGTATAGCGCCTATCAATCAACACCAGTAACTCTACCAGCTGTGGCCTACCAAATGCCAGCAGTGCGTCCATACTGGCGCGCACACTGCGACCTGTGAAAAGCACATCATCTACCAAAATCACCTTTAGGTTTTCTACATTAAAGTTGAGTTCGGTTACATCTGGTATGCGTGGCGTTTCCCTTGTGCGGAAGTCATCCCTAAAGAAGGTGGCATCCAGGGCGCCGTGGCGAATATTTTTGTTGCCAGTCATTTTTGCCAGTTCTTCATGTATGCGTTTAGACACATAGACCCCACGGGGTTGAAGACCCACAATAGCTGAATTGGCAAAATCATCGTGATTTTCGATTAACTGGTAGCAAAGCCTGTTGATGGTTAGCTCAAGCTGTTTGCTATCTAATATGACACGTGGCTTGTCAGGCATAATCGAGGGTCAAATATACTTGTTCTTTATACATTATATGTATGGTATGGATATTTTTGGATAAAAATGTTCTTTTTCCACTTCTTTTTCTTTCCAAATTCAAAAAAAAAGTCCCGCCGCGCTAACGGGGGACTTTTTTCTGGAAATATCAGGTTGCTTATTCAGCATCTTCGTCTTTTGACTTTTTACCTTTCTTTTCACTTTCTTCTAATTGTGATTTCAATTGAGATAATGCGTCCAAATCACCTAGGGTGGTTTTTTCGATATTATCTTTCATTTTCTTCACAGCTTTGCTCGTGCTCTTAGCAGCAGCTCTTCTTTGCTTAGTTTCTTCAACTTTAGCTTCGTGAGCTACATCTTCAAATATACGGCTGTGCGAAACGATGATTTTCTTTTGGTCCTTGTTAAACTCAAGGATTTTGAAATCCAGTGTTTCATCTACTTCAGCTTGCTTGCCGTCTTCTTTATTAAGATGCTTTTTAGGAGCAAAACCTTCCATACCGTACGGTAATGAAACTACACCACCTTTATCGTTCTTCTCGGTAATAGTACCTTGATGAACTGAGTCGATAGTGAAGATTTCCTCGAACACATCCCATGGATTTTCTTCCAATTGTTTGTGGCCAAGGCTTAGTTTGCGGTTCTCAACATCGATATCAAGTACTACAATCTCCATATCATCACCCACGTTGCAGAACTCAGCAGGATGCTTCACTTTCTTAGACCAAGATAGGTCGCTGATGTGAACCAAACCGTCTACACCTTCTTCCAACTCTACGAATACACCAAAGTTGGTAAAGTTCATCACTTTACCAGTGTGCTGGCTACCTACGGGATATTTAGTTGTGATATCTGTCCATGGATCTGGTGCCAATTGCTTGATACCCAATGACATTTTTCTCTCTTCTCTATCAAGTGTCAATACCTGAGCCTCAACCTCGTCGCCTACCTTAAGGAAGTCCGAAGCGCTGCGCAAGTGCTGTGACCATGACATTTCAGAAACGTGGATGAGACCTTCAACGCCAGGAGCTACTTCAACAAAAGCACCGTAGTCAGCAAGAACCACTACTTTACCTTTCACATTGTCGCCCACTTTAAGTTCGGTATCCAATTTCTCCCATGGGTGTTCAGTCAATTGCTTAAGACCGAGGGCAATTCTTTTCTTGTCATCATCAAAGTCAAGGATAACCACATTGATTTTCTCATCCAGGGTAACGATTTCCTCTGGGTGGTTGATGCGTCCCCAAGATAAATCAGTGATGTGAATAAGTCCGTCCACACCTCCAAGGTCAACGAATACACCGTAAGAAGTGATATTCTTAACAGTGCCTTCAAGGATTTGACCTTTCTCCAGTTTGCTGATGATTTCTTTCTTCTGTTGCTCAAGCTCTTCCTGGATAAGTGCCTTGTGAGATACAACCACGTTTTTAAACTCGTTGTTGATTTTCACCACTTTGAACTCCATTTGCTTGCCAACATACATATCGTAGTCGCGGATAGGCTTCACATCAATTTGCGAACCTGGCAAGAAGGCTTCGATACCGAATACATCGGCAATCAAACCACCTTTTGTGCGGCACTTGATGTAACCTGTGATTACCTCATCGTTATCAAGGGCCTTATTCACACGCTCCCAAGAGCGAAGTGCGCGAGCCTTTTTGTGAGATAGGATAAGCTGTCCGTCTTTGTCTTCTTGTTTCTCAACATACACTTCCAGTTCGTCGCCTACTGCGATATCAGGATTGTATCGTAATTCAGACAAAGGAATAACACCCTCACTCTTGTAGCCGATGTTTACCAAAAGATCTTTTTTGGTTTTGGCCACTACCTTGCCATCCAATACTTCGTGGTCGGCAATCGACTTAAGGGTTTCTTCGTAAACTTTATCCAGCCTTTCTTTTTCAGCGGCTGTATACTGCTCACCTTTTTTGCTGATAGCACTCCAGTCAAAGTCTTCTAACTTTGGGTTAACGTTAACCGAAGGTGCTGGCTTAGTAGGCTCTGATTTTGTGGGTTCAGGTTTAGTTGGCTCAGACTTTTCAGTCTTGGCTTCTTTTTTTTCTGCCTTTTCTGCTTTGGCTTCTTCTTTAGCCTCAGCAACAGGAGCCTCTTCTACTTTCTCCCCGGTTTCAGCAACTACTTCTTCAACTTTTTCTTCTGTTTTTTCTGATTCTTCAGCAGCTTCAGTGCTTTCTTCAGTTGTAGCAGTCTCTTCGGTTTGAGTTTCTTCTGCTTTTACTTCCTCAGCAGTTGTTGTTTCTTCTACTTCGGTTTCTTTGGCTTTTTTTTCTGCCATTGTGTGTAATTTGTATCATGTTCTTCCAGCTGAGACCATGAGTTGTTTAACTTGCCCTATTGACGCTGGTTTCGGGCTGTTTTTATAGCGCCTTTTTCAAAAGCGGGTGCAAATGTAATGATTTTTCTTTAGAAATACTAGATTATAGTACAGAGATTTGAGTATTGAGACTAAATAACATGGCTATATTGTTAAATTGTCATATTGCTACCTTCTCCGGTGTTTCATTCAAAACGTGAAGAATATTCAAAGTTTAACCACAGAGAGCACAAAGTAGGCACAGAGAACACAGAGAATTGTACATGTGTCATTCTGAGCGGAGCGAAGAATCTATTACTACTTTTTGCTTTACAAATTACACCCCCTACTTCTTAGTCTATCTCTTGCGCTAGTGTTCAATCACCCCTTTGGGGTGATTGGTAACTTGCTGTTTGGGATAAAATAATTTGTGGGGGTGTTTCTTCAATACTTTTTGCTTGAATTACTTCAAACTTTCTTTTGCATGCCCAAAAGAAAGTTACAAAGAAAAAGGCACCACGAAAACCAACCTCTGCGTTCGCTTGCACATAAGCCAACGCCACTTGGTTGCTGCTCACTGCGCGGTTCGCGCTTTTCTTGGACGCCCATCACACGCGGCGGGTTTTTAACCAGTATTCTTAAAGCTTCTGTATTTATTCGCATGACACAATTTATTAATTCTGTCAACGAATTATCTAATTTCTACAGCAATGACGGTATAGATTTTGAGATCGCGGGTTTGCGACCGTGAATCGTGAATGGTAATATATTCTCTGCGCTCTTTGCGCGCTTTGCGGTTATCTTCTCTTTCCAGACGCAAGATTTTGCGTCTCTACAGTATATATTCTGGCTTCTGGCTTCTCTCTTTTGTCTATCTTTGCAAAGCAATAAGTGACGAGGGAGAATGAAAACGTTTAACATACCACAGTTTTACAGGTCGGGCATTATAGGTGCCATTAAAAATGCCCGCAAAGGGGATGACCCGCGCAAGAAGGATTTTACCCCTACCCTGCTTGACTTTGGGCCTGTACGTTTTTACATCGCCCGCCATTTTGGTTTTTGTTATGGTGTGGAAAATGCCATTGAAATCAGTTATCGCGCGATTGAAGAAAACCCTGGCAAGCGCATTTTTTTGCTTAGCCAGATGATACACAATCCTGAAGTGAATGCCGACTTGCGAAGCCGTGGTATCCGTTTTATCATGGATACCGAAGGGAACCAGTTTATTGAATGGAGTGAGTTAAAACCCGAGGACGTAGTTATCATTCCTGCCTTTGGTACTACTATTGAAATTGAGAACAAACTGAATGAAATAGGTATTGAGGTGCAAACCTACAACACTACCTGCCCTTTTGTGGAGAGGGTGTGGAAGAAAAGTGAAAAACTGGGCAAGGAAAATTACACCATTATTATACATGGTAAACAAAACCATGAGGAGACCAGGGCTACTTTTTCGCATAGTAAGGAGAATGCGCCCTCACTAGTAGTAAGGAATATTGAGGAAACGAAAATATTGAGTGATTTTATACTAGGAAAAAGGCCGGCTGAAGATTTTGACAGCTACTTTAAGGTGCATTATAGTAATGGTTTTGATATGGAACGCGACCTGCAACGCATTGGCGTAGTGAACCAAACTACCATGCTTGCCACAGAAACCCAGCAAATAGCGGATTACCTGAAAAATGTGATGATTGAGAAGTATGGCGAGGAAAACATCAAAGACCATTTTGCCGATACCCGCGATACATTGTGCTATGCCACCAATGATAACCAACAGGCTACCTATGGCCTATTAGAGCAAAGTGCTGACCTGGCTATAGTAGTGGGTGGGTATAATAGTTCTAACACTTCTCATTTGGTAGAGTTGTGTGAAACGAAATTTCCCACTTATTTCATCAATACTGAAAGGGAAATAGAATCAAATACGTTGATTAATCATTTTAACTTCCATACGCAAAAGCGCATTAGCACTGATAATTTCTTGCCTAGAAAGGATATAGTAAACATAGTTCTCACCAGTGGCGCTTCCTGCCCTGATGCTGTTGTAGATGCAGTGCTCAAGAAGCTACTTTCTTTCTTCCCCTCAGCCAGCGAGGTAGAAGAAGCCTTGAATAAGGCGATTACCCCTGCTTAATTACAATAATACGTGTGCACTAAGTTGTAAATTGGGTGTACAATATAATTTATTTACAAAGTAAACAAAGTTTTGTCGAGACCCTCAAGGGACTCACGGAAAATCTTAGTCGCTGAATAACATCGTATATTTTACCAATCCACTATTACTCCCAGACTTGGGATGACGGTGCCACTGGTATTGTCAATTAGCCTGGTTTGGTAGCTTGTTGGGTCGTTGGGGTCTTCAACGGGCATACCATTGCTATCCCTTACTACATCAAGGTTTTTAGGTAGTTGGGCCATAAAACCATAAGCGTTTTGTATATCGAAATACAAGTTCAATGACCACTTTTTGAAGAAGTACTTTTTGTCTATTCTCATATCCAACTGGTGTACCGCTGGCAGCCTTTGTGAATTTAACCGGTTGTAGTCCAGCAATCCAAAGCCATTCAAGTCCCATACTTCCCTGCGCGATGAAAGGGCTATGTCTATTGGGGTGTAGGGCGTTCCTGCGGAAAAGCGCCATTTAACACCCAATTCCCAGTTCTTTTTGAATTTCTTACCACCAGTGAGGCTTACTATGTGTTGGTTATCCCACGCTGATGGAACGTATTCACCATTTTTGTCTTTGAACTCGCTGCGCACCAAGGTGTAGGCTACAATGCCATAAAAGCCTTTAAATAACTTTTGTTGTGCCAAAAATTCAGCACCATAAGTCCTCCCCTCCGAAGTAGACACTGCAGGCTCATTACCTATCACTCCAAAATCCCCTCCCAGGTTGGCTAGTGAGATGCTATCGGTAGTAAGGAAGGGGTAATTATCATAAATCTTGTAAAAGCCCTCTATACTTATTTTGGCATTGCTACCGCTGTTATACTCCAAACCAGCTACTGCGTGGTCACTGGTGATGTAACTTACTTTATTGTCCCTATTTACCAATCTCCCTGTATTGTCCCTATAACCCAGCACGGTATAGGCCGGTGCCTGATAATACCTACCTATATTGGCATTGATACTAAACCTTTCGCTTATCATATACGATGCTGAAAACCTGGGTGAAAACTGGTCAATAGGATTGCTGGTAACGCTATTGTAGTCCATACCATCCACTCTAAAACCGAAGCTCAATGATAGCAGGTTACTGAAAAAGCCTCTACTCACTTGAGCAAATGCACCATACTTATTGAAGTCTAATTCTGAGTCACTATCAATTGAAAAGTTCTCACCAGTCGGTAGGGTAATTACATTAAATGTTGAATTGAGGTAGGTTGCAAACTCATAGTTCACACCATAGTTGATTCTCCATCCGTTGCTGCGAATGTTATCTTCTATCCTTAGCTTATTCTCAATCTCTTGCGACCTGTAATCCAGTATTTTATTGGCTTCTGAGCTATAGTCATTACCTAAGTATTTGAATGCCCTGTTGTTCAGGTGGTTTCTACTTACCACCACATTGCTATAGCCTACCTTGCGAAAGTGAGTATAGTTAGCTCCAATAGTATAATTCCATTGAGTGTTTTCAGGCAGTGTGTTAAGGATGTATCGTTGTTCCTCCGTTTCATTGGCATCCAGGTTGAGCTCAAAATCATCTATTGCTGCCAAGCCAATTATGGTCAATTGGTTCTTATCATCAAACTCTATTTTGTTCTTTAGTTGGAAATCATTGTAGATAGGCAAGAATGGTAACTCCAATGCCTTAAAGAGAAATTGCAGGTATGACCTTCTTGCGGAAAACATAAAGGTGTTTTTCTCAGTGATAGGTCCTTCTATTGTTAGCCCAAAATCTGTAGCACCAATGGTGATGTTTCCTCCTATCCTATCTGTGCGAGGGTCTTTCTGCTTGAACTCGAAGACACTACTCAAAGCATTGCCTCTATTAGAAGGAAAGGCACCTGAATAAAAGTCCACCTCCCTAATGAAGTTTACATTTATCATACCCACTGGCCCACCTGACGCACCTTGCGTTGCAAAGTGATTGATATTGGGCACTTCTACTCCATCCAAATAAAATCGGTTTTCATTGGGTGCCCCACCCCTTATGATGATGTCATTCCTAAATGAAACCGTGGTTGCTACTCCTGGCAAAGATTGTATCACCCTGGAGATATCTCTGTTACCCCCTGGGTTCCGCTCAATTTCACTCACTCCAATATTCCTAAGAGATACTGGGCTCTCCTGTGTCTTACTGAAAGGTGAAGCCTTTACAGTAACTGCCTTGAGTTCTGTAGTATTAGCTTCTAAAGCTATGTCCAGTTCTACCGGTTTATTGTTGGTTACCTGCACTTCATATATCACCTTGCTTTTGTAACCAACAAATGATACTTCAATATTGTACAATTCTGGTTCAAGGCCATTTATCTCAAAATTACCATCTATATCTGTAGTGCCTCCCAATGAGGTGTTTTGTAGCAACACATTGGCAAAAGGCACTGGTTCGTTATTCCCAGCTTCAAAAACACGCCCTTTGATAGTTCCATTTTGAGCCGATACCCAGCTTGAAAGTAATATAACAAACAGTAAAAAAAATATTCTTTTCATACGTTTTTCTCTATACCTCTCAGCAAATGTAATTGTGAATACTATCTATCACCAAACATATTTAGGTGAGCTACAACCACCAATCGGTAAACTGACAATTAAAATCGGTGAATTTTTAACAACCTAAGCCCTTCTAACAGGAAATAGGATTATTTGTTCTATATAACATAGCTATTCGGCTAAATTAATACTAAGTCAATTACCTCAATATCTATTTTAGTAGTGCTCTAGGAAACGATGGGTGAGAAAGAAGATTGTTTATTTAGAAAGATAGAAAGATTGGAAGAAAAAGAGATGAAAAGGTTCCTGGAGCCGACTTACTTCGTTGATAGTAATAATCCAGACGTGATTGCCTTTGCAAAGAAGCACACGGAGGGCGCTACCACTGATAAAGAAAAAGCTATTAAACTGTACTATGCTGTGAGGGACGGTTTCCGCTATGACCCTTACAATGTAGACCTTCGCCCACAAGAGCTGACAGCAAGTGCAGTATTGAATCGTGGCTCTGGCTATTGCGTGGAAAAAGCCAACCTACTGGGTGCAACTGCCCGTGCAGTAGGCATCCCCAGTCGCTTTGCCTTTTTTGATGTAAAAAACCACTTGTCCACAGATAAACTGATTAAATTCCTGAGAAGTGATGTGTTTGTTTTTCATGGCTTGGTGGAACTCTACATAAACGGCAAATGGGTAAAAGCAACACCGGCATTTAATATTGAACTTTGTGAAAAATTCAATGTACCAGCCTTGGAGTTTGATGGCGAGCACGACTCCATGTTCCAGCAATATGACGGCAGTGGCAACAACTTTATGGATTATAGGAAAGAATATGGATACTTCCACGATATACCGAGGGCTACATTTATATTCTCATTAAAGGAAAACTACCCGCACCTGTTTGATGGAAGTGTGTCCGAGGAAGAATTTTCGATATTGAAGGCGGTTTAGTGAGTGTCTTATTTAGTCTTTAGATATTTCAAAATCTCTTTCTGTAAAGCCTTATCTAGGTACTTTGGCTCAACCATTAAAAGTTCACAAAGCACTTTTTTCAACTCATTATCCCCTTGCGGGGTATCCAGCAATCTTTTAACAGAGTTAAGCCCCCCCTTATCGTAGACCATCTGACAAACAATTGCTCCCGTGGCATAATACGCATTGAATTGCCAACCCCACTTTCTACTTAGGATATCATCAAAAGTTACCGTATCATTCTCAGCTAAGTTTTCTGCAAGTGTGACAGCCATTTCTTCAAATTGCTTCTGATTAGCCCCACCAATCCACGTTGCGAATCCCTCTTCTACTATCCAATGTCTTTTTTTATCTTCAACTATTAGGTGGATAAACTCATGTGGATACCACTCAGAAGCCAAACCACTTAATAAAATCCTTTTGTCATTTAGGCCCTTTCCTGTGGTATAACCAGCAAAGAAAAAATCGAATCCAAGCAATTTCCCTAATTCATCTCCGCTTGTTGTGATGTAAAAATCAAATGGTTTCCAATCTGGAAATTGAAATTTTGAAACAATACTATCACAAAACCTATTGGCTTTCTGCGCCAACGCCTCATTAAACTGATGTTCATGTGAGTAAATAAAGTTTATCTTACCAATAGTTTTCCTATCCCAACTCTTGGTTATAATTGGCAAAGCATTTTTCAACTTCCATGCGCCATTTTCCTTAACTGCATGCAACCTGGTAATACACCAGGGATTATATTTTCTATACATCCCTTCCATTCCATCGGCATTAAAGAGTGTTCTTATTGCATAACTGTCCCCCTCTTTTTCTATTGACAATATGGTTGGTTTATAATTCGCCAAAAGATGCGCAGACGGCATTTGGTACATAGAAGACCGGGTGAAATCAAAATCTTCGTATTTCTTTTTTTCCTCCTCGTTCCAATATGGGTTGTCGTATATACTATCTGGCTTGGAGGTTAAATAATTAACCCACAAGGTTACAATCTCTTTGATTTCTTGTTTGGTAGTATCAACACGGGAGTGTATTGTCAAATCGATAGTTGGAGCTTGTGCATACGCTTGGGGCCATATAAATAGAGCCATTAAAAGAAAAGAAACTTGTTTCATAACTATGATGTATCGTGGTATTACTGAACGCACAATATATAACCTAATTCCAAAACAGCTAAGGTATTAAAGGCTTCTACCAAGCAAAAGCCTCACCATCCATCCACTTGCCTTGCACACGCATTACCTGCTCGATTACGTCGCGCACGCTGCCGTGACCGCCATTGTGCGGTGAGATATAAATACAGATATCCTTGATATCTTGCGCAGCATCATTGGGGCAAGTAGGCACTCCTACCCGTTTTAGAGTATGATAATCAGGGATATCATCGCCCATGTAAAGTACGTGCCCTGGATTAATGTCATAGGCTTCCAGGTATTCTTCCAGCACTTCCAATTTACTATCAGCTTTCAGGTGTATGTCCTTCACCCCAAGGTTTTGGAAACGCTTTCTCACAGCCTCAGAGCTACCACCCGTTATGATACAAAAATTGTAACCTTTCTTTACCGCCAGTTGCGTCGCATACCCATCCTTGATATTTGCATTGCGCACAGCCTCGCCATTGGGCATCAATAATACACTACCATCGGTATATACACCATCCACATCAAACACAAAGGTGGTGACATCTTTCAAACGTTCTTTGAAGTTCTTTTCCATTAGCCGGCTTTTGCTGTTTGCAATTCTAGTAAAAATTTAATCGTATCCACACCATCGGCATAGTCCCATAGTTCAGGTTCTTGGGCCTTTCCAAACGGCAAAAATTCCTTACCTATCACACATTGTATCTCTTCTCTCTTGGCATCTAATTCACCTTTTAGGTCCTCAGGGTTGCCATAGTACTCATAATGGATAGTAGAAACTGGAGATGCCATTGCTTTGTCTTCCTTCATTAGCAAAAAGCCACTGTCTAAATGTTGGTCTCGGTTCACCAGGTAGATGGC
Source organism: Flavobacteriales bacterium (assembly GCA_028281825.1). Classification (GTDB taxonomy): domain Bacteria; phylum Bacteroidota; class Bacteroidia; order JANQJC01; family JANQJC01; genus JANQJC01. The sequence continues at coordinate 22,725 of JANQJC010000047.1, forward strand.
TTTATTGTAATCATAATTATTGCCATACTTCTTATGATTCGCAATATCACTATACACTTCAATGGCCTTGAAAAAAGTATCAAAATTGTACATATTGGGCAAATACATTTTTGATACATTTCTACATCCAAGCCCAAAATAGCGGAAGATATCCTTCCCCAAGTGCAACAACTCTTCTTCAGTTTCATCGCCACCCAATACTGCAACAGAGTTTCTATTCTTCCTGATAATATGGGGGTATTTCCCAAAATAGTACTCAAAATACCTTGAAGTATTATTACTACCCGTCGCAATAATGGCATCAAAATCCTTTAAACGTCCATCTGCCATCACCACTTGGTCAATAAATGCAGGCTCTATCTCAAATAACTTGCCTAAAGTCAATGGTATCAGCCTGTCATCATCATTGGAGAACTTCACTACTGCGGTATTACCAGTAACCAATACACTCAACAAATCATGAAAACCAACCATGGGGATGTTACCAGCCATCACTATACCTACTTTTATCGGCACAGCACTCTCAGAAATATCATATTCTGCAAGCCATTGGTTGAGTTTTTCCGCTGTTAAACTCTCCCCCCAGGCGGCAATTGCGTTTCGCACATTTTCTTCCGTAAACCAGCCATTATAGTGGTTCACAAGGTTTATCATTTGCTCTAGTTTATCATCCTCACCTTGGGGTGTTTTATACTTTACCAACTCACTACCCAAAGCTATCAAGGCTTCTATTCTTCTTTCCTTTTCCATCATTTTGTTTGATACAGCAAAGGTAATACATTAGAGGTTGGGGAAAAGTAAAGCTTTTTACCCGAACCTTTCTTTTGCTTTATCGTTATATTTGTGCAATAATTTAAACACAAAAAGCGAAAGACTATGTCTATAGTAATTACTGACGAATGTATCAATTGCGGCGCTTGTGAACCAGAGTGCCCAAATAATGCAATATATGAAGGGGGAATGGAATGGAGATTTTCTGATGGTACTGAAGCCAAGGGAAATTACAAGGCATTTAGCGGAATGGAAGCTGATGCCGACGCCACCCAAGAGCCTATCTCAATGGATATATATTATATAGTTCCTGATAAATGTACTGAATGTATGGGCTTTCACGATGAGCCACAATGTGCTGCCGTTTGCCCGGTAGACTGCTGCGTGGACGACCCAGACCACCCAAATAGTGAGGAAGAAAATCTTTGGAAAAAGGCTTCACTACATGGTGAGTAAATAATGACACTAATCCCTAAAAAGCCCTTCAGAATTCTGAAGGGCTTTTTGCTTGTGGTTCCTCCTAAATATTCCAGATTTTACAAACAAACAAGCTCATTAAGGGTTATCATTATAAGGTCAGTTATTTTCTAAATTATTTCACAAAAAAGATACCTAGCGTGGAGCAATTACTACCTTTGACATGAATTATTGAAGCATGGAAGATAAAACCAAAGTTCTCATTGTGGGAGCAGGTTTTGGAGGGATAGCCCTCGCTAAGAAACTTAGCAGGAATAAGAATTTCGAGGTTGTTCTTATTGACAAACACAACTACCACACTTTTCAACCTTTATTATACCAAGTAGCAACGGGAGGGCTTGAGCCAGATAGCATAGCCTATCCTATTCGTCGTATCTTCAGGGGACACAAAAATTTCCATTTCCGCATGGCAGAAGTAACCAAAGTGCTGCCCGAGGAAAATACCATTGAGACCAACATAGGTAAAATGGATTATGACTTTCTGGTATTGGCCATGGGTAGCCAAAGTAACTTCTTCAATTTCGAGACACAAAAAGAGCAATTCATGGCAATGAAAACAGTACCCGATGCCCTGGACATGCGTAGCTTCATCATGCAAAATTTGGAGAAAGCTACTGTTAAAATGGGAAATAAACACGAGCAAGCTATCATTAACATGGCTATTGTAGGTGGTGGCCCAACGGGCGTTGAATTAGCAGGCTCATTAGCTGAAATGAAGCATTACGTTTTGCCTAAGGATTTCCCTGAATTAGACACATCAAAACTCAATATTTACCTGTTTGAAGCTGCACCAAGACTATTAGCAGCCATGTCTGAAGATTCTTCAAAAGCATCGCTAAAATACCTCAAGAAATTAGGCGTTCATGTATACCTTAATGCCATGGTAAGTGGCTATGATGGCAAAAACATTACCCTCAAATCGGGAGAAAAGTTCCAATCAGAAACTGTCATTTGGACAGCAGGAGTTAAAGGCAATGTAATTGAAGGTATCAATAAGAAAGCCATACAGGCTGGTAACCGCATGAAGGTAAACCGTTATAACCAAATAGAAAGCCATGAAAACATCTTCGCTATTGGTGATGTAGCCCTCATGTTTACTGAGCGCTACCCTAAGGGGCATCCGCAAGTAGCACCCACGGCAATCCAACATGGTGAACACCTGGCCAAGAACCTGATTCGTAAAATGAATGGCAAACAAATGCTGCAGTTCAAGTACTTTGACAAAGGCAGCATGGCTACCGTAGGTCGACTAAAAGCCGTAGTTGACCTTCCCGGCTATAAGTTCCAGGGCATGTTTGCTTGGTGGGTATGGATGTTCGTTCACCTGATGTCACTCGTTGGCTTCCGCAATAAGGTCATCGCCTTTTTTGACTGGTCTTATAACTACTTCACTTACGACAGACCGTTAGGCTTGATTATTAGACCGTTTAGGAGAAAGTAAAACGTCATCGCAAGCGAAATGAAGTGAAAGTCGCTCTCCAGGAGGGAGAAGGCACCTAAAAAGTAATCCTCACAGTACCTAGGATGTTCCTACCAGCAGCTACAATACCTGAAGAATAAGGCCTGTAACGACGGTCTAGAATATTCTCCACACCAGCTACCAATTGCAAGTAATCGGTAACGTGATAGCTCGCTTTAAAATTAAGTGTATACCACCCTGGTGAATGCGGATTACCATTCTCGTCTATGGCATATAAATGAGGCTTGCCCTGCTCTTCCACAGCTAAGTCTGTATTAGCAATCTCCCCATTATATACACCATAGAAATCCAACAGCAAGCGTTCGCGTTGATAGGTTACACGTGTAATCCCAAACCAGGGAGCAGCATGGCGCAACGGTGAAACGGTGCCATCTTCCAGTTCTTCCTCACCTTTTTGATAACTATAACGCGAGGAAATTCCAAAACCAGCAGGTAGTTTTATTTCCAAGCCAGCTTGTACACCATACACATTGGCTTCAGCCGCATTCTGTATGGCTTGCACCTGGCTTAACTCACCATCATACACTATGCTATCCTGTCCATTCAATTGGTAATTACGGCGAACCATCGCGCTCTGCAAAATCGTATAGAAACCCGTCACATCAATCTTGATAGCATTGGCGATGGTCTTCACTATCCCAACCTCACCATTGTAGGCATACTCAGACTCCAAGTCAGGATTGGGCACAACCACAGAGCCAGGCTCGGAGTCAAATACCTTACCTATATCGTCAATATTAGGAGCACGGAAACCTGTCGACGCATTCAAATTGATTTGCCATGTCGGGTTTGGACGATAAACGATACCAGCACTTCCCGTTAATGCACCAGTATTCAAACTGGCATTTGTAAATGGAAATGGGAAAAAGGTGGTATCAAAACTTGTTTCAACCATCACTTGATTGTACCTGGCCCCAAATTGCAATGTCACCTTCTTTCCAGCTAAATATCGATAACTGACATAAGCCGCAAAAGAATTCCAGGTGGAACCGTCAGGGTAACGGGTGCTGATAGCTTCAGTTTCTCCGGTCTGTACATTCTCCCCTTCAGCCATTGAACCAATGTTATTAAGCAAGGCTTCCAAACCATAGAAAACATGATGCTTCTCATTACTGGTCTTGCTAAAATCAAGGTTAGCAGACATCACATCCACATTCTCCGTCCTACGGTCAAGTAAACTCTTACCAAAACTCCTATTGTGTCGACTCTCCTCAAAGTTTTGATACGCCAAAGTCAAGCGGGCATTATCATACACCTTGCAATCCGCATTGTGCTCGATGGCAAGTGAGTTCATCATCCACTTTTGTGGACCATAATACCACTCTCCATCTCTCAGGCTGCCATTTCTGTATTGTATCAATCTATCATAGCGCGGATAATCCGTTGTTGTTGAATAATGAAAGCTATACACAAAGTTCCAATTCTCATTCGGGCTAAAGCGGAGTTTTTGCATCACATTCACTTGACTATATGCCGTTGGTACTTGCAACAACGAATCTGGGTTTGGCACTACAGTATCCTGCCCATTAATTTGGGTGACATACTCCGACCTTAGGTACTCACCAGGACCTACACTACCCATTTTTAGGTCATCAAAATCGGTGTAGGTAGCACTGGTCACCCATGCCCACTTTGTACCTCCTACATTGATATCAAAATGGCCTGTCTTCTCAAAGTTGGCCGAAGCAAAACGCAAGGCTGCACTCCCTTTCACCAATGGCTTATCTGTTAATGATAACTTAGGTGAGATTGTATGAAAATCCATTACACCACCTATCGCATCACTTCCGTAAATCACAGAACCCGGGCCAAAAATCACTTCAGCTTCTTCAGTTGCTAATGGATCTAGTGATATCACGTTTTGCAAGTTTCCACTGCGGAAGATGGCGTTGTTCATACGTACACCATCCACAGTAATCAAAACCCTGTTGGCTGCAAAGCCTCGTATCATGGGGCTACCCCCACCCATCTGGCTTTTCTGGATATACACCTCGCCTGTATTCCCCAACATGTCAGCAGCCGTTTGCGGCATTTGCATCACCACTTCCTTAGGTTTAATACTTGTTATTTTGTTGGGAACATTCCGTTTCTCTTGCTCCCACTTGGTAGCTGAAACAACCACTGTATTTAGTGAAAGGCCAGCCTCCTCAAGGTATATATTAAAACCAGACTGGCTAAGAGAGTCGTAACTGGCTACATAATCTTTATAGCCAACCAACCTAACTTTGATACTATCCACTCCCTTAAAAGCTGATATATCCACATGACCTTTAGCATCGGTTACAGCAGTGGCTTCAGGGTTTTTACTATAAAGTGTCACCAACTCCAAAGGCTGGTAACTTATTTTGTCTTTTACCGTTGCTATTTGTGCAAAACCTATTTGCACAATAAAAACAGTCAATAATAATGTTCTAAGGCAATTTTTCAGGAGTCTCATAACAAGAAGGCAAATGTAAGGGTTTCACAATTCTATCGTATCAACTCCACAAAACCTTTTTCTTCTATTTTTCTACCATCTTGACCAACCGCGGTTACTATATAGTAATACGTCCCTGAGTTCAGAGTCTGTCCGCTCAGGCTTTTGCCATCCCACCCCTCATTAATGTCTTTCCACTCATACACCTTATACCCCCATCTGTTAAATATCTGTGCTTTGAAATCCGTTAAGAAGTACCCCTCAATCACCATTTCTTCGTTGTAATTATCCCCATTTGGAGTAAACACGCTAGGTATAGTCACATCGGTAGGTGGAGAGACTTCTATTTCTAAATACATAGTATCCAAACAGCCGTGTTCGTTCTCTCCAATTAGTGTAATGGTATAAATACCATGTTCCTCATAGGTATGAGTTTGGTCTCCGCTCAATTGGCTGGCAGCCGTTGTTCCATCACCAAAATCCCAGTAACTGTAATCTACCCCCAGCGAAGTATTCATAAACAATACTTCCTCACCGGCATATATCACTTCAGGGTCATCATCCAGGGAAACTTGTGGCCCTGGATAGAAGGGCACTATCACTTGTATAGGTGCAGTCTCACACCCACCTGCCGATGCTGTTACCCAAAACGTATCTGTTTCTGTTGGTAATATAGTCAAGTTGGCGCCAGTTGTTATCACGTTATTCAAACCCATGTCATTATACCAGGTGATTTGCCCTATCCCATTGGTTTGTATGTTATTGACCATATCACCTTGGCATAAAGTATCTTGCTCATTCACGGTTGGCTCACTTGGAGAATCGATAATCAGGATTAAAGCGAAAGCGGTTGCATCACAAGTTCCATTATTATACCTGTACTGAACATTTCTTGGACCCGGAATACCTATGGATGGGTCAAACTCCCCTGTTTGACCATTCACCACACCATTACCAAACCAAGTACCACCCGCCGGTGAGCCTTCAAAAACCACATTTCCCGCTGATTGACATATTGTGTCAGGAATGTCGATTATTTCAACAGTCGGAGCTTCTTCTACCACAATATCAATGGTATCGGCATCCGAACAAGCACCTGAGATAGTGTAAATAATCTCATGTGTACCCACACCAGCACTTGGCGGATTGAAATACCCTAAACTATTTGTTATTCCTTGCCCTTGCCAGGTTCCACCTAATGGAGTTGCCTGAAGATAAAATCCCTGGTCATTATCACATTTAGGACTTATTTGGGTCAGGTTGATATTAACCGCAGGCACTACAGTAACGGTTATAGTATCTCTATTTACACAAAACTGATTACTCAACTCATAAATTATCTCGTGTTCACCCGCACCTGCTGTTACAGGGTCAAACTCACCAGCAGATGAATTGATGATGCCACTTCCTAGCCATGTACCCCCACTTAATGCAGATGTAAAATTGAAAGGTGATTCTGATATGCAATAAGCCAAATCTGAGGTCGTAATAGTTGGGTCGGGAACAGGCAGTACTTCTATACTTATTGTATCTCTGTCGCCACACGCACTGCCTATACGATAAATAACCTCATGTAAACCTACTCCAGCCTCTGACGGGTCAAACAGATTACTGGTTGAGTCTGGCATTCCCACACTGGTCCAAAAACCACCTAAATCATTGGAAACAAGCGGGAAAGGGACATCCAACAGGCACATACTATCAGGGTAATTGATAAGACTGGCATCAAAAGCTGAATCGACATAAATGGTAGTTGTATCCGAATCATTGCAATCCCCAAAAGAGCGATGGATTACTTCATGAGCCCCAACTCCTGCCACGTTAGCATCAAAAATCCCCAAATTCTGGTTAGTAATTCCAGTCCCCGACCAAATACCACCTTGTGTTACCGATGGTAACAAAAGCGGCAAGTCTGTGGGACAAAAAGCATCCACAGGGAGTATGGTTGCATCTGCTGTAGTTCCACCCACTACAATGCAGTAAGTCTGTGTTCTACTGCCTTCATAAGGGCAATATCCATCCCTTATCAATACATCAAAGCAATAGGGTGTAGAACTGGTATCTTGCACTTCAGGCGTCCAACAGAAATTACCCACAGGATGGCTATCTGGCGAAATGGTGAAAGTTGCATCACCTAAAGTAATCCCTTCGTTCCACGTCATGGTCAAGGCCTGTCCGCTATCAGCATCATAACTAAAAATATCCATACACACTTCTGTACCTGCGCAAGTGGTATCAAAAAACACGTTAGAGCCATTAACACCACTCAATTCTGGATTTTCATTATCACAGCTCAAAATATTGAAGCGCATATCCCTCATGGTACCTCCTATCAGTTGCCCACCTCGGTATTCCTCTATCAATAGCGCTAATACCCCTGTAAACTGGGTATCAGGATTCATACAAAGCAAGCCAGTCTCAGGGTCAACAAACACATTAGGGGTAGATGGTAAAGGGTTTTGCGCCGTCCAAATGCTATCAAAAATTACAGGCACACTATTATATCCCAAGGGGTCAACCAAACTATAAACCAATGAATCGCCATCTATTTCAGTCTGCCCTTGCACAAAGCAATAGGTATCACCAGCGCAGATATAATCCACAGGTGGATTGGAAAACGAAGGAGAGCTATTGCAGCCAATGGTATTATCCAGGTTAGCTTCTATACACATCCACTCTCCTGGCTCAATATTATCAGCTATCACACGGGTGTTATAGCAGAAACGCAAATTCCAGTCATTACAATAAGCTGGTAAAATCAAAGTATCGCTAAAGAGCAATCGTTTTACTCCCGGCACGGTGCCACCATAGCAACTCAAAAGTAGATTAGGACACACAGGCACAGTAATTACATCAGGCGGCACGCCATCCATATCCAAATATATCTGCTCACCGCATGATTGTGAAGTCACATTCACCGTTACTTCTAATGGTATTTGTGGCTCCTGGCAGTCCCAATACATCGCCACAAACACCTCATAGGTAGTATCGTTTATACATCGGTAATAGATATCACCTGCTGCTACATTGCCCTGCGCATAGCTCTCACGAGGGATAAATGACACCAATAAGGTTAAAACTAAAAAGTAAAAAAGGGCGCGATGCGTTCTTGCCTGCATAAAGGCAAAAATATTGATTTAGTTGGGATTCAGAATTTCTTGACAATGTATCTTACTTTTGGGAAAATTTCAGCTATGTATCATCCCCTACTTGTCACACACTCTTTCTTCCGTTGGTTAGTTTTAGCCAGCCTGCTTTTTGCGCTATATAGGTCTTACACAGGTTGGTTGGGCAAAAAGCCGTTCAACAAGTTAGATAACACCACTAGGATTATAACTTCTACCATAGTTCATATTCAATTACTTTTGGGTTTAGCGCTTTACTTCATAAGCCCTATTGTGCAATATTTCCTTAACAACTTTAAAGAAGGAATGGCTCAGCGCGAAATACGTTTCTTTGGGATGGAACATATCACTATGATGCTCTTAGGGATTATTCTCATCACCATAGGTTCCGCCAAAGCCAAACGCAAAGAAGATAACGTTCAGAAACACAAAACCATTGCCATTTGGTTTACTATTGGCCTATTGGTAATTCTTTCTTCTATCCCCTGGGCTTTCTCGCCGTTAATAAGTAGGCCTTGGTTTAGGTGGTTTTAAGCAGTTTGGTTCACCACTTTCTTATTCAGTAAACTCTTCATGGTGTTTTGTATACCAGCTATCGTCGCTGGGAACATCCTGTTTTCCATCACTTCCTTTATCATAGCTGTTGTTTGGAAATAATTCCATGATTGCTCAGGATTGGGGTTAATCCAGGCTACATGCTTAAAATGGTCTTTTACCTTTTGCAGCCACTCCACTCCAGTAAGGCTATTCTCAAATTCCACCGAGCCACCTGATGAAAGCAATTCATATGGTGACATGGCAGCATCACCAACAAATATCACTTTATAGTCCCTGTTGTACTTATGCAGTAATTCCAAGGTTGGTGTCCTATCATTCCAACGCCTGCGATTGTCCTTCCACACATAGTCATACAAACAGTTATGGAAGTAGTAATATTCCAAGTGCTTAAACTCCGTCTTAGCTGATGAAAACAATTTGGAACAAGTATAAATATGGTCATCCATGGAGCCACCGATATCCATCAGCATCAACACCTTCACACGGTTCTCTTTCGATGGAACCATTTCCAAATCTAGTATCCCAGCGTTCTTTGAAGTCTTGTTAATTGTCTCATCAATATCCAGTTCTTCAGCATGGCCTTCGCGAGTAAAAACTCTTAATCGCTTCAAAGCCAATTTGATATTTCGGGTATTGAGTTCCTGCTTATCATCCAGGTTCACAAATTCCCGCTTATCCCAAACTTTAATAGCACTTCTATTCCTGCTTCCTTCTTGTCCTATGCGATAACCTTCAGGGTTATAGCCATTAGCACCAAAGGGCGATGTGCCACCAGTGCCAATCCACCTATTACCACCTTCGTGCCTTTCTTTCTGTTGTTCCATCAACTCCTCAAAGCGCTTCCGTAAAGCTTCTGGTCCACCCATAGCTTCTATCATCGCCTTTTCTTCCTCTGTGAGGAACTTCTCCAAATTCTTTCGCAACCACTCCTCTGGGATATTAGCCATTTTAGCTTCACTGATGAATTGCATCCCCTTGAAGTAGTGCCCAAAAAGCTGGTCAAACTTATCCAACTGCGCTTCATGCTTCACAAACACACTGCGGGAAAGAGAATAGAAATCTTCCACGCTATAATTTGCTAGGCCTTTTTGCATAGCTTCCAATAGCGTAAGGTGTTCCCGTAAACTCACAGGCAAACCCTCTTTTTTCAATAAAAGGAAGAAATCTAAAAACATATCTAGTCTACGCTTCTCTTTTTAATCATTTATTAGCCTTCTTAAGATAAATTTCAGGAAAATCTTTATCCTTAATTTTCAAATCTTTCCTAATTGCTTTGACAAGTTTAGTCAAATATTCATCATGTATTTTACTTTCTTGACCTACTGCTTTCTCTTCATAGGTAAGCATTTCTCTAATTACTTCTTCACTTGCTATTAGAAATAACTTATCTCGTGCAAATACATATTGTTTCACACTTTCCTTATCACTCTCACTTGCAGCCAAGTTATGCAAAGCTTCAAGATATAATATGTAATGTTGCTCCCTTAGTTTTCTCGTCTGTAAAATAATGCTATTCTTATTCGCCAACCATGCTCCTACAATTGAAACAATTATGGCCGAAATAGCACCTAGCAATGAGATTAATAATGACGTATCCATTTGATTGGATTGATTGAACAAGGATTAAACCAAAGCCATCTCAAAGGTACAAGAATAAACGCCTTTTGCATCCATCTCATCCAGCTTTACGTTGACCAACCCATTTACTAGCGTATCATTAAAAGGTGTCTTCACCTTCACGTAATTCTCAGTAAAGCCATACATCTCACCCTCTTTTTCCTCTTGTTCAAATAGTACGGTAAACTCTTTACCCGCTTGCTGCTCGTAGAATAATCTTTTCTTTTTCTCACTTAGGATAGTAAGCATCTTATTGCGTTTCTTGCGCTCACCCACGGGCACTGTCTCCTTTAAACGAACCGCAGTTGTATTGGGTCTTTCTGAATAAGTGAATACATGCAAGTAGGATACTGGTAACTCATTCAGGAAATGATAAGTCCTCAAGAACTCTTCTTCCGTTTCACCAGGAAAACCAACTATCACATCCACACCAATGCAACAATCTGGCATCAACTCTTTTATCTTTTCTACGCGGCTGTGATACAGCGCAGAGTCATACCTGCGACGCATCAATTGCAATATCTCGTCGCTGCCAGATTGCAAGGGGATATGAAAATGAGGCACAAACTTTTTAGACTGCGCCACAAAACTGATAATCTCGTCACTCAGTAAGTTAGGCTCGATAGATGATATGCGATATCGCTCAATGCCTTCTACCTTCTCTAATTCTTGTATCAGCTGATAAAAAGTCTCCTTACTTCCTTTACCAAAGTCCCCAATGTTTACACCAGTCAACACAACTTCTTTGATACCATCCTTTACTGCTTCCTTGGCTGATTGGATAGTGTTCTCAATATTCTCACTTCTACTCCTACCCCGAGCCAAAGGAATAGTGCAAAAAGCACAGAAATAGTCACAACCATCTTGCACTTTCAAAAAAGTACGTGTTCTGTCATTCGCTGAATAAGAAGGTATAAACTCTTTTACATCCTTTATCTCACAAGCATGCACTCCAGCTTCAGGTAGCTTTTCGACATTTTCAATATAGCTCAGGATATTAAATTTCTCATTCGCCCCTAATACGATATCTACTCCTTGTATCTCCGCAATTTCATTTGGCTTCAATTGGGCGTAGCAACCAATCACAGCCACAAAGGCTTCAGGGTTATTGCGAAGGGCTTGTCTTACAGTATTGCGGCAAGTATGGTCTGCACGGTCAGTAACTGAGCAGGTATTAATTACATACACATCGGCAGCCTCACTGAACTCAACCTTCTCAAAATCTTGTTTTTCAAACAGCCTTGCAATGGTTGATGTCTCAGAAAAGTTAAGCTTGCATCCCAAGGTATGGAATGCCACTCTTTTCGTATTTACTGACCTATTTTTCATGAAGGGCAAAGATACGTAATAAGGCGCTATATCAGGAAAGTGATTAGATGAGCGACCCTACGATTAAAAATCCTTCATTCTTCTATCCATTTGCTTCTTCACATCGCGTTCTTTAATGCTTTCACGCTTATCATAGAGCTTCTTACCCTTAGCTAGGGCAATCTCTAGCTTGGCATACCCTTTATCACTGATAAAAAGTTTTGTAGCAATTAGCGTTATCCCCTGGTCTTTCAACTTACCTTCCAGTTTGCGTATCTCCCTCTTTTGGAGTAATAGCTTTCTATCTCTTTTTGGCTCATGGTTGTTATAAGAGGCTTCGGTATAAGGGGCTATATGCATGTTCTTCACCCAAAGCTCTCCATTCTTAAAAAAGCAGTGGGCACCAGCCAAATCAACTTGCTTTTGGCGCACGCTTTTAATCTCACTACCTGTCAATTGAATACCTGCTACATATGTATCAATAAAGGCATACTCAAAAGAAGCCCGCTTATTCTTTGCAATAGTTTCTCGCTGTGACATAGCTTTCGTTATACGGTAGTAATCCTCTCAACGGTTTTCACACCCTTGGCTTTCTTCAGGTTTTTGATGAGATTAGTAAGGTGGGCAGTATCATGCACATAAACCATAATAGTCCCATCAAAAATACCATCATGGCTATCAAAACTGATGGAACGCATATTCACATGGAGTTCGTTTGAAATCACCTTAGTTATGTTGTTCACAATACCCATATCGTCAATACCAGTGACTTTTATACCTGCCAAAAACGAAATGGTCTCCTGGCTAGTCCATTTGGCTTTAACCACACGGTAGGCATAGTTTGACATCAACTGAATTGCGTTCGGACAATTGACGCGATGTATTTTAATACCGTCATTGATGGTGATAAAACCAAATACATCATCACCCGGAATTGGATTACAGCACTTGGCTAGTGTATAATCCAACTTCTCCATATTGTCTCCAATCAGCAATTCATCCTTTCCACTGCTCTTGAAATTGGTGATTATTTCTGTGCGCTTATCATCCTGTTTCTTCTTCCCTGAAGAAATTCTGTTTTTAAAGTATTGGTACCAACTGGTCTTTTCAGATTCTTCTAAAAAGTTCTTTATTTCTTTAAAGTCCACCTTATTCTGGGCTACTAAATAGAATAAGTCTTGTGAACTCTGGACTTTATAGTACTTCTGAAGTTTTACTATGGTTTTTTCATCTGGCTGTAACTTCAGTTGCTTGAATTTTCTCTCGAATATTTCCTTACCATCATCAGCCATCTTTCGCCTTTCCTCTTTCAAAGATTGTTTAATCTTTGTCTTGGAACGGCCTGTCACCACGTAATTCAGCCAATCTTCCTTAGGTTTTTGCTTGCTAGACGTAAGTACTTCCACCTGGTCGCCACTTTTCAATTGATGGCTCAACGGCACCAATTTATTGTTGACTTTGGCACCAATGCAATGAGCGCCTACTTCAGAGTGAATATCAAAGGCAAAATCAAGAGCTGTGGCATTAGCTGGCAGCTTCCTTAACTCACCTCGGGGAGTAAACACAAATATCTCATCAGCGAAAAAGTTCATCGTAAAGTCATCGATGAAATCCAAAGCACTTTGGTCAGGATTTTCCAATAACTCCCTGATTTGACCTAACCACTCATCTACATTACTCTCACCGCCAGATTTTTCTTTGTACTTCCAGTGAGCAGCAAGTCCTTTTTCAGCTATATCGTCCATTCTGCGGGTACGTATCTGTACTTCAACCCACTGGCCGCTACCACTCATTACCGTTGTATGCAATGATTCATAACCATTAGCGCGCGGGGTAGAAATCCAATCTCTTAGCCTATCCGGGCTTGGCACATAATGATCCGTTACTATCGAATATACTTTCCAGCAATCCGCTTTCTCCTGCTCAAGCGGAGTATCAATAATAATACGTATTGCAAACAAGTCATACACTTCTTCAAAAGGTATGCCTTGCTTTTTCATTTTCTTATGTATTGAATATACTGACTTGGTCCTTCCCTTAATATCAAACTGAAAACCCTGTTCTGTAAGGCTTTCCATAATAGGAAGCGTAAATTTATTGACAAAGCGCTGCCTTTTACGCTGGGTTTCCTTCAGTTTGTTGTCTATATCTTCATACACCTCAGGTTCAGTGTACTTCAAGGCTAAGTCTTCTAACTCACTCTTAATAGCATAAAGCCCTAACCTGTGTGCCAGCGGAGCATAAAGGAAAAGTGTTTCTGAAGCTATCTTCAATTGCTTGTCGCGCCTCATACTTTCCAAAGTCCTCATGTTGTGAAGACGGTCTGCCAGCTTAATAAGAATTACCCTTACATCAGCTGCCAGTGTTAGCAGCATTTTACGGAAGTTCTCCGCCTGCATTGAGACATTAAAGTCTGACACTCCTGATATCTTGGTCAAGCCATCTACAATGGTAGCCACCTTGTCACCAAACATTCTTCTGATGTCGTTCAGTGTAATATCGGTATCTTCAACTACATCGTGTATCAGCGCACAGGCAATAGACTTTGCTCCCAGCCCAATCTCGGTAGTTACAATTTGTGCAACCGCTAGTGGATGATAGATGTAAGGCTCCCCCGATTTGCGACGCATATCTTTATGAGCATCCAAAGCCACATCAAAAGCCTTCCTGATGAGACGCAAATCACCCTTAGCCTCATGCTTTTTGGTTGCACGAAGTAGCTTGCGATACGCCTTCAGTATCTCTTTCTTCTCTATTTCTTCCTGTATGAGGGCTTCTTCCATAACTGTTTCAAACTCCAATACAAAGTTAGTAAATGAAATATGTAATTTATAACTCGATTATTTCCATTTTTTTCATTCGTTTTCTCACTTCACCATTGTTTTGTAATTTCGACTAAAACTAGGGTATGTATTTTAAAGGGTTACCGCTTTTTCTTTTTACGCTTTTAGCATTAATCTCATCTGCGCAAGAGAATATGTTATCCACCAATCCTTTGGCAGAACAAATCATGCTGGGTAATTATAGCCCTGCTAACTATCAGGCTACTACAATCATCAATCATCCTGATGATATCATTTCACACATAAATAACGAGGTGAACCCAGATTCTGTTCACTCCTATCTACTCACCCTTAGTAGCTTCTACACCAGGCATACAGCATCAGATACCATGTCACAAGACACAGGTATTGGCGCTGCCAGAAGATGGGCTTACACCAAGTTTCAGGGTTTTAGTCAAAATGCGGAAAACCGCTTAGTGGTTTCTTACCTTCAATTTGACACCGTTATATGTTCGATGGCTCAACACAGAAACATTTTTGCAGTGCTTCCAGGAATGCAAACTGAAGACCCATCGGTCATTATAATTGAAGCACATATAGATAGCCGTTGCGAAAGCAGATGTGATTCGGCTTGCCAAGCCAATGGTATGGAAGATAACGGAAGTGGTTCAGCCTTGGTGCTGGAGTTGGCTCGTACTATGTCGCAACTCAGTTTCGACCATACCATAGTCTTTATGCTTACCATTGGCGAAGAACAAGGTCTATTCGGCGCTCAAGCCTTTGCAGAATATGCGGTTGAAAAAGGAATTGAGATAAAAGCTGTACTCAATAATGATATAGTAGGTGGTATCATCTGTGGAGAAACTTCTTCCTCTCCTTCCTGCCCTGGCTTAAATCATGTGGATAGCACACAAGTTCGTTTGTTCTCGCAAGGCAGTTACAACTCCAAGAACAAAGGCTTGGCGCGTTTTGTAAAGCTAGAATACGAAGAGGAGTTATTGCCAATAGTAGATGTCCCAATGCAGCTCACCATCATGAGTGCCGAAGACAGAATAGGGCGCGGTGGCGACCATATTCCTTTCAGGCGCAAAGGGTTTCCTGCTATCCGTTTTACTTCTGCCAATGAACACGGAAATGCTGATAGTGATAACCCTAATTACCACGATAGACAACATACCACAGACGATATACTGGGAATAGATACAGATAACGATATGGTGATTGATAGCTTTTTTGTTGATTTCAATTACCTATGTCGAAATTCTGTCATCAATGGAGTTGCAGCAGGCATGATAGGTATTGGTCCTGAAGTTCCAGAATTCAACGCCTATAATGGGGGAAGTGAAAATATCCTCATTGACATCATGAACGAAAACCCTTATGACACCTACCGAGTTGGTGTTCGCCTGAGCAATAGCAACCACGATTTTGATACCATTTTTACCATCTACAATGTTCAGGAAACAGTACATCCAGCGCCATCCAATCTCTATTACGTAAGTGTTGCTTCAGTAGATAGCAATGGCATTGAAAGCTGCTTCTCGAGAGAATACCTAATAAATGTTTCCAACGATATTGACGAGATAGAACAACCTAAAGGTTTATCGCTTCTTCAAAATAACCCTAACCCTTTTGATGAAGCCACAACCATCTCAGTATTGGTGGATAAACCAACCAGTTACCAAAAAGCCTTTATCGTAATCAGGGATTTACAGGGTAAATTAGTCAAGCAACTCCCCATGCAATTGGAACAAGGAATTAATGATGTACTTTATTTCCATGGCTATAACGCCACAGGCACTTACATCTATTCACTGGAAATAGATGGAAAAGTAATTGAAAGTAAGCGGATGATTTTTGCCTTTTAAGTAGCTGGCAATACCTTACCAGTCACTTCGCCGAAACCAATACGAACACCATTTTTCTCGGCATAGCCACGCATAATCACAGTATCGCCATCATTGATAAACTTACGCTCACTACCGTCAGGCATGGCTATAGGCTTGCTACCGCGCCATGTCAACTCTAGCATTGAGCCGTAACTCTCAGGTGTTGGCCCTGAAATAGTACCACTAGCACACATATCACCAATTTGCATGTTACAGCCGTTCACAGTATGGTGAGCCAACTGCTGCGCCATATTCCAATACATGTACTTGAAGTTAGAGTTGCAAACGGCTTTCTCTTCGCCGTTTTCAGGCTTGATAGCCACTTCAAGGTTAATATCATAATTCTTCTCACCCTCAAACTTCAAATAAGGTAATGGTTCTGGGTCTTGAATAGGCCCCGCCGTCTTAAAAGGCTGCAGTGCATCCAAGGTTACTATCCATGGTGAAACCGAAGAAGCAAAGTTCTTAGCCAGGAAAGGCCCTAATGGCACATACTCCCACTTTTGTATATCCCTCGCCGACCAATCATTGAAAAGCACCATTCCGAAAATATGGTCTTCAGCATCTTTGGTGCTTACACTATTACCTAGCACATTTCCCTTGCCTACTACAAAAGCCATTTCCAACTCAAAATCGAGCAACCTGCTAGGTCCAAAATTGGGTTTATCAGCATCAGGTGCAATAGTTTGCCCTTTAGGGCGGCGAATATCCGTTCCTGAAATCACAATTGAAGAAGCCCTGCCATGATATCCCACGGGTATATGCAACCAGTTGGGCAATAATGCATTATCTGGGTCACGGAACATGGTTCCAACATTAGTAGCATGTTCTTTACTAGAATAAAAATCGGTGTAATCATTCACCTTCACAGGCATGTGCATTTGCACTGCCGATTGCCCCAATAGTACCAGCCGCCTGTCTTCCATATTGTCCCTTAGTTCAGGATTGCTATCTCTTAATAGCTCAGATATCCTCTGACGCAGAGCCCTCCAAACAGGCTGACCTAACGCAATCAGGTCATTCAGGTATTTGCTTTCAAAAATAGATTGACTAATATCCAACTTGGATAAATAACCCAACTTGTTCAAAGTCGCTAAATCCAAGACATTTTCACCAATAGCTACTCCTATTCTTGAACCATTATCACCACTTGTAAAAATACCAAATGGTAGGTTCTGTATTGGGAAATCACTATCATCGAGTACTTCTACCCATGTCTTTAAATTGGGGTCGTTAGCTTCAATCATTCTGTTTCAAACTATTTAATTACTTATATTGTTCCATTATCTCATTAGCCATCACCTTATGCCCTTTGTGGTTGATATGCAGGTCTGCCTTCCAATACAGTTCTTCATCGGCCTTTCGCAATGGCTCACGCATATCTATAAAGTGTATCTTCTTTGCATTTAGCCACTGTATTGTCCTATCAATCAAAGCCTCGTTTTCCTTAATATCAGCATCTGTAAATTTCATTATTTGGTAGGCGGTATCAATTCGTGTACTATCCAATTCAGGTTCAACATCTAGCTTGGTAGGCACTAACACCACCATAAAGTCAATATTATTACTGTCACAGTATACCTTTATGTTATCCAAGTACCTGTGAGTCACGTTCAAAGCGGTATCTCTGTAAGCAGGATAGCTTTTGAAAAACTTCACCTGGTTCATCAATTGTCCTGTAAAACCAGGCATAGTCTCATCCAATTCCCACAAATCATAATAATAACTCTCAGTTCTCTCTGGCACTTTCATCCTTCCATTCTCAGCTTCAATTCTCACAGCATCCATATAGTCATTTCCAGTATATAGCGCAACTATAAAAGCATCTGGCTTTAAGTTGCTGTAATATTTCAGGCAGCCCCAATAATTTTGAGGCCCATAATAACCGTTACCAGCATTTAGAAACTCTAATTTCTTACCCTCTGAAATAGTAAAACCCACACTATCTTCAATCACATTAGGGAAAGACTCTGAATTATGTATGACACCATCAGCATGCGAGTCGCCAGTTACCAACACCCTATACACACCATCAGGTTTTTCTTCTTGAGTATCATTATCCTCCCTCAACCCAAGATTATTAGTCTGCTGAATAATCACCCCTGATGGGTGTTCAGGCCATTTAAATTCCCTTTTGGCATTAGGCTGATGAATATGCCCAGCAATAGATTTAGCCACATAGTAATTGCTTTCAGTTTCACCAAAATGAGGTTTTAAGGCTTCAGGGTTTTCAAGTGCTGTTTCATGCTTTACTCCCAAGTTGCATGAACTTACCAATGCAACCAATCCAATTACTAATAATCCAATTTTGCTTCTATTCATTATCCCTCAAATTTTTTGAGTTCCAAATTTTCACCATCAAACACCCCATAAGTAAATAGAGTTACCCAATCACCCAAATTGATATACCTGGCGCCGTCCCCTACTTTTATATCCAACGATAAATGACGATGCCCAAAAATAAAGTAATCTATAGGCCCTTCTTTCTTCAAGTAATCTTCAGCAAAAAGGTACAACCACTCTTTATCATTGCCATGGAATACTTCTTCTCCATTAGCAATTCTGCTTCTTCTCGACCAATAGTTGGCTAAGCCAATCCCAAAATTGGGGTGTAATCTAGCAAACAACCATTGACATAATGGATTCGCAAATACCCTCTTGATTAGCTTATAACCGTAATCACCTGGCCCCAACCCATCACCGTGACCAATGAAAAACTTCTTGCCGTTATACTCTTTTACTATTGGCTCTCTATACAATTTCACTCCTATTTCTTCCTCCAAATAGCCAAATTGCCACATGTCGTGATTACCGATAAACACGTGCAATGGAAGACCAGAGTCCGCTATCTCTGCCATCTTACCCAGCAAACGGGTGTATCCTCTTGGCACAACGGTTTTATATTCAAACCAAAAATCAAAAATGTCACCCACAAGGTAAATCTCCCTGGCATCATCCTTCACGCTATCCAACCATCGGATAATCTTCTTTTCTCTTTCCAAACTCTTTTCCCTATTGGGTATACCCAAATGAAAGTCTGAAACAAAATATATTTTATCTCTATCTGCCAAGGCTTAGCGAAACTATTACAAGTCTAGGTTTCTAATGGCACTTATAGGGTTAAGCTTGCTCAGATTTAAGGTGAACCTAATCTGTTGAATGTACTTTGGAGTATTCAATTCAACTGCATCTTTAATATTCTCTGACATAAAAATGGGAAAGTACACTTCACACACACCAGCTATTATAGGAACTGATACCCCAGCATCAAACAAGAATGCTTGAGAACCCGGGAAAGCACTTTGTGCATTGGCATAAGTACCCACATCAACCCAAACATTCAGGGGTAGCTTTTTCAATATTGATGACTTTAGATTCAAAGCTACTAGCCAGTTAGATGTCTGCCCCACAGGCGAATATACCTTAAAGCCACCATCTGTTTCAGTAAGCTGCTGTGAGAAGATTTCGTCCGTTTCATAACGCCCCAAGTACACTTCATCAAACATATAGTCTTGATAACCGCGTTGCCCACTCATACGAAAACGGTAACGCCCAGGCTGCTCCCTGCGAAAGAAGTTACCCCCAAACACACGAATATCAAGCCCTTTATTCTTGCCTTTATAAGTTATTTCGTATTTTCCTTCTATTGAGCTCTTTAGGAACCCTTCACCTTGCTGCACGTTCACTACTACACTAAAAGGATTTAGTTTCCTGTTATTAATCCAATATTGGGTAAAATCATTTACGGCATAACTAATATCCTCCTTATTGAAAACATCATTTACGGCATCATAAACCTGGGTTTCCATGGATACCATCACATAACGATACCTGAATGACTGCCTCAAACTACTTCTCTCGCTCGGCTTCCTGATGTCAATTTTCAATTCAGGCTTAATCACCATATAATTTAGCCCATCTAAATTATTGGAGTAGCCATATCTTGAACCCGATACACCAATCCTTACCTTCTCTAAGAATGAAGCGCCAGGTAATATACTGTAGCCCATGTTTACATGCCCTGCTATGTCAGGATGCCCCGTAGCGAACATTGGATTAAGGATATAGTCAAATCTGGTATTGGGCAATAAATCATTATAAAAAGCCAAGCCTAGCATAGTCTTGTTGTAGTTATTCCAACCAATAGTCGGTGCCCAAAAAATTTGTGTACGTTGCTCTCTCTCCAACCTGGCTAAAAAACGAAAGCTTAAGGGCTCCACTTGCCTGAACAAGCCTTTGGTTCTTATGGAATTGTTTTTCCTATTAAACTCGGGCAAGTCAGCATGTCTATCCACCACTATGCGGTCATAATCTCCCTTGGGTACCACTATTCTTCTTTTCCCTTCAAAGCCTTCATACCAATTAGACTGCACCGTTGAGTCACCCTTTACCAATGAAACAGGAACCGGGCCATTTACCCTTCCCTTATTCTTTAATTTAACAATCAATGAGTCACCCATACTTGAAACACCGCTCATCTTATAATCAACACGCTTGGTTGTGGGTAACATTTCATCGAAAAACCACTTGAGGCTATCACCTGTTTCTTTTACAAACAGCTCTTCAAAATCTTCTGGCTGTGGATGTTTGAATTTCCACTCATCAAAGTACTTATGCATAATCCTATCAAACTCCTCCTGCCCAATATATGCAGCCATATACTCCAGCGCTAGTGGAGTTTTAGAATATACAATCCCAAAGTAATTTATCTGGGTATATTGCGCTGCAGGATAGTCAATGGGTTGGTCTTGGTTTTTCCTCGCAGGGAAAAGATATCCTAATGTATTCAAGTGTTTTAATGGATACCTGTCGATTTCAAATTTCGCAGCCAGTTTCTCTGCATTACCACCACCAAAATAGCTCGCCAAAGTAGCCTTTGGATATTTGGTTTCCATATAGCGTGCCTCATAATATGAGTTAATCCCCTCGTCCATCCATGGGTGTATGCGCTCATTGGTACCAAAAATGCCGTAGAACCAATTATGCCCCACCTCATGCATAATCACTGTTTCCAATTGCTGCGCTGTGCCAGATGTGCCGATAATTGTAATATTAGGGTATTCCATGCCACCGCCAGCACTCAAAGCACCATCAACAGCTGTTACATGACTGTATGGATAGTCACCTACCCATTTCGAGTAGTAGTAAACAGCATCGTTGATATACTCTATCGAGTTTTTCCAAAGGTGTGCCTCATTATTCAGAAACATAGCCCAAGTAGTTACTTTTCTGCCTGAACCATCCAACTCAACTTCACCTTTCAATACATGCCAACGCTTATCAGCAAACCATGCAAAATCATGTACGTCTGATTGTTTATAGCGTAGTGTTTTTTTCACCTTTGATGATGGTGGAAAAGATTTGTCATCAGGAAAAGTGTCCATCTTGGCAGTTCTCTCAGCCAACTCATTCAGCCAAGCTAGTTCATCTTCTCCCCCAACTAAATCACCAGTGGCCCCCACTACATAGTTCTTCGGCAGAGTAATACTCACATCATACGAACCATATTCAGAATAAAACTCCCCTTGGTTGAGATAAGGCATGGCATTCCAGCCATTTTTATCATATACTGCAGGCTTTGGATACCATTGAGTGATTTGGTATGACTCTCCCATATGCCCGAGCCTTGAAAAATACCCGGCAGGAATTTTAACCCGAAATGGTGTAGTGATGGTTACTTTTCCGCCTGGTGGTATCGATTCTTTCAATTGTAAATAACCTACGTCATTATAGTTCTCGCTTGCAATTAATTCTATTTTTTCTCCGTCAACTTGAAACTTCAGTTTATCTATATATCCTCTCTCTTCAGGGGTTGAATAATGAAATTTGAGATTGCCATTTTCCACAAATTGCTTGGCCAAGGCAGAGTTATCATTCATATAGGCATTGGGCCACAGGTGCATCCATATTTCTCTTAAGTGGTTGGGCGAGTTGTTAATATATTCGATACTAATATCACCTTCCAATTCATGTTTACGGTCATCCAACTCCACATTAATGGTGTAGTTGACTTCTTGTTGCCAGTATTTATCCTGTGCAAACAGTAATGTTGGAATGAGAAATAAAATTACAGTTAAGGAGGTAGTTATTTGTATTACTAGGGTGCGTTTGGTCACTATGTTTTGTTTTGGTCAATAATTGGGTTTAAGAACCGAATATTTCTGCTAATTTTTCTTCAAGAGATGGGCCACGAAGCCCTTTGGCAATAATTATCCCATCCTTATCGACTAGATAGGTCATAGGTATGCTTTGTAAATCATAAGTTTTCACAAAAGATGAATTCCAAAATGCTAGCTCGCTGCCATGCTTCCAGTCCAATTTATCTTGTTGTATAGCTTCCTTCCATGCTTCTTTGCTTTTGTCTAATGAAACCCCAAATATCTCAAAGCCCTTGTCTTTATACTCTTGGTACACTCTAACCACATTGGGGTTTTCAACACGACAAGGTCCACACCACGATGCCCAAAAATCAATCAATACGACTTTACCCTTGAAATCAGAGAGCTTTATTGGATTGTCCTCAATATCTTTTAATACCAAATCGGGTGCCTCGGTCCCAACAGCTAGCCTTTTTAGGTCATTAACTCTTGCTCTAAAACTCTTTACATACTCCAAATCAGGATATTCTTGCTCAAGAGCATCAGCTACTTCTATATATGTGTTGATATATTGATTGTGATCAAGCATTTCAATTACGCTCAAAGTCACCAATGAACTCTTATTAGCATTTATAAACTCACTAATAAAAGTAGTCTGCTCATTGGCTTTATTCATTAACTGCTCTCGCTTCTCATTAATAACATCAACATTGGCTCCCGATTGCTGGGCCATGTAAAAAGCTTTGTTTAAAGAATCGATAGTAACGGATGATTGGGCTAAGAATCGATTGATTTCCAACAATTTCTCAGAACCTTTAGAACCCGTCACTGTATAGGTGGTTGGCAAACTCGATGCATCGCCTGTTACTTCTATCTTTTGGGCATTAGAGTCCAGTAATAAAGGGATGTAGTTGTTCTTCGCCAAACGAAGCCTGTAAAAACCAATTCCTTTAAGTTCTGTTACCAGCTTAAACTCACCATTTTCATCTATCCTCACTGAGTCAATCGGTGTAATTTTTCTGGATGACAAATGCTCAAAAACTATAGTTTGCGCCTTGGTATTCTCAAGCTTTCCGGTAGCAACAAACCCGCTGTCCTCGCAAGACATTAAAGTAATGCTTATCAGGAGAACTATAATCAACAAATTGTTTAATCTCATTTCAGTCTTGTTTTTCAAGATACTTAACTACTAACTGGTTGGCAACCTTTGGGTCTGCCTTTCCTCTGGAAAGTCTCATCACTTCACCCATAAATAATCCCACCAAACCTTTCTTACCACTCCTATACTCAGCTACCTTATCCGGAAATTTTGCAATAGCCTGTTCAACCAAACTCTCAATCTCACTGCTATCACTCACCTGTATCAAGTTATTCTCTTCTGCAATTTGTGAAGGAGACTTTTCAGGTATCTCAACCAAAATTGGAAATAACTTCTGTGAAGCTACACT
Organism: Flavobacteriales bacterium; assembly: GCA_028281825.1. Classification (GTDB taxonomy): domain Bacteria; phylum Bacteroidota; class Bacteroidia; order JANQJC01; family JANQJC01; genus JANQJC01. The sequence continues at coordinate 46,695 of JANQJC010000047.1, forward strand.
AAAACTCACCTTACCTTCATCCACCATACTAATTATTTGAGCTATTTGCTCTGGCTTGAAAGACAAGTCATCCACATGTAGGGCATTCTCATTCAGATAGGATTTAACAGGACCCATAATCCAGTTAGCAGCAGCTTTGTAATTGTTAGTGTATTGCAATAGTTCCTCAAAGTAAAGCGCTATCGGCTTGGATTCTGTTAATACACCGGCATCATACTCACTCAATCCATACTCATTCACATACCTATGAAAAAGCTCCCTAGGTAAGGCTGGCATTCCAGCCTTAATGGTATCAATAAATACCTGGTTAACTATCACAGGCTGTAAATCAGGCTCTGGGAAATAGCGGTAGTCATTAGCCATTTCTTTACTTCTCAGGGTGAAGGTAGTGCCACGCACAGCATCAAAGCTGCGTGTTTCCTGACCAAACTCTTCCCCCTTTTCCACCAACTCTATTTGCCTTTCTATCTCGTGTTCAATAGCCCTTTGCACATTGCGGATGGAATTCATGTTCTTCACTTCCACCTTGGTACCAAACTCTTTAGCTCCCTTTAACCTTACAGAGATATTCGCATCACAACGCATACTACCTTCCTCCATATTGCCATCACAAATATCAAGGTAACGAACCAAGCGACGTACTTCAGATAAAAACCTGAATGCTTCATCTGAACTACGAATATCTGGTTCAGTAACCAATTCCAAAAGTGGCACACCTGCGCGATTCAGGTCTATCAATGAGTCAAATGGGTCTTGGTCGTGCATACTTTTACCAGCATCTTCCTCCATGTGTATGCGGGTAAGGTTGATATCCTTCTCCGTACCATCTTCCAGAGTAACAGTTACTTTACCACCATTGCATATTGGAGTATCATCTTGAGTTATTTGATAACCCTTTGGTAAGTCTGCATAGAAATAGTTTTTACGGGCATACCTATTCACTTCCCTAATATCAGATTTACAAGCCAAACCCAACTTAACAGCATACTCAATATGCTTTTTATTTACCATGGGCAAAGTACCTGGGTGCCCTAAAGAAATTACACTAACATTAGTATTAGGCATCACACCAAACTCGGTCGAATCTGATGAATAAGCCTTACTTTTTGTAAGTAGTTGTATATGTATTTCAAGCCCTATTACGGCTTCATATTTATCAAGCATTCCCTTTTCTGCTTTATTTTTTACCTTCTTCAAAAACACCCATCTCACTAAACTTATTTATCCTCTCTTTTATTCTATCTGAAGGCTTTAGGTCATCCAACTCAGCTAGTTGTTTCAATATCTCTTTCTTGACATTAGCAAAAGTCTTATCGTAATCAGTATGCGCACCACCAACTGGCTCCTTAATGATGCCGTCTATCAACTTATTGCTTAACATGTCGGGCGCTGTTAGCTTTAAGGCATTTGCGGCTTGCTCTTTATAATCCCAGCTTCTCCATAGTATGGATGAACACGATTCAGGGCTAATCACGGAATACCATGTATTCTCCAACATCAGCACCCTATCACCAATGCCAATGCCCAACGCACCACCTGAAGCACCTTCACCAATAACGATGCATATCACAGGCACCTTTAACTTCATCATTTCAAACAAGTTGCGTGCTATTGCCTCGCCTTGCCCACGTTCTTCAGCTTCTACTCCTGGGTATGCTCCAGGGGTATCAATCAAAGTCACAACAGGTTTATTAAACTTTTCTGCAAGCTTCATCAAGCGCAATGCCTTGCGATATCCTTCAGGGTTAGCCATCCCAAAATTACGGTACTGGCGCATCTTGGTGTTGATACCCTTTTGTTGCCCTATGAACATCACTGTCCTACCATCAATGGTACCAAAACCACCTACCATTGCCTTATCATCCTTAACTGTGCAGTCACCATGCAATTCCACAAAATTGCCTTCACTTAATGCCTTGATGTAAGCTAAAGTATAAGGCCTATCGGGGTGACGTGATACCTGCACCTTTTGCCACGGAGTAAGGTCGCTGTATATCTCCTTTCTGGCTTTCTTTATTTTAGCTTCAAGGTTCTTGATATTATCACTCATATCCACCTTGCCTTTGGCATGGGTTTGCTGAGCTTTTTCTAGCTGTTCATACAGCTCTTGTATGGGTTTTTCAAAATCCAGAAAAGCCATCTTTTTAGTGCTTTTTTGAATTGGCGAAGGTAAGATTTATTTTTAGAGAACTAATGAAGTCAATGAATGATACATAATCAATTAGTATTCTATAATATCATCATTATTCTTCCTTTCCATATTCCTTCACTCCAGCTTTTTTAAGAGCCCTTATGTGACCATCATTATCATCATGCATCTTATTATACCTCTTTCTTAGAACTTCTGTGTCTATTACCTTAAGATATATGCTTAATCTACAATGCTCTATCCATCGTTCAATTAAATGTAAAGTTTCTGGCTTTATTTTGAAATTTTCCGTTCCATCGGTTATTATATACATTTTAAAACTCTCATAATCATTCCACTTTTTTTCAAGCAAGGTAAGTGCCTTTTCAATGGCTTTATCAAGTGTTGAAAGTCTATTTACATCTAAAGGCTTAAACTCATGAAAATAACCACTTTGATTCTTAACACGATATGCACCAATAACTCCCTTCGGATAGTTTAATTCGATTCTAGGCACAAGGGTATCTGAAAGAATTATTTCGTTGCGTATTTTCTCCAATTCAATCCATCTCTTTGGTTCATAATAATACATTGAAGGAGTACTATCTAAAACAAATAGATTAAAAAGGTGCCCTAATGGCGCGCAGTGCGCATTCTCATCCATCAATTCACAATCAATCCTCTCAACACCCTTACTATGGCTAAGGAATAAAGTATCCCCTAGGGTTAGTAATTTATATGGCTCATCGGTTAGGTTTAGTATTGACTTGTCACTATGAAAAGCACCAGTTGTGAGATTATATCTGGACAACCCAGAGTTTCTTGAAATTATCCATATATATTGATTGATCTTTTTCATATCAAACACTTTGTCTAAAAAAGGATAATCGCAGCAGGGCAATTTTTTTACAGGCCTCCATTTTTTATTTGAAAACTCTATCAAACCACCCATGGCACACAATAAATACTCGCTTTTCTCTTGGTTTGAGGGAATCACAATAGCGGATGTAATTGTACTTTTAGCTCTGTTGAGTCTTTTTATTTTATACTTAGTAAACTCTTTTTCGCTCTTTTCTTTGTTGTTATCTTTGTTTTTTGATGAAAACAGTTTGTACTTTGGTTTTAATCTAAAAACCCCATCGTCACAAACTATAATTTGAGATTTTTGAAACTCATATAAACTATAAAAATCACCTTGACCATAGTACCCCCTAACATCCATATAATCAACTTCAATTTCCTTTCTTGAAGGATAAAATTCACTCTTTTCACACTCAAACAATCCTCTATTAGTGCATATGTACATCTTAGTATGTTTACTGAAATAAACTGAATTAACAATTACTGAGTTAATTACTTTATCTGGATATTTAAAGTTTATCCTAGTTGTATCTACGCTATTGTCTTCATTATACCAAGTAATTCTCATCGATGTTGTGATTGCAAATGGAGGGAGGTTGCCACTATTCACCATATTACCATGATTATAATATACATAATCCATCCCAGGTTCCTCTATTAACCAGTCAATCTCGTCGAGAGTGTCAGCACTTTTCATAATCCCGCCTGAAACACCAAAAAAGACTTCACTTCCTTGTGGCATTGTAAAACTAGCGTATAAAGAGCTAACAGGTTTATATATCCAATTCTGGCTAATGCAAATAAAAGGGGTTAGGATGCAAAACTCTAACATCAGAAGAAGTAGTTTAATCAACATCAAAATAGAGTTATAAACTAAACTTACTTTTCGTCATAAACATTAGATATAATTCTTTATCCGCATCACTATTACCTGAAGTTGTAGGAGTTATCTCTACTCGGTATTTCTTTCCTCTTTTGAGCCATTTTCGACGATTTGTATTTTTGAAATCATATCCAAATCGGCTTTTAGCAAAGCTTGTCGGTTTAGCATCAACTCCTTCATTCACTGGCTGCTTTGAATTATTATCAATTAAACTAATACCAAATATCCCAGAGAAATTCAAATCACATGTCTCAAATTCAACTCTTATTATGTCTAACCTTTTTGGATTAAAGTCATTTTTCTCTTTCAAGTTAATCCACATCTTATTTCTACCCCGCTTATAATACCCCAACAATTTAAAAGAGCTGTTCATACATTCAGAACGAGATTCCATTAACTCCTTTTTAGTCTTTTCTAAAGCATCTTGCAATGAATCATTTGTTCTGGCACTTTTCTCTAATTTATACTTAAACATCACAAGCTCTTGCTTCAGTTCCACTATTTCTATTCTAGCATTGCTTAGCTCATCTTTACAATTGTTCAGATTTTCTCGAAGAGCATCCATTTCATCCCCTAACATACTTATCAAATCTTCTTTATAAAGTATGATACCTATTAAACTGTCTTGTTTCCTTCTATGCTTATCTATTTGATAATTCAGACCAGCGATTTCCTTTTCATGTATTAATCTTTCATTTTTAAACTCACCACCCAATGTGAAGTATTTCTCTTTCCACTCAGTCACCTGATCCAATAGCTCATCTCTATCTTGAGTTATCTCACCTCTTGTCAAATAATCTGCAGCGGACTTGATACTTTCATTAATATCAATCATCTGAGCAGCAACCTCCTTAACAAATAGAAGTTGGATAAACAGTAGAATAATATATTTGAATCTATGTGTGCTCATTCACTTAAAATTGCTTCCGATTTCTCAACAAGATTATCTAGTTTCTTATTAGCTTTTTCAAAAATTGCTTCATTACAACCATGCTTATTAAATTCTCTTAAATAATCCACTCCTATTGCTTCATGTGCCCTTTGATTAGCTTGAATTAAGTTGACTTCAAACGGATCTGAACTTCGTGAAATTAGCTCTGTAAAAATCGTCTGTTGATCCTGATATCTGCTTTCAAAATCATTTATACACCTCTTGGAGGGATTAACCCAATCAATTATTAATATTACCAAAATATTGACAATTACTGCTGAAACTATTGCGTAGACAAAGCCTTTTAATAATTTCTTTCCAAACTCTTTGTTAATATTTACCACTGCCATTATTTCAATTAAGGTTTATTAAGAAAAACAACAATAAACAATAACAAAAATATGCAAGTTTTTATTATTCACAAATTTTGTTGATTCTTGTTTATTAAATTACAAGGATTATTATAAGTTATATGAATTACACTTACTTTGTATCAAGATAGCGTCATGATAACCTTCCCAAACTGTAAAATAAATATTGGCCTTAACATTACTGAGAGCAGGGACGATGGTTTCCACAACTTGGAAACCGTGTTTTACCCACTTCCTTTTAGTGATGGACTGGAGATAACACAAGACAAAGGTAGTAAAGCTGGTAGTGTCGTCTTCTCCCATTCAGGCTTAAAGATTAATGGCAATGATGAGAATAATCTTTGCCTTAGGGCCTATAGATTGCTTGAGAAAGAGCACAAATTACCGGCTATCAAAATGCATTTGCATAAGACCATACCTATGGGTGCAGGCTTGGGTGGTGGCTCATCAGACGGGGCGTTTACCCTGAAAATGCTGAATGAAATATTCAGTTTGGGCCTCTCTCAAGAAGACTTGATGGGTTATGCACGCCAGTTGGGAAGCGATTGTGCTTTCTTTTTAGAAAACAAACCTACTTTCGCTTATGAAAAAGGTGATTATTTCAAACCAACCGAACTTGACCTAAGCGGGTATTGGCTGGTATTGACAAAACCTGATATACATGTCAATACAAGTGAAGCTTATGCCGCCATTAAGCCCAAGCAACCAGAGAAAAGTCTCCAAGAGTTGATTAAGACACCTGTTGAAAGCTGGCAAGGCAACATTATTAACGATTTCGAGGCGTCTATGAGTAAGAAGTATGAACCGATAGGCAGACTGATTAACCTGTTGAAAGACTTAGGTGGAAAATACGTTGCAATGAGTGGCAGTGGCTCAGCCGTATTTAGCATATTGGAAAAAGAAGTAAGAGTAAAAGACAAACTGGGTGCCAGCCTCTTATGGACTGGTTACCTCTAATGTTTATAATATATCACCCAAAAGAGCGTTAGGGAAACCGAAAATCCTTTTCTTTGCGAATGAATATGAAATACTGGCTCTACTCTATTCTATTTCTCATAAGTCCTTTTGCCCTCCACGCTCAAACTGGGGGTAATACAACCTACGACTTCTTAGAGTTGATTAGTTCACCGCGAGTAGCAGCGTTAGGCGGCAACCTGAATTGCGTGAAGGATGACGACCTAAATCAATTTGCTGAGAACCCTGCCCTGCTCAATGAAGAAATGCACAACCAATTGGTATTAAACTATACCAACTATTTTGCTGGGATTAATTATGGTTATGCAGCCTATTCAAGAAGCTATGATAGTATAGGGAGTTTTGCAGCAGGACTACAATATATCAACTATGGCAATTTTACAGAAGCTGACTTGGCTGGTAATGTATTGGGTGAATTCAATGCGGGTGAATACGCTTTACACCTTGGATACTCCAAAACATGGGACTCCACATTTTCTATAGGTGTCAACCTTAAAACCATCTACTCCCAACTATATGATTTCAACTCATTGGGCTTTGCAGTGGACGTGGGTGGTATATATCATAAGGCAGAAAGCGATTTCACGGCGGCCCTAGTAATAAGAAATGCTGGTTTCCAGGTAAAAAGCTATGTAAACGGAAACAATGAGCCGCTGCCACTGGATATACAAATTGGTATTTCGAAACGCCTTGCCCACATGCCTTTCCGTTTTTCAATCATTGCACATCACCTAAACAAACCTGATTTAAGCTACAAAGACCCAGCTCTTACTGAGACTCAAATAGACCCTCTTACTGGCGAGGAAATAGAACCGAAGAAAAGAATTGGTGATAAAATCATGAGGCATTTCATTTTCGGTGGTGAGTTTGTTCCTTCTAAAAATTTCAATATCAGAATTGGATATAACTACCTGAGAAGACAAGAACTAAAAGTTGATACAAGAACAAGCCTTGTTGGGTTTTCTTTTGGCGCAGGCATCAAAATTTCTAAATTCAAATTCAATTATGGATTGGCTAGATACCATTTGGCTGGTTCTACACATCACTTCTCTATTAGCACTAACTTAAGTGATTTCTATTCAAAATCAGAAGTATTAAATGAGTAAGATAACCATTGCGATAGACGGTTATTCATCCTGTGGAAAAAGCACACTTGCCAAAGAGCTGGCAGCCATATTATCTTACACTTATATCGACTCCGGTGCCATGTATCGGGCAGTTGCACTTTATGCCTTGCAAAATGGTATAATCAAAAATGGAGAAGTAGACAAGAAGAAACTTATTGAGAACCTTGATAGAATCGATATTTCCTTTCAGTATGATAACGAGTCCCTAAAATCACATACTTATCTCAATGGTAAAAATGTGGAGAGCGAGATTCGTGAAATGCCAGTTTCAAGAATTGTGAGCAAGGTAAGCCTGATAAAAGAAGTCAGGCAGAAAATGGTTCTTATTCAACATGAGTTGGGTAAGAAAAAAGGCGTAGTAATGGATGGCAGGGATATTGGCACAGTTGTATTCCCCGATGCCGAATTAAAGATATTCATGTGGGCAGATGCTGAAGTACGTGCCAAAAGGCGTTTTGACGAATTAAAAGCCAAGGGCATTCAAATTACCATGGATGAAGTAAGAGAAAACCTTCGCAAGCGTGACCATGAAGATACTACCCGTGATGAAAACCCCCTAAAGCAGGCTCCTGATGCAGTGCCTATTGACAATACTTACATGACTCAGGATGAACAATTCACCATTGCCTTCAAACATGCCTTGAGAAAAATAAGCGCATTAGAGGGGAAAAAAGCTTAATCGCAATACTTTCAGGATAATTTCCCTATCCAAGAATATCTTCTCCTTAGTTTTATTTACTCAAAAACCTATATTTGTCTTTCCCTATTACTTGAACGAATTACGTTGATTTCGCATGCAGGATTTTATCGTTTCAGCCAGAAAATACAGACCATCTACCTTTAACTCAGTTGTTGGCCAAGAAGCTATTACTTCTACCCTAAAGAATGCCATCAAAAACCATCATTTGGCTCAGGCATTTCTTTTTTGCGGGCCTCGTGGCGTGGGGAAAACCACCTGCGCCAGGATACTCGCAAAAACCATCAACTGTTTTAATATTGGTGACAACATAGAGGCCTGTAACACTTGCGAATCTTGCACTTCTTTCAATCAAAATCATTCCTTCAACATTCATGAGCTAGACGCTGCATCAAACAACTCTGTAGATGACATAAGAAACCTGGTTGACCAGGTTCGCTTTGCCCCTCAAGTTGGTAAGTATAGCATCTATATCATTGATGAAGTTCACATGCTTTCACAGGCTGCTTTCAATGCTTTTTTGAAAACCTTAGAGGAGCCGCCAGCACATGCTATATTTATACTCGCAACAACTGAAAAGCACAAGATAATCCCTACCATCCTATCCCGTTGCCAGATATTTGATTTCAACAGGATAAAAATTGAGGATATAGTCGGTCACCTTGATTATGTTGCTAAAAGTGAAAACGTTGAAGCCGAACAAGACGGCTTACATGTAATTGCCCAAAAGGCAGATGGTGCATTGAGAGATGCACTATCCATGTTTGACCAAATAGTGAGCTTTGCAGGTAACAAAATCACTTATGATGATGTCATCAAGAACCTTAATGTTTTAGACTACAACTATTACTTCAGAATTACCGAGCAAATGCTTGGGAATAATATTCCTGGAGCCCTTTTAACCTTTGATGAAATACTTCAAAATGGTTTTGATGGACACAACTTTATCAATGGCTTAGGTTCTCATTTTAGGAACCTATTAGTATGTAAAGACCCATCTACCTTACAGTTACTTGAAGTGGGACAAAATATTAAAGACCAATACCGCTCTCAAGCTCAAGCATGCTCTACTGAAATGCTATTGAAGTCTATTGATATTGCTAATCGCGCTGATGTGCAATACCGTTCTAGTAAAAACCAAAGACTACAGGTTGAAATCGCGCTGATGCAAATGTGTTCATTAGGAGTAAGCGATTGGGCTGAAAAAAAAAGTAGTGTTGTAATTAAAAAGCCAAAAGCTTCTCCTAAAGAAGATAAGGTTGAGACCAAGAGTGAAGTAGAAAAGCAAAAACCAATAGAAGTTGTAACTACTGCTGAACCTACCCAAACTATTGAAACCAAACCAGAGGCAAAACCAAAACCAACAGAAGAGCCTAATTATCAACAAGACAATGAGCCTCAAACAACAACTGCACAAGCTGAAGAACCGACTCCTTCCAGAGAGGAAGAAATAGAGAAATACAAGGAAAAAGAAGCTAAGATAAAAAGTACCATTCAGCCTAATCCTTCCCTGACTGGCTATAAGAAACAAACTATTTCTATACATGTTGGGCAAGAACAGGCCGAAACCAACGAGAAAAATGAAGAAGTCAGGCCTACTGAAGTAACCGATTTCACCCAGGAAGAGCTTTCGACAACCTGGCGAGAGTACGCCGAAGAAATGAAGGCACAAAATAAGACCAGCCTTTTCGTTACACTTACCAAAAATGAGCCCGAACTCACAGAAAACTACCGGATTGATTTGGCATTAGATAATTCAGCACAAGAGGAAGTGCTGACTGAAGAGAAAACCAATCTATTGGAATATCTTAGGGTTAAATTGAAGAACACAGAAATTACACTTAACTCCTTTGTGCAAAGAAATGGCAAGGAGTACAAAACTAATACCCCAAGAGACAGATACATTAAACTGGTGGAGAAAAACCCTAATTTAGACAAGCTGCGTCAACAGCTTGATCTTGATATAGACTATTAAATCTAACATTATATGAAAACTCAATTGACAAGAATTCTTCTTGCCCTATCCTTTGTGGCAGTTTTTGTTGCATGTGGCAACGACAAAAAACAGCCTGAATTAAGCTATGAGACAGTAGATGGTGATCCACTCAATGCACGTATCTATACACTCAATAATGGACTAAAAGTGTATATGACGGTATATAAAGATGCGCCACGCATCCAAACTTATATAGCAGTAGCAGCAGGTAGCAAAAACGACCCCAGCGATGCTACAGGGCTTGCGCACTACCTTGAACATATGCTTTTTAAAGGCACCGATAAATATGGTTCTCTGGATTATGAAAAAGAAGCCCCTCTAATAGCAAGTATCGATAGCCTTTATGAGGTTTATCGCCAAACTAAAGACGCTGGTGAAAGAAAGCGTATCTACCATATTATAGATAGTGTTTCTGGAGTAGCGGCCACTTATGCTATTGCTAATGAATATGACAAAATGATGTCTGCCATTGGTGCAAAAGGTACCAATGCATACACCTGGGTAGAACAAACGGTGTACATGAACGATATTCCGTCCAACCAATTGGAGACTTGGTTGGATATTGAGGCCGAACGCTTTCGCAATCCGGTTTTTCGCCTCTTCCACACTGAGTTAGAAGCAGTTTACGAAGAGAAAAACATCTCATTGGATAGTGATAACAGCAAACTGTGGGAAGCCATGTTTGCAGGTCTATTTCAGGAACATACCTACGGCACACAAACTACCATTGGTACAATTGAACACTTGAAAAACCCATCGCTAAAGGAAATTAGGAAGTTTTATGAGAAAAACTATGTTCCAAACAACATGGCTATTTGCCTTTCAGGTGATTTCAACCCCGACTCGACCATAAAATGGATAAGTGAGAAGTTTGGACAATTTGAGCGCAAAGCCGAGCCCGAGTTTATTGTTCCAGTTGAAAAACCAATTACACAGCCCAGAGCAAAAGAAGTTTGGGGGCCTGATGCAGAGACCATGAGTATTGGTTTCCGTTCCGCTGGATTTAGCACAAAGGATGCCCAAATTATGGAGATTGTAGATAAGCTACTCTACAATGAAAGAGCTGGTTTAATAGACCTAAACCTTAACCAAAAGCAAAAGGTAATTGAGGGATGGTCTTACCCATTGGTAATGAAAGACTATTCTTGTCATCTATTAGGAGCTAACCCAAAGCAAGGACAAGAGATGGAAGAAGTGAAAGACTTGCTTTTGAAACAACTCGATTTGATTAAAAATGGAGAATTTGAAGATTGGCTGCTTGAAGCAGTTATCAATAACATGAGGTTTGAGCAAACAAAAAGCTTTGAAGACAATGGTGACAGGGCACACGAAATGGTAAATGCTTTTGTTTTAGATATCCCATGGCAAGACTATGTAAAGCGCATTGAGCAATTATCTACCATTACCAAAGATGATGTGATAGACTTTGCTAATAGGACATACAAGAAAGATAATTATGTTGCAGTTTATAAACGAACTGGTGAGGATAAAAACGTTGAAAAGGTAGAAAAGCCAGAGATTACTCCAGTTGAAGTAAACCGTGAAGAACAGTCAGAATTTGTAAAATATGTCTTGGCTAATGAAGTGCAGGATATTGAACCCGTGTTTATCGATTACAACAAAGACTTGCTACAAGACAAGTTAAGCGCAGGTACTCCCCTACTTTATAAAAAGAACGAGGAAAACCAGACGTTTACCATGTACTATGTGATTGATATGGGCAAGAACCACATGCAGGAAATTGATTTAGCCCTGCAATACCTACCCTACCTAGGTACTTCTAAACTATCACCTGAAGAGTTAAAACAAGAGTTTTATAAAATAGCGTGCTCTTATGATGCCTACTCTTCTGATGACCAAGTTTATGTAAAGGTTTCCGGGCTTTCAGATAACTACAAAAAAGCAGTAGAGTTGTTTGAGCAGTTGTTGGCTGATGCACAACCCAATGAAGAAGCTCTGAATAACCTAACTGCTGATATACTTAAGAAGAGAGCTGATGCTAAACTATCAAAAGAAAACATCCTATGGTATGGTATGTACAGCTATGGGATATATGGTTCTCAAAACCCATTCACTAATATCTTACCTAAAGACAAACTAACTCTGGCAACACCTGAAATGATAACAGATTTGATAAAGTCACTCACTCAATTTGAGCATAGGGTGCTTTATTATGGCTCACATCCAGTTGAAGAAGTAAAAGCTGCTCTTGATGAGTTACATGCTGCGCCTACTCAATTTTTAGCACTTCCATCAGAAAAACTATTCGTTGAAAGGGAGACTAACGAGAACATGGTATACGTAATCAACTATGATATGAAACAGGCTGAAATACTAATGCTATCGAAAAGCCAGCCATACAATAGTAACCTGGCTCCCCAAATCAGTATTTTTAACGAGTACTTTGGTGGCGGAATGTCATCAGTGGTATTTCAGGATATGCGCGAATCAAAAGCTTTGGCATATGGTGTATTTTCGGCCTATCAAACACCAAAGACAAAAGATAAGTCCCATTACATCATGGCATACATCGGCACTCAAGTCGATAAGCTACCAGAAGCCATGAAAGGAATGAATGATCTGCTCACTGACATGCCAAAAGCGGAGCTTTCTTTTAATGCATCGAAAAACGCTGTCTTACAGAAAATAAGAACTGAACGAATCACCAAGGATAAAGTGCTTTGGAATTACGAAAAGGCGAAAAAACTAGGGCTTGATTATGACATCCGTAAGGACATTTTTAAGGCGACACCAGCCACCACACTGGGAACAGTAGAGGGTTTCTTCAACCAGAATATCAAGGGTAGAAAGTATAACATCATGGTGCTGGGAAAGAAAGAAAGCCTCGATATTGAAACCCTTAAAAAGTATGGTCCTGTTAAGTTCTTAACCCTCGAAGAAGTTTTCGGGTACTAACTATGGACCTAAATATTCCGGTTATTGATGTTAGTTCTCTCCGGGTTTCTGATGCCGGAAATAGCGTCGATTTAATTGCCATGCAAATAAGCAAAGCCTGCCAGGAGCATGGTTTCTTTTATATTAAAGGTCATGGTGTGGATGTAAATCTGCAGCGAGAGCTAGAAGTAAAAAGTCACCAGTTTTTCGCGTTACCGGAGGAAGAGAAAATGAAAATCTACATGAAACTGGGTGGAAAGGCGTGGCGTGGTTTTTTTCCCATTGGCGATGAGTTGACTTCTGGCAAACCTGATATTAAAGAGGGTATTTACTTTGGCACTGAGTTAGACACCGACCATCCCAAAGTGAAGTCTGGGATACTCTTGCATGGCCCAAACCTATTTCCTGAAAAGCCTGAAGGTTTTAAAGAGCTTATTATAGATTATATGGAGCAGGTTACTCAAGTCGGGCATTTGGTAATGAAGGGTATTGCCCTTAGTTTGGGGTTAGATTCAAATTATTTCCATGATAGATACACCAAAGACCCATTAGTACTATTCCGCATTTTTCATTACCCCTATCAATCGCCAACCAATGATGAGCTTTGGGGTGTTGGGGAACACACTGACTATGGGCTCTTAACTATACTCAAACAAGACGGAAACGGTGGATTGCAAGTAAAATCAAAGGGACAATGGATTGATGCTCCACCATTAGAAAACACCTTTATCTGCAACATTGGAGATATGCTTGATAAAATGACAGGTGGATTATACCGTTCAACTCCACATCGGGTATTAAATACTTCAGGTAAAAACCGTCTTTCTTTTCCTCTTTTCTTTGACCCTGGATTTGATACTACACCTCAGAGAATCAAGAATATCGACACAAGTACTATTGATGATTATGAAGACAGATGGGATAAAGAGAGCGTTCACGAGTTTAGCGGAACTTATGGGGATTACATCATAGGTAAGGTATCGAAAGTATTTCCCGAACTGGAAAAGAGAGTATTATAAAGCTTACCTCAATAGGGTAACTATCCCCTTATATGCTTTTTCCCGCCCCGAGATATCCTCCAGAATAATCTTGTAGGTATAGATATCCTGTTTCACTTCTAAGCCAGAATTATTCAAAGTGCCATTCCAGCCGTTGTCAATGTCCCAGGTGGTGAATACCTGCTGCCCCCACCTATTGAATATAGACATCTTGAACTTAGTAATACCAGTTCCTCTGGCGAAGAATTTATCATTGACACCATCACTATTGGGAGTAAAGGCCTCTGGGATAAAAAGCGTAATTACAGGATCAATCACCACAATATCTTCAATAGTATCAGTGCAATCAAAGTCATTAATAGCTATCAATTCCACCACATAAGTACCTGAGTCCAAATACTCATGTTCTGGGTCTTGTTGTGATGAAATTATATCATCTCCAAAGCTCCATGCCCACTCGGTGGCACCACTAGATTCGTCTGTAAATTCAATTACTGGGTCAAACAAAGTAGTAGGTTGTGGGCCAAATGAAAAGGCAGCTTTTGGTTTCGGGAAAACTGTAATAGCATCTGCAAGTGTTAATACCGAGGTACAACCTTCTAACGAGGTAACCGTTAATGTTACATCATAGCTACCCTGCTGAATATAGGTGTAATTAGGCGCTGTAGAACTAATCGGATCCCCCACTCCAATATCCCACACACGCGACGCTATCACTGAACTACCTGGAATAGTACTCAAATCTACAAACTGAACATTCAAGGGCTGACAACCCGAAATGACATCCGAAGTAAAATCAACCTCAGGTAAAGGATATACTTGCACCTCGTGGGATATTTGGTCAATACATCCCTCGTCAGAAGTAACAGTCATAGTGGCAACATAAACCCCATAATCAGCATATAGATTGCTTGGGTTATCTCCAGATCCTGAATTACCATCACCGAAATCCCAATTCACTGAGACTAGAGTTCCACTACTCAACTGGGTTAAGTTCTCAAAATCTGTAGGGTTTTCAGCACAAACTGTTGTATTGTCAAATTCAGCCACAGGCATAGCATGCACAGTAACAGGATAACTCACTGTTGCACTGCAAGAATTAGGCGTAGTTACTGTTAAAATTGCTGTAAATTGCCCCTCTTGTACATATTGATTTGTTGGATTTTGAGATGATGATGGTGAGCTATTGTCTCCAAAATCCCAAGCCCAGGTAGAGATTATATCACCACTAACCGAGCTACCGTCTGTGAATTGAGTAGGTGTGCCAAAACACTCGGTTGTAACTGTAAAATCAGCTATAGGATATGGATGTACGTTCACATCTTGCTCAATAAAATCACTACAACCTTCAGGTGAAGTTACTGTAAGCCCCACCGTATAAGTTCCATATGTAGAGTAAGAATGTGATGGATGCTCAGTGCCACTGCTATTTGAATCACCGAAATCCCAAGCCCATATGTCAATATTCCCAACTGAAATACTACTAGTACTGGTAAATACAACGTCATCTGTCTCACAGGCTTCTACAAATGTAAAGCCAGCTACAGGGTTGGTACTTATTATAACAGGCAGTGTGACTGAAGAAACACAACTTCTATCAGTAGTCACTAACAGTGTAACGTCATACTGGTCTGCATTTGCATAAGTATGAGAAGGACTCGTTAGAGTAGAGAAGTTATTGTCATCAAAATCCCAATCCCAATTGGTAATGGTGCCTGAACTCACTTGTGATAAGTCTGTAAAATCTGTAGTAGCTCCTAAGCAAAGGTCAGGAGCGGAAAACATCGCTTGAGGCAATGGAAATACTTCAACTTGATAGCTTTGGCTTGCCGAGCACCCATCAGCCGAAGTAACTGCCAGGTCTACATTTTTTAAGCCATCAGTAGCGAAAGCATAATTTGGGTTCTGAGCAGTTGAACTTGACTCGCCATTATTAAAGTCCCATGCCCACGAATTAATCGTTCCGCTTGAGATAGCAGACTGGTCCTGAAAGGAGTTTGGAGTATCCAAACATTCATCTGTAAATGTAAAGTCAGCGACTGGTTGTGGATAAACCGTCACCACTTCGGTTGTTGAGTTGGTACATCCACCAGTGGCAGTAACTGTTAACGTTACATTATAATTCCCCTCTAATCCATAAGTATGATTTGGGTCTTGCAAGGCAGAACTATTATTATCCCCAAAGTCCCAAGCGTGTGTAGCTATTGTTCCGAATGTGGATGTTGATTGGTCTGAAAACTGGGTAGCCGTTCCTAAACACTCAGTTGTAGCATCAAAGGCGGCTGTTGGTAAGGGATTTACAGTTACTTGTATATCATCTGTGCCTTGACATCCATTGGCGTCAGTGACTGTAAGGGTATAAGTGGTAGTTAAAGCTGGAGTTGCCACGGGGTTAGCAATATTAGGGTCACTTAAACCTGTTGCAGGGCTCCATGAGTACGTTGTTCCACCTGAACCCAAAAGGTTGGCTGCATCACCATCACAAATAGATACATCAACTCCCGCACTGGCATTGGCAGGAGCAGTAATTGTAATCTGATAATTAGAACTGGCAGTACATCCATTGATATCCGTCACTGTCAGGTCAACTGTATAAATCCCCCCGGTGGTGTAAGTATGAGTTGGATTTTGAAGATTGGAGCTATTACCATCCCCAAAGGTCCAATTCCATGATGCTATGGGCCCAAGCGTACTTATTGAGTTGTCAGTGAATTGTATTGGAGTACCAGCACAAGCATTAGCAGTGCTGCTATTAAACTGCGGTACTATCCCTACGCAAAACCTATGTTCATTTCTTGCACCACCAGTACCCGCAGTAAAACCCCAATATACATTGGAATTACCACCAAAAATGTTGGTAATCATATCATAGTTTTGGGTTAAGCGCAACTGACCATCAAAATAAACCAATACACTTGTGAAATTGGGGTCCCACACTACCCTTAATTGGTGCCAGGCACCATCTTCCACATTACCAGAAGTTGCACTCATTTGCACAGGACCAACCAGAGTATTGGGGCTACCATGATTAACATCTCCATTCCTAATGATTGCAATATGGTCTACCCCTGGGTCATTGGTGTTTTGATAAGTATCCATCTCAACTGCCCAAGAGGGTGAAATACCCGCAAAACCCATACCTCCACCTCCACCACCTACAGTAGTGCTAATAGGTTGTAACACAAAGCCAATACCATCAGCACCACCATCATTGGTGCCAAAATACACATCGAAAATAAAGTCAAATGAATTATGCAGGTTTATCTGGTTTAAATTCCAAACAGAACCCGATTGACTATTGGCATCAGGAGTTAGCCTATAACAATTACAACTTATCTGAGTGGCATTACCATTAATTGCATATTGCGCCAATGCGACACTGGGAGCAAAGGCAAATGCCACCAAAAACACCACCCAACCAAACACGCGAAATATTTCTATCGACAGAAGTTTTCTCATAAATGGCGCCTCTGTATATGATTTGTTTTTCTCATGAAAAAACACGTTAAGACACCTTAAAAGGTTGGCAAAACTTATTTCAAAAGTACGAAAAACAGGTTAAAAACACAAGATTAAGAGGGTGTCGTTCGTCAAATATTCAACGACGAATGTTAATAACATTTAGCTTAACCAGTTTATGCCTTTTTTCAGAAGTCGGAGCGTTTTCTCTTCTTCAGAACCTGGTTTGGTTTGAAAGTTATATACCCAAGAAGCTGTTAATGGAAGGCTCATCAAGATGGATTCTGTTCTGCCATTGGTATCTAAACCAAACTTGGTTCCTTTATCATAAACAAGGTTGAATTCTACATAGCGCCCCCTTCTTAGCAATTGCCATTGCTTTTCTTCTTCAGTATAGCTTTTACTCATATGACGTCGTGCAATCGTTGAATATACAGGCACGAAAGTACTACCTACCTCTTGTACGAAAGAAAAAAGCTGCCCTTTGGTGTGTTCTCCACCTTCGCTAAGCCTATCAAAGAATATACCACCAACACCACGAGTTTCATCGCGGTGATTAATGAAAAAATAGTCATCTGCCCACTTTTTGAATCGGGGATAGTATTCATTATCAAACTTATCGCAAGCGTCCCTTAGACTTTGATGGAAAAAACGTGCATCATCTTCAAAAATGTAATGTGGTGTGAGGTCTATTCCCCCGCCAAACCAATAGGTGCCATTACTCATTTCAAAGTAGCGCACATTCATGTGTATAATAGGCACAAAAGGGTTAACCGGATGTAATACTATTGATACTCCTGTAGCATAAAAGTCAGATTTTGGTAATCCAAGTGCCTCTAATATCTTTTTTGGTGTCTCACCTGAAACGGCTGAAAAGTTAACACCACCCTTTTCAAGCAGGTTACCGTTTTCTATTACCCTAGTCAAGCCACCACCGCCGCCTTTTCTTTCCCAATCGTCAGATTTAAACTTGGCTACACCGTCCAATCCTTCAAGTGATTGACATATAGACGATTGAAGTGCCTTAAACCAAGCTTCTATTTCAATTTTGGAGGCCAAATCAGTTAACTTTTTTTAACTCAAAGTCCTTATAGTTTACAATGTAAACTGCTTGATTTTCAAGCCCTTGACCTTGTGCATTGCGCTTAAAGGAAAAACTGCTTTGCAACCCTTGCCAAGGATAAAACTGAAGCATGTCAAAATATCCAATCCCTATGCGACCCATAGCGCTGATGAAGTAGTAAGTGAGGTCAAAGCCTTGATATGAAAAGAAGTTTGGTTCATTCTTAAAAGCCTCCCTATACTTTTTCACAAAGTTAATTACCAGGGTATCATTAAAGTTGATATTGTTTTCTACTGGCAAGTGAAGCCTTAAATCGTGGTAATAGTCAGTTTCTATATTCTCAAACTCATACCAACTACCAGGTCCAAATACCATCATTGGAAAGTCTTCTTTTCTCTTATCTAACGTAATAAAGAAAGAGGTGACAAAAGCCTGGTCATCCGATAAAACAACAACAATATTGGTATCTATTCTCGAAAGTGAATCAGATAAAGCGTCCCAAGTGCTTCCTTTGTAGTTAATCTCTTTGAATTGATTCAGTGAATCACATTTGTATGCACTTCTGAACCAATTTAGCTTTTCCAACTCCTCATCTCTCCCCTTGTGTATTACCAGCACACTATTCTTGCAATAATTGGAAGATATGTACTTAGACATTTCTGTAATTTCGGCTACCTCAGACACAGTAACCTTAGCTGAATATTTGCTATTCTCAATAAGTTTAGGACTTCGTGAAACTGGAGATATTATAGGTATTTGGTAAGCATCACAATACTTTTGTGCAATGGCAAACAGGTTTTGGTAGAATGGCCCTATTATCAAGTCCGCATTTTTAAGCTCAGGCTTGTTAAACAGTTGGCGTATTTTGCTCTCGCTTTCCTCACCTTCAGTGTCATATATATACACATTGGCTTTTACACCATTTTTCTCAAGAGAATCAAGTGCCAACCTAGCTCCCTGATAAAACTCAATCCCATTTAAAGCCTCATCTTTTATACTTTCTACTTTCCTGGGTCTAAACTTGTTTTCAATATCCTGCTCGTCCTCAAAAGTTGCTGTATCACTCAAAAACAAAGGCAAAAGAAACACTATATTATAAGAATCTTTTAAACCCTGAGCTCTTACTACAGTATCCTCTGGTAAAGCAAGAGCAGTATCAGTTTTAGTGACGGGAGCTTCAACTTCAATCTTACCCACGGGAATACGCAAAGTATCCCCTATTTTTAATCCATCACTCAAAATATCTTTATTAGCCGTGTTTATCTCTCCCATGGTGGTATTATACTGTTTAGAGAGACTATAAAGCGTTTGCTTAGGCTGCACTATGTGCATCACATAGTTTCCATCTAATTGTAATGGTGGTTCATCAACTACTATGGCTGCTTTGGGGTCTTGTTTTTCTATCTTAAGCTCTTGTCCAGGCTTAATACCATTCATCGCTTCTGGATTATCGAACACAATCTGGCTAATTAACGTTCCATAAGCTTTGCTAATAGAATAAAGCGTTTGCCCCTTTTTTACCTTGTGGATGTAATATACCTTACCCTCGATTCTTTTGGTCTTCTTTGATATTTCAATCACCAATGGCTTATCCTCCTGGGCAAAAGAACCTAGAACAAGCAAAGAGAGAAATAAAAGACAGACCAATTTTTTCAGCATAAGGCAAATATATAACCTATTTATTCCCATTCTATTGTGGCGGGTGGCTTTGAACTGATATCGTAAACTACTCGGTTCACTCCTTTCACCTTATTGATAATATCATTAGATACTTTGCTCAAAAACTCGTAAGGTAGATGACACCAATCGGCTGTCATACCATCTAATGAGGTTACTGCCCTCAAACAAACAGCATTCTCATAGGTTCTTTCATCTCCCATCACACCTACCGATTTAACAGGTAAGAGTATTGCCCCTGCTTGCCAAACACTATCATAAAGGTTAGCTTTTTTCAAACCTTCAATAAATATATAATCCACCTCTTGCAAAATCCGTACCTTCTCTTCAGTTATATCCCCTAAGATACGTATTGCCAAACCTGGACCGGGGAATGGGTGACGACCCAATATAGCTTGTTTCACTTCTAATGCCTTACCTACTCTCCTCACTTCATCCTTAAAGAGAGTGTTAAGGGGCTCAACCACCTTTAGTTTCATGAAATCAGGCAAACCACCAACGTTATGGTGTGATTTAATAGTAGCAGAGGGCCCTTTTACGGAAATTGACTCAATAACGTCGGGATAAATAGTCCCCTGAGCCAGCCATTTTACATCCTCTATTTTATGTGCTTCTGCATCAAAAACTTCAATAAAAACCCTACCTATTATTTTGCGCTTGGTTTCCGGATCTGATACTCCGGCTAATTCTGATAAAAATTCTTTTCTAGCATCCACACCTTTCACATTCAAACCCATTTCCTGGTAGGAATGCAAAACGCCCTCAAATTCATTCTTGCGAAGCAAACCATTATCAACAAATATGCAGTAAAGGTTGCTGCCAATTGCCTTATGCAAAAGCATGGCAGCCACACTAGAGTCCACTCCTCCTGAAAGCCCTAACACCACTTTATCATTGCCTAACTTGGCTTTAAGGTCTTCCACTGTCGCTTCAACAAATGAGTCAGGTGTCCATTGCTGTGAACATCCACAAATACCCACCACAAAATTCTTCAGCAATACCATTCCATCAGTAGAATGTGAGACTTCAGGGTGAAATTGAATGCCATAAGTCTTCTCCTGGTTCACCTTAAATCCCGCTACCTTTACTTCATGCGTGCTTGCAACAAGAACTGAATTGGCAGGCATCTCAGCAATAGTATCCCCATGAGACATCCATACTTGAGAACCCTCATGGATACCAGTTGTCAACTCATTCTCTCTGTCTATATAGGAGAGATTGGCACGTCCATATTCACGTATCTCAGACGGTAACACTTTTCCGCCACCTGTATGTGATAAAAATTGAGCTCCATAACACACACCCAATAGAGGCAACTCACCTTTGATTGCGGACAAATCAGGATATGGAGCACTTTTATCTAAAACAGAAAATGGGCTTCCTGAAAGCACTACTCCTTTCACTTCGGAACCAATCTCAGGGAATTTATCAAATGGATGTATTTCACAGTAGACATTAAGCTCCCTAATGCGTCGTGCAATCAATTGGGTATACTGGGAGCCGAAGTCTAGAATCAGTATAGTTTCTTGCATTTACAAATATACCGCTGTATATCGAGTTTGCAAAAAATTGAAATACTGTTAATTCACAACTTGTTAACCAATGCAAATCCATACTAATCATAACCAAAAAACCCAAATTCATCGATTTTGGCGTATAAAAGACATTAATTCGAATCTTAATAGTTTGAAAAGCAAAAAATTAATACGTAATTTGAGAGAGATTATATTTAACTGCTATAAGCGTATGCGTAGATTTGCCCTACTTTTTCTGTTAATAAATATTTTGGGTGGGATTTCCCTTGCTCAAAATGTTCCAATTCAAATCATTCGCCTTGAATTGACACTATCGGGGCAGATATATACTGATGAAACCGTAATTTATACCGATTCAAGCGCAACCTTAGAATGGGATTCGCAATATGATGCCGAAAAGATTGATAATTCTGCTCCACAGCCTAACCTTGCATCTTTTATAAATGATACGCTAAGAGCATCAATAAACGCTATTCCACCTTTAGCATTGCAAACAACTATACCAATTAGTGTAACTACAGGTATTTCAGGAAATTATACCATCACTGCCACTGAGTTAAGTAATTTCCCGGGGGGGGCAGATGTAGTGCTAGATGACTCAACACTAAGTGTTTCTCAATCACTATTTATAACTCCCGCTTATTCCTTCACATTTAATGAGACCGACCCTGATGACCGCTTCTACCTGAACCTGTTTCCTGCCCCGACTGCCATAGATAAGTATTTTGCAAATCAGCCAGAATTAAAACTCTTAATGATGGATAATCAATTTCAGTTCAGAACAAGCGGAACATGGGGAGATATACAGGATATAAGTGTTTATAATATCAATGGCGAAAAAATTGGTGTTTCTTGTAATATCTCTGACAATATGTGTACTGTAAAATATAGTGGTAACATAGCTAGTGGTATTTATTTGTTAGCTATTAGAGCTACCAATCGGGAACTGTCCCATAAATTTTTCGTGCGTTAGGGTTCAAAAATTATATGTATATTTGCTTCAAACACAGCTTGAAATGAAGTTAAAAGTTTTAAGTCTTCTAAGTATGCTTCTAGGGTTTTGTGGAAGCCTGATGGCTCAGCCCCCTCCGCCAGATCCTGAAGATCCATTCTCTCTGTTCGGCCTTCCGATAGATAGTAATGCTGTATATCTTGGCATAGCCATTCTTATATATGGCGCATACACCATTTTGAAGAGCCATGATGTTGCAACTTCTCTTAAGAAGGTGTTTATCAAGTAAGGCTAAACTCCTTTGCTTAATCGCATCAAAACATTTTTTCAGAATAAACTAGTCAGGTTTATTGGTCTTTTTCTGCTCATTTATGTAGTTGGTTATGAGTGGATAACCATGTACTCCGTTAATGTTGCAAAAAACTGGTGGGGAGCCTTTTGGTGGGAATATATAGACCTTGCTACCCTTGACCTTCTAACGTCCCATAGCGCCGCAATAATGAAATCGGTAGGTGTTGACCTCACAATTGATGGTCGTTATGTACATTTAATTAAAAGTGGGGGTACTATAAGAATAGATTCAGCATGCCTAGCGAATGGCCTTATGGTAATGTTTGCAGCTTTAATCATTAGCTACCCTTCATCACTAAAGCTTAAACTGTTTTTTGCTCCTGCTGGAGTGGTATTTATCCACCTACTCAATGTCATAAGAGTGGCAGGTGTTGGTATAATTCTGGACAAATATCCTCAATACAGATGGCCCTATGTAGATAAACACCATCTGTTTTTTGATACATCAGTGTATATTTTCATATTTCTGATGTTTGTATTATTCACCCGGCTTTCAGGCGCAAAATTATTACCAAAAGAAGACGGTAGCACCTAAGGGGCTATACATTGGCTATTTATGCCAAGTACATATTTTTTAATCACCTCTATTTCTTTCGCCGTTTCATCTCCTTTAAACCCCTTAATCATATCATAACTAATCCGCTCTTTGTAGGCTTCGGTTAGTTCTTCGGATAAAGGCATATATGACCAATGCCATTTTTCTTCTTCATAGCCATTTGGCCTTTGTTCGCCTTTCTCTGAATAAGGTTGACAAAATCCGTAATTTGGAGCATTGTTTAACAACCATTGGTATACTATAAGCCCTTCACCCGCTTCGAAGTAGCTATTTGTTAGCTCATTCAAGTCAATATCTGTTCCCCAATGGTGTCTTGAAGTGCCGGGCATCGAACTATACTTGAGTATGGCCAAAGCCCTCTCTTTACCTGGAGTGTTTGATAAATCCTTTCCTCCTACCAATGTTTTTCCAGTCCACTTTCTTTCCCAAATACCTTTCTGATAATTAAAGTTCCGCGTAGCTGATATTATTTTCAGATTCACTCCTTCTGTCTCAGCGGCTTCAAACATCTCTTTAAATGCTCCAAATGCCTCTCGCCTCATTAGCATTCCATTTCTGCTGCAATACTTAGCGGGTATTTCAATAAAATTTGTGTCGCTTTCAGGAGTAAATTTTCCTAACAGGTAATCTACTGTGTAAATCTTTGGTTGTTCAACTTCTATTTCAGTGGTATCCTTTATTGCATTAGTATCATTATTCCGTTCATTATCTCTAACCTGAGAAGTTGAACAGCTATGAAATGCTATCATGATACCTAATACAAATATGCTTTTGAGATAAACTGAGAAATGAGATGTCATATTCATAAGAGATAGCCGCTAATATAACAATTGGACAAAGCCTGCCCATTTGCTTCCATTCACATCCACTATATAGTAGTAAG
Organism: Flavobacteriales bacterium; assembly: GCA_028281825.1. Classification (GTDB taxonomy): domain Bacteria; phylum Bacteroidota; class Bacteroidia; order JANQJC01; family JANQJC01; genus JANQJC01. Next base: position 71,033 of record JANQJC010000047.1, read on the forward strand.
TTCCTTCTTCCATCATTCTGCCTGCTTTATTGCGTCCGTCCCAGCAGTGACCTTGGGCTATGGATTCAAAAATAAGTGCTCCCCAACGGTTATACACTTTTAACTCAAAGCAATCATTAAACGCTCCATCAAAAGCTGGTATAAAACAATCGTTTTGTCCATCGCTATTCGGAGTAAATACGTTAGGCACTATCAACTCAAAGTTCTGATTGTCGTATATTACAGAAGAACTGTCAACCGTAACGGTGTCAGCACATCCATTACCATTAAATACTATTAGATTCACCACACCTCCAGGACCTACTTCAAACATATGCGTAGGCTCCACATCTTCAGAAGTAGTGCCATCACCAAAGTCCCATTGGTAACTGATACCATCCTCCGAGTTGTTCTCAAAGTAGCCCATGATACCTTCACATGAAGGGAGAAACTCCACCCTGAAGGCGGCCAGGGGGGCTGACAGTACCTGAAGG
>JANQJC010000072.1 GCA_028281825.1 Flavobacteriales bacterium
TTTGAATACTACTGCTGCCGGTTCTACTATGTTGTTTGGTACATCAACCACTTATGCCACAGGGCTTACCAATATTGCTTTGGCAATTGATGACCTGGGTAATGTGGGTATTGGCACTACTGCCCCTGGTGCGAAAATGCATATAGGCCCTGGTAATGACGACCATATTTATCTGGCTTCAGCAAACAACCTTTATGGTTGGATAATGGATACCAGGGATAATGGTGGTGGTAGCGTGCCTTTCAGGGTATTAAAAAAGACCAATGGAACGGATACAGAAGTATTGACCATACTTAATCAAAATGGTAATGTGGGTATAGGCTCTGCCACGCCAAGTGAAAAATTGGATGTGGAAGGCAACCTAACGGCACAGAGGCTCTTGGTGAAAACAAACACAGTAACCACTACCAGTGATTTAAGCTTTGAAGCTAATGCGCATGTGGAAACCAGTAACTCAATGACCTTTAGTGTGGACAGGGATGATAATGAAACTGGGGCTTATTTTGGTTTCGGTACTAATTCTGCTGCCCGTGATGGCAATTTTGATGAACTGGTGAGAATTACTGAGGCTGGTGATATGGGTATTGGTTCTCTTACGCCAAGCGCCAAGTTGGATGTGGCAGGGGATATTCTCTCAACCCGAAGTGGCGAAATAGTGGAAATAAATAGAGATGGCAATAATCCAAGTATTGAATTGAAAGATATTGATGGCACTGGCTTAACCCCTTTCATTGACTTTGCAAATGATGGCTCGTCAGATTTCGATGCTAGAATAATATTGAACGGAAATGATTATTTGACTATTGATGGTGCCAATTTGGGTATAGGTTCAAGTACACCAGCAGAAAAATTGGATGTAGATGGTAACGTTTATGCACAAAGATTAATAGTTAAATCTAACTCAGTGAGCACTACCAGTGATATAAGCCTTACTGCTAATGCCCATATCGAAACCGATGCTGCGATGACCTTTAGTATTGATAGCGATAATAGTGGGACTAGCTCTTATTTTGCTTTTGGTACTAATTCAGCAGCCAGGGACGGTAATTTTAGTGAGTTGATGACAATTGAAGAAGGCGGCGATGTGGGTATTGGTAGCTCAAACCCGTCAGAAAAACTAGATGTAAGTGGGAACATAAGGGCTAGTGGTATGCTTACTGGTACCTCTGATGCTACTTATGGAAATGGTGGTAGAATGCGCGATAGGGGTAATGATAATGGTTTCTCTGTTGACTGGACTGGCAGCCAACTTAGGTTTTATATTGAGAGCTCATGGGTGAAAACTTTTATTATTGACCATCCTGATAATCCTGATAAATATTTGGTGCATACAACCCTTGAAGGGCCTGAGAATGGTGTTTATTATAGGGGTACAGCCCAGTTAAGTGAAGGTGAGGCTACCGTGAGCTTGCCTGAATACTTTAACTCATTAACCCATGATGGTTCGGCTACAGTGATATTAACACCAAAGGGCAAAAAGCCTTATCTATTGAGTTATGATGATTTTGAATCGAATCAATTCACTGTTTATGGCGATTGCCAGGATTGTGAGTTTGATTGGGAAGTAAAAGCCAAAAGGCAGGATGTGAAAGAACTTTTGGTAGAACCTAATAAAGATGAGATAATTGTGAGTGGTGATGGTCCCTATAAACACTACGGTGTGATTAAGAAAACGGGCGATGCAGCCAGCACAGAAAAATAGAATGAAAAAGGAGCCTTAAGGCTCCTTTTTCATTTCTTTGCTTAGGTGAAAAAGCAAGTATTCCTTTCGATTTTCTTTTTGATAGTAAGCCTTTCGGGTTTATGCCAGGATTCGCTGATGTATTTGAATGGCAAACAAGTGAAGACTACAGCAGAGTGGGAGGAGAGAAGGGTGGAACTCAAGGATTTGGTTTTGAAGCATATCTATGGCTATATGCCGCCAGTACCCAGAATGGAGATAGAGGTGAAAAAAGAGGTGCTGATAGAAGAAGCTAAGTTGCTCTATAAAGAGGTGTTTATCTATTTGTTTGATGACAGAAGAGTTGGGTTAATCAAACTAGCCCTTTTTATACCTGCTGATAGGGAAGGGCCAGTGCCAGTAGTATTGGCATTGAATAAGTGTGGTAACATTACCGTGAGCTCGCTAGAGGATGTAAAAGAATATAGGTATAAGATACTGCATCCATGGTGTGAGAAGCAGGTGGATAAACATGGAAAGCTAAGGGGGATAAAAGAAGATTTTTGGGCTTTAGATACCTTACTTAACAGGGGGTATGCCTTTGCAACATTTCATGAGAGTGATGTAGCTGCTGATATGGAAGCCCGAAACCACGGTGTTTTTGGTCATTATCCCGAGTTGAAGAATGATACAGGAGGGAAGGTGCTCTCGGCTTGGGCCTGGGGATTACAGAGGGCAGTGGATTATTTGGTGACCGATAGCTTAATTGACCCTGGTAGAATTATCCTGTTTGGGCATTCGAGAAGGGGGAAGGCGGCATTGCTGGCAGCAGCACTTGATGAAAGGGTGGCGATGGTAGTGCCTCACCAATCGGGAACGGGTGGAATGGCATTAGGGAAAAAACACCCTATGGAGAGCATGCGACGAATCAATAAGGTTTTCCCGCACTGGTTTAATGACAGATACAAGACTTATGCAAAGAAGCCTAAAACCTTGCCAATAGACCAACATTATTTACTCGCCTTGATGGCTCCAAGACCTGTGATAGAGACGGTGGGTATATATGACCCATGGAGCAGTTATTGGCTCTCATTAAAGAATATGAAAATGGTGACACCTGTATACAAACTCTATGGTGAGGAAGGTATTGTGGGTAAAGGAAAAGTGAAGAAAAGGATTTCAAGAAGAACGCAGGTGCCAGGACAATTGGTGCAGATAAGGCGGCCTTATAGGCACACTATGAATGGTGATTACTGGAATTTTATCCTTGATTTTGCTGATTTGAGATTGGGGGAGTGATTCTTTAGCTATTAGCTTTTAGCCGTTAGCAATAAGCAAACTAAGGGTTAAGATGCCCTCTCCCTAAGGAGAGGGACTTGAGATTGCCGCGTCCGCCAGAGGCGGACTCGCAATAACGTAATATGGTTTGAGGTGGCAGTTTTTTGCCCGCGAACAAAATAATTTTAAACCCTTTTGCCTAACTCAATTACTTCCAGGTCTTTTATTTCTTTACCATCAATGGTGAAGCGAATGAGGGTTTTTACCTGATGGAAGCCGTAGATGCCTGCCGCGCCAGGGTTTATGTGTAGGAAGTTCAGCTCTTTATCAAACATTACTTTTAGGATGTGTGAATGCCCACAGATGAATAGGTTGGGAGGGTTCTTTTTCAATTGATTATAAACCCCAGGAGAGTATTTGCCGGGATAGCCGCCTATATGGGTGATGAATACGTCTACGCCTTCGCACTTGAAGCGTAAATCTTTAGGGAATGCCTGACGAAGAACGCCGCCATCTATATTGCCATAAACGGCTTTAACGGGTTTTATTTCTTCCAGCTTATCTGTTACACTTATATCACCAATATCGCCAGCATGCCAAATCTCATCGCATTCTTTGAGGTACTTGGGCAGCTTAGGGTCAAAGTAGCTGTGGGTATCGGATAAAAGGGCTATTCTCTTCATTTACCTGATGAGAGAGACTTTTCCATTATAGTTTAGGTTGTCTCCTTCAAGGTTGATAATATCGATGCGATATAGATAGACACCATCAGGCACTTGCTCATAACCACCATGAATGGTACCGTCCCAGCCTTCGTCGATATCATTACTTCCAAAAAGCTGTTCGCCCCAACGGTTGAATATTCTCATCTTAAAATCGACAATGCCTATATCTAGCCCTCTGGCATAGAATTTGTCATTGTGCCCATCCTCGTTAGGGGTGAAGGCGTTAGGGATGTAAAGTGTGAAGGCAGGGTCTATAATTACGACATCGGTAATGGTATCTCCACAACCATATTGGTTGTAAACCCATTGCTCAGTATCGAAGGTGCCATGTTCCACATAGGTGTGCTTAGGGCTTTCCTCACTGCTTTGGCTGCCATCACCAAAGAAATAAACCCAATCTACTACATCGGTGCTGGCCAGATTATTAAAGGTAACGTAAGGAAAAATAATATCCGTTGGTTGTGGGGTAGGCTCAAAGCCTGCCTTAGGCTTGGGGTTAACCGTGATATAATCCGTCAGTGTTAATGTGCTTTGGCAGCCTTCATTAGAAGTGGCTGTGAGAGAGATGCTATATACACCATCCAAAGGATAAGGATGCCTTGGATGTTGCGCATTAGAACTTCCATTGCCTAAATCCCAGTCCCATTGAACGATAGAGTAACCCGATGGGATGGTTGATTGGTCGATAAAATTGGTTGCAAAAGGCTGGCAGCCCTCTGTTTCAGTAGCTACAAAATCTACCTGTGGTAATGGATACACTTCAATTTCGTGGGTGATTTCGTCTGTACAACCCTGGTCAGATGTGAGTGTAAGCGTTACGTCATAAAAGTCTGCAACTGCATAGGTGTGTGATGGTTCAGCCTGGGTAGTGTTAGTTTGGTCTCCAAAATCCCAATACCAGCTGTCAATATTTCCAGGAGTCAGTATACTTGATAGGTCACTAAATTCTGTGGGCTCACCGAAGCAAACTGAAGTAGCAGAAAATTCAGGTTCAGGCAGCGGATGAACGACCACCTGGCTTGTAGTAGTATTTGTACATCCGTTGTTTGATGTAACTGCAAGTGTTACATCATAGGTGCCTGGTGCTGAGTAGGTGTGCGATGGGTTTTGCACGTTTTGTGCTGGTGGGTCACCAAAAGTCCATGCCCAATCTGTGATGGTGCTAGGAGGTGTAACTACTGTTGCGTCAGTAAATTGAGTTGCATCCGTAAAACACTCGGTTGTGTTGTTGAAGTTGGCCACGGGTACTGGGAAGATGACGATATCTTTGCTTGTTGTGCCCACACAGCCGTTATCTGTAGTAACGGTGAGTGTAACGGTATAGGTGCCAGGAACAGGATAATCGAAGCTTGGGTTCTGGGTATTATCATCAACTACGTTATCCCCATCCAAATCCCAATCCCAAGTAGTGATGTTGCCTGTGGTGACATTAGATACATCAATAAAGTTGGCTGTAATTCCAAAGCATACATCATCAAAAGTGAAATTGACAACTGGATTTGGATAAACCTCAATGGTTTGTGTGATGGAGTGGATACATCCCATGTCTGTAGTAACTGTGAGTGTCACGTCATATTGGCCTGCAATGCCACCGTAGTCAAAGCTTGGGTTTTGTGTGTTGTCGTCTATTACGTTATCGCTTTCAAAATCCCAGTCCCAACTTACAATATTGCCAGCTGAAACAGTAGATAGGTCAGTGAAGGCTATGTTGTTTCCGGCACAAGCATTTACGAAGCTAAAGTCGGCAGTTGGCTCAGCGAATACGTTTACATCGTGCTGTGCGTAGTTGGGGCAGCCATTGTCTGCCATTACTGCCAGGCTCACTGTATGAGTGCCTGGAGTAGCAAAGATGTGGGTTGGGTCTTCAATGATGTCATCAGGCACCTGGTCGCCATCGTAATCCCAAAAGTAGTCTGTGATATTACCACCATTTACAGACGCCGTGGCGTCGAATACGATACCATCATTCATACAGGCGTCTGTCCAGGCAAAGTCAACTACTGGTGATTCAGTAACTGCTATTTGTTCAGTATAAGTATCGGAGCAGCCATTAGCAGTGGTAACTGTGAGGCTTGTGGTATAGTTGCCGGGTGCAGGGAATATTGCAATTGCATCAGGTGTATTGGCGTCTACTACATTATCGCCATCAAAGTCCCATTCCCAAGTAGTAATGGCATTTCCCGGGTCTGAGGTAGATTCATCAGTTAAGTCAACGGGTAATCCAGAACAGGGTATTGATGCTGCTGAAAATGCTGCTGTAGGAGATGGTACTACTGTTACATCTCTTGTGTCGGTATTTATACATCCATTCTCAGAGGCAGTAAGTGTTACCGTGTAAGTACCTGCCGACGGGAAGGTGTAAGATGGATTTTGGTTATTATCTAAAGGTTGACCTGGCTCAAACTGCCACTCCCAGAAAGCTGGGTTACCAGTTGATTGGTCAGTGAAGTTGGTTGGGCTACCCTGGCACGCTGTATTGGCTGTAAAGTCAATAGTAGGACCTGGCAAAACAGTTATTTGATTGGTGCGGCTGGCTGTGCAGCCTTGTGTATCTTCAATGGTAAGCGTTACGTTATACGTTCCAGGAGCGTTGTAAATGTGAGCTCCATTGACGTTTTGAAAACTTGGGTTGTTGTTGACTTCTACCGTTCCGTCGCCGTAATCCCAAGTAAAGCTAACGTACTGGTTAAAGTTAAAGTTGAACTGAATACAGGGGTCAAGGAAGGTAAATGTGGCCTGGTCACCCGGACAAACCTGTGGAAAGTCAACCACGAAATCAATAAAGAGGTCGTACTGGAAGTTAGAATAGTAACAATCAGGTTGAGAACGGTTGTAGAACCCAAAATACCCAGGAAGGAAGCAATCGGTTTGGTCGAAAACCAAGTTCCCATCCACATAAATAATGGCTCTGGTAAAAGTAAGCTCCAGTGTAAAGGCATGGTCATAGTCTTTTTGCCAGCCAATACCGCCGAAATCATTTTGCATTACTTCAAAAACACCAGGTTGGTCTATATGGTCACCAAACGCAGAGCCGAGAGGATTTACTACGCCAGATAACTTGCAAAGAGACATTCCTCTTGGATTGTTACCCTGATTGTCTCTTTTCCAGTCAAATAGCCAACAATTGTAGTTCGTGGTATTACCAATAGGGTCTAAGAAGCTAAATACAAAACCCATCCAATCATCATCACCATCTTCTGAGCGGAAATTACCCGTTATACGTACATTTATTAGTTCAAATGGTGATATGAAAAAAGTATTATTACCGTTAACGGTTTGATGTACTTGACTACCACCACTAATCACATTCCAATTACCATTGGCTGGGTTACCTGCAATGGACCATGTATTAAAGTCAACATTTGTAAGGCATTGCGAGAAACCTTGCAATACACCAAGGGTAAATAAAAAGGCTATGAGTAGAACTCTTCTCATGTTATTTTTGCGCTAGCAGGTGTAAAGTTATTAAAATATCACATCCCAGATAATGCTAATTATTAACTTATTAACACCTGTTTATGAGTTTTTATCAATATGTTTTTCCTGGGCAGATACACGAAAATGTGATGTAAAAAGTTGGGTATAGGCATAAAAAAGCCCCCAAAATTTTGGGGGCTTTTAAGGAGTGTTTCGATAATTTATTTGGTAGATATCATTTTTTGTGTTTTTAACACTTTGCCATTTTCAATTAAAGAGTAACTAAATACTCCATTCCCTATTTCAGAACAATATATCCTTACTTTCCCTGAATTATTATTGAGAGGCAATCTCTTTATTAGCTTGCCATTAATATCCATTACAATTATTTCACAGTGATCACAATTTTCAACTTCGTACTGTATGTCTGTAAAGTCATTAAATGGATTAGGGTCGTTTTTTAATAGAATGAACTCATTTAAATGTGAGGTATGATCCTTATAGTCCTCATTCGAGGTTAAAGGCTGGTTGATTAATTGAACCTGTACTTTTAGCCTTTCAATTTCATCTTGCTGCTCCTTTATAGCATTAATAAGAATAGGTATTAGTGCTCCATATTTAATGCCCATGGATTGAGCAGTATCATTTGCACTATTTACTATTTCGGGAAGAATTGGCAATGCCTCTTGCGCAATAAGCCCTAATTGTCTTCTATTATCGTAAGAACTTTTTTTAGCGTCAGATTTATATGTGTATTTTACTGGGTTCAACGATAGTATTTCTTTCAAACCATAGTCCAAAGGTTCGATATTTTCTTTTTTTCTCTTATCGGAAATTACAGTTACATAATTGTAACTATAAATATTTTGCCAAGCTCGAGTTGTCCCAGTGTTAGTTCCCAAGTCCCACATATTATCCGTATTTGGGTAAATATCACCTTCTACAGTTAGTTTTGCCACTGGCGCGACTGTACCAATACCCAAATTACCTGAAGCATCCATTAATATTTCAGTTGTTGTGAAGTTCGTCCACGCAAACAATGGGCGACTTGATATTGCACTTCCTCCAGAAGTTCTGGCATTGAATTCCATAGAGGGTTGAGTGCCAGAATCATTAACAATAGCCCTTAAGGTAAGGGCTTCGTTATCCGTCACGCTCGTGTTTCCAATAATCATTCCAGCAAACTCCGTTGCATCTCCATCTTTGTTTTCAATTTGAATATATCCACTTGCATCACTCACGTCAAATCGAGCTATTCCTGCTTCATTGACTGCATCTTCTGTAACATGTAATTTAGCTGAAGGTGCTGTTTGAGGTCCAATGCCGACATTACCTGTGCCAGCTATTCTCATGATTTCAGTCAGTGTACCTCCTGGTCGAACAGCAAATCTGATTGGTTTATTATTAACTCTGTGGTACAAAAGCATGTGTTCATCATCATTTATTTGTAGGTAGCCCAAGTTGTCTCCTCCAGAATAGAAATGAACACCAGCTGCAGTATTCCCATATTTTTCAATAATCAACTCAGTATCATCACCACTCTCTTCTCTAAGATGAAGTATTCCAATGGGAGAAGTAGTGCCTATGCCCACCTTTCCCCAACTACCTGATGTGCCTTCAGCTCCTTCAATGAAAAGGGTAGGGAGGTTGCTATTGATACCCAGCATAATTGAGTTTGAAATATCATTAACTAACTCTTGGTCTTCTTCTCCTGCACCAAAAATATAATTATGATGATAACTTCCATCTGCGATTGCCCACTCGCCGATTACAAAACTTCGGTCTCCATCGGCATCAGTACTATTTCCTATTGCATAAGATTCAAGGCCTGTCGAGCTTCCTCCAATTGCAACGGCTCCATCGCCTGAGGCACTTCCAAGTATAGCAACAGTACTAGTATTGGTTGCACTACCATTTAGTGCAATAGATAAGTTTCCGCTTGCTGTAGCACCATCACCTGCGGCAAAAGCGCAATTTCCAGTGGCGCTAGGTGAAATACTACAACTTGATCCGCAATTATAGCACTGCGACATTGCCTGAAAATTTAATATTATGATCAATAGCATGGTTAGGCTGATTTGATACCATCTCTGTGTATTAATTGTTGTTTTCATAATAAATTAGTTTGTTAATATTGTTTAAATATAAACAAAGGTTTATAAAACAAAAAATAATTGAATTATTGGTGTTGTTTGTAACTAAAAAAGCCCCCAAAAATTTTTGGGGGCTTTTTTAGTTTTTGGAGAGGTTGGATTATTCTCCAAGGATAGCCTTTACCTTTTCATAGTCGATAGCTTCAGCTATTTTAACTAAGATGTCTTTATTGTCAATTCTTGTGGGTTCAACCTTTACTACGCCACTGCCGGCTATAACAGTAACAGCACCTGTGCCGTATTCTTTATTGAATCTTACGGTGGCCCTGTATCCTTTTATTCTTGTAGCTTCAAAAAATTCATTTGGGTCACCCATACCAAAGTTGTCATCAGAAAAAGCCATCATGACTTCGTTGGCCATCATCATATCATTTGAGATGGTTACGTTGATTTTTGGTTGTTCTTCAACCATCATCATTGCAGGGTCAAGGTTATCAGGCATATTAGCAATGTCTTCTTCTCTCTTTTTTTCTGCTGAAGCGCTCTTATATATGCGCATAGTAGCAACTGTGTTTGGGCTGCCCATAGTAGCCATATCCATGTTGTAGTCCTCAACCGGGTGCATCTTCCAATCGCCTACCTGTGCAGGAAGTGCTTCGGCGAGTTGTCCACCTAATAAATCATTCACTATCTTTTTTGCTTCACCCAGATTTTTAAGGGCTTCCTGATAGTTTTTAGACTTTATATTTTCACTAGCTTTATTAAGGTGGTTTTGAGCATCTTGTGCCTGTGCAATGGCACTTAGCATAAATACTGCCAAGGCTGTAGAAACTATTCTTTTCATGTTTTGGTTTTTAAACGTTGCTGCCAAATTTAATAAAAACGCTTGTTAAATTTGAGTTAATCCTTTCATATTAAAGCTTTTTAACAAATCCTTTTTTGATTATTGTAACTTTGGCGTGTAGAAAAAATATTCTCTTTTGTTGTGATGAACGATACTGAAATTAGAGCAAAAGCCAAGAAATGGCTTTCACCAGAGTTTAATCCCGAGATACAAGAGCATGTGAGAAAGATGCTGGATAGTGACCCAGTGGCGCTGACAGATGCTTTTTATAAGAGCCTGGAGTTTGGTACAGGGGGTTTGAGAGGTATTATGGGTGCGGGTACTAATCGTATTAATAGCTATACCATAGCTATGGCTACACAAGGATTATGCAATTACCTGCTCAAAACCTTCCCTAATGAGCAGGTGAAGATAGCTGTGGCCCATGACCCAAGAAACAATAGCAGTAGATATGCCAGAAAGGTAGCTGAGGTGTGCTCGGCCAATGGAATTGAGGTTTACATATTTAAAGAGCTAAGGCCAACCCCAGAGCTTTCATTCACTATCAGGCATTTAAAGTGCCATAGTGGTGTGGTAATTACAGCATCACACAACCCTAAGGAATATAATGGCTACAAGGCTTATTGGAATGATGGTGGGCAGTTGATACCACCTCACGACAAGAATGTGATAAAAGAGGTGGAGGCTATTGAGGGTTTGGAAGCTGTGAAAAGTGAAATGGACAGCCGAAAAATACATTGGATTGGTGAGGAATTGGATAATGCTTATCTGAGTGCTTTGAAGCAACTCTCTATGTCGCCAGAGGCGATACGAAGGCAGAACGGCTTGAGGATAGTGTATACCGCGCTGCATGGAACGGGAGGTGTTTTGGTGCCTAAAGCCTTAGAGAAATTTGGCTTCACCAATGTGCTTACTGTTGATGAGCAGGATGTGTATGATGGTAATTTTCCTACGGTACATTCACCCAACCCTGAAGAGCCAGCTGCCTTGGCAATGGCATTGCAGTTAGCCAATGAAAGTGACGCTGAATTGGTGATGGGGACGGACCCTGATGCCGATAGGGTGGGCATTGCAGTGAGAGACTTGCGAAACAAAATGGTTTTACTAAATGGTAATCAAACAGGTGCTTTGTTGGTGTACTATCTATTAAAAAGGTGGCAAGAGAAAAATATGCTTGATGGTAAGCAGTTTGTAGCTAAAACCATAGTGACCACTGCCTTGATAGATACCATGGCTGAGAAATTTAATGTGGATTGCTATAATGTATTGACGGGTTTTAAGTACATAGCTGAGCTAATCAGAAGCCTAGAAGGAAAGAAGAAATTTATTGGAGGAGGTGAAGAAAGTTTTGGTTACCTGGCTGGTGATTTTGTGAGGGATAAGGATGCTGTACTTTCGTGTGCGCTGATAGCTGAGATGGTTGCATGGGCTAAGGATAATGGTAAAACCCTTTATGAATTGTTGATTGACATTTACCTCGAGTATGGGTTTTATAAGGAGAGTTTGGTATCCATTACCCGAAAGGGCAAGCAAGGGGCAGAAGAAATAGCTGCTATGATGGATAAGTTTAGGAATAAGCCATTGAAAGAGATAGATGGCTCACCAGTGGTGTGGTTGAAAGACTATAAGAGTGGGGTGGCCCGCAACTTGAAAGAGAATAGGGAAGAGGAGACTGGTTTGCCTTCGTCAAATGTGTTGAAGTATATAGCTGAGAATGGTACCCAGGTGACTGTAAGACCCAGTGGCACCGAGCCTAAGATAAAATTCTATTTTAGTGTGAATGCTAAGTTGAACTCCAAAGAGGAGTTTGAAAAAGTGAATGCTGGTTTGGATGCCAGGTTGAAGGCCTTGCAAGCACAAATGGGTAACTAAGCAATTGAAATGTGCCTTAATATTTTTTCTTACAAAAAGCATCCCGATTATAAGTTGATAATAGCAGCCAACAGGGATGAGTTTTATACGCGGCCGACGCGTGAGGCTCATTTTTGGGAGGGTAATTCCAATATACTTGGTGGGCGGGATATGCAGCATGGGGGCACGTGGCTAGGCTTGAATAAGAATGGAAAGTTTGCCTTTATCACCAATTACAGGGATTTCTCGCTTTTCTATCCTGATGCACCATCAAGAGGGCCATTGGTTAGTAATTACCTGAAGGCAGATTTATCACCCGAGGAGTACGTAAAGAGTATTGAAAAGCCTAAGCAATACAATGGATTTAACTTGGTAGTGGGTGATATGAATAGTGCCTGGTACCTTTCTAACGTATTGGACCAACCAAGTGAGATTAAGCCAGATGTGCATGGTGTGAGCAATGCATTTATGGATACGCCCTGGCAAAAGGTTGAAAAAGGAAAAAGCTGCCTGATGGATATAACTTTTAATGGGGAGTTTAGCCCAGGTGATTTGTTTGGTATGCTGGCTGATGAAGCGCAGGCCCCAGATGATGAATTACCTGAAACCGGTTTGCCGATAGAAATGGAAAGAGCGGCTTCTTCCATGTTTATCAAAAGCCCAGATTATGGAACGGTGTGCTCAACTGTGGTAATGATAGCTAATGATGGGCAGGTTTACTTTGCTGAGAAGACGACTAATCCGAAGAAGGAGGGCAAGTTGGTGGAGTTTGAGTTATCCATAAGTACTTAGCTTTATTAAGTTTGAGATTGCTTCGTCGTTTCTCCTCGCAATGACGGGTTAATACTTTTTCCTTGACGAAAAAGTATACAAAAAGTCAAGGCTGACTATCCTATCCTTGAAACATATCATGACCCCAGCCACGGATGTATCGAAGCCGTCCACTGCGTGGACTAAGGCGATTCATCCT